>JBNLDQ010000029.1:0-20153 GCA_050304475.1 Turneriellaceae bacterium | reverse complement strand
AGGCGCCCAACCACACGTTGCTTTTTCTGGAATCAATCACCTGCCGGCAGATCCAAAATTGTCAAATCAACCAGGTGCAATACAACGCCCTTCCGCTCGCCAACGGCGGCCTTTTAGACGATATCACAATCTACCGAACGCAAGAAAGCGAATACCTGGTGATTGCCAATGCCGCCAATGCCGATAAAGTGATCCGGCATATCCGCGAGGCGGCTCAACGCTATAACCAAGAACGGCAATCGTCCGTAGAGCTTGAAGCATTGAAAGAGACGAACGCAGAAACCTGCTTTCTGGCGCTGCAGGGGCCAGATTCCGAAAAGCAGTTGAGAGACGCCTTGTCGAAGCTGGGGTTGCAAACCGGCTTTCTTTCCGAATTGGCCTATTACCATCTGCAACCGCTCGGATTTTCGGACGGGCAAGGCTATCTTTCACGAACGGGCTATAGCGGCGAAGACGGTTTTGAAATTCTAAGCAACCGCGAAACAGCCGTGAAACTGTGGCAAACCCTGATCGACCAGGGGGTCACTCCCTGCGGTCTGGCCGCCCGCGACCTCTTGCGCCTGGAGGCTTTTTACCCTTTGTACGGCAATGAACTTGATGCGGAAAAAACGCCCTACCAATCGGGTCTGGGGTGGATTGTCAGTTCCCGGAAAGATTATATAGGCAAAGAAGCTATTTTAGCCACCAAGGAAGACCCGGTTGAAAATATTTGCGGGTTTATGATGAAAGAGAAAGGCCCGCTGCCCCGAGGCGGCTTTACCGTGAAGAACATGGCCGAAGAGCCCATTGGTCGGGTCACAAGCGGGGGTTTTTCTTTTACATGGGACCGGGGTTTCGGACTATGCCGGATTCGCACGAACGAACGAAAAGCCGGCGCCACGGTATGGATTGAAATCCGGAACAAAAACTACCTGGCAGAGCTTCACCTGAAAACGCCTTATGAAGGATCCGTCAAGAAAAGCAAATAAAGATGACCTCTCCCCCGGTAATTTTTTATCGCCGGGGGAACAAAAGCCGCCAGGTCAAACGCCAGGCGCACCGCCTGCCAACCCGAACGTGAACCCGAACGTGAATCCAAAAGCGACCCCGAAAGACACAATTGATTTTTTAAATGAACAGTTTCATTTGTATACGGATCATTTTTCCAAACAATTTCATTTGAAAATTCCAAAAAACGTCGTGAAGCGCGTCAGCGACTACCGGGATACCTACTTCAGTTACCTGAAAGACTCCGTATACAAATCGAATATCTGCTATCTGCTGCAATTGCTGGACTACCAGCTCTGGCTCTATCGAATTTTTCACCCTTCTCTCTCACTGGAAAACGCCTACTTTTACCAGTTGCTCGTTACCATGGGCATTGGAACCGAAGCGCTTTGCGTCGCCATTTTGCTGGACCCCCTGCTCGAAGAAAACGGGCGCGACCGTTCCCTCGGCGGGGTTCGGGAGATGCACGCCAATCTTGGTTCGGTGATTGTGAAAAACAGTTTCCAGGCCAACTTGCGGGCTTTGCGCCAGTTGCAGCTCATTCCCGAACCGCTTTTGGAAACGTTTGAATCTTTCCGGCGCGAAATCCGCAATTCGGTTCATATCCAAAACTGGGAAGGCCGCCTATACGAATCGCTGCAATACGACTACTTTCGCAAAAAGCTGGATGACTACCGGAAATTTTTATCCGTTTTAAACGCAGAAATTAAAATTTCTCACGATGCAATGAAGCTTGAAAAAGTTCTGTTAGGCGATACGATACTTTCCGCGCCGCCCGCCGAAATCACATTGGATTCATCAGACGCATCGGAAAGCCGGCAAAACCGGACATCGCGTTCTTTTTCACGTTATTTGGGCCGCATTGTCCAGTTCCAAAAAAAAGGGGGGTACGGTTTTATTGCAATGGCAAACGGACGCCAGATTTATTTCCATGTCTCTCAGCTTGAAAATCTGCGCGAAAAAGATGTCACACTTTCCATGAAAGTTGAATTTTCCATTCAAACCGGAAAAAAAGGGTATGAAGCCGCTCAAATTACATTATACCAAGAAAACAAACCGGATCACCAGGAACCAAATGAGTAAAAAACCAGGAATTGAATTATATAAGGAAGAAGTTGTCTCGCTCAATATACCTTCTTCCGAACGAAAAGGTTACTCTTTGGTCATTGAATGCTGGGGGAAAACCTCTCAACCGGGCCAACTCTCAACCACGCCCGAAGAAGTGGAAAACGACGCCCTTTTTCTTCAAAGCGAATTGCAAAAGAAGGGGGTGCGCCTGGGTTTTTTGCGGCAAACCCATACGGCCACAGCCATTGAGGCCCATACTCTGTCTGGCCTTTACTGGCTCCCCAAAGCCATGCAAGAGCCGGAAGCCCCGGAAGCGGACGCCGCGTTCAGCAACGCCGCCAATACCGGCATTGCCATACGAACGGCAGATTGCATGCCTTTGGTTTTTTACCACCCCACCCGACTCTTCTGGGGGGCCATCCATTCCGGGTGGCGCGGGTTTCAGCAAAAAATTATTTTCAATACGTTGGCAGCAGCCCAAACCAAATTCAACCAAAACGAAACAAACGAGCTTCGCTGGGTTGCCGGCCCTTTCATTGGGGCCAGTCACTATGAGGTGGGGTCCGAATTTGCAGAATATTTTTCCGGCGACTTGCAAAAATCGCCCGAAAACAAACGCCTTTGCCTTGACATGAAATCCGTGCTATTGCGGCAATTGGGTCTTGAACCCAAAGGTGAAACCGAAGCGCCTTTAGAAAGCCCGGAACACCCGAAAATCAGGTTTATTGACGGCGATACCTGGTCCGAAGAGGGCCTTTACAGCCACCGGCGGGGCGACGCAGGCCGTAATTTTACCGTTGCATACATCCGGGATGAAGCGCCAAAGCGTGCGCCATGACATCATGAACGCCAAACAAAAACGTTTTGACATAGTATCGCCCGACTGATACCTTGAGCTGCGGCTATGCCCCCGGCCTGGCCCAATCATATGTTTTGCAATGCATATTGCTAATATGCAAAAAGAAACGAATTGCAAAACTGAGTTAACCCGAAAGGAATCTATATGAAAATAAATATCGCCAACCCCATTCTTAAAAACGCGGCCCTTTCGCTTCTTGTCATGAGCGGCCTGTTTTGCGCAACCGGCGCCCAGCGCGTCGATTCGGACAAAGATTTAGTAGCCGACACCGGAGAGCTTACGCGTTGGGAGCTTGAAAAAACCGCCGTACAAATGGCGCAAGAAATTGCCGCCCATTACAAGCAACACCCGAACCAGGACGGTATCTTTGTGGCGCTGCTGCCGACCAAAAACAGCACCTCAGAAATCATCGCGACCGATTTTTTTGACAATACGCTGGTCGATGAGTTGAGAAAACAAGGCATCTTCACCGTGAGAACGGAAGACCGTTCCGCCGCCCTGCGAGAGATTGAGTTTAGCATGACCGGGATGACCGACCAACCGTTAAGCGTCGGCAAGATGAAAACGCCCAACTATTTTATCAAAACCGACATTAACGAAAATATGTTTTCGTCGGGCGGTAAAAAGATTGTCGAACAAGTCATTAACACGGAACTTCGCCAGGTCGAGACCCAGTTGGTGGTATGGTCGAACCGCAAAACCTACCGGAAAAAAGTACAGGGCCGTGACTCCATGTCCTGGTAAGCTCTTACCGATGCAATAAGGATCAATTCGTTTCAGCCTGGAATCCCCGATATGAGAAGCATTACGAACGAACCGAATTTTACGCGAATGCGTTGCTTTCGTCCGATTTCGGCTTTTTATCTTTTCGCCCTCTTTTTGCCCGTCTTTTTATTTTCTTGCAGCGCAGGGTACAATAAGTCGATTGAAACTGCGGAAAACCTTTTTCACGAAGGCAAATATGACAAAGCCATTGACGGTATTCGTTACCTGGCGAAAGATTCGGCCCAACGCGACCGCCTTCTTTATTTTATGGAAGCCGGAACAATTCTACGCGTCCAGGGAGATTACGAACGCAGCAATGCAGCCTTTAAAGACGCGGAAAACATTGCCGACACATTGAGAAAATCGCTTTCGGCACAGGCTTTGAGCTTTGCCCTCAACGACCGGAAAAGCCGTTACCGGGGCGAAGACTTCGAGGTGGTAATGATTCGAATGTATATTGCATTGAACTACCTCATGCTGAATAACCTCGAAGCCGCCAAAGTCTATTTTCGCAAAGTCGATTATGACTTAAAAATGATGAAATACGAAGAACCGGCGTTTAAGCAAAATTTACTGGTTCGTTATCTTGACGCGATTGTTTCCGAATCGCAGGGCGATTATAACGCCGCCCGCGTTCAATATAAAAACATTACAAACTTTGCGCCTGACTTCCCCGGTCTTGGCGCGCAGCAATACGTATTGGCGGTCAAAGAAAACGATTCGGCCGACCAAAAGAAATATGCCGGTTTTGCCGCATCCGTACCCGCATATGGAACGGATTTGAAAAAAAAGCCATATCACTCGGGGATGGGCGAACTCATTGTCGTTTATGAGTCGGGCGACGCCGCCATCAAAGCCTCGCGGGGCCGGTTGTTTGACGATCCGATTTTTGTCGCCGCGCTGCGCACTGCGATCCATACGGCAATCCTCACAGAAAACAAAAAAGGGCTCACAGTCGCGTCGGTCATGGCCATGCTGGGAACCGCCGAACACCCGATCCCGAAATATGTCACAAGAAGCAAAGGGTCGAAAAACCCCGTCAATATCATCTTAAACAACCATTCGACCGCCAGCACTTTCCAGGCCAACAGTTTCAGCGATACGGCAATCCACCACTTTCAAGACAACTACAATAAAATCGTGGCAAAAAATGTCAGTTCAATTGCCGTGAAAATTGTACTGGCCGCTTCGGCGGTCAACGCCCTGGCAAATGCTGCGGAAGACAATAAAAATAACGGCCAAAGCACGGCCGATTTAATTCGCTTTGTTGGCGGACTAAGCGCCGGGGCCGCCGTAGCCGCTACGACCAAACCGGATTTACGATGCTGGCATACGGCTGCTTCCGATTATCAGGTGCAACGAATTTTTCTGGAACCGGGAACGTACCGGTTTTCGGTCCCGAACTCCCAAGGTCATATTCTCGGAACTTTACCCGAAACCGTTACAATTCAAAAGGGAAAGCCGGCTGTCATTAATTTTCGATCCAGATAATCCGGATCATATGATAATTTGATACCCTATGAGAGCGTTTCGCGGAATTTTTCAACTTCTTTGACTAAATTTTCGATGCGGTCAATCTCTTGTTCAAAATCGAGAAAATCCCCGTTTCTCGCCCGCTGGTTGAGATTTGTTAAAAGACTTCCCAGTTCAATCAAGCCCAGACTTAAAGCGGAGCCTTTGAGAGTATGTAAGGCAAACTGGACCTGTTCATAATCTGCGCTTTTCAGCGCCTCCCTTGATTTTCCCAAATACCGGTCTGCATTTTGTTTAAATTTGCCCAGTAAATCGATGATCAGGTTATTGTTGCCATCAGAGAGTTCTTTTAACTCTTGCAATTTTTCATCGGTCATTAAACTCAAAAACATCCTCCCTGGAAAACGGACCGCCGCCCCTTTCCATTCTTTTTTTATCGTAACTCTCCCCGGTCCCGGAGCCGCCGTCCATAAAACCGAAGCCGAATCGAAACTAAACCGGCGATTGATTTTGGCAAAACCGGGTTTCTTATGGCATGAATTTTATTTTTTATTATTTTTTTCATTTGCGCTTTTTATGCAAAACACAAATGAACATAGGAAAAAATAATCCTATGCTGTCAACGGTTTGTAAAGAATATTTCTGGTCCGCGCGTCTGTTTTTTACATTCTGGCTTATGAGCCTGCAATGTGGAATTGTCGGTTTGCCCAATGTCGGCAAATCAACCGTATTTAACGCCCTGACCGGATCGCACTCTGCGCAATCTGAAAATTACCCGTTTTGTACCATTGACCCGAATGTCGGCGTTGTGGAAATCCCCGACCCGCGTTTTGATCGTTTGTGCGAGATTGTGAACCCGCAAAAGTCGGTTCCTGTCGCTGTTGAGTTTGTCGATATCGCCGGCCTTGTCAAAGGGGCGTCGAAAGGCGAGGGTCTGGGCAACGCTTTTCTTTCTCACATTCGCCAGGTAGACGCCATCTTGCACATGGTTCGCTGTTTTGACGATGAAAACGTCACCCATGTTTCGGGCGAAGTTGACCCGGTCGCCGATATTGAAATTATTGAACTTGAATTGATCCTGGCCGATTTGGATTCGGTCGATAAAAAATTAAGAAACCTCGAAAGGTTGATCAAAGGCAAAGACAAAGAGGCGGTCAAAGCCGGGGAAGCTCTCCGGAAGATCAAAGAGCAACTGGAAAACCAGAAGCCCGCCATTTCAGCGCAACTTGGCGCAGAAGAGAAAGCAGCCGTAAAAGAGTTATCATTGTTAACCTTAAAACCTGTCCTTTTTGTCGGCAATGTCGATGAAGATTCTCTGGCAGACCCGGACGCCTCGCCCCACTTTACCCGTTTAAAAGAAGCGGCCGCCCAAAGAAATTCGGCTGCTGTCGCCATTTGCGGAAAAATCGAGTCGGAACTTACCCAACTTGACCCCGAAGAGTCCAAGGCTTTTTTACAGGATTTCGGCATTACCGAACCGGGGCTCAACCGCGTTATCCGGGAAGCGTATCACCTTCTCGGGTATATTACTTTTTTTACCGCCGGTGAAAAAGAGGTGCGCGCGTGGAACGTAATTAAAGGATCCAGCGCCCCCCAAGCCGCCTCTAAAATCCATAGCGACATTGAACGCGGGTTTATCCGCGCCGAAGTTACGTCGTATGAAGACGTAGATAAAGCGGGCGGCATGAAAGCCGCTCAGGAATCGGGCAAAATGCGCGTCGAAGGAAAAGACTACATAGTCGCCGACGGCGATATCATTTATTTTCGATTTAACGTTTGAGAATTCAACCGCTGGATTCGACAGCCGCTTCCTGTTCCGGATCGCGGTTATCGTAATCGCTGTCACTTGGTTCCAGCCCGTAGATGGATAGCCCTTCCATCAAATCCGGAAATTCGTTGCGAAACGCTTCAATGACAGTTTTAGTTAAATAAATTCTCGCCTCCTGAGTAATGGGAAAAAAAACATCAATGTAGTCGCCCCGTCTGGTTTTGTTTGACGGCATGCCTACAAATACTCCTTTTTTACCCTTTACAATCCGCAAGTTTTTAACGACGTAGGTATCTCCTATCGTGATATGAGCGTACCCTAACGTATTTTTCCCGTCGTTTCTGGCATATACCTGGGTTTTCGTAATGGGAACATCCATTTAATGTCCTCCAGCCTTTTTAAAGTTAAGATATCATTGCCTATCGATTCAGTCAATCCTTTTTATATACGGTTTGGACCGGAAACCAAAATAATTATAATTCAATTTTTTTTTGTTTTTCTATTTTTCCGGCGCCATCTTTTAAAACGGTAAGGGTTGCTTGGCTGTTTTTTACTTGCCGGGCTGGGCTAAATTCAAACTATCTGACAGGATCAACTACGCAAATGAATGACACGAAATTTATCAATCTTTTACCGGCCCGCACACCGGGCGCAAACCGCTTTTTAAGATATCGCACTGTACTCTTTTTGTTTCTCTTCGCTACCGCCGCAATGATAGACCAGGCAAAAGCGGCAACCCCGCTTTCGGAAGGGGCGTCAAGGGCGGGCTTGCAAACGCCCGGTTTTGCCCTCGATATGGGGTTTCACTACTATTTTCAAGAAGACTATAACCGCGCGCTGCAATACTTTGAAAAATACAATGAGCTTACCGGGGGCGACGAAGTCAGCTACCGGACCATGGCAAAAATTCACCTGCAAACCGGGAACAACTCCGATGCGGAAAAATACCTGCTCAAAGCTCTGGAGAAAGACGCAAAAAGCGAAGAAAGCCTTATGCTCCTGGGTAACCTTTACCTGGATATGAACCGCACGGAAAAGGCGACCCCTGTTTTTGAAAGGATTACGCAAATCAGCCCGGCCAATGAGCAAGCTCTCTATACGCTGGCCCAGATTTATCTCGCGAAAGGTGAAACGCGCCAGGCGATCGTTTATTATAAAAAACTGGAAGTGGTGGCGCATTCCAATGGGCCGCAAAGTTACTATTATCTGATCCAGGCGTACCATCACCTTGCCGAATACTATTATGAATTGGCCGACTACCCGCGCTCGTTGCAATATTTTCAAAAAATTGTTCAGCTTAACCCGTCGGATGTCAGCGCATTTTACTCTTTGTCGGAACTCTATCGTTTGAACGGAAAATTCCGTGAATCGGTAGAAACGTTAAAACCTCTTTTGCCCAACCTCAACCTGAAAGGCACCGTCATTATCTTAGAATCCATGATTGATTCTCTTTTTACGTTAAGCTCGCCCGATACCCGGGTCTACATTGGCATTTATCTCAATATAGCGCAAAAACCCGCAGAGATTGTCCAGGCCATGGATTTGTATTATCGCAACCAATTGAAAGAAGCTGACAATACGTTCCGGAAAATCCTGAGCGAAAACCCGGCCCGTATTTCAGCGCGCATCGGTTTATACCAAATTTACAGCAAACAAAACAACCGCGCGTTGGCAAAACGGGAATCGTTCAGCGTCGGCCTCTTGGCGCAAAAAATCGGGGCCTTTGAACTGGCTACCGACTATTACAACAAGGTATTTGCGTTAATGGAAGAAGAGTCGGCAGAAATTGATTTTCACCGCAGCTTTGGCGGCGACCCGATTGACGTATCCGAAGACAAGAGCCGGGACGCAAAAGCCCTTCTTTTGCATGCCGGCGACTATATTGAATTGTATTATAACCACGGGATTACCCTGGAAAAACGAGGCCTGCCCGACCAGGCCCTGGCCTACTATCGCCGGGCGCTGGAATATAACCTGAGAGCCCAGACATGGTACGCTTTTCTCGCAAAAGCTCAAAAAGAAGAGTCGTACCAGGAAGAGCTTGCCTTTTCGCATGATAAAGAGTATGAGCTGCGGTTAAAAATCGCCTGGACCGGTTTTAACACCCCGAAGGCCGGCGAGGTCAATACCGAAAAGCAACTAAAAACCTGCATTTCCATCAACCCTGACGATCCCAGGGCCTACTACCTGGCCGGTTTAATTGAATACTCCGCTTCCGATGAATCCGCCCGGAAACACCTGCCTAAGGCAATCGGCTATTTTAACTCCGCGATTGAAAAAGGAGAAGCCCTTTCCGAACGAGGCAAAGCGCCGGGCAGTTATTACTTTTACCGCGGCGTCTCTTACGAAAAGCAAGGCGATTTTCAAGCGATGGAAAACGACTTAAAAACCGCCATCTCAATCGATAAGTATAACCCGATTTTTTTAAACTATCTCGGCTATATGTACTCTCTTAAAAACGAAAATCTTGATGACGCCTTTACCTACATAAACCGCGCCCTGGAAGACGAACCGGACAACGCCGCTTACCTTGACACCCTCGGCTGGATTTATTTTCAAATGGGCAAATACGAAGAAGCGCTGGCCCAACTTTTAATTGCTAAAAATCATACCGATAAAAAAAACAAAAAAGATGCGGTGATCTTTTTTCACCTGGCTGAAACTTACCAAAAGTTAAATAGAGACGGCATGGCTCTTTTGTTTTACCGGCAATCGTTAGAGACCATCCATACCGCCTCCGAAACATTAGACAAGGTCTATATTGAAAAACAGATTCAGGTTCTCTCCGATGCGCAATAAAAATGTTTTTTTCTCGCTACATAAATAAGCGCTTCTTTTTAATCCTGCCGGTTTTGATTCCCGTACTTTCCGCTTGTTCATGCCAGAGCGCCGGCGCGAGTAAAGAAGCTCGCAAATCCGAGACCGGACCTGTCGCGGGTCAACAACTTGCGCTTACTTACGCTCCCGTTCGCTCTTTAAAAGCCAAGGCTTCGGTCAGCGGCTCGGTACAAGGCAAAGGGTTTCAATATCTGGCCGAATTTCAAGCCGCATATTCGAATGCTTACCCTGCCCCGGACAATTTTTCTTTAGCCTTCCAGGACGTTGTTTTTTTAGCCCCCGCCTACTCGTTTGATTTTGCCAATAATCGCCTGACCTATACCGACCACCTGGCGGGAGAGTCCCGCGAGTACGACATGAAGCGATACTCCTGGCAGGAACTCATTGAGATACCTCTGCCCATGAATTATCTGGTTACTTTTTTAGGCGGGGCGATGCCAAACGATATTGTGCAAGCGGCGAAAAATAAAGGCGGCTCGCCGGATACCTATGATACCTATGTTGGGAAAACCGGACCGTTTCATTTTACCGCCCTGGTAAAAAATGGAATTGTGGTCGAACTGCGGTTGGATGAAAATACCGGCGGCGTAATTAACGGGATCGACATTCAATTTGAAAACAGCGTTGCCAATGAAGCCGGACGTTATTTCCCGCAAAAAATCCGGATCATCAATCGTAACACCTCCGATTATCTTTCCATTACCGTTCGCAAAGTAAACATTCAAATGCCGGAAAAGACGTTCAAATGACAAAAGAAGAAAAACTAAACCTCCTCTTTCGCCGCGTCTCGTCATGCGAAAACTGCGTATTGCACACAACGCGCAACCTGCTTGTCTTTGGAGAAGGCAACGCAGAAAGCCCCATTCTCTTCATTGGCGAAGGTCCAGGGAAAGAAGAAGACAGGCAAGGGCGGCCGTTCGTCGGCCGTTCCGGTCAATTGCTGAGCGCCATGATCGAACAAGCGTTTCACACCCCCCGCGAATCGGTATATATCGCCAACATCGTGAAATGCCGTCCAACGGTTGATTTAAAGCTGGTCAAAGACAGACCGCCGGATAAAATTGAAACCGAAGCCTGCATACCGATATTAAAAGAGCAAATTAAAATCATCGCCCCCAGGGCCATTGTCGCCCTGGGCGGAAGTTCCGCCAAAACGCTGCTCGATACGGCCGAGGGGATCACACGTTTGCGCGGCCAATGGAAAGAATACGAAGGCATCCGTCTCATGCCGACTTTTCACCCCAGTTACGTTTTGCGAAACGGCGGCGAAGGTCATAACGCCTGGAAACTCATGATGGATGACCTTGCGGCAGTCAAAGCGGTTTTGTAGGTTTTTCAAACAGCCGGGCAAGCGCCTATTTTGGCCCGCATTTTATGGAAGGCAAACCTCGCCATGATGTTCGTTGACGCGATGTTTCCGGAATGCATGCTGGATATATGAACAAAACGACCGTAAGAACGCGCTTTGCGCCGTCGCCCACCGGATACCTTCACGTAGGTGGGGCGAGAACTGCATTATTTAATTACCTGTATGCCAGAGCAAACGGGGGCCAGTTTGTCCTGCGAATCGAAGACACCGACCAGGCGCGATCTACGGAAAAAAGCTACCGCGAAATGGTAGAATCAATCCAATGGCTTGGCCTCCATTGGGACGAAGGCCCCGAAAAAGGCGGCCCCTATGGCAGCTACAAACAATCGGAACGGCTCGATACTTACCGCGAACATGCGGCAAAACTCATCGAAGAAAAAAAAGCGTACTACTGCTTTTGCAGCACCGATGAACTTGAAGTTAAGAAGAAAAAGCGAGAAGCAATGGGCCTTCCCTATGTCTATGACGGGAAATGCCGCTCATTGTCAGACGAAGAAGTCAAAGAAAAGCTTCATGCCGGCGCGCCCCATACCATTCGCTTTCAAATGACAACCGAAGAAGTTGTCGTAGAAGATGTTGTGCAAGGCAATGTCCATTTTGACGCTTCGCTCATTGGAGATTTTATCATTGTAAAATCGGACGGTTTTCCGTCTTATAATTATGCCGTAGTGGTGGACGATACACTCATGAAAATTACGCATATTATCCGCGGGGTGGGTCACCTGAGCAATACCCCCCGCCAAATTGCCATTTACCGCGCCTTTGGGTGGCCCGAACCGGTTTGGGCTCATGTGAGTGAAATTTCAGGCAGCGATCATAAAAAGTTATCAAAACGCCACGGGGCCGCCGCTATTACCGTTTTTCGAGACCTGGGTTACCCGGCCGAAGCGTTTTTAAACTATATGAGCCTTTTGGGTTGGTCGCCGCCCGACGGGAATGAATTTATGACGCCAGAGGCCATCGCGTCGCAGTTTGACATCAAACGATGCAGCAAAAGTCCGGCCATGTTCGATATCTTCGATATGAAACTTGCCGACGGCATTGAGTTAAACGAACTCGGGCCCGACCAGCTCGAACAATATCTTTTTCAAAAGTCGAAACTCAACCACCTGGGAAACCGGCATATCCGCGCCGTGAAAGAAGACGAATACCTGAGCGCCATCCGGCCATTTGTGAAAGCCAGCGGTAAGGTTCCCGAAAACGAACTTTCAACTGACAACGAAAAATTGCGTTCCATCTTGCTCTCGTTGCGGGTTTACCTGGACTACTACCACCAGATCACGCATTATATTGGCGATTTTTTCGGTAACTTTGATATCAGCGACACTGCAAGCGACTGGATGGACCAGCAACCGACCGCTGAAATTGTACAAACTTTCCGCGAACAACTGGAAGCGTGCGCCTCGTTTGACGAAACGCAAATAAAAGAGGCAATTACAAAAACCGGCCAGGAACGCGACGTCAAAGGCAAAAACCTGTTTATGACAATCCGGGCCGCCGCCACCGGTAAAACGGAAGGTCTTGAACTGCCGGTTTACCTTAACCTGCTTGGTAAAGAACAAGTCTTTAACCGGCTGGAATATACATTGCAATGGCTGAAAGATCGCCCTACCCCGTGATATGAAACCAAGTCAAAGGCCAAAGGTTATCGAATATGATTGGGCGCCCGAGCCCGATGTTCGCGAATATTTTGCCATTTTGCCCATTGACTTTTTTGCCGTATCGGCGGTGCATAATTATCTGGAAGAAAACTCGGAACAATTTACAATCACCCCCATGGACAGTATTCAGTTGCATCTGCTTTGCGACGAACTGATCTCGAACGCGCTGCTTGCCACCCAGGAAAAAGCCTTCTGCAAGCACTATTATATTTTAGTCCGGGTTCGTCTTGAAAAGCTGAAGGCGACAATCATTGTCTTTGACTATGGCGGGGGGATCGATCTGGCTGAAGTCGCGCGGGAAATACCGCAAGGGGCCAACAAAGAAGAATACATGAAGAAACTTGATATTTATCGCCATAAAACCGCCCTTCACGCCTCTGTCGATGGTAAAAAATTTAAGCACAAGCGCTTCGGCAAAGGTCTCAAAATCATATGCGACCTTTCCGACATACTCGACATTAACTTTCACAACGACCAGGGGGTCATCACCCCGATTCTTGACGAAGATACCGTAGGAACCGTCATTAGCGCGGTTTATGTTTATAAATCGGTTCCTTTTCATAACCGGTAAACTCGAATCCGCATGAGTATTATATCCGAAAACCCCGCGCTGCAAGAAAAGCTGGTATCCATTTTAAAAAGAAAAAACCTGGCGCCTGAACACCCGCTGGCAAAGTTTCAGCTTCCCTTTGAGCCTGAGCGGTTCCCCCTGTCGCCACCCGCTCTTTTCCCCGGGTATGAGGAATACTGGCTTGAGATTGGTTCGGGCTGGGGCGAATTTACGCGCGAGAACGCGCGGCAAAACCCGCAAGCCTTTACCATTGCGCTTGAAAAGAAAAAAAAGCGGGTAAACCGTTCTTCTCAAAAGCAAAAGAATATGGAGCTGTCAAATATCAGATGGATGACCATTGATATCCACTGGGTTTTTGAAAATGTTTTTGCCCCCGGTTCTTTTGACCGGGTGACCATTAATTTCCCGGATCCATGGCCCAAGAAAAAGCATGTAAAAAACCGCTTTTTTTCAGACGATTTTTTAAAAGAACTTTCGCGAATTGTCCGAATGAAGGGCAGCCTGCAATTTGCCACCGACTATTGGCCCTATCTTGAATCGGCAGCCATGCACCTTGAGCAAAGCCCGGACTGGCAAAACCGTCATGGCGGCCTGGTCGTTTTACCGGGAATCCCCGGGCGCCCTGTCAGCTATTTTGAACAGCTCAAACGGGAAGAGGGC
Organism: Turneriellaceae bacterium; assembly: GCA_050304475.1. Classification (GTDB taxonomy): domain Bacteria; phylum Spirochaetota; class Leptospiria; order Turneriellales; family JAOUFE01; genus JBNLDQ01. The sequence continues at coordinate 6,134 of JBNLDQ010000029.1, read as the reverse complement.
GAGAATATCTATCTTCTTGAGTATGAGAAAGTAGCGCAATAAAAAGCCCGGTAATACAATCACAACGATATAATTTTTCACATCGTCTGGCCGTTAAAAAATGAGAAACAATTGCTAAGATTCATTACGCCTTCACGATCCCTGCCCGGTTCATCTCGAGCAACGCCGCTTTTTCCAGCTCTTCGGGTCGCAAACGGCCGTCCAGCATACAAAGCTTCAGCCCCGGCAAACAGCCGCTTGTTTTTTGATGTTCCCGGTTATTTTCGTTAAAATTCAAGCCAGAGTGTGCAATCTGTTCATCATTATCAAGACAAAAGAGTGTGCGGTAATTTTGGTCTATTTTTTTTAGCGTTTCAAGTTTCTCAAAAATCTCGATCTCTTTGCCGCGTTTTGTCAGCCGTTCCAGCGCTTGCTCGGGGGTGATGCGAACAAAAAAGACAAGGTCGGGCTTCAAGATCTCCGGGTCGTTGTGAAACCGGCTCGCCAACCGAAGAGACTCTTCCGTGGTTTCGCCCTGGTACGCTGCCGTTGAAAAATAATACCGGTCCAGAATCAGGGTTTTCCCTTCATTTAGCGCGGGCGAAATTTTATGTTTTATATGCCACGACCTGTCCTCCTGGAATAGCTCCAGCAATTGCAGGTTCAACGCAGCGGGGCTCAGAGCCCCCTTGTCTTTTAACAAAAAGCGAATCTTTTTGGCCGCCGGGCTATCGCCGGTCGGTTCAAAATCGACAACGGCAGTTACGCCGTTTTGCAGCAGAGCCGCCCCAAGCCGGTTCGCCAGGGTGGATTTCCCGCTCCCGTCTATCCCTTCAATGACGATAAAATTTCCTTTGTTCGTATTGTTGGTGTGTCCGGTTGGCATGTTTGGCATATGATGTCATTCACCGTTTGCTCTGGCGGGGGCCAATAAAAAAACTTTACGACCTATGCATGAAAGATAACAATTATTTATGATTGACATGTGGGATGACAAAGAAGCGGCTAAATGTAATAATGAACTGGAGCTCAGGGTATACAGTTCCCGACTTCTAGGCTCTGACCCGAATCTCGTCTTGCATGGCGGGGGCAACACTTCGGTAAAAATCACCGAACAAAATATCTACGGGAAAGAAGAAGAAATACTTTATATCAAAGGCAGCGGTTGGGATTTAGCGACCATTGAGCCCGAGGGCTTTAGCCCGGTTCGCCTCGAAGCGGTCCGGTCGTTAGCGAACTTAAAGAGTTTGACCGACCCGCAGATGGTCAATGAACTCAAGACATCTCTGACCAACGCTTCGGCGCCCTCCCCTTCGGTTGAAACGATCCTGCACGCCATTATTCCTTTTCAGTATGTAGATCATACTCATGCCGATGTCATTGTTTCCATCACCAACACCGAAAACGGCAGCGAGTACATGAAAGAAATTTACGGAGACGAAGTAATTTATCTCCCGTACGTGATGCCTGGATTCGATTTAGCCAAGCTTGCCGCCATTGAATGGCGCAAACAACTGAATCCCTCCACCATTGGCATGGTCCTCATGAACCACGGCATCTTCTCTTTCGGAGATACGGCCAAAGAGTCGTACCGGAATATGCTCTTTTTAATCAACAAGGCGGAACAATTTTTACACCAAAAAGCGGCTTTGCCTCAAAAAAAAGCCCCCGATAACCATATCGTGCCGTCGGTTTCTACTGAAACCATCGCAAAAATCAGAAAAGAGATTTCGGTGAAAGCCGGCTTTAGCGCCATTTTACGCAGCGATTACAACATTAAGGCACTCCATTTTGCCAATCTTCCCAACGTAGAAGAAATTTCGCAGCGCGGACCTGCCACGCCCGATCATATTATACGGACCAAACGAACGCCGGCTCTCAAGCGCGACGTTGAGTCGTTTAGCCGCGCGTATGTCGATTATTTCAATAAATACTCCCGCGAGATAGCCAAAGAAGGCAAAGAATCAAAAACCATGCTCGACCCGGCGCCGCGCGTTTTGCTGGACCGGGAACTGGGCGTCATGGGCGTCGGGAAAAGCGTCAAAGACGCGATGATTGTAACAGAGCTATACGACCATACCATTGATGTCATTATGGCGGCTCAAAAGCTGGGCGGTTACCAGGCGGTCAACGCCAAAGATCTTTTTGAACTTGAGTACTGGTCGCTGGAACAAGCCAAGCTGGCGAAAAAAGGTTCGGCGCCACCTTTGCAAGGTAAAATCGCCCTGGTCACCGGAGCCGCCAGGGGCATCGGCAAAGCCATTGTGGAACGCTTTTTAAGCGAAGGCGCCGTCGTCATTGGGCTCGACCTTGACGAAGGCGTTGAAACATTGCAAAAATCAAATAACCCGGCCTATATGCCTGTCCGTTGCAACATTACCGATATTGACGCCATTGAAACGGCGCTCAGAAAATGCGCCTTACAATATGGCGGGCTTGATATTGTCGTACTCAACGCCGGGGTGTTCCCTTCATCGCAAGCCATTGCCGACATGGATATGGAATCGTGGAACAAAACCATGGAAATTAATCTGAATTCAAATACCGCCATTTTAAAGACCGCCTACCCGATGTTACGGCATAGCCCGGGCGGGGGCAATGTGGTGATGATAGGCTCTAAAAACGTACCGGCGCCGGGACCGGGAGCTTCGGCCTACTCCGCCTCAAAAGCGGCTCTCTTTCAACTTTCCCGCGTCGCCGCTCTCGAATGGGGCAAAGACGGTATCCGCGTCAATACGATCCACCCCAACGCCGTATTTGATACGGGGATATGGACAGAAGAAGTATTGGAGTCAAGGGCAAAAAGTTATGGCATGAGCGTGGAAGAGTATAAAACCAACAACTTGCTGAAAACGGAAATTACCAGCCATGATGTAGCGCAACTGGCGCTCACGCTTTGCACGGCTCCTTTTTCCAAAACCACAGGAGCGGCGATTCCCATTGACGGGGGCAACGAACGGGTCATCTAATCGAAAACCGAATTGGGCTTGACGCGATGTGTTTGCTTTTTTAAATATCACATGGAACCCAATTCAAACGCTAATTTTAACGGCATCGACGGACTTTCCGGATCACAACTCTTTTCATCAAGCGAAGGAATCACCTACAAAGATTTCTTGATCTTACCGGGGTATATTGATTTTACCCCCTTTGACGTATCGTTACAAACCAAAGTATCCCGCAACATTGAAATCAATATCCCGGTGATTTCAAGCCCGATGGATACGGTCACCGAAAAAGAGATGGCCATTGGAATCGCCCTCATTGGCGGGTTGGGAATCATTCACAGCAACAATACTTTAGAAGAACAAGCGGCCATGGTGGAACGCGTCAAGCGATTTGAAAACGGTTTTATCCATGACCCCATTGTCCTTTCGCCTACCGACACTATTGAAGATGTTTTTAAGATTAAATTAAAATACGGCTTTTCCGGTATTCCGATCACCGAGGGCGGCGCCCGAAGCGGCAAGCTTTTGGGAATTGTCTCGAATCGTGACATTGACTTTGAAAAAGACCGCTCTATCCCGCTTTCCGAAGTCATGAGCACCGATTTAATCACTGCCCGCGTCGGTATAGCATTGAGCGAAGCCAATGAAATACTGAAAAAATCCAAAAAAGGAAAACTACCCATCGTCGATGACAAAGGGCACCTGCAATCGTTAATATGCCGTTCCGACTTGATTAAAAACGAAGAGTACCCCATCGCCAGCAAAGATGCGCAAAAACGGTTGTTGGTTGGCGCCAGCGTTTCAACCCATACGCATGACCGCGAACGAATCGAAGCTCTGGTTGACAAAGGCGTCGATTTGGTTGTCATTGATTCGGCACAAGGGTATTCCTCATACCAAATTACATTTTTAAAAGAAATGAAGAAAAAATACCCGGATCTCGACATCATGGCCGGGAACGTCGTCACCACGGAACAAGCCATTGCTTTGATGGATGCGGGCGCCGATTCGCTTCGCATCGGTATGGGGCCCGGCTCCATCTGCATCACCCAAGACACCATGGCTTGCGGCCGGGCTCAGGCAAGCGCGGTTTACTTCACTGCAAAAGCGGCGAGAGAACGCGGCATTCCGGTCATTGCCGACGGCGGAGTTTCCAATATCGGCGATATCACCAAAGCGCTTGCCATTGGCGGAGCTTCTGTCATGGTCGGCAGTCTTTTGGCCGGGACGCACGAAGCGCCGGGCGAATATTTTTACGACAACGGTGTCCGCCTGAAAAAATACCGGGGCATGGCCTCGCTGGAAGCCATGGAAGCCGGCGGGGGCAAACGTTACTTTGCCGATGATCAAAAAATCCGCGTCGCGCAAGGCGTTTCGGGAACGGTCATGGACAAAGGCAGTCTGTTTGAATTTGTACCCTATCTGGTGCAAGGCGTGAAACACTCTTTCCAGGATATGGGCGTAAAATCCATTTCCGAATTGCACGATTCGCTATACCGGGATAAAATACGATTTGAAAAACGCTCTCTGGCAGCCCAGGTGCAAGGGGGTGTTCATAACCTTTACTCGTACAAAAAACCTCTCATTGGAGCCGATTGATCTTGCACGATTCTAAGCCGGTTATGCGCTAAATAGAAAACCGACCAAACCGGCCAGCGCCGAGATATTGAGGTTTTGCTCGTCTTTCAACTTCTGGATTTCGGCATCAATATCGATTTTCGGAGCGATTTTTTGCCCCAACATAGCCTGGCCCGTTAGTCCGCTCTGCAACGGCGATTTAATGAAACTTCGAATGAGACCCCGCCAAAAATTGCGTTTGATTGATTTCATGGTCTGGATTTCCCAATAATTATCAGGCCAAATGCGGTAAATCTCGCGCTTTAAATTCCGGATGCCGCCGGTATGATAATATTCAATGAACATCTCTTTTTCTTTCTCGTTAAGTTTTGGCATCAGGTACTGCAACACATAGCGAAGCTCCACATGAAAAAATTGAACCATGGACTCTTGTAATTCGGCGGGTATTTCACGCAAATAAGGAACGCCCCTGTATAGCAGTTTCTTTTTTCCAATGCTCAGCGGTTGCAACGGTTCTTCTTTTCTCCAGCCCGGCGTTTTATCGTGAAACAAAGAGCCCATTTCAATGTAACGGTAAATGCTTTTGTCGATCCTCCCTTTTAAAATCATCAACTGTTGAAAATCGGTTCCGGGGGGAAAGGTTCGCCGCTCGAAATCGGGGAAATATTTTTGTAATTTACCGATCTCGGATGATATGTTTCTTTCCGATTGCAGGTAGGCGTCGATCGATTCGGCGGGCGTCAACCCGAGGTAATTTTCGCAACGATACAAATAAGAAATTCCGGCTTCGTCGGTCACATAGTTAATCAATGACATTGATGTGATCTCTTTTGCCAGCGGGTGCGACTTGATCTGGTTTTCAAATTTCGATAACGTTCGGGGAAAATAGTTTATTAAGGCGTCGCGCGAAAAATTTTGCGAAATGCGGTTATAATTTTTGCGGCAGTAAATTCTGGCATAGCCAAGCAAGATACAAATGAAAGGGCGCGACAAGGTTCCTTTTTCTTCCAGGTCGGCCTTGAGTTCGGCGATTTTCGGCAACTCTTCATTTTTCTTGTTGATGACTCCTTTTGACAAAAGAAGCTCATAATATTCAAGCAACAACTGTTGCTCTTTTTTCGGGCGGTTCACCTGATGAACAATAGACCAGTTTTGACGGAAATTGTTTTTTAACACCAGATCAACCACTTCATTGGCAACCGAATGAACGTATTTGTTGCGCTTTTCATGGTTAAACTTCCGGATCATCGATTTCTGGTTTAAAAGAATCTTTAAATTCACTTCATGGTCCGAGAGATCGACCCCGGCGCTATTGTCAACGGCGTCGGTATTGATCAATCCCCCCTTGCGGGCAAATTCCAGGCGGCCCTTCGGGCTCACTCCAAGATTGCCCCCTTCCACCACAACCCTCGCGCGCACCTCGCCGGCGTCAACGCGGACATGATCGTTGGCATGATCGTCAACGTCGCGGTGGTCTTCCGATTCGGCTTTGATGTAGGTTCCGATCCCGCCGTTAAAAATCATCTCAACCGGAGCGCGTAAAATCGCCCGGATCAACTCTTCCCCGCTCAAGCGGGTAGCGCTTGTTCCCAAAGACTTTTGCGCAGCGGCGGTAAGAGTAATGGAAAT
>JBNLDQ010000028.1:0-25320 GCA_050304475.1 Turneriellaceae bacterium | reverse complement strand
GAAAATTTAATGCTGGGCGTGACCGACCGCGATCACATGCGCCAATTTACGGTGGGGTATAACGATGAGATTGCCGTCTTTGGCTCGGAAGAACGGGCCATTGTCACCTATGCGGAAATTACCGGAACCCCGCTCTCCGTCATATCGCCGCCGGCGGGCCATATGGTCGCTTTTAAGGCAAACTGGCACAAAGAAAAAAGCAAAGGAATCTCTTCGGTCGAAAGAGTAAGCGGCGACTATGTCCACAAAACGGCGGAAGAGATTGTAACTCAATAATAGAAAATAAAACGGAATACAAGAGCGAAAGAAAAAGACCAAAAGAAATTAAAAGATCATTAAAAGAAAATGGCAAAAACAAACCTAAAAACCGAAAAAAAAGCGGCAGCGAAAGAGACCCCAAACACCGCTTTACCCCATGCTTTACCCCATGCCTTACCCCAGGGATTGCACGAGCAAGACTTCCCGATTGTTTCGGGAGCCAATAAGGTGATCCTCAATCGCTCGATTCTGCATGATAAACCCTCCGGCTTGGGGATTGCCAACTTTAAATCGCCTTACCGGGTGAAGGTCGTTTCGGAAAGCGAAGATCCGGGCCGGGGCTGCGTTCACTGTTCGGCATGCGTAACCGAATGTACCCATAACCTCAATACGCCCGGCACCGGAAGCGGCGTCTTTTATATGGAAGAGACCTTTGTCGACAAAGAGGGCAACCCGGTCGACCCAAGCGAGGCGTTAGCGGCCGGCACCGTTTTTGTCAGCAAAACCCTTCATATTGTAGAAGAAGAGTGCTGTAACTGCAAACGATGCGTAAAGATGTGCCCGCAAGGGGCAATTCAAATCACCGCTAACCCCGAATACAATGACATGGGGGTGCCCAACTCAAACGCCCAGGTCATCAACGACATGGTAACCCGCTCGAAAGGGGTTTCCATGATCAGTTCGGCTCACCTGGGGGCAAAACCCTCGAAATTAAAAGACGATTGGCTGATTGACGCCGCCGAAATTTTATCGCCGCAACGCGACCACAAGTTTGAATACGCGGGGCAAATGACGCAAATGACGCTGGGCAAGAAAGAGGCTCGTTTTGAAGTCCGTTCGCCTATTTTTGACACCAACCAATCGTACGGCTCCAATTCGCATGAAGCTTTTTTAGCGCGGCTGATGGCTTCCATGAAACTGGGGCGCCCGTTTTTTACCGGCGAAGGCTTTTTGCACCCCGACATGATGTCGGCCGCCGGTAACTGCATCATTCAATTTGGCAGCGGCGGTTACGGACCCTGGATTCATCTCGATAAGTTTGCCGGCTTTAACATGAAGTACGGGCAAGACGCCAAAAAGGGCAAAGGCGGTCATCTTGCCGGCAAGAAAAACGACCTTGAAATTGCGTTAATCCGGTGCGTCGAAGCCTTGCGCCCGCTCACTTCGCCAAACCCGCAACATTTGCAATATTCCATTGAAGAGCTGCCCATGCGGGTAGAAACTTTGCGGGCCTTGCTGGGCCCCGAAAAACTCATTGGGGCCGACGCCTACGGCACCGCCTGGAACTTTGAACACATTGTCGTCGCTCTGGCCAAAGCCGGTTTCGATTACATTACCATCAAGGGCGGTAACGGTTCTACCGGGGCTGCTCATAAAGTCGACTTGCAAAACACAGGGTTGAATGTGGTATACCTTACCCACAAAGCCGACCTTGCTTTGCGCGAAGAGGGATTGCGCAAAAAGGTCAGCCTCATTGCCGAAGGCGGCGTCCGCGACAGTTTTAGCGCCATGCTCGTTTTGCTGGCCGGCGCCGATTTTGTCGGGATGGGGATGCCGCACCTCTACCCGCTTGGCTGCACGCTCTGCCAGCGCTGCCATACCGGGCAATGCGCCTGGGGCATCACTTCGCGCCGTTACGGCACGCGCATCGACCCGGAAGAAGGTTCGGCCAATATTGTACGCATGATCGAATCCATGATCCACGACATGGAGGGTCTGGCCGGCGGTCTGGGCATGAGCAACCATGCCGATATTATCGGGGCCCGCCGCTTTCGCTACCACGGGAGCGACCCGCTTTTATACGAAACCTTTGGACAAAAAGAGTGGTCGGGTCAAATCAACATGGACAACTATGTCGGCCGCAAAAACGCCATGACCACCGGAAAAGACAGCCTGGCGATCGTCCCTGTGGATGTCGACGCCTACCTCAAACGACTCGACGGGGATAAAATATCCATTGATGTCGGCGCCACAATGAAATCGATCCAGCTCTACCAAATCATGAAAGCGGCTTCCGACGCAGGGGCCCGAAAATTCACCCTGGAAAACGCCGGGGGGCAACGCTACATTGGCACGGGCATCCGGGCTGAATCCATTGACATCTACGGACTTTCCGGGAACAACTCGTTCGCATTTACCCAGAACACAATCGTTCGCACTCATGCACGCCAAATCCCGTTTCAAATGGCGGGTAACGTTCAAGTGGGGGTAGCGAACGGAGCCAGCCTGAAAGAACTCAATGTAGCCGGCGACGCCAACGACCTTTTTGCATCGTACGCCGTGGCGGGCAAATACCGGGTAGCCAAAGGCAGCGGCGTTCGGACTCTTCTTTTGGTCAAAGCCGGGATACCTGAAATCTGGAAACAACTCGATTTTAAACACTATGCGATCCTGAGCAAAAAAGAACAAATCGAAGAGATGCTGCGGTTGTACCAAAAGCGAAAAGGTCTCATCGATAACATCGGGTATGACGCGTTTCTTGATACCATTAAACCTCTTCTGGACGCGCGCGAAGCCCCGGTCGCTATTTTTGGCCTTGGCCCCGACAAAGTGATGGGCGACTACTTTATGGAATATTCGCAAGGCGGGTATGGCATTATTCTCAATATCTTTGATCACGAAATCCCCATCGGGTACTACACCTGTTCGGGCTTGTCCGCAGGCGCCGCTTTTGTCCGGGGCAAGGTCCCCGAAAGCCGGTTAGGCGTCGGAGTCAAGGCCGCAAACGAAGTCAAAGAAGAAAAAGACCGCAAACTACTTACCCTTGAAATCAACGGCTATCTGGACGCTTTCCGCGGCGAAATCATTGACGAAGCCTACGCCAAAGCCTACGGTAAATTTGCCGAGCGCTGGTCAAAAGAGCCGGACCGGGTTCTTGACGAATTTAAGAAGATTGTCCCAACGAATTAAGCAAGCGCGCCGGCGGTTCTTTCAAGCACCCTGAGTTTGGCCGACCGGGCCCGCGGGTTCAGTTGCATCTCTTTTTCATCGGGAACGACCGGTTTCCGGGTGATCCGCTTAAAGTCGCCTTCGCGGTAAACGCTTTTTGCCAGGGGATCATTGGTCGGCACCTTTTCCAGCGAAGAGAAGGTCTGTTTTACGGCCCGGTCTTCCAGCGAGTGAAAGCTGATGATTGCCAGCCGCCCTCCGACCGACAAAAGGCCGGGGAGAAATTCCAAAGCTTCTTTTAAATGTTCAATTTCACGGTTGATAAAGATACGAAATGCCTGGAAGGTCCGCGCCGCGCTGTGGCGCTTCGAGCCATACCGAACCGACGGGGGGTAAGCTCGCTCGCAAATTTTTGCCAGCTCCCCTGAAGTCATTTCGCCGCCCTCGGCGACCTGTTTGACGATCATCCGGGCAATGGCAGGCGCGCGCCTCTCTTCGCCATATTTTTGTAAAATTTCAATCAGTTCGCTTTGCTTTGCGTTTTGCAGCCACCGGTACAACGGCACCCCTTTTTCGGGGTCTAACCGCATATCGAGTTTTTCGTCGCGCCGGTAGCTCAACCCGCGCTCAAAGAGGTCGACATGCAGCGACGAGATGCCCAGATCGAGCGCAATGAGATCAAAGGGTCCTTCCTGGACAAAGGGGTTTTCAGAAAAATTGGCTTTGGAAAACGAGAATTGACCGCTTTGTGCAGGAAGACTGGTTCGGATTCGTTCTTTCGCCCGGGCCAGCATTTCGCTGTCCTGGTCGGAGCCATAGCATAGCGCCTGGGGGAACATCTTTGCCAACGCCATAAAATGACCGCCCAGGCCAAGGGTTCCGTCCCAGATTTTAATTTGACCTTCTTTGCGAAACCCGCTTTGAACCGAGACCAAATCGAGCAAAGGGCGCAACAATACGGGGACATGCCCTTCGCCGGATTCTCCCGCATTTGCGTTTACGCCGGCGCCCGCCCCCGGAAAGTCCGTCTGATTATCTGGCGCCACAATCAGGTACGATCAGGTTGAGGCCATTTCATGGGGATCCGTCGCCTCGCCAATTTCTTCGTTTTCCACTTCGTCATCGGCTTCATCCCAATAGGCGTCAATATTTTCTTCTTCGCTGCTATAGTAATCAAGCAGTTTTTGGCGTTTCTCTTCGCTCATTGAGGTTGATTTAAACGTTAACTTGCCGCTTTTTATACCAACATTGAAAATTTGCGCTTTTGAGTTTTTCTTTTCTAAAATCAGCTCGGCCAGCCTGTCTTCAATCTCTTTTTGGATAAGACGCCGCAACGGACGGGCGCCGTAAATTTCATCAAAACCTTTTTCGGCAAGATACTCTTTCGCCGATTTGGAAAGGACAATATGGTAGTCCTGGTTGATTATATTGGCATTGATATCGTCAACCATTAGATCGACAATTTCAAGCGCATTTTCACGCGTGAGCGAATTAAAGACAATGACATCGTCCACCCGGTTCAGGAACTCGGGCGCAAAATGTTTTTTCAGCTCATCCAGCACCTTTTCTTTACGCGACTCTTTCCGGGTTTCGCCTGACGTAAAACCGACTTTCCCCCCCTTGGTTAATTCGCGCGCGCCGATATTGGAGGTCATGATGATCAGGGTCTCTTTAAAATCAACGCGATTTCCCATCGTATCGGTCAAGAAACCTTCGTCCAGAACCTGCAGCATGATATTTTGAATTTCGGGGTGAGCCTTTTCCATCTCGTCAAACAACAAAACGGAATACGGCTTGCGGCGTATGGCTTCGGTCAACTGCCCGCCCTCTTCGTAACCGACATAGCCGGGAGGCGAACCGATAAATTTCGAGACGGAATGGACTTCCATGTATTCGCTCATGTCAAAGCGAATCAAGGCGTCTTCATCGCCAAACATAAACTCGGCCAGCACCTTGGCTAAATGGGTTTTGCCCACGCCGGTCGGCCCGAGAAAGATAAAATTGCCAATCGGGGTATTCGGGTTTTTTAATCCCGTTCGCGCCCGTTTCACCGCGCGGGATACTTTTTCAATGGCTTCGTCTTGCCCTACCACTTCGACGCTGATTTGCTCTTCCATCTCTTGCAATTTTTCAATTTCATTTAATTGCAATTGTCGAATGGGAATGCCTGTCCAGTCGGAAATTACGTTTTGGATGTGCTTTTCTTCAATGACAATGATCTTGTCTTTTTGATCCTGCCGCCAGTTGTCCATGACTTGCTCAAGCTCTTTTTCAAGCTCGACAATTTCATCGCGCAACCGCGCCGCTTTCTCATACTCCTGGAGCTTCACCATCTCGTTTTTTTCTTTGATCATGCGCGAAATGCTCAACTCTTGCGCCTTGATCTCATCGGGGACCTTGGCGCTTTTGAGGCGCACCGAAGCTCCGGATTCGTCAATCACGTCAATGGCCTTATCGGGCAGGTAACGATCGCTAATATAACGGTCCGAAAGCCGAACCGCCGCCTTGATGGCTTCTTTTGAGTAAACCACGCCATGGTGGTGCTCGTAAGCCCGGCGAAGACCCGAGAGTATCCGTATGGTGTTTTCCGGGGAAGGTTCTTCCACCTTCACGGACTGAAACCTTCGCTCTAAGGCCGAATCTTTTTCAATGTATTTCTTGTATTCGCGCAACGTAGTCGCTCCAATGCACTGGATTTCCCCCCGCGCCAGAGCCGGTTTGAGAATGTTAGCCGCATCGACTGCGCCTTCGGCTGCGCCGGCGCCAATGATGGTATGCACTTCATCAATAAAGAGAATAATTTCTTTGTCTTCTTTGACTTCTTTCATAACGCGTTTGATCCGGTCTTCAAACTCGCCGCGGTATTTTGTCCCGGCAATGAGAGCCGCGACATCCAGCGAATAAATCACCTTATTAAAGAGGGATTCGGGCACTTTCCTCGAAACAATGCGTTGGGCCAACCCTTCGACTACGGCGGTTTTCCCCACCCCCGCTTCGCCAATTAAAATCGGGTTGTTTTTGCTTTTGCGCGAAAGAATTTGAATGACGCGCTCAATTTCGCTTTCGCGGCCAATCACCGGATCCATTTTTTTGCTGCGGGCCAGCGAGGTTAAATTACGGGCATACTCGTCTAAAAGAGGGGTTTTTGAGTTTTCTTTTTTCCCGCCCGGCGATCGAAAGTTCATGGGTCCGCCCTGGGGCAGGCCCAAGGTTTGATTGAGTTCGTTACGGATCACCTGGTATGTAATGGAAAAACTGCTGAGAGAGGCGGAAGCGACCGAGGTGGTATCTCGCAGCAAAGCCAGCAAGATATGCTCTGAGCCAATGTAACTATGCCGCAGTTTACGGGCCTCTTCGCGCGAATTTTCAAGAATCCGTTGTATTTTATCTTTATTGCCGGGATCGACCAGCAAAGTAATGCCGTCATGTTCGCTACGGCGCTCTACTTCTTTGCGCAGCTCATGAAGTTCAATATTTAAATTCTGAAGAACCTTGACTGCCACGGAATCTTGCGCTTTTAGCAAGCCCAATAAAATATGTTCCGGCCCCAGATACTCATGCCCCAGCCGTTTGGCTTCTTTGGGAGCGTACTCGTTTATGATCTTTTTGACTCGGTTTGTAAAATCAAACATGATAATCCCTTTGCATTTTATATATTATTATCATAATATATTATCTGCTTATTGTCCATTGATCCTTAGACTCATTTCAACAATTTCAACAAAAAGTATCTAAATCTACGGAATGGTTCCCTTTTCCCCGCAGGGTTAAACCTTGCTTTCCATATATTCATTCGGACACTCGCCCGGACCGGTTTGGCGGGCGGCATTCTGAAAACAGGTTTTCCCGTTTATTCTCCGGTTTTTTCTTATTTTTGATAATTTGTGTCAACTATAATAATCGATATCCTATACAAAGTAATCGATTTCATCAAATTGTTCAATTTTTTTCATAAATGGCGCCAATACGGGAAAAAAACTCGACAATCGTTTTTTTTTATCATTCATGGCAAATGGTGCTAACTTCCCGAACGTATCCTAAACTTTCTATGCTCCGGCCCCTTTTGGTCATGGCGCTTTTTTCTTTTTTTTACCAGTGCTCCAGCGCGGAAAAAATTGACCGGCGGGCCGATTTCAGTTACGGCAACTATTTAAGCAAAAAAAGCCGCAATGAGGCGATTGAGCCGATCGCCCTTACCCTGGAAAACGGAGAGACGTTACACGGAACGATATCTCCGGACCGTAAATACCTTTATTTTTCAAACAACGCGTCAGGCAACCACGATATCCTGTTTCGCCCCCTGTATGATATCATTACGATTCCATTATTAACCGACTCTACCAACCAAACGGAGCCCGTCGTTAGCCCCGGCGGCGATATGATCGCCTTTATTGACGACCAGCTTGACCCTGACGGGGATGTCGCTTTGTTAAAAGTGGACCCCGAAGATACCATTGCCCTGTATTATGAATCGGGTCAAAAGGCGGTCGAAGAATATTTTACCGGCAAAAAAACGTACCTCACTAACTCGATCAAAAAGCGCGCCCGCTCAAAAGAGATCAACCCGGTTTGGTCGCCTGACGGCAAATGGATCGCCTACTCGTCAAACCGCACCGAAACGACATCGCGGTATGGCCCTGAGTTTAACGCGCCCCAGAACATCTGGCTCTTACCGGTCAACGACCCGGACAAAGCGCGGCAAATCACCACCAGGGGCGGTATTGCGCCCGCCTTTTCGCCTGACGGTAGAAGGCTTGTCTATGTCAGCACCGCCCGGGGAGACATGAACGGCGATTTGTTTGAGATCGACCTGCAGACAAACGAAGAGCGCCGCTTGACGTCAGGCAAAGAGTATGACCTGAGCCCCAGTTACGAAAGCCCCGAACGAATTATTTTTACTCGCATTGCCTCTGACACAAACGGAGACGGGCAAGTCAACCAGCTTGACAACGGTCAAATCATGGCGCTCGAGTTGATCCCCCGACTCGCAGAAAAAGTCAGTGGAGACACAGAGATCGAGACCCGTCTTACCTTTGAGGAACAGGTGCAGCCGCTGCTTCGCCCGCTCAACCACAACGACCTTAATCTTTTTAACACCCGCTATACCGATTTTCTCGGGGGCGGCGTTTTGTTTGCGCGCGTTTCCGGCGAAAACACGCACCTCTACTTTTTACCGCGGACCGGGATTATCCCCAACCAAAACAACCCTTACCTGCAGTATAAAAACGCCCTGAAGCACCGCGACCCCGATAGCCGTTCGCTGGCGTATAACGCCGTCATTTACTCGGAGGGCAAAAGCGATTTAGCGTCGATGTATAGCGCAAAGGCGCTGGCCGGTTTGCTGGAAACCGCCCAAACAGGGCCGGCGAAAAAGAGTATTGCGCAAAATGAGATTGAACAAGCCGAGAAAGCGCTGCAGCGAGGGGCGGAAGACGGCGACCTGTACGCCCGCATCTCGCTCGAATTATACTACCTTTCGTCTCAAGACCGGACGCCCGAAAACTATGTTTTTCTTACCAAAACAACACCGAAAAGTAAGACGGAATATTTAGCGGCGTTAGCGCAACGCCCCATAGAATCCATCGATCTTTTGTTGGGATCGCAACCGGCAACCCTGCTCTCGGACCAAAAACTTAGAAATATAGTCGCATACATTTACGACGCTTACGCCGGGGCGCTTTCTCAAGAAGGAAAAGAAGCGAGCGCCAGAGAATATTACTACCGGCTCTTTTTCGAATACCCGGAATACCACCGGAACATTGACATACTGCACCAACTGGGCGAAAAATCCAGCGATGTAACGGCGGCTCCCGAACTTCTTTTTTTCATTGAGCCCGGCCGCACTCTCCCTTTGCCGGAAGCGACCCAAAAAGCCCTTACGGCAAATACGCAAAACGAAACAAACGAGCCTTCCGGCAATGAAGCGCAAGAAGGGATTCTGGCGCAAGACGCTGCTATAGCCGATAAAAATGTTACCAATGCGGAAAAAACAAAAGAGATCGAAGAAATCTTGAAACTGCAAGCGGGCGCTATTCAAACGCTTTCCGGTTCCATTTCGGAAGCCGACCGCATTCAGGCTGAAAACTTTTTATACGAATTTATTTTAAGATCGCTAAGGCAAGGCAGAAGCTACGCGGTTGATGAAATGTCCAGGGGAGCAGGCGAAAACGAGAAGCGGTTGCGCTTGATCCTCGCAATGGCAAAAGCCAAGTTTGTGGTTGAACAGGGGAGCCTCGCCGACGCCGAATCGGTCATCTTGCAAGAGTTGCCCGCGAAGGTGCCGCCCCAGGGTCTATGGCGTTATCGCTATCTCTTGCTCCAGGGCGATCTGCTGGCCCGGAAAGGCAGCCGCGGGAATGCGTACAAAGCTTACTACGAAGCTATCTTATCGTACCGCGAATCGTACCGCGATCCCGAATTTGAAATTCTTTGCCGCCGGGCCATTGAATATTACCAGTACAGAGCCTCTCTCGAAGAAACAAGAAAAAACGACTCGGGCGTACTGGAACACTATGAAAAATTAATACGAACCATCATGGCGCTTTATACGGCGGGCTCAACTGGCGAAGACGGCGCAGCCGGCGCCGCGAAGAGCAAGGCTCTTTCCAGATTGGCTCTCACCACATTTGTGAACATGAACAATTACGCCTTGCGCTCTCATGCCGCCTTCCCGCTGGCAAAAGACAATATTGTCACTTCTCTGGCCGGCTTGTACGATCAGTATATCCGCGAAGCCAGAAAGCAATTGATTACTCCGTTTATTTTCGGGCGAGCCCATTTGGCCGCCATCGAAGGGATTCAGTTGCATACCTATTTTGAAAACAACCGGCTGTTGACCAAAAAAAACAAAGAGTCGGTCCTGGTCCGGTTTAAAGAAGCCGAAATCGATTTCCAGTGGTCCATTTATTCCGACTCATCGTTTGCCGACTCTTATGTGATGCTTGGCTGGATGTACCAATTCATTGACGACAAACGAGAGGTTTATCTTTCCAAAGGAAGCGGCAAAGCCAAGGTAAAGGATTTCGATGAGTTTAAATCATTGTATGACATTTATTTTCCCGAATACCTTTTTGAGAAAAATATCGCCCTCTTTCGCAAAAGCCTCGCGTTTATTGCGCCCGGCACCTCTTCTCATGTATTGAACAGCTTTTACTTAAACATTGGGAACAACTACTACTTGTTGAACAATCATGCAAAGGCCGTTGAGTTTTACGAAAAAATTCTAAATGAAAAGAAAGGTTCATTCGCTTTTGAAAACGAACTGCAAGAAGCACAATACTATTTTCACTTCGGGAAATCCAGTTTTTATACGGGAAAGCATGCCCAGGCCGACCAGTTGCTGCAAAAGGCGTTGGCAATGTATGCCCCAATGAACAACGCTCAGCTGCGCCAAAAAAATCCCAAAAGCCCTAAAGGTCAAAGCGCCAAAGACAACGGCAAACTTCTGGAGAAAATCAACCTGGACCGGGCAAACAACAGGGCGATCTTATACAAATACCTGGCCCTGAACGCATCGGAGGCCAGGCAATACCAAAAGGCAATTCAATACTACGGCAAACTCAAAACGCTCTTAACGGAATACGGGATTGATGCGCGGCGTTCCATTATTGAACTGGAAATTGCGCGTCAAATCTACCTCGAATCAAAAGTCTGGCATGATGCCCAACGGCTCCGGCAGGCGTTAGGCAATATCCGCCGGGCGAAAAAATACCTGGAAAGCGAAGACGAGATTACGGCGCCCCGCTACCATGCGCGCGTTAAAATATTAAAACTCATTCCGTTCACCTGGCCAATGAGCCCGGCTCAAATTGTCTATGGCGATTCGGCGTTTATCTTTCCGCTGCCCACCGTCAACACCTGGGAATATCTCTACTCGCTGGAGTCGGACACCTATCGCTCGCTGGGGCAATACAGCAAGGCAATCCAATCCATCAACCGCCTCATTGAATACGCCGAAAAAGATAAAACTCCCCACGGAGAAAAGACGCTGATTACGGCGTACATGCGCAAAGGGGAACTGCTCTATGCTCGCAATAAAATCGATCAGTCCATCGAAGCGTATGAAACTGTCTTGAAAATGTCGGACGACGTGCCCGTCTCGTTGTCGAGCATTGTCAAAGCGAAAAAGAACCAGCTCTACCTGACCATGCTGCAACTGGAAAACGCAAACATGGCGCCCCCGGAACTTTTAAAAAGACTCGATCGGGAAATTCAAAACCTGGAAGAGTTCAGCAATGACTATATAGAACGAAAAGTTCGCGTGGCCAATGATCGCGTAAAAGAAGAAAACAAAGATGTCAATTTAACGTCGGCCGAAGTAGCCCGGATCCAAAAAGAAGCGCTTTCCGATATTTACAAAATCCGTCTCTATAGCGGCATTTTAAAAACATACCGCGCCGGCGCTCTCAATCAAATGGCCGCTCAATCAAAAAGCAGCCTGGACGATTTTATCAACGCCAAGCAAAACGCCTACCTTGCCTACGGCCAGGCTTTGCCCTATCTTTCCGGCGATGTGCCCGCAAAAAATGAAACCGTAAATCTACTGGATACCTATGCCGACCGGAGGCTGGCTTTGATTCTCACGCTCAACCGGTCGTACCTCTACCAGGAGTTCGGCTTTTTTCAAGAAGCCTCGGAAGAGAGCGAAAAGGCGGCCATCCGCGCCGAAGAGTTCCAGGCGATTCGTTATATCCCGATAGCAAATATCCGCCTCTCTCATGCGCAAAAAAGAATGGGGAAAAAATACACCCAACCCCTGGAAACAGCAGACCGGGCGTTTCGGAACAACCCATCGCTATCCAATGAGTACCCAAGCCAATACGATTTAATCACCCGGTTTATGATTGAAAAACGCCTTGAGCAGGGGCGTTATCTCGAAGCGCTCGAATACGCAAACCGGGCAAGACACCGCGAGGCCCTCAAGGCAATCCATGCAGCGGCCCTTACATCGGACCCGGAATTTCGCGCCTCAATTCAAACCTACCAGGATATCGAAGCGGTAAAAAAAGAGTTAAAAGGCGATATTGAAAAAGCGCGCATGAAACGGGAACCTTCGGGCGATCTTGAAAAGATGCTGGAGGATTTCGACAAGCAGCAAACGGAAATCCGCAACGAGCTGCTCATGCGACCCGATACCGCCGCATTCAGCGCGTTGCATTTCCCCGAACTGACCGGCGTCAAACAAATTGGCCAGTACCGGGAAAACTACGTTTACCTGTTTCAAAACAGCGGCGTCACTCATCTTGTCTCAGCCCGGAACGGACATTTCTCGTACCGTAAATTCAACCTGACTTCCGCCCAACTCCAAAACTACCTGGAATACCGGCAGAAAAAGCAAGAAGAGAAAACCGGCCCGGATGCCGAGACCTCCAAACAAAACGAGCAAAACGGGCAACATCTGCCTTTGTCGCCGGCCCAAATAAAAGAAGCCGAACAAATGATTGCCTGGATGCGCGCCCAAAACGCCGAGATTCTTTTCCCGGACCGGGCTTACTGGGGTTTTCCTTTCTCGCAAATCCTGGGGCAAAATCTGCCGCGCGAGTATACTTTCCAGGCGGCCCGCATGTTCCGCAACAATACCGTCTACGCGGATGATCGCTGGGCTCTTCTCCATAGCGAAGCCCCCCCGGAAGATCCCAATCGGAGCTACCATGCCTATAAAAGCATGCAAGAAATCGCTTCGGACGCTTACCGCATTAACGCACTCGACCTGGAGCTATCTTCGTCATCGCTTCATGCCGACCCGGAAAACACAAACTCAGTTGCGCACCTTTTCTTAAGCCCTCTTAAAACATCCGGCGTCATCGTATCGGGCCTGGCAAACAACTCTGCCAATGCCCCTTTAGAGGGAGGTTTAAACATGGCCTTTGCCGCCCAGGGCGCCGCTTCCGTTTTTTATACGGGAACCCCGCGTTCGGAAGCGTCGCAACAAGTCGCGGCAATCATTGGTGTGCAACCGTTCCAGGCGGAAAATCCCCCGGCAGGCCCGGCCTCGAAAGACGTTCAAAGCAAGACGACCCCGGGATGGTATACCGGCAACCCCAAGAGAATCGCTCACCTTCGCAGCGGCAAGCCCGCCGCAATTACCGAGCAGGAACTTCGGCAAGCCACTCTCAAACGATGCCAATCTACGCTGGCGGCAAGATCGCTTGAAAAACGATCCGCTCAATCAAGACAGGTCAGGCAAACAAGCGCCGGCGTCATCTCTCCGCTTTTACAGTGCAATGACGACCTCTCTTTTTATGCAAAAAAATTCCCGGATAAAGCTTTGCCGCCCGAGATTCAATCAATTCAAAATACGTTAGACCGGCAGTTGATCGCCGCCTACATTGAGTCGGGGCAAATCGAGCAAGCTCTCTCGGTAAGCGATAAAAGGAGCGCCGCAAGCGGCCTTGAGAATGCTCCGTTGTCCGGAGTAGACCTTGAAGTTGCCGCCTTTATGGTCAATGAGATGATCTACCGCGGTTATGAAGAAAAAGCTTTTGAGTGGATTCGCAATCATGAAGAAACCTCTTTCACCCCGGCTCAAAAAAACGCTTTTCTCGAATCGTACGCCTTGCAGCAAATTACCAAGGGCAACCGTTCTTTTATATCCGCGCCCCCGGAAGAGCGATTTGCCGGCTGGCAAGCGGAATATTTTAATAACGCCTCTTTTGCGGCCAACGGCATAGCGAACTTCCGCCGCCAATTCATGCCCTCCTCCGACGAGAAAGAACGTTGGGCGCTAACCATGTCCGGCGCTTTGGCGGCGCAGGAGTCGCTGGAAATTCGCAAACTATACCCGGAAATGCAAACCGGCGGCCCCTGGGCCGATTTGTTTCATCGTTTGGTCGCCAGACAAACTCTCCCCGCATGGGCGGGCAAAATCAACCGGCCGGCAGAAATCGAGGTGGGCGACTTTGAACAAAACGGCCAGGACGCCAACGGCGCGCCTGATGAAGCGCTGCTCAAACGGATACTGGAAATCGAATACAGAGTGTACCACCCGCGCCCGGAATTCCAAACCGCTCAAGATGGCGGATCGGAAGACTCTTCGGCTGTCTCGCCGCAAGTCATGGAACGAACGCAAGAATTCATTCGTTTGGCGATAGAAGAAAACCAGCCCTTTGCCGTCTATACGCTTGTTTGGACTCTGATTCATATTATGGAAAAGAGCGGCTATGATACGCAAACCACGTTGAAAATAGCCGGCCTGGCATCGCAAAGCGCCCGGTTCATGCAAAAAGAGTGGCTAAAAGAGACAGAGAGTGCAAACCGTTTGCCGCTGCCGTACCACCAGAAAGCCTTTCTCGAGTTAATCGAACTCGCCCAACCTGCGATGAATAACCCGGCGCTGTTATCGGACTATGCCCAAAACATTGAAACTAAAAACCTGCTCTGGTCCGAAGCGTCGGTTTCAGCATACAACTCTCTTTTGTATCTGGCAGCCACGTTTCGCACTTCAAGCGCTTCGAATCTTGCGTTTCAAACCTGGCCCGAATCAAATGCGAACATAGAAATGGAAGCGTCATGGCAGAGGTTCCAAAATAATCTGGCGGTCTTAAACGAACCGCAAAACGAAACCGAAGGGGAACCCTCTTTCCGCCCGGAACGAGCCTCTATCGTTACCTTCCATGATCTGGCTCTTTTGTTCCAATACTATACCGAGAGAAAAGAGTATACCCGCGCCTTGTCGCTTTACGTGTACCATGACCGCAAGCTCAACCCGGGCGATATGTCGTTAGACTTGCCGGTAACCGGGGTTGTAGAAACTTTCCCCGGGAAACGTTTTGTGTGGATGCATACCGGCGCTGAAACCGTGATACGGAACATGAGCGAAAAAGAACGTATGCAGGATTTTTTAGCATCGTCAAAAAACAAAATGATCTATTTGCCCGCCCGCACCGCCGGCGCAAGAGTATACCCGGCGCCTTACGGCGCGATGACCTTCCGGGCGCCCCGGTATGAGTTTCCCTTTAGAGAAGAAGAGCCCGAACAAAAACCAGGGCAGAAAGAACCGCGCCCGGCGATAATTTGGCGCGCAGACCCCGGCTCCGAATCCAGCGCAGCCTACTCTTTCCTGAGAATGGAACTGGGCGAACCGCAAACGGGGGGCAACGGGCAAACGACGCCTTTATTTCAAGTTGTTTCGGGGCAAACCACAGGAAACGAAACTGCCTATATTTTTATCCACACGACAATGCATTCCGAAAACGGGTTGGCGTCCGAAACGGCGCAAGGCCTGGACAAGCTCCCCCCCGGCTACCACCTGATGCTGCCGGCGCAAGCGACCGGAACGCATCTGGAGCTGTTGCGTCTTTTTATTGAGATCATGCACGAAGAACCGGAGACCCCGGTGGCGGTTTTTGAAAAAGCGAAGCAAAAATTGGTTGAAGAGATGTCATCGCCGGTCGCTCTCGACCAGGCGGTTTTATTGGTACGATAATAAATGCATCATTCCGGCGGGCATAGGCCGGGACAATATAACGCAACGCAAAAATAAACGTAAGAATGAAAAACGGATAACAAGGAGATTCCCATGAAAACGAAAAATCTCAAAAGAAGAAGAGGCATTACACTCATTGAGTTGATGGTGGTGCTTGTCATTTTAGGCACCCTCATGACTCTGCTTTTCGTATCCATTCGCGACCCCGGCAGAGACGCCATGCAACAGCGCCTGCAAATGATCGCGGCCAGGGCGCAGCTTGACGCCGGTTTGTTTCAGTTCCGCGAACGATACGGGCGATTCCCCAGCACCGACGAAGGGCTTGACGCCCTGATTGAGGCGCCTGCCGGGATGGACGGCTACCCCCCCGGCGGATTTCTTGCCAATAAAAGCATGTTAAAAGATCCGTGGAAAAACCGTTATATTTACGAACTGGAAAGCGGTTCAAATTACCGGATCATCACCCTGGGCGCCGACGGCGAACCGGGCGGCGAAGGAGAAAATGCGGATATCAACATCCACGAAGTCGAATAAAAGCGGGTTTCGAAAGACCCGCGGGTATACGATCATTGAGCTGATGATTGTCATTGCAATCATCGGCTCAATCTTTTCTCTCACATACCAGCTGACCAAATCGTTTATCCAGAGCGAAGTAGGCGCTATCTCTTCCATGGAGATATCCACCCTCGCCTCGCATTCCAGAGAGAAAGCGATGTCGCAAGGCGAAACACTGACGCTTGAATTAAACCTGGACAAAAGAACCATGGGGCTTCGCAAATACGACCCAATGCTCGAGACTACCGGCGAAAAACCAATCTGGAAAACGGACGATAAGAACCGGGACGAAGAAGAGGAACAAGCGTGGATTTTTGAGGATATCGACTTCCCGGCCGACCTTACCGGCTTTTATTCCGTGTCGGGACTTGAACTCGAAGGCCCGTATATCTACTTTCATTTTTATCCGAACGGAACCTCCGACTCAATCATTTTTTACTACGAAGGGCGAGAACAGCCTTATTACTATATTTCGCGCTACAATACGCCGGGCATCTACCTGGACAATGTGCAATGGCAATACCTGGATTACAAGGGTATACATTAGATGAGCCAAGTGAAAACGGACAAAAGAAAGAAACCGTCGTTCAAAAACCTTTTACGGCGGTGGAGACGCAAAAGCGGCTTTTCTTTAATTGAAATCATGATCGCCATGTCCATTGCGGGGATGATTTTAGTTTCAAACGCATATTTAATCATCGCTTCGTTTGAAGCCAGGCGCAGCGCCGCCCGGCTCAATACCGCCGTCTTTCTGGCGGAAAACTTGATGAATGAAATAAAAAACCGCGAAGACGCCGTTGACGAAAGCGGCGAATTTGAAGAGTTCCCGGGGTATGGTTACGAATACGGGATTGAAGAGGTCGAATGGGACCCCACTTCCTTGGATGCCGTTGCCGAAGGAACACCGCCCGAAGATGAGATGACCGCCCAACTGGCGCAATACCGCGAAGACGCCGGCCTGCAAATGAATATCGCCAGCGGGATTGTGATTCGCCTGCGCAAATATTCGGTTAAGGTCATTTACGACGAAGGTAAAAACTACCAGCTTACTTTTCACAAGGGGTTCGACATTGCACAAAGCTCCCCGAAATAAAGGCGTCACCCTGCTTGAAATTTTAATTGTCCTGAGTTTAATGGGCCTTCTTTTTTTGCTCCTTTTCGGCAGTTATTTTCAAATCCAGGACCTCATCTACAAGCAAAACCACGCTTCGATACAGTCACACCAAATGATTGGCGCCGTTCAAATGATTACCCGGGATATTGAAAATACCGTTTTTGAGCCTTGGCACGATAAAAACTTTTTTACCGCCTCGAAAGAAATTGTCCAGGCAAACCGGGCGGATGTATTGAATTTTCCCAGCGGCACACTATACCACAACCCCTCTACGCTGCAAGCCCGGCTATACAATGTCACCTATTACGGCAGAACCGACGAAGTCTCGGGAGACTTGAGACTCTACCGCAGAGAAGACGCCTTTATCGATTACCAGGAGACAACCGGCGGGATCGACGTTCCGATCCTGGATCACTTGCTTGAATTTCGTTGCGAGTTTTCGGACAATGGGGACGACTGGGAAGACGGGTGGCAACTTTCGGATAAGAAAAAACCGCCCGCCTATGCCCGGATCACCCTCAAATGGGAAGAAGAAGACAACCAGAGAGAATTTATTTTCCAGGTAAGCCCCGGGATTTACAGCAAGAACTGACGCAACAGGCAAATTTTAAAAACAAAAAACCAATCGAACTCCATTGACATCGTGTCTGAAAAGTTTACGTTGTATCCGGAAATTCGTTACGTCTAAGAAAAAAGAGAGCGGCGTTTCCCCTGATAATAAAATATTGAAAACCTGTAGAATAGATCATGATGCTTGCATTGCCAGACCTGCGTAAAATCCCCCGGCCATCCCGTTCCGGTTCAGACAACGCCGGTTTCGTCAAGAAGCGCTATACGCCAAAATTCATTTCTACCATCCTTTCTACGCTCTTTGCCGTTTTTCTAGTTCAGTTTGTTTTTATACGCCCGGCGCCGCTAGAGGCGGTCACTGTCCCCGAAGGGATCCGCGGGTTTACCGTGACATACGGAACCTGGATTGAGTCTGTTTTGGCGAAAAGCCCGCTGAGAGATTTTCTGTACGGCGAGGATTTTGAGCAATTCGATAAATACCAGCGCCTGCTCATCACCAGCGAACGGATGGCCGAAGAGCAAAATTTCGTGGAATCGCTCTCTTATCTTCGCCGCGCCAGTTATCTTTTGGAAGACATCTACCGTGAAATGAAAAACCGCTATGGGTGGCAAAAAGGAAATTACGAACCGGAAGAGACTCTCGCCTGGTCAAAAGAGGCGCAAAACGCATGGGCCATGTATAACCTCAACCGCCTGCATCTGGTCTTGCATGAAGAATACCAGGACTTGCTCGCGGGCAACATGGACGCAAACTACCGGAACTATTGCGAGACAGGCACCCGCTATTACCAAAGCATCTCGCAAGAGAGCGGGATTTTCTCTAATATCTCAAAGACCTATTTAAACGCCTATTTAAAAGAACTCTGCAACGACTGGCAAAAAGCCACTCTTGCCGGCGGCTCTTACGACATTGGAGTCATGGTGCAACAATTTTCCAGGGCAAATATAATCACGGACCCCGGCGACGACTACTGGCGCCAAAAACGAATCAAACGGCAGGTCATTTTGCTGGCCACGCACGGCTACCCCCAAAAAAGTTTTGAGCTGGCCGCCCCCCTGCTGGAAGAAGACCCGAATATATTTCCTTTTTCTTTTCGGCATAACCTGCTTCTTCTCGACGGAAAGTACCGGCAGGCCCAAACAACGCTGGAAGAAAACCTGAAGAAGCTGGACCTCAAAGAAAAAAACAACTGGGGGCAATACATTGCCCAGCAAACCATGCTCATTGACCTGCATATTCTTTTGCAAAATCATGATCATGCCGTGACACAAATGGAGACGGCAATCAACCAGCTTGAATCGTTCATGAAGACTACCTACCTGAGCGCCGATGTGCATGATTTTATCGATAACCGCATTTTGGAATTTCGGCTCAAGCGGTTGTTATTGTTGAACGTAAAAAACCCGGATGCTGAGCTGCATGCCGATCTGCAAGATATCGTCTTCCCCTCGCAAACGGAAACATCTTTATTAAAATTATACCGCCAAATGGTCATCATCAAAGGGCACCCGGAACTTTTGTACAAAGGCGTGAATAAAACTTCGCCTGCAAAAGACAATTGGGAAACAGAACAATGGGCGCAAGATTATCGCGACTTTTATCGTTCTTTGCAGCCAAAACAACCGGGGCAGACGGCAGACCTGCAAAAGGCGGCGAAAATCCTTGAAGCCTACCCGGCAGATCAAAAGGGCGAACAAAAACTACCCCTGTGGGCGCCCCTGGCTCATCTTGACCTCTATCTGGCCAAAGTCGCAAGAGACCCCGCTCTTTACCGCGAGACAACGTTTCTTTCTTTATGGAACGCCGCGGCAGTAAATAGCATTCAAACGGGCTCTCTCGGTTTTTCGCTCACGTACGGTTATTCTCCCGATTTTTCTTTGGCAAAGCGGGCCGCCGGGCTCTTGCAGTCAAACCCCCCGCAAATGAGCCTGGAGACCAAGCTGGCCGTTTTACGCACCCTCACTTCGGTAGAGCAGTGGCATAAGAAAATGATCTCGCCCCCGGCATATTTTGAAGCCGCAGAACAGCAAATCCGTTATATCTATCTGCAATCGTTTCGCGTCAAGCTGCCCGGCCCTTTGCCCCAGGCCGGAACAACCGCGCCGTTTACTTTAAGCCAAAAACAAAACAGGTGCGCAGGCCATTTTGCCTGCTGGCTCATCTACCCGTTGCATGAACGTTATTATTCGCTGTTTTGGCAAAACGGAGAAATCCTGTTTGAAGATTTTAGCGAGCCTCTGGTGCCATACCGCGACGTCGCAAACTTTTATTCATCGTATGCCGCAGTCCCCGGCACGCGCAACCCCCAAGCCAAGACCGAAGAAGGTTTTATCCGGCTGCTTGGTTTAAAATTCCGGATGCCTCTTGAATGGTTAAATGAGAATCCCCCGTCAGATGAAAACGCCACTGTCGCTCTATACCTCTACCAGCAAGCGCATTCTCTGCCAATCGAAGCCCTCTACCTGAATAAAGAAAACAGACTTGCCTCGGTTTACCCGATTGTCCGGAAAATTGAGCCGGATTTGCTCAATGAGAAGTTTTCCTGCCAGGTTGTCCGTTGCACAGCGCAACCGCAATTGATGCCGCCTTCGAACAGCCCTACGCTGACGCATTTTTTTCTCGGTATGGCGGCCCGCGGCGGGGGAAAACTATTGCCCATCATAAGCGACGGAGAAGAGATTGTCGAAATTGAGCATCTTTTTTCGGAAAAAGAGCTGCTTTCGCTTTCCAGCAATGTCAGTCAAAAAATCCGGGAAGCGATTCAATCGGCCAAAGATATTATTTTCCATATTGCCGGAGGGTGGACCCCCGACCGGGAAGACGGTACGACGCGCCTGAGCCTTGAAAATGAAACGCCGGGCCCCTCGATGAGCGCCTTGCAGCGGTTGGCCGATCTCCCTTATGTCGTCTTTAGTAAAAACCAGGTGATGAGCTTTAACGAAGAGGAGTTCCCGGCCTGGTCTTCCGTTCTGGCTTCTTACCACCACAATCACGCCCGTTACTTAATTACGTCAACGGCAATTGCGCCAAAAGAGTTCCGGCAAGCTTTTTTTTACGATTTTTACTATAAAGTAGAACACAAACAAATGGAGTGGACGCAGGCCTTTTACAGCGCGCGCAAAAGAACGCAAAATGTGTTTTCAAGCGACCTATGGCCTTATTTAATAGTCATCTATGAAATGGAATAACGAAACACCTGCGCTTTTCTCTTGGCTCACTTTGAGTTTTTTTATCATTGTTCTCATTGGAACTGTCTTTTCTTCAGGTTGCACGAGCGCCGCACGGGACATGGAACCGAAAATGTATGACCGGATTTTAATCGATTTTACCCATGAGAGAATTGCCTTGCACCTTTACTCAAACGAAATCCCGCCGGGGAATGCGCAAATTTTTCAGTCTGTCGCTTCGCGCCACGGGATTGAACCTCTTCGTCTTTTTCGGTATATGAAAGAAAATGACAGCGCCATGTACCGCATTTTGCTGGGCGACTAGGCTTCATGTCCGTTGAAAACACATGTAATTTTCTTGACAGGCTATGGACAGATACGTTGAAAACGTATGGCTACAATAAAAATTCCCAGTCAGCTGAGGACACAAACCAACGGTTCCGATAAAGTCAATGTAAGCGGAGCCAATATCGATGAATTGTTAAAGAATTTGGTGGATCAATTCCCCGCGTTAAGCGATCGTATTTACGATGAAAATGGCAAAGTGCGCCGCTATGTAAATATTTACCTGGGAGACGAAGATATCCGTTTCCTTGACAATCTGGAAACTGCGGTAGAAGAAAACTCGGAAATCTCTCTGGTTCCCGCAATTGCCGGCGGTTGATCAATACCGTGACAAAGTATCTTAAACTGGTCATACCATCCGATCTTGTCAACGAACCGATCATCTACAAAATGGTTTCGCTGTATCAAATGCAAACCAATATTATGGAAGCCCGCCTGGATGCGCATTCCATTGGCGAGGTGACCCTCGAAATCAAGGGCTCGCCGGAAAACATGGAAAACAGCATTGAATATTTGCGAAACCTTGGCATCACCGTAACGGAAGTCGCGGTAGAATAAAAGCGCACCCGCCGAAAAATGAAAGCAAGAGTCATGAATATTTTCCGCACCTTGTGGATGGAGCCGGCCAATGCCTGGCTGATGATTGAAAAAGAGCCGATCCGGGGAGCGTTATCGGCCATCTTTTCCGTTCTTGGCCCCTTCTTTCTGCTCTGGTATGCAATCATGGCCGTTGGCGCCGGCCTGGGCGAAGACGACATGGCGGATGTAGTCCGTATCGCTCTTTTTCTGCCCGGCTTATATGTGATTTTGTACGCCTTTTTTCTCTGGGCTCTTTCGGCGGCGATTTTTGAACTTGCGCAAATCATGCGGCTGCACCCGTTACGCGAAAACGCCAACCGCATTGCCATTTATTCGGCCCTCCCCTTTTTAACGGGGGTTTTGTTTTATCAAATTCCCTTTATCGGTAAATTTTTTGCCTTTACCGCGTTTATGTATCAGTTCTATTTGATTTATTTAGGCGTATTGCATTTAATCCGTTTGCCGGGGCCGAGAAAGACCGTTTACTTTATCACGCTTTATACGGTGGTCTTTTTCATTCTAATATTGACAATGGTCTTTTTTAAACTGGTTTCAACCAGGATTTAAATCAAATGGCCCATATTGAAAAAATCGACTCGTCGCTCGGACAAATTGAAGCTATGCCGCGCACCGTCCATTGGATTGAGATGCCGGCCAACTTCAAGGACAAAGACCGTACCGAGTTAATCGCCCACGACATCTGGGTCGAGCCTGTGCGAATCCAGGAACTATTGTCCATTCCGGATAAAAATTTAATTATCTTTGTCAACCTGGACTATGTCATCTTCACAAAAAGCGCGCAGCAAACCGGGGATGCTTTGCAAAACGCCCGGAGTCTTTTAAATAAGCTCCGGCAATTGTCTATTTTACATATTGTCGTTCATACCACCCACCTGAACGAGCAGTTAAAGCAGTTCTTCAAGAAAGAAGGAATTTCTTACCTGGAAGTCAATTTGTTTAACCAAAAGGTGGCAATCTCCTCGATTCAGAAAATTGTAAACCTGCTCTATGAGAAAATGGGCCGGGCCAGAAGGGCTCATCTCCGCATTAAAATCCCGGAACAGGCGAGCCTGGAAGTTCTCATGACCCTGCCGAACGAACATTTGATCCGGGGGTATTTGCGCGATATCAGCATGAACGGGATTTGCCTCTATATTAACGAACAAGAAAAGCTTGATTTGATTCCCCTGAAAGGCTTCGTCAAATTGCAATTTAACCTTTCTACGATCCAGGTAAAAATCGACATGGGGATAGTCGCCCGCATCGACCGTGAGACCTCCGAAACCGGCCTCTACTTTGATCTGGAAAACCCCAAAATGATCAAGGAAGAGTTTGCCGAACACTTTAAGGCGCTCTTGTACCAGTGGATCCGGGATATGCTTGAGTCGAAAATCGACCCTGATACACAACCTTCGTAAACAACCTATTAGCCTGGGTTCTTAAACGCAATGACCCGCCCGCCAGGCGAAACCGGCAGTTCTCAGGTTCTCATAGAAAGCAAGAAAGAAAACAAGATAAAAGAGAAAACTGATATACCAAATCGCCATTTCTACCGATATACTGGTAATGCATGTTCTACTTTTTGTCATTGTTCTAGGGGCGATCCAGGGTTTTACCGAATTTCTGCCGATCTCCAGCAGCGGGCATTTGGCGTTGCTCGAAAACCTGCCGTTTTTTGCCGAAATGACAGCCCTTATTGAGGAACGCTTTCCTTTGCTGGCTTTTAATGTCATCCTTCATATCGGAACGATATTAGCCGTTTTAATTTTCTGGCGGCGCGACATCATCGCCATTTTCCAGGATTTTTTTCACGATATCATGAAAGGCGACTTCCAGGGCAAGGGCGTAAGAACAACTTTGCTGATTTTTGTTTCCATGCTCCCTTTACTGGTAGTCCCCGCAATCAAGCATCATGTGGAAGAAGCGACGGGCAACCTTTTCTGGGTGGCTCTGTTTTTCATCTATAACGGCTTTTTACTGGTGGTTTCCGATTACCTTTTTCACCGGCGCTGGTCCGCCCAAAAAGACGCGGCAAAGCCGGCAGAAGAAGGCGGCAGCGTCCCCCGCATGTTGCATATCGAAGAGATGAAAATCAAAGATTCGTTTATCATTGGTCTTTTCCAGGGGATGGCTATTTTCCCCGGCATTTCACGCAGCGGCAGCACAATCACCGCCTCTTTGTTGCGCGGTTTATCCGGTCCGGAGGCCGTTAAATTCAGCTTTATTATTTCTATCCCGGTTTTAATTGCCGCTTCCGCCCTGGAAGTATACGAAATCCGCGATTCGCTCGGGGATATCAACAACGCCCGCTGGGACTGGATCATTGCCGGTCTCACTTCCTCTTTTTTAACCGGCATCTTTTCTCTGAAATTTCTCGTCTGGTTAGGACGGCGGGTCATGTTTTACCCTTTTGGCATTTATACAATTATCTTGGGAATTTCCCTGATCTTTTTTCACGGAAACGGCGGTTAATATCAACAGGAGCAATCAAATGAAATGGATCACAACAAAAGAAATTGAATCCGGTTCGCATTTACCCTGGGTCGAATCGGCAGGCGAAGAGACAACTCCGGTTCGGCCGGATCAAATGGAATATACCTACCGCGGACAAACAAACTCAATGGAAAAGCCTGTTTCCGGCGCAGAGTTTATGGAAGTGTCGCCTGAGCCGGAAACCGTAAAACCGTACGAATCGCGTTTGAGCAAAGCCCTGCATTATTTAAAGCCGGGTTCTACAGACAATGCATTCGGCGCAGAAGCAAACCAAACCCGGCCCGCAGGGTCAAAGGCAACAATGGCGTTTTCTTCGCCGCAGACACCCTCTGCCGAAGATTCGATCCACCATTTGCATGAACTGACCATTTACCCGCCCTCCTCTGTCCCCGAAGCGGAACTTCCACCGGAACAATTGCACCAGCCCGTGAAAAACCGCGCCGGGGCCAATGGCCTTGGAACAGGCCTTGCAGACGACTTTGAAGAAGAAGAGTTTGACATGCCCGCTCCTTGGCCCCAACATTCGGGGCCCCAACACCCGGCAAAATTCAATGAGACAAATGAAGCGAAAAAAGAGCATGAAGTTGAACCCCCGCAAGATTACCACTCGCCGCATGTTGTAGACTCGTTAGATTCCTCCGGCGCAAATGATTCGCTTCATTCACGGGAAGCCATGCCGGCGGGACAACACCCGGACTCGATTCGACCTTTTCAATTGCGTTCCGAAACCGTAAAAGATGAACAAACGGACATTTTTGATTCTCAGAAAGAATCTCATGATTCATCAGGTGACCCGGGCATGCCGCCGGATCATGCGCCACATCAAAACCAAAATGAATGGCAAGAGACGCAGGCAGACCGGCGCCAAATGTCCATCGAGACAGATCGCGTAGAGCGCCATTTCGAAGCTTCTGTGGAAGCCCCA
>JBNLDQ010000027.1:0-7958 GCA_050304475.1 Turneriellaceae bacterium | reverse complement strand
TCAAAGTACGGCCGCGCCGCAATGACTAAAGATGTCTGCTTGTGCCACTTCGCCAAATTACGCTTTTGTGGCTACGCTTCGCTTCGCCCAAATTGCGCTAGTCGCGCAACTTCACAAAAGCAAGGCATTTGGCGAAATGGTTTTTATACACTTTACTATTACCCCTTTAATCGCAATAGAGCTTTTAGAATATAATATCGCACCCTAGGCCACAAACTATAGCCCTCTCTAATCATATAAAAAATACCCCCGGCTTTTTTACCATTAACAATTACACCATTGAGACTACCAAATCTCTCAATTTTTTGCCACTTATTATTATTGTGAACATCGACTTCAAAAGAGGTACCATTTGCCAATTCAATGACTAGCCAAAAATGGGGTTGAGTACCCTTGTTCAGTACTTCTGTCTCGGAAGTTTCTTTAAAGGCTATACTTTTGATAGTGGTACCAACCAAATGATCGTTGAGAACTTTATTAACCTCGTCTGCTGTTTGTGAAATGCCATAAAAAAGAAACTCGGGCATTTGCTCTGGATCAGCAGGTTCAAAACTTTCAATCTTCATTTGTAAGTTTACTGTGAATCTTCAAAAGTCTTTTCTAATCCTAACTGATCTCTTCTACTTTCTAGAACATCGCCAGCATATGAAGGATCATTCTGGTTAACAATATCACCAGTAACCGGGTCATAGACTTGAGTATCGTATCTTTGCAAACCTAAATCAACACTAGTTTGATTTAATGGATCAGCGGCATTCAAAGGATTAGTATCCAACATTTCGAACATAGCTGCAATTGCAAATCCCATAAGTTTTCCACCAGTCTTTATCCCCTTAAGCATACCCTTAGCTACTGAACTATCAAATGCCTTGGACGACTTAGCCATATATGCAGCAATGTCATCAGCCTTTGAAATTCCTAACGCAGCCAATTTGTTAGTAACATGCTTTGTATTATTGTTTTTCAATATGTATTTCAATACATTTTTACTCTGTTTGTCAGAAAGTCTTTCTACAGGAATACCTGCTCCATTAAGCCGGTAAACTCCTGTTTCCATGACATTGATTTTTATTGTTTTACGCGTACCACCATCTCGAACTGTCAAATCTCCAAGATGTTCCGTACCTTGATGCTCACCTATGTATGTTGACTTCCAACCGTCTAATTGTACACGACCATTTGGATCAATGATTTTGATTGGGTTTAAACCAGCATAATGATAAACATTTAAGTTCGTAAAATTAAATATACCACCAGAACCTTTCAAACTATTCGCATTAAACTCCTGTTCTGGAAAATACACCTGTCGGCCCGATGGTAAATACTCTGGAAATGCCGGATCAGGAGAGATCCACCTCGCGGTCTGCGGCTCATAGTACCTAGCGCCAAATGATACATTACATACGACCTTTTCAGACGCACTTCGATTTGCTATGTCAGGTTTTTCGCGTTCGTTCGTTTTCTCTGATGCGACAGCGCCTTCTGATTCGTTTTCAGCTAAAAAAGAAAAGAGGCCAAACAGAAAATGATAACGAAAAAGAATTAGCCGGCAAAGCAGGATTTGCAGAATGTATTCGCTTTGCATATGATTTTGATTCACGCTAAAACGATTTATAATCTTTCTAATGAACTTGCAAGAACTTTTCTTACGGATTTGACGGCAGGGTTTCTATACGCTTAAATTCCTCTTTCGGCCGGGTGCGTTCTGGCATGAACCTCTTTCAATTTGCCCAAAGAAACATGGGTATAAAGCTGGGTTGTCGAAAGCTCTGTATGCCCCAGCATTTGTTGAATAAAACGGATATCGGCGCCGTTTTCAAGCATCGTTGTCGCCATCGAATGCCTGAATAAAAGGCACCCGCCCTTCTTGTTGATATTTGCCTTTTTCACATAACCGCTGATTTGAATGCCCAGGTAGGTCTCGTTAAGCTTGCCGGCGTTTAAACTCACAAAAAGATAGGGGCTCTCTTTGCCCCTTAAAAAAATAGGCCTGATCAATTGAATATACTTTAAAATCCACCGGAGCGCAGAAGAACCCGCCGGAACATACCGGTCTTTTCTGCCCTTGCCCTCGCGAATGAACACTGTCTTTGTCTCAAAATTGATATCCTCAAGAAATAAAGAGCAAAGCTCTTTTCTGCGAAGCCCCGTCGAATACAAAAGCTCCAAAATAGCACGATCTCTGAAACCCACGGGTGCGGTTAAATCAGGTGCCTTGAAAATCTTTTTGACCTCTTCGGGCGTTAAAATATACCTTGGCAAAGACTTGGGCCTCTTGGGGTTTTCCAGGTGGCCGGCCGGGTTTACCAGCACATGGTTTTTCTCGTAAAGCCAGGCAAAAAAACCCTTGAGCGACTCAAAAACACTAACCCTGCTCGAGGCCGATAGATGCGGCCTCTTGTCGTAGTCATCATGAATATAGCTTTCTATTGTTTTTCTCGAAACATCTTTGACAAAATAAACTTTCTTCTCTTTTGACCAGGCAAGAAACCCTTTTAAAACATAATGCTTTTTTCTGATCGTAAAAGGCGAATAATTTAAAACGCCAAGCTCTTCTTTGTATTTTCCAACTAAAAAAGAAAGATCGCCCTGAACGGCCGGCATCTTCTTTTCTGCCTTGGCGCTCTTGCCCTGCCTTCTTGGCTTCGTCTTCTTGCTCACCGTATCCGGTATTTTTCCCGTTCGAATATCGGCAAGGGTCGCCGCATGAATCTCTTTTAACTTCGCAATGGAAACATGGGTGTAAACCTTGGTCGTTTCAATGGTTTCATGGCCCAAGATCCCCTGCACATAGCGAAGATCGGCTCCGTTTTCAAGCATATGGGTTGCCATGGAATGTCTGAAAAGATGGCAAGAACCGCTTTTACCAATGCTCCGGATATGGTTTCTGGCCACATTGCCCAGATTAGGCCCGCTGATCGCAAACCCCTTTTGATCCAGAAATAGGCGGCCGTGTGAAAAACGGTTTTGCCACAAAGGCCGAACCTCAAAAAGATACTTTCTGACCCAGCGGATCGCCCGGTAACCCACGGGCACAAGACGGTCTCTCTGGTTTTTACCACGCCTGATAAAAAGAATTCTTTGCTCAAAATCAAAAGAATCGGGCGTAAGCTCCATCAGCTCTCTTTTGCGAATGCCCGTCGAATACAAAAGCTCTATAATCGCCCGGTTTCTTGTGCCGATCGCGCTTTTTGTGTTGATCGAACCCAGAATTTGCCTGATCTCTTTTGGGCTTAAAATATGTCTGGGCAACTTTCTTGCTTCTTTGACCAGGCGAAGCGATAAGGCCGGGTTATAAAGAATAATACACCTCTTTGTCAGCCACATGAAAAAACAGCGCAGCTTGTGAAGCCGTAAATTGATTGTGGTTGTCTGCAAACATTCGCCGGTTGACTTTTGGTACTCCGTTAAATAACGCCGGTAGTTTTCCAGAGTCTCGCGGGTGATGGTTTGCACCTCGTAGATATTGTTTTCTTTTGCCCAATCCAGAAAAAAAGAGAGCGCCGCTTTATAGCTTTTTAAGGTCCATCTCGAAAAGTTACGCTCTTTTTTCAGGTAGACAATAAAATCACGGACAATCTCTACCAAAAGCGAGGTTGTTCTTGTTTTACCCTTCGTTTTACAAAGAGAGTTCATTTTTTTAGACCCCCCTTACCTTCTTTTTGGCAATTACACGGAAAAAGCGGAAAAATGGTTTTAATTAAAGAAGAAACTGAAAACTCTTGAAATTGGCCGCCCGGAAAAGGGCGGAATCGGTAGGAAAAACGGCCTCGTTTTTCCGGGTTATTAGATAATGCTAATCTTTTCAAAGCTCTGCTCCTTGATACGAAGGGTCTAAAGCCTTGAATATTTTCTCTAAAGAAGGTCTAAACTCTTTGTATTGATCGCGCTCATTCTTGGAAGCCTTTTTTATCAAATCTGGTATTCTGGTAAGTCTAAGCATGTTTACCAGGCTTACGTCACTTTCTGCCGGCTCAAATAAAAACCGGTAGGCAATGCCGTTTTGATCGCGCTTGGTCGTCAGGTATTCATAATCGACCAGGCGGCTTGTGTGTTCATGCACCCTCGTGTTGGAAAGCCCCGTGATCTCTCTCATATCCTTTCGGTAAAACCAGATTTGATCGAAATCAACCTGCATCTTTTTGGCATAATCGATAAAATGCTTCACCAGTTTTTCGACAAAGTTTCTGGTCTGAATCG
This sequence comes from Turneriellaceae bacterium, assembly GCA_050304475.1. Taxonomy (GTDB): domain Bacteria; phylum Spirochaetota; class Leptospiria; order Turneriellales; family JAOUFE01; genus JBNLDQ01. Next base: position 3,758 of record JBNLDQ010000027.1, on the reverse strand, counting down.
GCAACTCATCGAGGCTTTTTGCAAAGACCCTTCTGATGATAAAGTGGGTGATGGCAATGTCGATCAGGTGGGTCTTCAGGCAAAGCCGGCCGTCTTTCATGATCTTTTCTCTCTGGTACTGAAAGAGCATCGTGACGGCCGCCATGATCGATAGATACTTCTGGTTGTCTCTTCTTGCCTGGTGGTGTTCGGCGTTGTAGTTTAAATGCGGGCTATAATAATTTAAAACCTCATAGGGCTTGATCTCTCTTTGCACATGCCGGTAAAAATCACAAAGCTCTCTTTTTCTGTTTTTTAAAATCACACCCTCGGGCGAATGCATGAGGCGTTGCAGTTCAAGAATTCTCGATGTCTGGTTGGCGCTCATATCAAGGGTTAAAATTACAGAGCGGTTTTCAATCTCTTCGTGAAGACCTTCTGTGGGCTCTGTCAGGGTAAACTGCACCGGCCCTTCGTTTTCTTTGATGTCAGAGGTATGCTCGCCGCTTTGGGGGTCTGTCTTTGTATAACTGATAGAAAGCTTGCCCTCACTCATCATCTGCTTTATGGGGAACTCCGCTTCTCTGAGGCCGTCCGATTCTGCGATAAAGATGCACTTGTTTTTTAAAAAGCCAGGCTCCCCGTAATACAATGATCTGGGCGTGACCTGGGTAAAGTAGATCGACTCTTCTTCGGGTACAAAATCGGCCAGAAGGTTTAACATTGTCGATTTGCCGGCAGAGCTTTCAGACTGGATAATCACATGAATCTGGTTTTGAAAGTACCTGGTCAACGTCGAAAGAAAACCAAAGAACATGTTCAGAGGCTCGCCGACCAGGCCGCACCTTTCGATGTCTTTGACAAAGCGCACGATAAAAAGCGGGTCGAATAAGAACTCTTTTGCCTTCTGGCTGACGGCCAGGTTCTTGTGGTACTCTTTTTTTTCTACCTTCTTCTGGTTCTCTTTTTCTTCGATGGCTTTTTGGTGAATCTCGTCTAACTTGACGGTGAGCGCATCGAGGTCGGCCCTGATCACCCGCTCATCAATCGTCAGCCTGGTTGCGGCGGTTTTAACAAAACTCCCCGTGGCTTTTGCGCTAAACAGATCGACGTTATTGTCAATGTGAAACTTCTTGATCTGGCCATTTTGGCTGTCGTCATGCTCTAAGCGCAAAAAGATTTTCAACGAAGAGTTTGTCTTGTTCTGGTCAAGCCCCCTGATCGTGTATTCTCTGTGGCCCGACGTATAAAAGAACTCTTTGCCTTTTTGCACAAGCTTTTCAATGCGGCCGCTGATGTAGATGCCTTCGGTGTCTGTCAAAAGCTTTAGGGGGCGCGCCTCTTCGATCAGGCTTTTCAGGCCGGCTTTTGCTTCATCAATTGACGAAGATTTTTTTAAAAACTCGTTTGCGTCTATGCCTTCGCCAAATTCCACCCGGTAGCTTTCGATCTTCTTTGCCATGAATTTCTCTGCCAGATCTTCTGCGGCATCATCGCCGGCTGTGTCGTTGTCATAGGCAATGTAGACTCTCTTTACGCCCCTTGATTCAAAAAGATCGATTGCTTTATCTTTGAGGCCGTTTATGCCATAACTTGCGCAGACGTTATTATACCCCATCGCCATGATCGAAAGGGCGTCGATGAAACTCTCTGCCAGAATCACGTCAGAAGAGAGCAAGGCCCTTTGATGGAAAAGGCCGGCAAGAGGTACTTTCAAATACAAGTGCTTGGGCCCCGTGCTTTTTAAATTGCGGCCGTAGATTTGAACGATACACCCCTCGTCATCAAACACCGGTATCAAAACCCTGTTTTGAAAAGTTTCTACCAGCTTGCCGTCGTCAAGCATCGTGATCGCGCCCAGGTCAATGAGCGCGTTTATTGTATCGTCGTCATTTGCCACATCGATCAAAGAGCCGTCAGAGTAACCGATCTTGAACTCTTCGACAAGTTCGCCATAGATCAAGCCGCGCCTTAACAAATAGTCTGCGCCCTCTTTCTTGCTCTTGAAATTGTTGTGCCAGTAGTCAAGGGCAAGCTTGATCGCCTTCTGGTAAAAAGGCTCTAAAATATCGATAACGCGCTCGTCGTCTTCAAATTCTTTGATATTTTCAAAGGTGCGCTTTGTGATTAAAATCTGTCGCCTTAATTCTAAAATCGCCTCCGGAAGCGTAAGATTTTCTGCCAGCATCAGCCAGTCGATCACGCTTCCTGATTTGCCGCAGCCCTTGCAGTGAAAGAGGTTCTTTTGTACGTTGATATGCAAAGATGGGTTGATGTCGTCGTGAAACGGACAAAGGCCGGCGTATTCGTTTTTACCGGCCTTTTTAAATTTGATGCCCTGCGAGCCGGCTAAAGGTAAAATCGCAACTTCTCTTTTTAGCCGCTCTAATTCTATTTCATCGCCGTTTGGGCCGGGTTTGCCATTTTTATTATGATCGGCTTTATGGTTATGATGGCTTTTTTCGTTTTTCTTAACGTTTTGCATTTTTTAAACCTTTGTCTTCGCGCACAAAAGCGAGCTTTTCGGATAACCTCACAATCGTCTGCGGGTCTTTGGCAAACTCTGAGGCGGCGATCAATTGCCGCTTCGTGGGCGCCTCTTTTTGCGCCGCAGAAAAAAGTTTTAATTTTTTTGACATATTTGAACCTCCGTAAAATGACACAAGAAATTAACCTGTGAATTAATGATATTAACTGACTAATTAGTTATTATTAACCAGCATGTCAACAAAATTAAATGAAAATAACTGTTTTTTGCTAGACATCTCCGAATAATAAACGTATTGATTAATCCTATGAACGAAACGGGTGACAATAAAGCAATAGCGACAAGAATCAGGGCATTAAGAATACAAAAAGGATTATCTCAAAAAGAATTTGCCAAACTTGTTGACTTACACCCTGTTCAATACAACCGATACGAAAAAGGAGAAACCATCCCCTCAACAACTACTCTAGCCCGGCTTGCTGACGCGTTAGGTGTCTCTGTAGACTACCTTTACGACGGTGACGAAGAAGATGCTGCGATTGCAAATTTAGCCGACAAAGAGCTATTAAATCTATTTGAAGAAGTGGAGAAGTTACCAGAAGAAAAAAAGAATGCCGTAAAAGTAATCCTAGAATCAGTAGTAAAAGAGAACAAACACCAACAACTCGCAAGTTAGGTTAATATTATGAAAGTTTCCGTTGTTATACACGAAGCAGAAGAAGGCGGATTTTGGGCCGAAGTGCCGGCAATCCCCGGATGCGCAACCCAGGGCGATACTTTTGAAGAACTTCTCGAAAATCTATATGAAGCTGTCGAAGGTTGCCTCTCTATAGATGTTCAGGAAATCGCCACCGGTCAGAAAGATAAAGTTTTGCAAATCGTTGTGTAAGAGTGAAAGCGATCTCCGGAAAACAACTGGCCAAGGCCGTAGAGAAAAAAGGCTGGCAATTAAAGAAGGTCACCGGCTCGCACCACATCTACATGAAAGAAGGTTCTAACATCCGCTTGTCGATCCCCATTCACGGGAATAAATCGTTAAAAATCGGCCTGCAAACTCATTTAATGAAAATGGCCGGCCTGCAAGAAGAAGATCTCTAACAACCAAACCACGCCGCCGGCGCGTGGCCCCCACAGCGATCGGGCCCGCCCGCCAGAACTTAAAACCCGACTAAAAAAGAAACACACCCGCGATCATCGGACACTTACCATAAGATACATTAAGTCGTCATTGCCCCGCAACTCGCCCCTTGAACATCTCTTTAAAAAAAGAATTCACCAGGCGAAAAGATCG
>JBNLDQ010000026.1:0-95153 GCA_050304475.1 Turneriellaceae bacterium | reverse complement strand
GCGAACCCGAATACTGCTACCTACTTTTACGGTTTTAGCGCCGATGCCATTTGCGACGTTACGGATACGTATAGCGTCGCTTACACAAGCGGCACTTCTTTTAATCTCAATACCGAGGCCAACAACGGCAGCTATGTTTGTGCGCAAGCTGTCGATACGGCCGGCAATACAAGCTATGCCGGTAGCGTTAATCCGCTTAACATTGACGTGACGGCCCCTGCGATTGTCTATACGCTTGATGTAGACGCCGGTCCTGTCGCTACCGACGCGATTACGATTACGGTAACCGAAGCGAACCCGAATACTGCTACCTACTTTTACGGTTTTAGCGCCGATGCCATTTGCGACGTTACGGATACGTATAGCGTCGCTTACACAAGCGGCACTTCATTTAATCTTAACACCGAGGCCAACAACGGCAGCTATGTTTGTGCGCAAGCCGTCGATACGGCCGGCAATACAAGCTATGCCGGTAGCGTTAATCCGCTTAACATTGACGTGACGAGTCCGACAGTGGTCATTAGTTCGCTTGAGCCGAACCCGACCCAGGCCGCTTCGTTTTCCGTAACAGTAACGTTTAACGAATCGGTCACCGGATTTACTGATTTTACCAATGTAACTGTAGGCAATGGGGTGCCATCCACACTTGCCGGGGCAGGAACAACCTATACTTTTAATGTCGCTCCTTCTGCAGCAGGCTATGTCACAGTGAACATTGGCGCCGGAGCCGGTGCTGATGCAGCCGGGAATGCCAGCAATGCATCTGCAACATTTACAATTATATCGGCGGGTTTGGTTGCTCATTTTCCTTTCAGTTCCATTGATGGAAATACGGATATCATACGAACCGTAACCGGAGCCGTAACTGGCGGTACGGTGAGCGCCGTGCAAGACCGGTATGCTACGAACCAAGGTTCTACCGGGTATGCTTCCGGCTATCTTGCCGCGTCGGATATTGATTTGCCTGTGGGCTCCGAGCAAAGAACCGTTTGCGCCTGGATCAACCCGGCCACTTTGCCTTCCGGTCCTGCGCGCGCCGGGATTGTTCTCTATGGAGACGGCGCTGCGAATCAGCAAATTTTCGGAATTGAATTGGATAATGCCACTGTCTATGCCACAGGCTTGAATGCCGACCATGCGGCAGCCTATGCCGTTCCAACCGGCAAATGGACTTTTGTTTGCGCCTACCATGATGGTACGAATAGCGGTGTATATATTGACGGACAAGACCGGGGATTTACCGATTTAACGTTATCTCCATTAAATACCACTTTGCTTGATCCGACCAACGCAACGAATACCGGGGTTGAAATTGGAACGCGTTCCGGAGCGGCGTATCAATTTGACGGGTTGATTGACGACATTCAAATTTATAACTACAAACTCACAACTTCCGAAATTGTGAATTTGTATGGCGTTAAGAAATGGAAAGGGTCATTAGCCGCAGTTAACGGAGAAACCGGACTTCCGGTCGGAAACAATACCTCCTGGGAAGACGGGAACAACTGGTACCCGGTGGGCGCTCCTGCGGCAGCAGGAGAAGTTGTTCTCGACCATACATATGTCGGAGGCGCTTATCAAGTCGACATGGTCGCCGGCGCCACAACCGGAAATCTTACCATTGATGATGCGGGAACAGGTATTATTTTAAACTTTAATACTAACTTGATTACTTTGCAAGTCAACAATCACTTTGACCTGATCTCGGGAACAATCAGCGGCGGCGGTGTCATGACGCTTGCCGGGGCCAGCGACGGATGGTTTCGCTTTACTCAAAATGCCGGTTCTGCGATTACTGCCGCGATAACGGTAGATACCCCCGGTACTTACCGCTTGCAAAACAATGCTATTATTGACGGAAACGTATCGATTGCCAATGGTACTCTCGATACCAATGACGGACAAGCCGTTCCGTCCGACTGGGCCTTGACTGTAGGGCCAAATGCGGCAACCGCACGGGATCTGACCATTGGTAACGGGGCGGGTGCAGCTGTTTTGACTGCCAATCTTTCCACGGTGACTGTCAGTGGAAGTTTCTCGAGAAACCCTGCCGACGGAACATTTAACCGGACCAACGGCCAACTCATTGCACTCACGGGGAGTGGCGGCATTAGCGGTTTTGATGCTGCGAATATTAACGGACCGAATAGCGCATGGAACCTCAATTGCGCCGCAACCGGGTATGCAACCGCTTTGGGAACAAATTTGTCGGTTCAAAACCAAATGACCACCGGCGGCGGCGACCTGACGGCAACGGCGCCAGTGACTGTTTTTCTTGAAAATTCCCCCAGTTCTACGGTAACCAACCCTCTCGTACTTTCTTTGGGCGCCGGAACGACAGGAGCAAATCTTACTTTCCGGTATACCTTTGCGAAAGACGTAAATGGTCTTGTCGCAGCGGGTGACTATCTGGGCTCATCGGTCCATGTGTATAGTTCGACAACCAACCCGGCTACATTGGGCGGCGCAGTAACCGGAATCAATGCGTTACAGGTTGTCAGTACGGTTGGACCCGGCGATATTGCCGTTTTGGATACGGGAGCGAATTTAAGCGTTAGCGCTCAAACCATTACATTGGGCATCAGCGGTTCCGATTTGCCGGCGGTTCTCCAGGCAAACGCCTCTGCGGTCACTGCCGTGAATCTGGATATTGACCCAGGCGCGGTTTCAACCACATCTCAAATTGTCGCTTCGGGCGCCTGGAACGTCAGCGGGAACATCAGCAATAATTCCGCTACGGCGCACAACCTTGCCGGTTCAACCTTTACTTTAAACGGAACGGGCGGTACTCAGTCCGTGACCGGGAATGCCATAGTATTTACAAACCTGATATTAGACGATACCGGCGCGCGAACAATCTCATTTCAAGACAATGTCACTACTTCGATCATGGGTACGCTTACAGCCAATGCCGGTACAAACGGTATTACTATAAATTCAACCCCGGGCGCTGCGCAAACGCTGATTGAAATTACTTCGACCGGCGCATTAAGCGGAACGGAAGCGGGTTTAACCATACAAAATCATGTGATTTTCGGTTCCGGTCTGCTGAAGTATGTAAACCCGGCAACTTCATCCAATGTGAGTAACAATGAAGGGTGGTTTGATCCGGTGGATGCTTATGTTTCTGCGGGTACAGGGAACGACTTGACCGGTACCGGTTCGCAGACAAGGCCGTATGCAACGATTCAAAAATCTCTGGGGATGTTTAAATGTTCGCCCGCTTGTGCAGGGAACACAATGCATATTACCGGCGGTAACTATACTGTAGATTCGGGAGCCGCCACACCCACGAATATTGTGTTGCGCGAAGGAATTTCTCTGAAAGGCGGGTATGACCCGGCACCGAACTGGGGGTCAAATGACCCGGCGCTTTTCCCTTCGGTTGTAACGGATAACGCCACTACCGGCGGGGCTTTGGGAGCTCCGGCGGCTGTGGTTTATTCCGGCCCGGGGATTACCGCAGGAACGAGCGTAGCAGGTTTGGAGCTACAAGGTTCGACAAATGCCGCTTCGGCTTATTCTGCTGCCGTTCATATTGATCAAAGTTCGCCAAACCTTTATTTTAATACTCTGAAAGGCGGCGCGGGAGCCACCGAATCATACGGAGTTTTGATTAGTGGAGCGGGCGCATCGCCGCAAATTGGCGCAATAACAAAAGCAAATGCGCTTATTGACGGCGGATCGGGCGCCGCTTCAAGCGGTATTGAAGTTGCCGCCGGCGCGACCCCGGTGATTAGCTACAATACAAAAATTGACGGCGGCTTGGGCGGAGTGACCAGGGCGATATACGTTACCGATTCGGCAACCGCAGCGACCGTTAACAACAATACCGATATTTTAGGGGGAACCGCTGCAACCGGTAATTCATACGGAATATTGGTAAACGCGTCCGGCAGCGCAACGGTTTATAATAATACCAATATCAATGGCGGAACATCGGCAAACTTTTACTCGTTTGGCTTTTTGACAGATGGCGTTGGGTCGTCGTTAACCGCATATTCCAATATCATCAATGGCGGAACCGGACCAGCTGCCGGGTCAAGCACGGCGGTAAAATTTCAATCTTCGGGTTCCGGTTTGGTGTACAACAACATCATTGACGGCGGTACGGGAACAAACACTTTCGGGGTAGCGTTTCAAACAACGCCCGGATTGGCCAAGTTTTACAACAATACCATTTACGGCGGTACGGGAACTACAAATAGTATAGGCGCCTGGATGATGTCTTCGGCCACGGGCGAATTGATTAATAACATTATTTTCTGTAATAGTGCGGCGACGAACAGCTACGGATTTCTTGAGTCGGATGCATCTTCGCTTTCAAAAATCCAAAATAATGATATCTATAGTTGCAGTACAGCTCTCTATAACGATTTTGGCGGGTCTGTTTATACTGACGTTGAACTGTTAAACGCCAGTGCGGTTGCGGCTACCATTGGCGGCAATATAAAACAACCCGTGGATTTTGCCGCAAATTGGTCAATTTCGACTGCTATCAGCGGCCATGCCAATGTGATTTATGGCGGTCTTGATCTTTCAACTTCGGCAATGGGCGACTCGGATTTTACAGGAGCGGGAGCCAGGTTGGCTGACGCCGGCGCCATTGCCCATACGAATGGCGGGCAAGGTTGGACTATCGGGGCTTTTGAATCAACCGTTGCCCTGGGAAACGTGATTTATGTAAGTAGCGCCGGCAGCACAGATAACTCGGGAATGGACCCGACAAAACCGACTTCAGACATATCGTTTGCGTATAATTATGCGGCTATCCCCGGAATCATTGAAGTGCAAGTTGCCGGCGACCCGGCTGTCTATACGTATGACGTTGACTACAGCGCCGGTACCCATATTGTGTTAAATGAAGGCACTCATTTACGCGGCGGCTATGCGGGGAACTTTGCCTCGAGAAATACGACAGGAAATATAACCGTAATCCGCGATATTTCCGCCAGCGGCGGGCTTTCCAATAATCCGACACGGGCTATTGAAGCCGGCGCCGGGATTACCAATGCAACCATCTTAGACGGTTTTACCATACAAGGATCGCTCAATACCGGGTCGGTATGGTCGTCAGGCGTTTATATTTTATCGGGCGGATCGCCAAAGGTTACCGATAACATCGTCGACGGGGGAGCCGGCTCCACCTCTTCAAACGGAATATGGGTAACCGGAGCTGGTACAAGTCCGGACATTACAGCCAACCGGGGAATTGAAGGAGGGTCAAGCGCCGGAAGCGCGTGGGCGATGAATGTGGTAGGCAACGCAACGCCCTCCATTACTTCAAATTCCGGTATTGTCGGCGGTAATGGCACAGGAAGCCTTTCGGTTGGTATTGGCGTAAAAAATACATCGGCAGTATCCGTTACGTTATCGGGTAACAATATTAATGGGGGTACGCATGCCACTGCGTATGGCGTTTATGTGACATCCGGTTCAAAAGTCATTGTCGACAATAGCAGCGGGGCCGGAAACACGATTAACGGCGGGACCGGGGATGCTACGAACGGTATTTATGCTTCGGATACTGCAACGGATTTAACCGTTACGGGAAACCCGACAATCAATGGCGGTGTCTCAATCAACGGAAATGCCACTGGTGTATACATTACAAGCCAAGCGACAGCCAGCATCTCGGGCAATACCATCGAAGGCGGCAGCACGAGTACGGTAAACGGATTAAGTGCATACGGAATGCGCGTTTTAGGCAGCGGAACCACCGCCACTATTGATTCAAATAGTATTAGCGGATCTACGCCTGGGGTGACTTCGCAAATCAGCACGGTAGGCATTCGCATTGACCATGGAACGGGCGCTCTTGAGTCCGGAACAGTCATTACCAACAATGCCATTAACGGGGGAGACGGTCCGGTTTCCATAGGCATTTGGGCGTTGCGGGCGGCTGCCGGACCATTGATTGGCGGCGCCGGAGGCGGTAACGATATTGACGGGGGGGTCGGCACTACCGGCTCAACCGCTATTTCCATCAGGGTAGGCGCGCAACCTACCATATCGCATAATTCGGGCGGCATTAATCCGGTATCCGGTTTAGCCAATAAAATTAACGGCGGATCGGGTCCGATATCGTCCGGCGTAAATATCAACGATCCGACGGGAAGCGTCAGTACGCCCATTGTCGGAGTATCCGGCGGCGGTAATACAATTGAAGGCGGATCGGGTACAACGAACAGTTATGGAATTTCAGTAACCGGTAGTTTTGCCTCTCCATTGATCTCAAACAATACGGATATTAACGGTGGCGTTTCAACGACAGGTAAGTCGCATGGAATTTATGTGGCCTCCGGAGCGACAGCCACCATTGAAAATAACAGCCTGATACAAGGCGGGTCAAGAACAGGGGCTGGAGCGACAACCTATGGTATTTTACTGTCAGGAACTTCTCCGGTAACCGTTTCGGGTAACCTGATCCGGGGGGGTTCTTCCAGCCTGGATCAATCTTTCGGATTGGCGGTAACTTCAACCGCTTCGGTGGACGCCTACCAAAACCGGATTACCGGCGGAACGGGTAATACAGCTTCCACTGCCGTTGCTTGCCTGGACGCCGGAACTACGGGAGATATTTATAACAATCTAATTGATGGCGATTCGTCGCCGAATGCAAGCAAAGGGGTGAGCTTTACTGCCGGTTGTAACCTGGATAATAATACGATTTTTTCAGGAACATCGCCCGCAAGATCGGGGATTGATGTTACCGTAGCGACTTCCGCCAATATTCGAAATAACATTATTTTTTGTAACGGCGCCGGTAGTATCGGTTTATCCGAATCCGGTACCGGTGATTTTGCTACGGTTCAAAATAACAATATCTTCGGTTGTACAACGCTCTATAACGATATCGGATCCGGTGCGTTAAATAACGAAACGGCAATCAACTCTCTTGCCAATGCGTCCGGAAATATTGTCAATGAGATGATCAATCATGGCTTTTTTACCAACTTTACCGGAAGTTTGGTTGCGGTCGGAGAAGACTGGTCCCTTACGCCGGTTTCGCCGGTGAATATAAAAGAAGGCGGGTTAAACCTGGTCAGTACGGACTACACAGGTTCTACAAGAGCTCCCAGTTTATCTTTCGGAGCCACCAATGCAAACGCAGCCGGTATTTCCATAGGCGCGTATGAATCGGATAGCGGAAACATCATACAACTTGAGTTTGTGCCGGCATCCGGCCAAAGCGTCCTTGTTAGCAACTGTTCGGCGGCAATGCAAGTGAAAAGAAAAGATTCCGCGAGCGGTTTGTATCAACCCAATGTGGCGGATTCAATTGCATTGAGTTCCACTTCAGGTACAATGGCTCTGTATAGCGATGCCTCTTGTTTGACCGCCTTGCCGGGCAATGTAGTAACGATCAATGCAAACACCGATCTTTCACAATCTTTTTACTATTTGGATAGTACGGTCGGCACCCCGTCAATCAGCGCTTCCAATGAATTGTATCAAACCGTATCGCAAACGCAATCTCTATATAATCTTGGCTCTCCGCCCGCTCTTGTGTCGGCAGAGACAATGGACATTAGCGGTTCTGCCGGCCAAATTGATCACTACAAATTGACATTTAGCAAACCAATGGATGATGCCACATTCCCCGGTCCGTCAAATGCAGACTGGTTTATAGCGGGGTATTGCGATGGCGCCACAACATTTTGCGATATCGATTTAGGCGTTGCCGGCGATGTGGGTAATGACAATGTAATCTACATCTCAATTCCCGAAGTGGCCGGCGATATCAACACAGGATCAAAACCGGACTTAACGACTTCAGCGACCCCCGGATTGCTGGCCGTAGATACTCAGCCGCTGGCCCAGATTTTGACGCTGGATGTTACAGAAGCGGATAAAGCTCCGCCGGTGATTACAAAAGTGGGTAAATCGCAACTTGTATCGCCGGACGATGCAGTCAGCATTACCTTTTCCGAGGATGTGCGGCATAACAGCGCAGGCGGTCTTTGCTCTACGCCTATCGACGGAAATTATTTTGTCTACAATAACTTAAGCGGGGGCGATGTCACCGGCCTTTCTACGACAGCAGCGTGGCAAACCGGCTGTACCAGCGTGAAAATCGCAGTTTCGGGCGCCGCAAACCTGACGGCGGCGGATCAATTGTCCGACAAAATCAACGCTTATACAACAGCCCCGCCTGTAGCGCCAAACGCTTTGGTTTTTGACGCCAATGGAAATGCAATTGTCGATGTTACGCAATACGGTATTCAAACCCTGACATACAATGTTATCATCGGCTCTGTTAGCGTGAATAGTTTGCCAATGGCCAATCTCGATAAAATTGATTTTACAAACACAACGAATGGTATTATTGATAATTTAACGATCACCGGCGATGGAAGCACTACCGCCTTTAATTTGGCTTTTCCGACACCGGTTGATGACAATAACCTCTATGGAGTGGGCATTACGGCATATACTCCGACGGGGAGCCTGGTTAACGAAAGTTGCGCGATCACAAGCCGGGCCTTTGGATTAATTGACGGAAGCAATGTTACGTTAAATGTGAACTGTTCGCCGGCAACGTCATATAACGGTAAAGTCTGGTCGAGCGATCCGGCGGCAGCCGGCGCTGTCCCGGTTCCGACGCCCGCAGATTCGATCTATCTCAATAACGCCGATACCTTAACCGTCTATGGAGAACCGTCCGACGTCATGAATGTGTACGGTTTCCTTTACGTTACCGACCCGGTTGATAGCGTAATTCGCGAGTACAACCCCACCGGACCGACCAATAGTATTGTCGCCGGTATTGCCGGTTCTGCCGGAGATGTAGACGGCGTGTTTAATACGAACCAACTCTATATGCCGCAGGCAATGGCTACGGACGGCACTCATCTTATTTTTACGGAGAAAGGCTCTGCCGGTAAATCCGGAAGAATTCGTATGGTTGATATGGCCGATGTCAACCGAACCGTTTATTCGCTATCGGACAATGGCGTTCGGCAAGTTACCGGTTGTATTGATGGTATGCCTGGCGTGGCTCAAATGAGCAATGATTTATCGGACCTGACTGTAATTGACGATACCATTTACTTTATCGACCGCGGCAATTCAGCCATACGCGAATTGAATATGGCTACCGGTGAAATTAAAACGGTTCTGCGTGACGGAACAAGCATTTGTTCCACCGGAACCAGCGCCGGCGGCGTTTCAATTGCCGGAGCAAATCAAATTGCAAACGACGGGCTAAATATTTATCTTACTGCTGAACACGCTATTGTGAAAGCGGATATATCTACCTGGACAGCATCCGTATTTGCCGGTTCTTCACCTGTGCCGGGTACAAACGACGGCGCCGGTATCGTTGCGCGATTTAACGCACCGTACGGGCTGACTGCCGATGGCCAGTATTTATATGTATTGGATACCGGGTCACGCTTGTTGAGAAAAATTGAAATGGCCACTGCCAAGGTTGAAACCATATTTCGGGTAGGCGCCGGCGCATTAACGCCCGGGCCGACCGGAACCGCTATGATGGGCAACGGGGCGACAGCCCTGCAAGGCGGGATCGACACCGACGGCAAAGCAATTTACGCCGTTGACCGGGCCAATATGAAATTGGCGTCTCTAGGTACCGGGCTTGTCGGTTGGTACAAAATGCAGGCCGATGCAACGCCCGCAACGGAAGAAGATTATTCGGGCTACGGCAATGACGGTACAGTCATTAATCTCGGGGCGGGCTTGAATCCTTCGGTAGATGAGAGTGGCTATTCAAATGAAGCCTACACTTTCGATGGCGATTCGACGAATCCAAATTATATAGAAGTGGATCCGGCGGTACCGAATTTTAGCGCTTTAAATTTTACCGAGACAGAAGACTTTTCAGTCGGTTTTTGGATTAAATTTCCTATAACGCAAAATAACACAAATGCGACGTCCAATGATATCATTACCCTCAATGACAGTACGCAATATCCATTTGCTGTTCGCTATTACAATGGCGGGGGATTTGCCCGTCAAATTAGAATTGGGCGCAACGGTTCGTACTATGGCGGTCCTTCTTTTGTCGATAATACGAAATACCACCATGTATTGATCACGCGGACAAATGCTCCCAACCAATTTAATTTCTACGTCGATGGGCGGCTTGATTCTACCAGCGCAATTGGCATTAGCGGAGCGACAGATGCTGTTAACAATGCGTTGCGAATCGGGGTCCGGAACGATACGGCCCCGGGGGTAAACTCTAACGGTACTGCATCGCTGACGGCTGACATTTCCGATGTGCGTATTTATGAGCGTGCCGTTACAGCGCAAGAGGCCATTCAAATGGCCGTAGCGGTTCCGGATGGGCTGGTAGCTTATTACCCAATGACCGACGCCAATGCAGGCGGAACCACTAATGACGCAAGCGTTTATGCGCAAAGCCTGGCCCCCGGAACCGGTGTGCCGCCCGAACCGGTAGGCACCAACCCCGCCGTGGCAACTTTAGACCGGCGCGGTTTTTCGACCGGGTCATACTATTTCGATGGCGGCGCCAGCAGCCAAAACCTGGTGGGTTCCGATTTCTATTTCCCGGCAGGTTCGGAACCGAGGTCAATGTGTCTATGGGTTATGACGGAAGCTACTTTACCAGGCTGGATGGCGGCGGCTCAATACGGCCCGAGAGCGACCAATGGAGACTCATATGGTATTGCCTATAACGCCACCGATTTCATTCATTGGGGTTATGTACCCGATACTACAGGCAGCAACTCGGTCAACGCAGGCTCCTGGCAACATGTTTGTACTGTCTACGACGGAGACAAGATGGACCATTATGTCGACGGTGTGCCGGACGGCGCTTCAACCGGCAATGTATTGAGCACCGAGACATTGGCTACCAATTCCAACTCACGCTTTATCCTGGCTGAGTCAATCAACGATACTACGATGGACTTGAAAGGCATTATTGATGACGTGAGAGTCTATAACCGCGCCCTGACAACGGCGGAAATTACCGCATTGAGCGATGACGCCCCGCCTTTAGCCAATTTGCAGTTTGCCAGTTTAGCCCCCACGACGATTCCCGAAGCGGGGGGAGCGACTACCTTTGATATTGTTTTAAGCCACTCATCCTTTTCGGATATTACGGTACAATTGGGTATTGACTCGACCAGCACCGCCGATGCAAGCGATTGTACCGTACCGCCTTCAGCCACAATACCGGCGGGCTCTACGACTGTCTCTTTTGGCGTCACCTGTATCGATGACCTTTTGTTTGACGGAACCGAGTATTTGGTCGTGGCGATTCAAAATGCAACCGCCGGGACCGGAAACCCGGGTGTTCTCACGCAGACTGTTACGGTAACGGATGACGACCAGGTTCCCGAAGTGCATTTAATTGCCGATCGAACCACTCTGGATGAGGCAAATGCGGCAACCAAACTGAATTTAACGGCCTATGCGGTAGATCAAGCGGACGGTATTACGCCGGTTTATGTGGCTACCGATCTGGTTGTGACGCTCAATATAACGTATTACAACGGCGCCGCTGCGGGCGACCTGGACACTGCGTTAACGACAGTCACAATCCCTGCCGGCAGCAACCAGGGATTCTTGAGCAATATTGCCATTGTCGATGACACTACTCGCGAAGACATTGAAAGCATTGATATTGACTATACTTTGCCCCCGGATCCGGTGGATCCGTTAAAAGATCCGGTGAAACCGGCTGGTTTTACTTCGATCAACATTACTTTCTATGACAATGACCGAAACGGACCGACGATTCAAACAGCCGCTTATTATGACCTTGATATGGATGGAGGCTTGGATCATGTGCTGATAGAGTTCGATGTTCCGGTCAAAGATTCCACTTTTGACGCCGCCAATTGGGATGTATTCGGATATACCGGGCTGGCGTTCGATGGAACTCTGATTGGTACTCCGATAAATCGTCATATCCCCGCCGGTGTCATTACGGACGCCGCCGATGATAAATATCTCTGGTTATCATTTACCCAGGGCTACACGTTTGACACAGCCTCCAAACCGGACTTGACGGCAACGGATAGTACCTTAACGGATATGGGGTCGCCGGCTTGCGCCATGTACACAGACTATACGACTTGTGTTCCGGGGGCCAAGGGTTCATTCGGGACAATTGATGTGGTTGAGCTCGATAATGCACCCGGTAAACTGACGGCTATTGATCATACGCTGGGGCCAAACCCAAATAATACCATTAAAATTCATTTTAGCGAACAAATGACTAATAATAGCGGAGGCGGTGCATGTGGAACCTCTGGTTATGTGGATTTCAATAGCTTACAATTTAACAATGTTGGAAACCCGGCACCGACTTGGTTGAATGCATTACCCTATGGCAATTGTACGACGATAAAGGCAGAGTATAAAAATACATTTATTTTGGATATGGGCGTCGGAGGGGACAGTTTTGAATATGTTTCCCCTGGCGTTGCTCCTAACGTTATTTTCGACGCAGCAGGTAACGAACTTTTGGCAAGTTTGGTAGAAATCGACAATACGGCCAATGATTTTAAAGTAACTATTACAGGGCTGGATGGCGGTAAATCAGTTTATTTACAAAACAATGTCGTTGATCCGGTGGGACCGACTCCGGTTTCCAGTTCGGTTCTTAAAGGAACGGCACAAGCTACATATATATATTCAAGGAAGGTGAACAGCGGCGATCTCTTTTTTCTCGAAGTAATAGAACAACCAGAGGGACAATTGTGCACTCCTTTCGACCCGGCGAATGGTTATCAGCCCTACGGTACGATGCCTGCGGCTGCCCATACGGTAAAATTGAACTGTGTAGCCGGACATCAAGGGAATGATCAGGCCCAAGGTTCTAATATAAATGACAATATTCCCGTACCGCATGATTTGATGTTACTTGACACCATTTCTTCCGGAGTAGCCTATAATCAACCGCAATCTGTGGTTCGAATTGGCGATGTTGTCTATGTAACAAATAACTTACAACACAATATTACCTCATTTAATATTACCGGCGTCTGGCCTGTTGCGCCTACTGATTTTGCAGGAACCTCAGGGTCTCCGGGCGTTGCAACGGGTGGAGTCAATGTAGGGCAATTCCGCGGTCCAACAGGTTTAGCTACCGATGGCTCGCAGCTTTTTGTAGCGGATACCGATAACCATTGTATACGCAAAGTGGACACAGTAGTTTTTCCAGGTACCATAGTAGACTTTGCCGGCCTCTGTTCGACTGCAGCTCCCCCCGGTTCTCCGGTCGATACTGTTGGTCCATTTCATGACCCAACGATCGCCAGATTCAATAAACCTACCGGCCTGGCGTTTGAAGGCACTACACTCTATGTCTCTGAAAACGGTTATCGAACGATCCGAAAAATTGATCTATTAACCGGTGCAGTTTCTACACTCGCATCTCTTCCCCTATGCAATATCGCAGATATTGCCATTCTTGGCGATTATATTTACGCTACCTGCCCAACGGAACATGTCATTTATTCCGTCAGTAAAGCGAACGGATATGCGGTTCAAGTCGCCGGTATGAACGGCGTATCGGGATACCGGGAAGGTTCGTTACTCGACGCGAAATTTAACAGCCCAACTGGAATTGTTTCAGCTGGTGCGTATTTGTATGTTACCAGTGATGTTAGCGGGGAAATTCGAAAAATAGACCCGGGCGGGGACCAAGTCAGCAGTATTATTTCCAGAACAGGAAATACAGACGGTGACTTTACAGTAATGGCAAATCAGGGCGGCGCCGGTATTTCAACTGACGGAGCAAACTTATATGTGACCGATACAGCCAACCAAAGTATACGAATGTTGCATTCGGACATGACAACTTGGGTCCGTTTCGCGGGCGATACAAAAGATTATTCCGGTTATCATGACCTGCCGAATGTTATCGGGGCTCCGGGGTTTACACCGGCTGAAGACGTGCATGGAAATCCATCGGGTATGACTGACCTTGAGAGCGATGATGCTCTTCAGGTGATAAAACGTGCCGGTATAGATGAGTTTGATCATTTAGTCGACAGCTACACCATCTCATTCTGGGTAAAAGCGCCGGCCAAACAAATTGATACGGGATCAACAAAAAATCCAATTGTGTCTCAGTTTGGAAATTATACGATATATCCGTATGAGGTTGGGATCTTGAATTCCCCTTTAAGCGATGATGGTCTTCTTTTCTTTGATATTAAAGGATTAACATGGACTGCCCCAACATTAAAATCAGTAACGAAGATTAACGATAACCGGTTTCACCATGTTTTGTTTCGTTATGATAGTACAACAAATTTGCGATCGATCTATATTGACGGAAAATTAGACAACACAACCGGGGCAGTAGAGTATGCAACAAAAGATGGGACATCGGGCGGTGCTTCGCTTGGCACTTCAGCCAATACTATTGCTACTTTGGATAAATTTATCGGTATTGGCGGAGATCCCTTTCCTTCTAGTCCATTATATAATTTTAATGGAAAGCTTTCCGATGTTAGAATTTACAAACGTCTTTTGACCAATGCCGAATTCAAACGTCTGCTTGCCCTAGTTCCGGACGGGTTGGTCGCTTACTATCCGCTTGACGATGCGGCAGGCGGAACTGCCATTGATCTCACTTCTTATAGTAAAGACGGTACATTACAAGTTGGCTCCGGCGGATTACCCGTAGCGGGCAAAGACCGTTATGGCGTTGCTTCGGCGGCCTATGAATTTGACGGTACGGGTAACCGGATT
Source organism: Turneriellaceae bacterium (assembly GCA_050304475.1). Lineage (GTDB taxonomy): Bacteria > Spirochaetota > Leptospiria > Turneriellales > JAOUFE01 > JBNLDQ01. Next base: position 80,453 of record JBNLDQ010000026.1, on the reverse strand, counting down.
ACCCAAAGCGATACCGGTTTGCCCCTGGGCGGTAACAAACGAACAATGTGCGCCTGGGCGAACCCCTACACGTTGAAATCTTCGGCTGTATTGACCGATGTGCAGACTCCGTTCTCTTATTCAACGCAGGGAGCCCCCGGGTCGGATCTTTTCTCGCTGGGGCTCTATTCGGATACGGCGCTGTTGATCATTAACGATACGCCAACGGCAATTATCTATTCGCCCGCCAGCGGCATGAAGACTTACGAGTGGGTTCACCTTTGCGCCTCTTATGACGGCGCCATCGCCTCTCTGTATTTAGACGGAAAAAAAGTATCGAGCGGGGCGGTTACCGTCAATAACGCCGAATATGCCTCTCCGGGAATGCAAATTGGCGGTATGGCTCCATTCCATGGTTTGGTAGATGACGCCCGCATTTATAACCGTGTCTTATCCGATAAAGAGATTCGGGTTTTAGCGGATAAACCGTTTAACCCCACCGAAGACCTGGTTGCATGGTATCCGTTAAGCGGCGACGCAAAAGATTACAGCGGCAACGGCAACAATGGAACCAAAGTCAATAACGGCGTCTCAGGGGCGGAACTGACGAGTATGATCGGCCCCCATGGAAACGAGGGCGGCGCATACTATCTAAAAGGAACAAGCGATTATATTATCAACACAACCGGTACAAACTTGCCAATGGGGCGCGACAGCAGAACTTTATGCGCCTGGGTAAATCCGGCTGAATACGCGCCTTTGGCAGGTACCAGTAAGTTTGTTGTCAATTACGGCGGGACTTTGGCCGGCGAAAAAATCGGTCTGGCTTTTGGCAATCCTGGTCCGCATAGTTTCGGAATGTTTGGCGGGGCGGCCGCTTACAACCTTGAAGTAAGCAAAAAATTGCCGTTAAATACCTGGAGCCATGTCTGCGGCGTTTATACGAACAAAATGGGCGCCACTGATGCGATGGAGTTGTTTGTGAATGGTATCAGCATTGGCAATAGTACCACGGTTACGCCGCTTAATACAACTGCCGGCGACCTGCATATCGGAGCCCGGACCGGCGCAACAAATCCGCTCAAAGGCGGTATTGCCGATGTCCGTATTTACAGTCGACCTCTCAGCGCTCTTGAAATAGCCCGCCTGGCTACACAAGTTCCGTCTTCGTTAGCGGCCTATCTGCCCATGAATGACGGGGGCGCCGGCGGTACCAGCGCTGAAATTACGGCAAATAACGCAACAGCAACCTTGGGAGACGGAGTCGCGGGGACGACATTCCCCACTGGCGATGCTGACCGTTTCGGTACGCCAAACGGGGCTTTCGCTTTTGACGGAGACGCCTACTTAACAGCTTCGCAAGCGGCGTTACCGAAAAACGCCGAAGCGAGAACCATTTGCGGTTGGGCAAAAATGAGCACGCTGCCCGGTGAAGGTCTCTATCAGTATACGAATGTCTTGAGCTATGGTAATACCAGCATGGGCCAGGCTAGCGGCCTTGCGTACCATTTTGATGGAATTAATCTGAATGTTGAAAATGAAACGTGGACTCTGGATATGCCATACGCATTTGAAATTCCGCGCAAAACCTGGATTCATGCCTGTAGCGTATACGATGGTACGACCAACGTAGATTCTACCAGAATTTATCTCAACGGAGCGTTAACAGCGACCGGTAATTATACCTTTTCAACGGACACAGTCACTCTACCCGAATTTATCGTAGGCGCTAAACTGGACCTGACTGCATTTGCCGAGGGCACAACGCTTGACGATGTTCGTGTATACGCAAGGGCGTTGTCTATCGAAGAAATTCGTGCGCTTTCCGGGTATCACCCAATGTGGGTCAGTACCTGGGATCCGGTTCCGGCAAACAGTTCTCTGGCTGTTCACTTGATTGCGGATACGGCAATGTGCGGCGGGGCGCCTTGCATGAATTTAAACCCGGTCGATACCTGGGTTGACGTGAGCGGTAACGGGAACAGCGTATCGCAAGTAACCGCTTTGAATAAACCGCAATTTACGGTGAATCCGAACGGCGCAGCCGTGAAAATGGACGGAGCCAATTCGTTTATGAGCCTGGGCGGTTTGCTCGCCAATCCGGGCGCCGGCGATTACTCTTACTTTGTGGTTGGCGGAACGGGAGCATCGGCAACGGGTGCGGTGGTCCGTTTTGGCGATGTCTACGGCGCATTTAACTTGAGTAATCAATATGAAAGCTGGATTGATCTGGTCCCGGCAACTTTGAATGTTTCATCGACAACATTCGGAGCCACTTCGCCCATCATGTTGAACCAGGATTCCACGTTGACCGACTTCAGTATGTCAATTTCCGGTTCGGTTGAAGATTCGTTAACCACCGGTTCTACCTCCGCAACTTTAAATTCGGATTACTGGATCGGAACAGACAACCTTGGATCATTTTACGATGGCGTTTTATCGGAAATTCTGCTCTTTAACCGTTCGTTGACGACAGATTCGGTTTATGTGAAAACAACCAGCCCCTTGACCTATTTCAGTGACAGAGAGCTGGTCGAATGTTACTTGTCGGCTAAAAATAGCCGTCCGATCAACCATCGATGTCCGTAGCGATAGCCCCACCCAGGGCGGGGTTATCGTGTAAATAGCCCGTTTTTGCCGGAAATTTTCAAAAAAAAGCCATTTTTTTGAAAATTTTAACAATAATCGAACAAAATAACCGTTTACATGGCAAAACACAACCCGCCTTGTTGCAAATGCGCTTTTTGCTACGGTGGGTTCAAGCATTCATCTTTTTCGGAATATTTGCGGCCGGATTATTAGCGGCAAGACCGGCTGTTCAGCAAGAAAGCGCCAAAGAAATTTCGCCAAAAGACCAAACTACCGTAGATTTAAGCACGAAAAAAAGAATATCGGAACGCGAGTTAAAAAGAAAGAAAGAAGGGTTTTACATAACCGGCGCCGCAGGACCGGGTTCAAGTCCCGATGCAGGGTTTGGCGGGTCAGCCATCTTGTTCTTGTATTCAAATGGGCAAAAAGATCACCCGCTCTTTCCGTATACTCCCTATTTTCATAATGTTGCCTTTCTTTTGAGTTATATGAGCAAAGGCTTTTTTAACACCGCCCTGTTTTGGGACGCTCCCTATTTTCGCAGTTCGCCTTTTCGTTTGTACGCCGATTTGCAATATATTCAAAACCCGGTGACTCAGTATTACGGTACCGGCTCGTCTACCATGGGCCGGCTTTCGGATGCGCAAGGCAATATCTATACAAATTTACGCGACTATGAGAATGATCTTCGCGCGGTTCAACAGGGAACCACCATGAGCCACTATAACTATTTTTATCTCGAAAAATATTTTGGTCGTTTCATCGTTCAACGCGATTTAGGGGGTGGCGCAACGCGGCTACTTGGCGGATTCAAATTTGAAAAAAGAATCATTCACGATTATACCAATGCAACGGTTGAGTATAGCGTGGGTGGAAACCGGGTGCAGGCGCAAATGGGGCAAACAAGGTTGTCGCGTGATTTTGAAGCCGGAACTATTGCCGGTTTTGACGGGGGGTGGAGCAACTCCGTTGTTTTCGGGGTTGCTTATGATACCCGCGATTTAGAGCCGTACCCGCGGAGCGGGGTGTTCCATGATCTTGCTTTGGCTTACCGGACCCCATACTTAGGGTCTGATTTTGAGTTTACGGAGCTCACAACCGGACACCGGTTTTATTATTCGCCGTTTCAAGACATTGATCTAGTGTTAGCCGCCCGTTTTGCCGCTTCTTATAAATGGGGCAATGTTCCGTTTTTTGGCTATGCCGATATTCAGCATACTGACCGGGAATATAACTCAATGGGCGGTATGCGCGGTTACCGGGAAAGCCGTTTTATGGGGCCTTTTACAACATACGCCAATTTTGAGGCGCGCTACCTTTTTTGGAGCTTTTTCCCCGGTGAGCAGATATTCGATTTGTCGCTGGCGCCATTTCTGGATTGCATTCGCGTGTTTGATGAGCCGCGCCAATGGAGCGCTACGGATTTTGCCTTTTCGTATGGCGCCGGCTTGCGCTTGACATGGAACCAGGCGACGGTCTTTGTTTTCGATTTTGCTTTTACCCCGGAAAGTTCCGGGTTTTATATGGTGGTTCGCCAGCTCTTTTAAATATATTACAGCTTTGTGAATGATGTGGTATCTTGTTCGCCCGGTTTGCTCTCGTGAAAGTATAACTATGTTTGACGGGGTGTAAAAGTTTTCTATGGTAAACCATGGCGCAAATCCGTGTGATTCCCAACCCGTCGACTCATGTGTGCGAAATATGCCATGGGGTGGGTTTTTTGTATGTTCCTTCATCGCCAGGTTCCGCCATTGAGGTTTGCCGTTGCATTGAAGAAGCTTGCATTTGCGATAAAAAAGCCCCCTATCTGTATTTTGATGAAGAATCACGGGTCTTAAAAAACTGCTCATGCCGTGAAACCCGCTTAAAAATCGACCGGATCCACCGGTTGATGCACGCTTCCAATTTGCCCAAGAAATACCGGTACCGGCGTCTTGCCGAATTTGACGTTTCGGGCGCGGAAAATGCCAATAATAAAGAAATGCTGATAGCCTTGGACGAAGCCAGGCATTTTCTGGAAGATTTTCGATCAAAACCGGTATCAGAGCAAAAAGGGCTCTATTTGTACGGCCCCCCCGGGACCGGCAAAACAATGTTAGCGAGTTTAATTCTCAATGAACTTATTATCTTTGACCAGGTAGAAGCGGGCTATATAAAAATCACACGCGACTTTTTTAATCGTATTCGCGCAAGCTTTAATGTGGAAAGCGAAACATACGGGCGGGGCGACAATATTTTTAAAGAACTTTCCGGCCGTCAAATTCTGGTAATTGACGATTTCGGGGTGCAAGCCGATAGCGAATGGGAAAAACGGACGTTGTACGATTTGATTGACGCGCGTTATGAAAATGAAGCGCCAACCATTATTACTTCCAATTCTTCGCCCGAAGAGTGGGAAAGCTTGTTCCAGGGCAGAATTTATTCCAGATTAAAAGAAATGACCGATTTTGTGGTGATGGTAGCGGCCGATTATCGCAACAATTACATGCGAAACCAATAGTTTTGCAGGTTATTCTTGACCATACGTACTTTTTTTGTTATTATACCACATACCCTCATCAATAGATGATAGAATAAGGAAAATGACTCATGTCCCTGACTCCGATAGTTATCGAACAAACCAGCCGTGGCGAACGCCAATATGATATTTACTCGCGTCTATTAAAAGACAGAATTATTTTTTTAGGTTATCCTATCAACGATGCATACGCTAATGTCGTTATTGCCCAGTTGCTATACCTTGAATCGGAAGATTCCGAAAAAGATATTTACATTTACGTTAATTCTCCCGGCGGTTATGTGTCAGCCGGTCTGGCCATTTACGACACCATGCAATTTATTCGCCCCGATATCCGTACTGTTTGCCTGGGCCAGGCGGCGAGCGTGGCGGCTTTGATTCTTGCCGCCGGAACCAAAGGCAAACGCTCGGCTTTGCCCAATGCGAGAATTTTACTTCACCAACCTCTTGGGGGCGCGTCGGGCCAGGCTTCCGACATTGAAATTCAAGCCAATGAAATTATCCGGGTTCGCGACACCTTAAATGATCTTTATGTCAAACATACGGGCCAGACTGTCGATAAAATAGATAAGGAAACATCGCGTGACCTCTATATGGACGCTAAAGAAGCGTTTGATTACGGCATTATCGACAATGTAATAGAAACCAGGGAAAACGCAGACAAGAAAAAATAAAATGAACGAACGGGAAAAACCAAAAAAAGACGATTCATATCATTGTTCGTTTTGCGGTAAAACGCAAGACGAAGTGACCAGACTAATTGCCGGTCCGGGCGTATTTATTTGCGACGAATGCGTTCAACTTTGCAATACTATTTTAAGCGACGATGAAGAGAATAAAGAAGAAAATTCTCCTATGCACAAGCTTTTAAAGCCCAAAGAGATCAAGGCGATTCTTGACGAGTATGTCATTGGGCAAACCGAAGCGAAAAAAGCGCTTTCCGTTGCCGTTTACAACCACTACAAACGTCTACAATACGATAAAAATCTTCGTATGAAAAAAGGCGCCTCGAACGAACTCCCGCAAGAGCCGGCTGTTGAGCTGGACAAGTCAAACATTTTGTTGATTGGCTCGACCGGTTCCGGTAAAACCCTTTTGGCGCAAACCCTTTCCCGCATTTTAAAAGTACCCATGGCTATTGTCGACGCTACCGCGTTAACCGAAGCGGGTTATGTCGGCGAAGATGTTGAAAATATTTTGCTGCGCTTATATCAAAATGCGGACCAGGATATTGCAAAAACCGAAATGGGGATTATCTATATTGATGAAATCGATAAAATCGCCCGCAAAGGGGACAACCCCTCGATTACACGCGATGTCTCTGGCGAAGGCGTGCAGCAAGCCCTTTTGAAAATCATTGAGGGAACTTCGGCCAGCGTTCCGCCGGTGGGCGGCCGCAAGCACCCCCACCAGGACTTTTTAACCATCAACACCAAACATATCCTGTTCATCTGCGGCGGCGCATTTGAAGGGTTGGAAGATATCATTGGCCGGCGCGTCGATAAATCGACCCTGGGTTTTGACGCCACGGCTCGCACGAAAAACAAAGAAGAGCGAAAAAAATACCTCAAGCAGGTGATCCCGGAAGATTTAATGCATTACGGTTTGATCCCCGAATTTGTAGGCCGCTTGCCGGTAGTGCGCTCTTTAGACCCGCTGGACGAAGAGAGCTTGATTCAAATTTTGCAGGAACCCAAGAATTCATTGCTCAAACAATACCAGGCTGTCTTTGCAATGGAAGACGTAAACCTTACGTTTACGGACGGGGCTGTTCGAGCCATTGCCCGCCTTGGCATTCAGAGAGAAACCGGTGCGCGCGGTTTGCGCTCGATTCTGGAAGAGATTGTTGGCGATATGATGTACGAAATACCTTCCATGAAAGGGGTAGAGGGAGTGTCCATTACCGAAGAAGTGGTGATCGAAGGCGGCAAACCGGTGATCACTCATTTTGGAGAAAACGGTTCTCGCAAAAAGAAAAAAACAGCTCAAAACAAGCCCGATTCTGACGAAGATATGTTAATACATCCTGCTTAAGAACGGATCATTAACGTGGCTGATAACAAATTTGAAAAATCCAGATACCCTCTTTTACCTTTGCGGGACATGGTCGTTTTCCCGCAAAATGTTTCTTCGCTTCTCGTAGGCCGGGAAAAGTCGATGGAAGCGACGCGCAAGGCCATGGAAAGCGATCGCACCATTGTATTGGCCGCCCAGAAAAAAACGGAAATCATAGAGCCAGGTTCCGAAGATTTATTTGAAATTGGCGTTCTTTGCGAAATTCTGCAACTTTTAAAAATGCCCGACGGCACTTTTAAAATTTTAATCGAGGGCATTCGCAGAGTTAGAATTTTATCGTATACTGAAAATGAAAACTATCTTGAGGTCAATGTTACGGCAAATGAATCGGAAACGCCGGCCAAAGACTCTCTGGAATATCAACTTCTCAACCGAACCATCAACGATATTATAGAAAAATTTGACCGCTATGTCAAATCGCACAGCACTCTTTCGACGGACCTTTCCAGAGAGCTTCTCGAGAAAAAAGATCCGGTGACCATTCTCGATTCAATTGCCCATATATTAACCATCAGCTTTCAACAAAAACAGGATATTCTGGAAACTCAGTCGTTGAGCGAACGAGCTGAAAAAGTAAACGTTAGCCTTGACCATCAGGTGGAATTAAACGATCTTGAAGAGACCATCCATTCACGCGTTCGCCGCCAGATGGACAAGATGCAAAAGCAATATTACCTGAACGAGCAAATGAAAGTGATCCGCGAAGAGCTGGGCGAGAACGAGTACGACGAGTTCGAGCAATATAAAACGGCTTTTGCGCGCGAAGAGGTTCCTGAGGAAGTTCGCGAGAAAGCCGAGCAAGAGCTGCGCAAGCTTGAGAAAATGCCGCCGCTATCGGCAGAGTCATCCATTTTACGAAACTATCTGGACTGGATTCGCGATCTGCCATGGGGGATTACCACCAGCGATAACCGCGATATCAATCGCGCTTCAGAGATTCTCGAAACCAGCCACCATGCTTTGGACGAAGTAAAAGACCGCATTCTTGAATTCATTGCTGTGCGGCAGCTTTCCCCCGAATCAAAAGGTCCTATTCTCTGTCTGGTCGGCCCTCCGGGGGTGGGTAAAACCAGTTTAGCGAAAACACTGGCTGAATGTCTGGATCGTAAATTTGCCCGAATTTCTCTGGGCGGCGTACGCGATGAAGCTGAAATCCGCGGTCACCGGCGTACATACATTGGCGCTTTGCCCGGCCGTATTGTTTCAACCTTGAAAAAACTGAAGGTGCAAAATCCGGTTATTTTACTCGATGAAATTGACAAACTCTCTTCGGACTACCGGGGAAACCCGGCGGCAGCCTTGCTTGAGGTTCTCGACCCAGAGCAAAACAAGGATTTTGTCGATCACTACCTGGAACTGCCTGTCGATTTGTCGCAAGTTTTATTTATTGCTACGGCTAACGTGATTCATTCGATCCCCGAACCTTTGCTGGATAGATTGGAGACAATTCAGCTATCGGGTTACACCGAGCATGAGAAGGTCAGCATTGTACGAAAATATCTTTTAAACAGGCAAGCGGCCGACAACGGCGTCAATAAATTGCCGATTCAGTTTTCTGTCAAAGCCATTGTCTATTTAATCCGGCGCTATACAAAAGAAGCCGGCGTTCGGCAACTCGAACGGGTTCTGGCAAAAATTTACCGTAAAATCGCCCTTGATCATTTGACGGATCCTCCCGAAAAAGGGGAGCCCCGAAAATACGAAATCGATATAGAAAAAGTTCATGAGCTTTTGGGGCCGACGGAATACAGTTACGGGAAAAAAGAAAAAGACGTTTCTGTCGGAAAATGCGTCGGACTCGCCTGGACTTCCACCGGCGGTGATACTTTAAATATTGAAGTGGCTCTGGCTCACGGGAAAGGTAAACTAAACTTGACCGGCAATTTAGGCGATGTCATGAAAGAGTCGGCCAGTACTGCCTTGGGCTATATTCGATCTCAAAGCCACTTGATCGGTTTGCCGGATGACTTTTTCGACAAGACCGATATTTATTTGCATATCCCCGAGGGGGCTATTCCGAAAGACGGGCCTTCAGCCGGCATCACCATTGCTACTTGTATCTTATCCGCCGTAACGCAAAGTCCGATCAAGAATACCATTGCAATGACCGGTGAGATTACATTGCGGGGGAAAGTGTTGCCTATTGGCGGTCTCAAAGAAAAATCGCTGGCGGCGTTCCGCGCGGGAATCACCGATATTATTTGCCCTGCCGAAAACTCAAAGGATATGGAAAAAATTCCGGAATCCGTGAAGAAGCAATTGCAATTTCATTTTGTGAACGATATCCGCCAGGTCATTCCGCTGGCGCTTGTCGATGCGAGCGAGATTTTTCAGGAACGTCCGGGCACATATTCATTTTATGCCGGGCATTTGCAAAACTGGAAAAACAAAGGCTCTTCGGGCAAACAAGCCGAAAACTGATTTAAAACGGGTTGTCTTCCGTATAAAATTCAAGCTCAATTTCAAATTTTTGTTGGAGATGGGCGCCAAGCTTTTGCGGGCCGACTGTTTCGGTCCGGTAGTGGCCCATGGCGCTGAACATGACGCTGTTCTCCTGGCATAGGTTATAGACCCACTCGGTTCCTTCGCCGGTAATAAAGCAATCGGCCCCGGCGGCAATTGCCGCCCGAAAGAAACCGGCGCCGCCCCCTGAAACCATCGCAATGCGTTTGATTTGCTTTAGGCCATTGGGTACAATGTGCGTACCTTCGGCAGAGTAGAAGGCGCTTAGTTTTTCTACAATGGTTTGCGGCGTTTCCGAAGAAGGCAGGTCGCCTATGTACCCGATGTTTTCCAGCGGTTCCGGGTCGTTTGCTCCGAGAGCGAGCAGGGCGGGGCGGTTATTTCCGTATTCGGAAAGAAAATCAAGGGGGAGGTGGTAGGCAAAGAGAGTGATATCGTTTTGCAGCAAGAGTCCCACTTTTCTACGCAACGGCCCGGAAATTGTGCGCGATTCATTGTTCCAGAAGAGTCCGTGGTGGACTAAAATGGCGTCAGCGCCCGAGCTGACGGCTTGCTTAATTATTTTTTCCGAGACAGAAACCGAGGTAAGCAGCTTGCGAATCTCTTTTTTACCCTCTACCTGCAATCCGTTGGGGACATAGTCCTGAAACGATTCAGGCTGCAGAAGTTCGTTTAAATATTTTTCCAGCTCGTTTCTTGTTACCATGAAATATCCTTTGGCGGCCTTAGAAAAAACTTTTATTCCTGTCAAAAAACGTTGCGTCAAATGTTTTTCAAGGCTTGTTTGAACAAACATACCGGTCTGGTTTGCGTAAAAAATGCGGGGGGTAGCGGAGGCGATTTTTCCGGGAAAAAATCATAAAACAAGCGATTGTATGGATAACTTTGAAAAAATTGAGCTTATTCTGGCCCCACCCGGACAGGGTGGGGGTGGTTAGGGAAAAATCGCCAAAGCGAGGGGGGAGACTTCCCCCCTCCCATTAAGATTCCGACTCCGGTGAGGCATGAAAAAAATTTGCATAAAATTAAAAAATAATTTATATATAAATCAATTTGATATATATTGAAAATGAAAAATGTAAATTGTTGTTTTAAATAAAAAGGAAGATAAGGAGGAGGCATGATAAAAAAAGTATTCATTTTTGTTATTGCCGTTTTTGTATTGAATTGCACAAGTAACGGCGCAGATAACTCGGAAGCAGGGAATGGGCAAGTCGTAGCGGTTACGATAGGAACACCCAGTACCTTTAGTATTGCGGCCGGAACGCAACTGGGGCAAAATGCCGTACAGGGCGCCTGGAACGAATACCAATTCACAACAGGTGCGCAAAGCATATCGCATACGATTTCGCTTACCGGCGTGGCTGTCGATATTGCGTGGGATTTAAGCACCACCTTGGGCGACAGGTTTCAGTCAAACTGGATTGGCGGCTGCGATCAGAATTTTTTCGCCGGGGACGAAAGCTGTACTACTCCGGTGTTAAACGCGAATACCACGTACTATCTAATTGTTACCAACTACGACTTGGTCGCCGGCAATTTACATAACATGTTTTTGAGATATTCCGTTTCGGAGTTTACGGGTATTGATATGCGCTTTTCATTTTTTTTGGCGTATGCTTAATGGGTCATTTCTTGTCGCCCGGCAAAAAAATCAATACATTAGCGCCGTTCTGCAAGAATCATTCATTTCCGTTATATAGTTTCGTATGACGTCTTGTTAAAAATTATAAAAATATTTTCTTATTACTGCAACTTGTCGCTCCCGATTCCCGATATTATAAATGTACAGATAAGTGTCGAGTAACGTTAGATTATTTCGTCGTATATACTGAAAAGATAGATTTATGAATCCGAAGAGGAACAAAATGACTAATTATCGATCGTTTTTAAATGTATTCAGTAGAATTTTGATCGTGGCGCCCGTGTTGTTTATAATTTCAGTAAACCCGATCAGCGCCCAAAGAAAAAACGATAAAACAGCTACTCAGGATGCGCATGAAAAGAGTAAAAAATCAAAATCGCGTAATAATACGGAAGTAAAAAAGGAAAAGCAAAATAATGCCGAAAAACAGGCAGAACCCGCACCGGGAGATTTGGTGGCTTTTCTTCAACTTGGGCCCGCTTTGCCGGGCGGGGCCATCTCGGATGTTGCCAAAACAGGCTTTGGCTTTACCCTTGGGGCTGACGCCGCCATTCCCTTGCCGTTGCCTGTTTTGTTACGGGCCGGAGCGTCATTGGGATATTACACAATGACAACCGAGAATATTTATACCGGTAAGTTGAACTTAATGCCGGTGATTTTGTATGCCAAGGCGGTTTTTCCGGTTGAAAGTACCCCATTAACGCCTTATGTTTCTATCGGTTTTGGCGGAACTTCGGTCGCCAGCGAAGTGCCTGACCAGGGGTTCAGCCAATCGTCTTTTGACGGCACTTTCTCTATCGGTCTGGGGGCCGACTATGCTATTCCAAAAGTCGCGGGATTGTCAGTCAACGTGGCGGGACAATATCTAATGATTTTTGAAGTCCCGGACTCGGCTGGTTTGGCTTTAATATTACTGGGAGTTTCGTACAAATTGTAGCATCTATATTAGAATAAATATAAAATATATCGTCGTAGATAGGTAATGGCATGAGGTTAAGAAAATGTATAAATCAAGAGCAGTTCAAATTATCGGAGTTTTGGCAGTAAGTGTATTTGCATTTAACTGTTCCAATGAAACATTCAAATTAACAGTCACGGAACTAGGCGATAAAAACGCGCAACAGTTGGCGCAAACGCCGCCTGCCGTTACGCAAGTGACATCAAGCGATGTGGATCGTACCTATATTTTAGGCGAAACCATTCACATTGAAATCATTTTTGATCAAGCGGTAACGGTGGATACTACCGGCGGGGTTCCGACAATTGCATTGGATACGACGCAAAGCGCCCAGGCGGCTTATACCGGCATTTCGGCCGATAAGAAGACCCTCTACTTTCAATACACTGTGAAAGTGGGCGATAGTTCCGCTGACCTGCAATATTCGGATACGGCGGCTTTGGCATTAAACGGGGCGACCATCGTTTCTGTTTCGGGGGTGAACGCTGCGCTTACTTTGCCGTTTCTTGCCAGCGCTTCTTCTCTTGCGGGGTCAAAAAATCTTGCGATTGATACTGTTATCCCGTCGATCACGGGCGTGAGCGCCAGCCCGACCAGCGGGACTTTTACCGACGGTCAAGTGATCACGATAACTATGACCTTTGACAATGCCGTCAGCGTTTCAGGGATTCCTGAAATTCAATTGAACGGCGGGGGTGTCGCTTATTATTCTTCGCAAAGCGCCCCGGATACTTTGGTTTTTACCTATATGGTAGCCGCAGGCAATTATACCGCTAATTTCGATTATACTTCAACTTCCGCTTTTTCTCTGCCCGGCGGCAGCGCTGTGACAAGTTCGAGCGGCAATGCCGTTAGCTCAACCCTCGCTACCCCCGGGGCTGCCGGTTCGATTGCGGCAAGTTTGACGGGCGCGTTTCTAATTGATGCCGCGCCAAATGTTATTGATGTCTTAACCGTAACCCCGGCCGGATTTACCGGACCATATACCAATGGCGACACCATTCAAATTCAACTTGTTTTTGACGAAGCAATCGATATTGCCGGTGCCGGCGCGGGCACCGAGCCAACGCTAAACCTGGGTATGGATGCAGGCGGCCCTGCCGTAGCGATATATACGGGGCTCAATCAAACGAATGTCACTACCTTGAATTTTTCATACACAGTTGATTCAAACGATATTGCGGCGGCTCTCGACTATGCAAACGCAAGTTCTTTATCGCTGAACGGCTCTTCTATTTATAGAACGGGCCAACCTTCGGTATTGGCGTTGCTTTCTCTGCCTGCCCCAGGGGCGACCGGTTCCATTGCCGGCGAAGAAACCGTTGTGGTTACGCAAACTCCGCCGGTTGCCAGAGAAGTTCAATTTACTTCGATAGCTTCAAGCGCCGCTGAAAATGCCGGTACGATTAATTTGGCGGTTTCGCTCACAACAACCGCGCCAAATGATGTGATAGTAAATTACGCCGTGAATACAGTCTCTTCAAGCGCGAAAAGCACGGGTATTGTGCCGGACCATGACTACATATTGGGCGCTACCGGAACCGTTACCATACCGGCCGGGCAATCTACGGTAAATCTGGGCGTGGATGTTCTGGAAGATTTGTATGACGAACCGGATGAAACCTTACTTGTGCAATTAACCGGAGTGACCGCCAACGCCACTATCATGGGCGGTTTTGATTTGTACACATTGACCATTACCGATAACGATGCGGCGCCCAGCATTTCGATTTTGCCCAATCTAGGCAGCGAAAGCGTTGCCGCGCCTGCGATGCAGGTCAATATCACCGGCCAATCTTCACGGGATATTGTTTTAAACGCGTATACGACCGGTGGCGTCACCAACCCGGCGACAGCGGGATCAGATTACACGGCTATTCCGAATGACGGTTCGGTGCAGGTTACCTTTCTTGCCGGCGATCTTACCCCGCAGTTTGTAACTTTGGCTATTTTAGAGGATGCCAATGTAGAAGTTACCGAAAATATTACATTAAACCTTGACCCGGTGGATCCGGCTTTGATATCGAATGTGCCGCCTGTCCCCGGTACGTATCAAATTCAGGACAATGACGGTAACCCGGTTGTGTTATTTGATTCTCTGGCTAAAAGCGTTTCAGAAGCCGGTACAAAAATTACTTTTAACGCTTATCTTTCCGGCCCTTCGGCCGCCGATATTATCATTGATTTTTATACAACGGATGGGACGGCCCTTGCAGGTTCTGACTTTACCGGAATCGCCCTGGGAACTCCTTCTACGGTTACTTTTCCTGCTGGCGATTACGGCCCCGGTTTGCCTCAACCGGTAGAAGTCTTGGTCACGGATGATCTGGTTTACGAAGGCAATCAAAACTTTACGATCACCGTGGGCTTGAATTCCGGTACGGCCGATATTGGCGCGCCCGGCAATGCCAGCCAGGTTTTGACCGCTACGATCAATGACGATGAAGCGATTCCGACGATTACTGTCGTTGGCGGGTCGCCGGTGGCTAAAACCGAAACGGACGCCGATGTTTTGACTGGCGTCGCTATGCAGCTTGACATTGCTTCAGAAACTGACATTACAATTGACTACAGCTTTTTTGACAGCAGCGCCATCAATACGGTCAATGCCGGCGCCGATTACACGGGTGTTGACGCTTCGGTTACGTTTACCGCCGGGGTGGATCTTGCCGGTTCGCAAAAGACGGTTCCGTTTACCGTCAAGGGCGATACTGTTTTTGAGCTGGCCGAAAATTTTCAAATCCATTACAGCTTAACCGTCGGCCCTGTCGGTACCACGATCCCGGGTATTACAACGGTAAATATTACCGACAACGAACCCGAACCGTTGATTTTAACGAGCGTAGCCAATACATTTGCCACTTTTGCAACCGAAGATGTCAACGCGACCGCCGCTATTTCCATTACCCCTGACCGCGCGTCTTCGCAAACCATGTCAATTTCATATGCAATTGATACCGCCGGCTTAACGAACAAAGCGAATGACCCGACGCCCGATTCGGACTTTACCGTACCGGCTGCTACAGGCACTCAGACATGGGTTGCGGGCGATGTTACCCCGTTTGTGATAACGGCAACGATCATCGGCGATACAGTCGACGAGCTGGATGAACAGTTTAACATTACGGTGACATTGACCAGCAATGCCGCTCAAGCGGATGTGGGCGGCGCAGGATTAACCGCTTCTATCGATACTCTGACCATTCTTGATAATGATGCGGCGCCTACCGTAAGTTTTGCGCTTTCAAACACGTTAGTTGAAGAAACAGGCCTGGGCCAGAATGTAGAAATTGTATTGTCTCATGCCTCATCACGCGCCATTCAAATTGATTATTCGGATACCGGGTTAGGTACGGCGACAAGCGGCGTTGATTACAACGCCATAACGCCGGGCAATATCATATTTAACCCGGGCGTTGTTTCAAATAATATTACGGTTACCCCTGTTCAAGACAATGCGGATGACCCGGGGGCCAATGAAACCATTGAGTTGACAATTGCCGTAGACGCCGGTTCAGCAGGGTTGGCGGCTAACGGAGCTATCATGACCGCCAACGCGGTGATCAATGATTTGGATCTCACGCCCAATATCACCATTACCGATGTCACTCAAGCCGAGGGCTCGCCCCCCACCGGTGCCGGTACATTTAATTTTACGGTAGCAATGGACGCTCCATCTACCGTACCGGTTTCGATCAGCTATGCCACACAGGACGGAACGACCGGCGTGGCGGCGACAGCCGGTTCCGATTATACGGCGATTGTTGGCGGCAGCCATACCTGGGTCGCCGGAAACACGGCCAATCATACGATCGCTCTTACCGTTGCGACCGACCATGTTGTCGAAAGCGATGAAACTGCCGATATCGACTTGACCCTGACTTCGCTTGCAAATACGGCTACTATTACCAAAGCCAAAGGGATCGCCACCATCACAAACGATGACACAAGTTTAACAATCGTATCTGCCGAAACGCTGGATTGTGCCGGCGGGCAAAACGGTCAAATCGATCATATGAAGCTGACCTTCTCTGAAAATATTTCCGATGCATCCATTACGGGGTATGTTGACAATCTTACGGTAGCCAATATCTCTGCCGCTTGGGCGGTTGGCTTATACGCGAACCCTGTTTTTGACCCGCCGGGCAATCTCGACACGGCGTGCGACGGCAACCTGGATGCCGCTGACGACTCTGTTATCTATATTGCTTTTGATGAAAGCGGCGTCTATGATACGGGGGCCACGCCCGATGTAACGGCAACAGGCGCAACATTGGCGACTGCTTCAGGAAAAACTTTGTACAATACCACCGGGAACGTGTCCACTCTGGATATTGTAGAAACCGATACGGCGCCTGCCTGGGCATACAATGTAACTTCGCCCGTAGCTGACGCTTATTACACCAACCCTGACGTAATTACCGTTCGCGTTTTCTATAGCGAAGATTTAGCCGCTGTCGGAACTACGCCGAATGCGCCGCGCCTGCAACTGGCGACGGCAGGTCTGGCAAATAATTTTGCTACCTATTCGGGCGCCATGAATTGGCTGGGAACAAACGATGTTATTATCATGACCTATACGGTCAACAACGGCGACAATACCGCCGATCTGGATTACCTGGATGCAAATGCATTGCATTCCAATGACGGTACGTACGGAACGATTACCGACCTGGCCGGTAACAATGTAAATTTAACGTTGCCAACCCCGGGGGCCGCCGGCTCATTGAGCGCCAATAAAAACATTAAAATCGATACGTCTGAGCCCACCGTATTGAAAGTGACTTCCGTCGATATTGACGGGACCTACGGGCTTGGTACGACAATCAATGTCGATGTGGTTTTTAACGAAGCGATTACCATAAACAATGCCGGGGGGAACATTACTTTAAAACTATTGACCCATTCGGGCAATTCTACCACACGAAATATTACCTGTAATGCAACGCCCGTAACAACGTCCGTAACCGGCGATACGCTGCGTTGCCCGTATGCCGTGCAATCGGGCGACAGCAACCCGAACCTTGACTATTGGAGTATTAACCCTTTGACCATTCCGGTCGGTTCTTCGATCAAAGATGTAGCCGCGAACAACGCCTTAGGCGATTTTCCGATGCCCTCTCCGGATGGCGGCGTTACCCCCGGCGATCTGAATTCATTAAGCAACCTTCATACCTATATCGTAGACGGTATTGTGCCTACGGTTACCGGCGTAGCCTGGGTGACAGGCAATGGCAGCTATAAAAATGGCGACGCCGATGTGCAATTTACCGTTACTTTTAGCGAAGCGATCGATACAACCGGTGCGCCTTCGGTGCTGATGTCTACCGGAAATTCGGCGGCCTGCGACGCAAACGCAACCAACGTTACATTCATTACCTGCTCGTACGTGATCCAGGCGACTGACAATACCGGGATAACCGCCAATGTCGATACGTTGAACTACAATTCATCGGCGGCTTTAACCGGTACAATTACGAGAAATGCGGGCGCAGGCAATGCCGCCAACCTGAACTTACCGGGTACGACGCAAGATTTATTGCACAAAGGCATTGTGATTCTGGACAATACAAAACCGACCATTACGGGGATTGCCAGTTCTACCGGCAGCGGTACTTACGGTACCGATCAAATTGTTTTAATTGAAGTTACGTTTGATGAGGCGGTAAGCGACGGCGCGCCGTCTTCTACTCTCGATTTAAACAACGGGTCGGCTGTCGTTGCGACCTATGCTTCTCAGGTCAGCGCCAACGTGCTTCGGTATTCTTACCAAGTCGTCGCAGGCGATTCGCAAGCGACCGCTTTGGACGTCACCGGGGTAAACAATACGATCCGGGATATGGCGGGGAATACCTATGATATTGCCGTTGCGCCAAACGGTTTGTTGAACGCGAGCAATACGATTATTATTGATACTTCTAACCCGACGATTGCCAGCGTATCCGTCACTTCGGGGAACGGCACCTTTAATTCCGGCGCCGTAACGATCCGGTTGACCTTTTCGGAAACCGTGGATGTAACCGTAGACGGTTTGCTTGAACTGGCTTTGAATAACAACAATACGACAACCGCTTCGGTTACCCCGGGGCTTCTCACGGGAATTTCGACGCTGGACTTAACATATACGATTGATTCCGACAACATCGGTAGCGATGACGATACCCAGGGCAATCTGCTCGACTATTTGGCCACTTCATCGCTGACCAGCGCCGCTACGATTGTTTCAAGCACAACATCGAACCCGCTTTCGTTGACATTGCCTTCACCCGGCGGGGCCGGTTCAATTGCGGCAAACAGCAGCGTGTACATTGATGCCGTAGAGCCCACGGTTCTTTCGGTAAATACAAGCGTTGCCGCAAACAGCGTTTTGGGGGTCGGCCAGGTTGTGAATGCAATCGTACAGTTCAGCGAATCTCTTGACAATACGGTAACCGGCAGTCTGGCCTTAAACACAACACCGGCGCGCAGCGCAACCGGCTCAAGTTACTCAACGACAACGCTGGCTAACGACACTTTGACTCTCAGTTATACGATTGTCTCAGGCGACTCGGCGACTCGTATTGACTACGCCGATACCGGTTCTTTGACAGGCGGCTTGAAAGACGTAGCGGGCAATTTGTATGTCACTACTGCGGGTCTTCCGGCGCTTACGACTAGCGGATTATATGCAAACAATATTTCCATTAACACGGCGACCCCGACCGTTGAATTTGCCGCAGCGTCAGCGAGCGGGGACGAATCGGTTACGCCCACCATTACTCTTCAACTATCGGCAACGGTTGGTTCCGATGTTATCGTGAATTATAGCGTAGCCGGAGGCGGAGCGGACGCCGCCGAAGCCGCCGCGCACCCCGGTACCGGCAATATTGACTATACGCTTGCCAATGGTTCGGTGACGATCCCGGCGGGAAGTTTAACCGCTACAATCAATGCGGCGACTACAGTCAATATCAATGACGACATTTACGACGAACCGAACGAAACCTTCGTTATTACGCTCGATTCCGTTCCAACCGCCAATGCGGACCATATCGCCGGGCAACAGACATATACGTATACCATAAACGATAACGATGTGGCGCCGAACGTTAGTTTCAATGTAACTGCAAGCTCGATACCCAATGAGTTAAACGATTCGGTCAATGTACCGCCTTCGGTAGCCACCGACTTGAATATCGGAGTAACCTTGAGCGTGGCGTCTGAATTTGACGTAACCGTTCCGGTGCAAGTAACGGGCGGTACGGCGGCTATCGACAATGACGGGGTATGCGACACCGCCGATCTCTGTTTTGGTTCGGCTGGCGTATCTTCTGTCGATCTTGTCTTTAGCTCGGCGACCGGAGAGACAGCCAAGAATGCCGTTTTTACTCCGGTGGATGATGCCGTTGCCGAAGGCGCCAACGAAACCGTTATCCTGGGTTTCGGTACTTTGACAAACGCGGTCCTGGGCGGAAACACAACTCATACAATTACGATTACCGATGACGACGGTGCGCCTCAAATCAGCGTTGGCGACATCACGGTAACCGAACCGGCGGTTGGCGCAGCTGAATCAATTGTAAATGTTCCGTTGACGATGGCCGGCTTTTCCGCCAGCGATATTATTGTCGATGTTACTGTAATTGCGGGCACAGCCACGTTAAACTCTGACTATAATCTTGCCGGTACCACGCCGACTCCGGCGAGTGTAACCTGGGTAGGCGCGACATCGGAAACCGGCGTGAAAAATATTGCCATTAATTTAATCGGCGACACCCTTGCCGAATATACCGAGACAGTGATTGTAACGGTGACGCTCAATGCAAGTTCCGGTGCGGCGACCGTAATTGACCCTACCGGTATTTTAAGCATTGCGAACGATGCAGGCGATACGTCGCTTGGCATTGTTTCGGCAGAGACGCTCGACTGTAACCCCGTTGACGGAATTACCGACCACTACCGAATTACTTTTTCAGAAGCGATTTCGGATTCGACCATTGACGGTTATATTGATAATGTTACGTTAGGCAATATCACTTCTAAATGGGCGTTTGCCGGCCATACCAATGTACGCTACAACCCACCGGGAGCGGTTAGCGCTATTTGCAGCGCCGGCGTAACGGACAACGTAGATGATACTATTGTCCATTTTAAATTCACCGCGGATGTGATACCCGATACGGGAGTTACCCCGGATATCACCTCTTCGGCGGCAACAGTGCAGGCTCTCTCAGGTCACGGTAAAGTGAATTACAATACCGGGAACACCATTTCATCCGACCTGGCCGAAACCGATAAAGCCAAGCCGTATATTTGGCAAGCGACGGCAACTCATGTTGGCGGCGTCGATGGCAGCGCCGGAACTTCGGATACGCTGACTCTTGTATTCAGTGAAAAGACAAATGCGGCGGCTTTGCCGGTGACCGATCTTGATAACGACCTTTGCGCCATTGACGATCTCGATGGGGTAAGCGGCGTTTGCGGTGCGACGGTTAGCTTCGGGGCCCTTTCAGATATTGCGTCCGCTGTCTGGTCGACGACGAACAATACGAATGATACCTTAACCATAACCTTTGCTACAAATAACGCTACGGTGAACGAAGCCGATTATATAAAATTGCAAGGATCCAATGTTGCGGATTTAAGCGGTAACCTGGCGGCGACTCCGGCGGACGTTTTGTCTCCCCCGGCGATTGGGGGAACTTTCAGTTCGGGCGTGCGCGGGCCAAAAATTCTGACGGCAACCTACATGGATGATGACAATAACGGTAAAATCGATCATTTAAAGGTGATATTTGACATGGCAATTAGCGACGCCAGTTTCCCCGGATACACTTCGCCGACCACATTAGGGGCTGTTACGACCGCTTGGGTGGTCAACGGTCATACCAATGTGCGAATAGATCCGAACCATGTAGGCGACAATGCCGATGACGATACCATTTATTTGCACTTTAGCGAAAATGTCGATTTGGATACGGGCAGCAAACCTGACTTGACGGCGACTGCGGCCGTTTCGGGCAATACAGTTGTCGATGCGACAAACGGTTGTTATTTAAACACTACGTTTTCTACCTGTCTAAACAACGCCTATGGAAGCGTTCTGACTACGGATGTCATTGAAAAAGACGGCGCTATGCCGGTTATGTCTTTGGCTACGGCGCGAGACCAAGCGAAATACATTTATGTGAGATTTAGCGAAAACGTATGGAGCAACCCCGGAATGCCGGCTTGCGGTAGCGGCGGTCAAATGACTGTCAATGACTTCGCTTACATCGATAATACCCCGGCATCGCCCCCGCCGACAAGCAATGTAACGGGCATTGTCTCTGTGGATAATCTGGATACTTGCGCCGCTACCGACGGAACGTTGATTCTGCTTTCTGATGTGGCTTTTTCATCTACGTATGATATCAATATAGACCAGATACACCCGGTAGCGAATCAAATTTATGATGCCGCAAATAACGCCGCCTCGGATACGTTAATCAATACCATTTATGCGGTTACCAAGCCGTATATTATTTCGGCCGGTTCATACTATAATGCCGGTCAGTACTTTATCCGGGTTGTTTTTTCAGAGCCGATGAACTACGCTACGACAAGTTCTGCCGCCAATTATACGATTATAGAAGACGCAGCGACAGCTTGCCCCGATTTTAGCGTAACCCCGCTTTCGGTTACGGCAATTTCAACGACAGTTTTTGATCTGGAAACCGGAGCGCAGTGCGGTACCGGAGATGCCAGCGGCGAAACCATCTATCGAGTCACCGGAACCACAGCCATTTTGGATTTTGCAGAAGTCGCCCCCCTGGGTACGCCGAATGCGGCCACGACCGTGGGAACAAGCGCAACCGACTTGACTACGCCGCATCTATTGCAGGCGATTTCTACATCGTCTACCACCGTTCAGTTGACCTATTCCGAGCCAATGACTTTGGGGGATGTTGCCGGCAGCGCCGAATGCTCCTCAGCCAATGTAGTCGCTCCGACTTGCGGGCTGGATGTACAGACAGACACGGTCGACGGAACGCAGTTTCTCTATACGGTAACTCCTTCGTTAGGTAACGTACTTTCGGTTACGGCTACCGCTGATCCTTCGGTTTTTATATTGACTCATGATAGCGCGCAGTCAGGCAGTTTCTATACGGTCACAAGCCGGGTAGATACCGATGCCATTGCGCAAAATGACACGCCTACCGATTTAGCGGGTAACGCGATTCCGGGAGTGCCGCATGACAGGACCACATTTGAAGGAACAGGTGCGGTAATTCAAACGGTTGGCGACGGACCGTTGTTTAACGACCCGTTTGCGGACCAAACGGAATTCTCATTCGCGTTTAATTATAACAGCATGATCTACTTGGGTCCGAACTTTACCAATGAAAGCGCATTCCGGTTTGAGCCGGACGGATCAAACCCGACTACGGTGACGTTTAGAACCACCGGCGGCTCATGTACTCCGGCTTTGACGTTCGGATATAACTTGGGCGCCACCTGCGGCACCGATTCCGGACCGAACGGCGAACGGGGCATTGTCGGTTTTAACTCAGGCAGTATCACTTTGGATGGCGGCGTCACGTATACGGATATTCTAATGGTTGGAACGATTAAAACTGCGGTATCTCATTCTTACTTTACGCAAAACGTAGATACCGAGCTTGATTGGACAGCGTGTTCACTTGACAGCAATACCGGGGGAGCCAATACGGAATCAATTCAGTATACATACACTGCGGGCGATAGCATGTATCTTGGTTTTGCATCGGCTCACGGAACGCAAGCTCCTCTACTCATGAGACAAATGCTTGAAGATACCAATGCTGACGGTATTTTAGAGTGCGCCCCGGTGGGTAATTTTACCGGTGATTTAGGCGTCAGAAGTTTAAGCGATTTAGGCAAAGGCGCGGGGAACCCGGCGAAAACGTTCAATACCAATGCAGTTGTCGGCATTGATTCTATGTTCTACGACGGGACAAATTTCTACATCGCCAATAACGGCGGCGTCGCGGTTTCAGCCGGATTGCCGACCGGAGGGGTTGACAATACGGCCCCCTATGCCGCCAATACATTGCATACAATCATTACCCAGGTCGATTTAGGGGGCGTAACGCTGGTTTTGCCCGATTCGGCAAACGGCGGTTTGGAAAAAGTTCGGCCCGGCCAAAAAGGGGTTCCCTTTATTGTGAACTGGAATGGCACGTACTACTTTGCCCGCAACATGGCGCTTGACCAGACAGCTACCGGCCAAACCACCCCCTCAGGCGGTGAAATCTGGGCATGTTCGGCAAGTTGCGACACACTGGGCGGGTGGAGTAAAGTAATGGATATTTCACTTGCTACGGGCGGCGGTCTGCCTTCTCATGCAGCGGCAACCCAGACCAATAACCAGGCCATTAGTATGCTGGCAGTGAACGGAGATTATCTTTACATTGGAATCGACAATATTACCGATGGCGTACGAATTTTTAAATCGAACCTCGGAGTAACATCGATAAACGGTACGAGCAACAACACTGATTTTACGGAACAAGCGGATCCGGGTTTGGGTTACGGGTATCAAATTATTTTCTCGAGTTCCAGTCTGGACAAACATGGTAAATCGTATATCTATGTTACCGTATCGGATGCGATAGGTTCGGCCATTAAAGTGGTTCGTCAGGTAGATTAATACACAGCTTCGCCTGGCCGGTGAATACGGACAGCCAGGCGGAGGTTAACCGGCGCTCTTCTTGTTATCTCCAAAGCGAGACGACCAAGGCGACAATCTGCAAGTTAACGAACGTAAAGCCGCCATTGATGGCAAAGAGTTTCCATGATTTCATTTCAAACCCGACAAGGTTAAAATGTTGCGGCAGGTAAAATCCGAACCAGGTAAAAAGAGCGGCGTAGAAACCGTAACTTAGCGACGAAGAATCTTCGCCCAGACCCCAAACCGAGGGTCTCCAAATCGCTGAGGAGTGAGCCAAAACATAAGCTGTTAAAAAAGCGCCGGCAACCATGAGGATCATCGATTGAATCATGGCCTTTCGATCGGGCCGCATATCGTCCGTCAGGCCGATTTCTTTCATCCAGGACCTGCCAAACAGAGGGCCATACCAGAGAAAACCAAGACCAATGTTTGCGATTACCGCCAGACTAATGGCGCCTAAATTAATTTCAATGTGCGGGTACATTTTCATGCTCCTTTGGGTTGTGACAGAACGTATTTAAAATTAAACCCGAAATTACATTGGCGCAAAGGCTGCGGGTGAGTCAAATGATTTTGACTCGTTGAACTTTTACAGATTTTCGTAACGCGCGGTTTTATTGATTAAAAATTGATCGGCTAAAACCAATGCCGCCATGGCTTCAACGATAGGTACGGCCCTGGGTAAAACGCAGGCATCATGACGGCCCCGTACTTTTAACGGAGTTTCGTTACCCTGGTCGTCGATAGTCATTTGTTCTTTCCCGAGGGTTGCGGTTGGCTTAAAAGCGACCCGCATTTCAATGTTTTCACCGTTTGAAATGCCGGCTTGAATGCCCCCGGAATAGTTGGTTTTGGTTCTGATTTTGCCATGGTCATTGTAAAAGATATCGTTGTGTTCGGTACCTTTCATTGAAGCCGCAGATAACCCGCTGCCAATTTCAACGCCCTTCACTGCGGGAATCGACATCATCGCCGAAGCTAATAGAGCGTCTAAGCGGTCGAAAACCGGATCTCCGAGACCGGATGGGACATTGGCCGCAACGAAGTTAATGACCCCGCCGAGAGTGTCGCCTTCTTTTGCCGTTTGCAGTATCAGCGCGGTCATCTCTTCGGCAATGACCGGGTCGGGGCACCGCACGGGGTTGGCCTCGGTGGTTTCTTTCAGCCGGGAAATATCCGTTTCATGAAAATGGGGGTCAATGCTAAGGTGATAAATTTGAGAAACATACGCCGCCATTTCTATGGACGCTTTTTCTTTTAAGATTTTTTTTGCGATTGCGCCGGCGGCGACAACGCCAATGGTGGCGCGGGCGGAAGCGCGGCCCCCGCCGGGGTAGGCCCGGTGGCCATAGCGCGTGTGGTATGTATAATCTCCGTGAGAAGGGCGGAATATATGCGCAAGGTTCGAGTAGTCTTTTCCCCGCTGGTCTTCATTAAAGACGGCAATGGCAATTGGCGTGCCGGTTGTTTTGCCTTCAAATGTCCCTGAAAGTATTTTAACCTGATCGCTCTCTTTTCGCTGCGTGACAATTTTACTTTGGCCCGGTCGTCTTCGATCCATTTCGGGTTGAATGTCGTCTTCGGTCAGCTCCATTCCGGCCGGGCAATTCTCAATCACAACGCCCAAAGCCTTACCGTGCGATTCGCCAAATGTGGCTATACGAAACAGCCGCCCCATTGAACTACCCATATGTCAGTTTCGTCATGATTCACGGCATGTAAAGATTGATTTAAGAGCGTTTTGTTTACAGCGCCGATCGATGCGGCAAAATCAAGCCGTCGAGCGGGCTAAGCGAGCAGTAGGCCGTTGTATTATCTGTCGGGGGCAGCGCAAAAGGCGCAGCCTTTCGAGCTTGGCCGAACTTCGGTGCAAAGTTTGGCAGACCATCGGATCCACATTGCCATATCGTCGTCTCAAGCCGGGGCAGACTTGCCTCTTTTTTTATCATATATAATAATTTAGAATTATTAATATACATACTGATAAGAAAGTTTAGGAATGAGCGTGAGTTTCTAAATACAGTATGAAAAACTTTTATACTTATAAGTATAGATCAATCATCAAGCGGCAAAATCCGGCAAAAATTATATAATTTATCGTATCTCATTTTATCATAAATAATACACCCATATACGATTTAATACTTGCTGAGATGAGTTCATAATAGAGAGTAGCGTCATGCTATCATGGATAAAGAATATTTTTATCCCGCCCGACCATACGTCTACGGAATATATATTAAAATACCCTCAGGGGAAACGCTACTACGCCGATTTTCATAACATCCGCAAATCAATGATTGATCATGACGCTCAGAAAGTCATAGGGCGTTTAAATCAGTTCGGTTACAAAGCTTATATCGTAGGCGGTTGCGTTCGCGATCTGCTGTTAAATCGTTCGCCAAAAGATTACGATATTGTGACGAATGCCACGCCCAGCGAAATACGCAAGCTGTTTGTAAACTCTCGCGTGATTGGCCGGCGTTTTAAAATCATTCATGTTGTTTTTAAAGGGAACAAGATCATTGAAGTTTCTACGGCGCGTTCGTTGCCGCTTTCGCGCGAAAAAGCGAAAAACAAGCACGAACTGTTGATTCAACATGATAATGAGTTTGGTTCATTTAAAGAAGATGCGGCGCGGCGGGATTTTACCATTAATTCTCTCTTTTTTGACATTCGCAACGAATCGATTATCGATTATACGGGCGGTTACGACGACCTGCAAAATAAAATTGTTAAAAACATTGGCGATGAAAATATCTCGTTCCCCGAAGATCCCGTGCGGATGTTGCGGGCGATTAAATTTGCCAGTTTGTTTGGCTTTGAACTTCATTCGCGCCTGGTGTCGGGGATCAAAAAAAACCGCCGCTTGATTCAAAAAGCTTCGGTTGCGCGGCTTCATGAAGAGTTTAACAAGATTTTCAGAACCGGCAGTACGTTTGATGTTTTTAAATCAATGGTAGAGTTAAAACTTTTTGACGCTCTTTTTCCGATTATCACGAAAAAGTATTCGGAATTGCATTCTCCCTGGCCTAAAAAATTCGGGCAGAGTTATCTTGGCATTCGTCTGCAAATAGCCGACCGTATGATTTCTGAACATGAAGATATCAACACTTCCATTTATTTTGCGATCATGGCTTCAGGTTATCTGGACGATCTGTTTTCGGGGGATCCGCGGGACCGCAAAATTGAAAACGATATTAAACACCGTTTGAGCGAAATCAATGCCGAACTGGGACTGACAAAACGCGAATTTGAACGACTTCTTCAAATGTTTAGCGCCCAACGGCAATTTCACCAGGAAGTCGAAGACGAAACCAAACCGTGGGTTAGGTCGTTTAAAAGCAAAGTGTTTTTTCCCGAAGCGTTTACGTATTATAAAATTCATGTGCGGGCAAATCGAGACGACGCCGGTATTCAAAGAGCCCTTTTTTGGGAAATCGGCTTGCGAAAGAAATTGCCGAATGTGATCCGAAAAAGCTCTCCGCGGCCGCTTAGAAACCGCACCCCGGAAGAGGCCAAAAGTTCAAACCAAGGCGGCGGAAGACCGCCCCGTCGGCGAAAAGCTTCGCCAGGTTCCGGAGGTTCAGGCTCATCGGGAGGAGGCAGGCGCAGGAACAGGTAGTCCTGTTATTTGATTGTTGTATCGATGATACTAAGATTTATTCTCATTTTTGTTCTTTTTTCAATTGTCTTGACGGTAGTTCGCATTGTCAAATTGATGTTCAAGGCTACGGCAACGAATCAGAAATACCGCAACTATCATTCGCCGCAAGGTAAAACGGAAAAGGATATTTCCGGGGTGGCAAAAATCATCGAAGAAAAGCCGCTTGATCAGCCTGATGATAAGGAATAATACTGCTTTACACCGTATTTTAAGTTTTCACCAATAACGGCAACTGAAAAGGAGTTTCACCACACATGTCCGCACAATCCGATATTCCCGACAAAGATAAGATTTTATCGACCTTATCCGAAATTCAACTGCCCGATTCAAATCAGACAGTTTCCGAAGCGGTGAAAAGCGTTAGTGAGACCAATGGCGTTCTTCAGATTTTGCTTTCTGAGCCCAAAGAACGGGCGGCGCAATTATCACTCGAGGCTTCCGTTAAAACGGCTGTTTCAAAAGCCGGTTTTGACCCGAAAGCGATCTCTGTCCGGTTTGCCGAGACTTCAAGCGAAACCACCGGGCAGGCTCAAGGTCAGGCAGGCCAGGGGTTGCCTCCTGCACGCAATCTGGATAACATCAAGCATATTATCGCCGTCGGTTCGGGGAAAGGGGGGGTCGGCAAATCTACCGCCACCATTAACCTGGCGGCCGCTATGGCGATGAAGGGCTATAAAGTGGGCATTCTCGATGCCGATATTTACGGGCCTTCCATTGGCAAGATGGCCGGTTATGAAGGGAAAGCCGATGTCGCGGTTGATAAAAGCGGTAAATTAATGCCGCTTACCAAACACGGTATTAAAATGATCAGCTTTTCTTTTTTAATCGAACAACACCAGTCGGTACCCTGGCGAGGGCCAATGCTTGGCAAGGCGTTAGAGCAGTTTTTATTTGATATCTCATGGGGCGACCTGGATTATCTTTTCATTGACCTTCCTCCGGGCACGGGGGATGTGCAGCTATCGCTTGCTCAACTCATTGAGCTTGAGGGGGCTGTGATTGTGACCACGCCGCAAAGCGTAGCGTTGTTTGACGCGGAGCGCGCTGTTGATATGTTTGCCAGGGTAAATTTGCCCGTGTTAGGCATTATCGAAAACATGAGCGAATTCATCTGCCCCCATTGTGGGAAAAGTTCGCATATTTTTTCGCAAGATGGCGGTAAAAAGATGGCAAAGGCGTTGGACGTTAGCTTGCTGGGCAGTATTCCGCTATCGCAAAAAATCATGGAATCGGGCGAAAAAGGGTTTCCGATTACAACCGTCGATAAAAACGCCGGCGATGTCAGCGATGACATGAAAAAATTAATTGAAGCATACGATATGGTTGTCAATAACCTGGAGAAAGCCCTGTCGTAGGCAGGCGCGGAGCGGCAAAATGATCTTATCGGGACTTGAAATTAAAAAAAGAATCGGAAGCGATATTATCATCGAGCCGTATAACGAAAAAAACCTGAACCCAAACAGCTATAATTTAACTTTGTCGGACGAACTTCTGGCCTATGACAATGATGTTCTCGATATGAAAACGCCGAACCCGGCAACCCCGATTAAAATTCCGGCCGAAGGTTTTCAGTTAGAATCGAACAAACTCTACCTTGGGCGGACCAACGAGTATACCGAAACCCATAATCTGGTTCCGATGCTGGAAGGGCGCAGTTCTATCGGGCGCCTGGGGATGTTTGTTCACGTAACCGCCGGATTTGGCGACATCGGTTTTAAAGGGTACTGGACCCTGGAGATTTTTGCCGTTCAACCCATTGTAATTTACCCGAATGTCGGGATAGCGCAGATTTTTTATCATAGTATTCTTGGCGACTTTGAAGAGTACCAAAGCAACAAGTATCAGAATAACAAAGGCATTCAACCCAGCATGCTTTATAAGGATTTTTCGTAAAACTATTTTTACGACCGGCATTTAAACTTCTTGATTTAAAAACTTTTTCGCGTATTTCCTGGCGGGCCTATTTGACGGGACCCGGTTGTCTACCGGAATTTATTGATCCGGGCGGTGTAACTTCGTTCCCACTAACCCTTGACGCACAATTGCGATACGAAAGTGAGAGATTGTGCTAATACCGAATTTCTCGAACGGAAATCCGGTACATCCCACCCATATATGGGTGGGAGCCAGAAGTCGGTACTTTTTTCAGTCCTGTTATCTAAATCGGCCATTTTTCGATGTTTTATCGATATTGGCGGGATTTTTTAAAAAAATTACATTGATGGAAATGATTGTGACCCGAAAAAGAGTGAGCCATTTTAAGGCGTTTGGCGAAATATCGCTTCAAATTAAGGCGAAATTAGCCGAAAATAACTATGTTACTGTGTGAAGTAGTGACACAGGGGATTTTATAATGAAATTGCGTCTTTATCCAATACTTGCTCTTTTTTTAGGGTTTTTATCGCCAGTTTTAGCGCAATTTATTTTGCCGGAAAAGGATTATACGACCCAAAGCGATATCGATGTTATTCGCGTTGACTCGACGCCTTCGGCGGTGACCGGACTCAAGGCCGAGCTGGTAAACCCTTCTGTGGGCGAAATTTTAATCAATTGGCATATTTCGCAAAAACCGGCCAGACTATCCGTGATTCGCTCCGACATTCCCATTTCAACGATGCAAACCCTGCTTGAGTCCAAAACAATTGCCATTCTCGATGGGGGAGCCACGGTTTACCGCGATATCCCCGAGGGGGCGGGCAATTACTACTATGCGGTTGTTTCCCGTAAAGCTGTTGAAGACCAAAGCGTTATTTTAACGCCGGGTGAAAATTATACGCTGCGGCCGGTGACGATTTTGTCGTCGGACAAAAAAAAATTTACTTCGCTTAGTATTGTCAAAAGCATCCGCGCTCGCTTTCTCGATAAGCATACGATCCGGGTGCAGTGGGAATACGAACCGAACCCCTATGTCTATTTTATTGTCTATCGATATACGCAACCTATCGACTCGTCATCCGTTTTAGAGCAAGCCGTCAGGTTGGGCATTGTTCGCGGGGGGAAAAACTACTTTGACGATACGAAACCTCCCGTAGGTCAAAATTTGTTCTATGCCGTAACGACAACCGACGCAAGCGAAAAAGAAAACCGCCATCTTGCCGCGGGCGATTCTTTTACCATCAACGGTATCATCATGCAGATTGGCGAAATTCCGACGGTCCGCAAGATCCAGGCCTTTCGCGTTCAAGATCAAATTCAACTTTCCTGGGAAAGCGATGTCGTTAGCGGCGATTACGAATATATCATTTACCGGTCCCGCAGGATCATGGACAATGATGAAGCTTTAAAAAACGCCACGATTCTCGCTTATGTGAACAGTACGAAAAATAACTATATTGATAGCAAGGTAGCTTCGGGCGATTACTATTATGCCATTGTCACCCAAAATAGCCGGGGCGAGTTGAGCAAGGCATTTATCCCCGGCGGCAATGTCATGATAAACCCGGCCGGCAATAAGCAGGTTCAAGAAACCCCCCAGGATATCCCGGATAAAACCCCGGAAGTTTCACCCGGGAAGGGCGCTTCCATTTTTACGGAATTAACCGCCCAGGCTGTGAATAACACGGTTGTCCTTACCTGGTCTCGCGGGCAGGCGCCTCTGCCTGTTGAAGAGGGCATGGTAAAAATTTACCGGTTTCGGCAAAAACCCGGAGAGATGCGCGATGTCATTCTCGGTACGCCCGTCGGTTATTTAAAGCCGGGCTCCGTTACGCTGGAAGACAAACCCCCGGTTTCCGGGTTGTACTACTACGCCATTTTTTATGAAACGGGCAAGGGGTTGGTTCCGCCCGCTTTTACCGAATATGAAAATCTCATTGGCCCGGTCGATTTTCGCGGGGGCCGAAAGGGTAAAAAGGGGCAATCTGCCGGCATAGATCCGAACGAAGAACCGTACCTGCCCGATACCGAATCGGCCATGGAACTCCCGGACTATATGGTGCCCGACAGCGAAGTTCGACGTTCCGAAGCCGAGTTAAATTTGGTTTTAAAAAATACATATCTGAAAAAAGATTACGAGGCCGCTTTGCGCGAGCTGGCTCCGTTTCGCCATGATAAAGCCAAACCGATCCGCGCGAAAGCGATATTTTATTCGGGTATGGCCAACTATTACATTGGCGATTACCGGCCGGCGCTTGACCAGTTCTTAAACCCCGTTGTGCGCGAAGTTTACGGTGAGCGAGCGGATTTCTGGTATCGCCGAACCTTGGAGAGTATGGAAAAATGAAAAATATCTTTTTAGTAATCGGTTCTCTGGCAATGTTGTCCGGGTTGGGTGTCATTACCGTCAATGAAGAATACTTTGCGCCTAACCGCGAAGCCAGCGCATTGTTAACCAAAGGCAAGCTATTACTTGAACAGGATAGCGAAGAAACCATGAAGAAAGCGGTTGAACTTTTCACCACCGTCGCTTCGCATTTTCCCGATACCGAGCAGGCGAAAGAAGCGCTATACCATCTGGCCGAGTCTTATGAAAAACTTGGCAATATCGATGTGGCAATCGGCAAATACCGTCGTTTACTGGCGACCGAAATGGATGAAGAGTTGGCCGACCAGGTCCGTTTTAAAATATCAAAACTGCAGTTGTCCCGCTACAATACGGAAGAGGGTTTTAACGGCCTCATGGTTTTGCTTTCAAAAACTGTCGACCCGAATTTGCGTTCCGATATTTATGTGGAAATTGCCCGTTACTATGCGCGCCAGAAAGAGTTTGATCAATCCATGAAAAACTATGAAATTGCTCTTTCGGAAAATGCGAAAAATCCGGAAGCGAATATGGAGTTGGCAAGGGCCTATTTTCAAACGGGGCGTCATGAAGAAGCTTTTTTACAGTATCAAAAATTCTTTAATATTTATGTCGATCGTAATCGAAACCGCGAAGATATGGCAACCCGCTTTGCCGATTCTATGTTCCGAACGGGAGCCGATACGCTGAGTGTTGGAGAACCCGAAAGCGCAAAAAAATATTTCTCGTTTATTGCAGAAAACTTTACCTATACTTCCCATGCCGAAGACAGCTTGTATTATTTAGGCAATATTTATATAATGGAAAAGCAATACGATCAAGCGATTGCCACATTTGAAGATGTCGTAGCCCGGCGCCCTGCGACGCGAGATGAAAACGCATATATAAAAATGGGGCAAGCCTATTATGAAAAGGCGGAATACAACCAAGCCGTATCAGCTTTCTCGAAAGCGCGAACCGAATTCCCCGACGGTAAATACAGCCAGGTAGCCTTGCAATGGGAGACTGAAGCGCGAAACTTGTTGCTGGAAACCAGAGAGCTTGAAAAGACGTCAGAGCCTAAAGAAGATACCGGCGAAGCCGATGAACAACCGGAAGGTATTTTACCGCCTTCGTTTTTCAATGAACCCTCCCTGGAGGAAGGCAATACGATACAACCTTAGCCCTAAAAAAAAATTGCCGGGATATCTATCATTTAATAGCTTGTACATAAATTATCGGAGGAGAACATGTTCAAATTTGAGCCTGCGTCGAATATGAAAAACGTTTACGCACCAAAGTTAACTATTGCCAAAAGCGGTTCTTCTCTGTGTTGTCTTCCTCTCAACTCACGTCTTTGTTGTTGCTGTTGCTGCTGTTAACGGTCGTTCCAGATTTTTATACAATCTATTTTCTGGTATTAAAGCAAAAAGCGAGGGTATTATATTATGTTAGATTTAAAAACTATTGAGACAAAAAAAGAGTACGTAGAAAAACAACAGGGGAAGTTAAACGGTAAAAACGCCGAAGAGGTGATTCAAGCGGTCACATCGGAAATACCCGAAGGGGTTGTTTTTTCCAGTTCATTCGGGGTTGAAGATCAGGTCTTGACCGATATGATCGCAAGAAACAACTTCCCGGTTCATATTTTTACGATTGATACGGGGAGATTGTTTAATGAAACAATTGAGTTGCAACGGCGAACGGCAGATAAGTATAAATTGCCGATTGAAACCTTTGTTCCCGATACGCAACTGTTGCAGAATTTATTGAATACAAAAGGGCAAAACAGCTTTTACGATTCCGTTGAAAACAGAGTCGAATGCTGCCATATTCGTAAGGTTGAACCTCTCAAAAGAGCTCTCGCCGGAAAACAAATCTGGATCACCGGGATTCGGAAAATACATTCGCCCGAACGGGAATCGATTCCCATTATCGAGCTGGACTATGAGAACTCTATTATCAAGATTCACCCTCTACTCCACTGGACGGATGACGAGATCTGGAAATACGTAGAAAAACACAAAGTCCCGTTTAATATTTTGCATAAGAAAAACTATGCCAGTATTGGCTGCGCTCCTTGTACGCGTCCGATTCTGGAAGGCGAAGAACCCAGGGCCGGCAGATGGTGGTGGGAAGATTGCGCCCATAAAGAATGCGGATTGCATGTGGCGAACAAAAATGCGGAAAAGGAGTCATAATGAGCGAATTTTATTTTGCGCGTAACGGCGTAGTTGACGAAGAATTAAAAGAGTTTCAGGAAAAAATCGAAGGTTTTCAAAATAGAACCTTTGACCCCGAAGAATTTAAACACCGGCGTTTGATCCAGGGCGTTTACGGCCAGCGGCAACCGGCCCAGTTTATGATCCGGGTGAAAATACCCGGCGGACGCTTAAACCGGAATCAAGTGGACGGTTTATGCGAAGCCGTCTCAAAGTACGCCAAAGGCTCGATGCATATCACAACGCGCCAGGATATTCAAATTTACTTTATCAAGATCGGGAACATTATCCCGCTTTTACAAACGTTAGCCGATCACGGGCTGACAACGCGCGAATCGAGCGGGGCTACCATCCGCAACATCATTACTTCGCCCTTTGCCGGCGACGGACGCGACCAGCTTTTTGATATCATGCCGGCAGTTGAGCAAACGGTGCATTTCTTTTTAAGAAACCGCGTTACGCAACATCTGCCGAGGAAGTTTAAAATCGGTTTCAGCGAAAATGAGAAAGATTATGCCGGCGCCTCGATCCACGACCTCGGGTTTATCGCGGCTCTTTCCGATGGTAAACCGGGCTTTAAGGTCTTCATGGGCGGCGCGTTAGGCTCAAACCCCATGGCGTCCCGGCTTTACAAAGAGTTTATCCCCGTAGAAGAGACGTTGTTGCACGCGCTGGCGATTTTGAGGGCGTTTGACAAACACGGCGACCGCTCAAAACGCAGCGAAGCCCGGTTGAAGTTTCAATTGAACAAAATCGGGTTTGAAACGTTTCTCGGTTACGTAGAAGAAGAGCTGGCGGCCATACAAAGCGAAGGAATCGAACTTCCCGAGATAGAAGCGAAAATAGTCGAACCCGAAGAGTTTGATTATTCAAATCCGTTTGACCGCAGCGCCGAAGCCGCCAAACATTTTTGGTTTGAACAAAATATAAAACCCACCGTTCGCAAAAATGAGTACATGGTCATTGTTCGGGTTCCAAACGGTGATTTTACTCCTGAGACGTTGCGCGCCCTGGCCGATCAACTTGACGGTTGGCGCGATGGCAATGCAAAGGGTTATATTACGCTGAGCGACTCTCAAGATGCGGTGCTCAAAGGACTGGTTGTCGCCCCTGAAAACAAGAAAGAGTTTTTTGGAAAAATTTACGACTATCTGACGAGCGAAGGTCTGGGCCGTCCCGGTCACCACAGTTTTGCCGATGTGATTACTTGCCTGGGCTCCGCAACCTGCGCGGCGGGGATCACCCATTCGCCGGGTTTAGCCAGGGTCTTGTCGGAAGAGTTTGACGATACCTGGCGCCAAGACGCCCGGTTCGAGGGCGCAACCATTCATGTCTCGGGGTGCTCAAACTCCTGCGCGCGGCACCATGTGGCGACGCTGGGTTTTTCAGGGCGGGCCGATACTACCTTTTCGGACGAACAACAGGCGCCTGCCTATAACCTTTATTATGGCGGGGCTTTGTTGAGCGCCGGTGAAGTGCGCATGGGCGTTAAAATCAATGAAAAAATCCTGGCCCGGCGAATCCCCAGGTTCATACACCGTTTGATTGAAATATTTCAAAACGAAGCTTCCGAGAATGCATCGTTTGATGATTTTATTACCGGTCTGAGCAAGGAGCGAATGACCGACATTGTCGCAGAATTCAGCAGCGAAAAAATGCCGGTGGAAGAAGACGAAATGCTTCATTACGATTGGGGCAAAGATTCGCCTTATGTGATGGAATATGGCGAAGGCGAATGCAGTTAATCCGCTTCGTTTGACTTTTCCGTAGTTTCTTTTTCCGGCGAAGCCGAGCGAATCGATTCAATCGTTTGAATTGTTTCAACAATGCGATCGGCCATTTCCGGGGTGACTCCCTTGATTGAGATGGCTGTTTCGCGCAACTTCTTGCGGTCCGAACCGGAAAGCTTTCCGTTTTGAATCATCTCCAAAACTTTGGCCGTTTTTTGCGGGCCCATCCCCGGTATGGCGGCAAACGAAGATGTTAAACTTTTCTTGTTGCGCAGGGTCCGGTGATAAGAAACAGAAAAACGATGCGCTTCATCGCGGGCCAAACGCAAAATGAGCATACCGGGGCTGTTTTTATCCATTTGCAAAATTTCACCCTCTTCGGTGTAAATTTCTTCCAGCTTTTTTGCCAAGCCGATCATCGGTATTTTCGCTCCGTTTTTCCTGCGGGCTTCCAGCGCGGCATTGAGTTGGGTGGCGCCCCCGTCAATGACAATCAAATCAGGCGCCGCGATTTCGCGTTTATCGCTCTTTAACCGGGCAAGACGCCGGTCCAGGACTTCATGCATCATCGCCGGGTCGTCGGGCGTCTCTTTGGTCCTGATTTTGTAGCGCCTGTAACCGGCCTTGTATGGAATCCCGTTTTTTAAGTAGACCCCGCAACCGACCGCTTGTTTGCCTTGTATGTTTGAAATGTCGTAACACTCGATAATTTCCGGCAGGCGTTCCAGATCGAGAAATTTTTGAATTTGGCGCAACCCGAATCTTTGGTTTCGAATTTGCTCCGAAAGCACTTTTTCTCTTAACGTCAGGCGCGCGTTGTTTACGGCCATTTTCATTAAACCCCGGTTTGCACCTTGCCCCTCCGGGGCGGTATGTTTTAAGCTGCCGTTTTCCGGCGAAATGATCTCTGCCGAAACCCCGGCGCTTTTTTTGATGGCCTGGCTCCAGATCTCGCCGTTAAAAAAAGGGGAGCCGGCAAAAATCCTGGGCGGCGGGTCGGGCAATTGCAAATAGTATTCCCGAAAAAACCCGTCCATAAATTCATTGCGTAAATTTTCATCGTCTTTTTCAGCGGGAATATCCGTCATGGTGTAGGCTCCCTTATTGATCAAGTTGCCGTTTCTCACGCGCAACAGAACAAATTGAGCCAGGTAAGCCGATTGTTCCCGAAATTGCCGCTGGTAGCTGATTGTTTCCATATCCAGAGATTCGGCCAGCTCGCGCCTGGAGACGACATACATGCCAATGACATCGTAGTTTTGGTTTTCTTCTTCGGCATGAACGGATTGATCGGCGTAAAGGGTTTCAATGTCCCGCAGCATGTCCCGCCTGGCTGCCGCTTTCTCATACTCTTGGTTTTCCGAAAACTCGCCCATCTCTTTTTGCAGCAACCGGACCAGCTCGTCGTTTTTTCCTTCGAGAAAAGATTTTATTTTTTGTATCAGTTCCCCATACTCTTCGATGCCCACCTTGCCGCTGCACGGTGAAAGACAACGGCCAATATGATAGTTCAGGCAGGGGCGAGCCGGCTTTTTTAAAGGCAGTTTCAGAGCCCTTTTCCGGATAGGAAAAATCCGGTGGATCAATGCCAATGTATTGCGGGCGGCCCCGGCGTCGATGTATGGGCCGAAATACAAGTGCTTCGGGTTCTTCTTTTTTCGCGTGACAATCAACCGGGGGAAAGGCTCGCCCATGGTCAAACAAAGATAGGGGTAACTTTTATCGTCGCGCAGGCGTACGTTATACGGCGGGTTGTGTTTTTTAATGAGATTATTTTCAAGGAGCAGCGCCTCCACCTCATTGTTGGTTGAGATCCAGTCGATGTCGCGCACCCTGGCCATGAGAAAGAGAGTTTTATAATCGTCGGTATTGAGATATTGCCGGGTGCGCGAGCGCAAATTGATCGCTTTACCGACATAGAGAACTTTTCGATCCGAACCCGGTTCTTCGTTCTCGCCCAGCCATAGATAGCAGCCGGGGGTTGAAGGCGCAAGGCGAACGCGCTCCAGCAAGTGTTCCCGAATTCGTTTTTTTTCCGTGTCTTCGATATTATCCCGGGCAGAGTTCATTGAGTATCTTCGCTAAAGACATCTTTTATTTATGCTTCCAATGTTC
Organism: Turneriellaceae bacterium; assembly: GCA_050304475.1. Classification (GTDB taxonomy): domain Bacteria; phylum Spirochaetota; class Leptospiria; order Turneriellales; family JAOUFE01; genus JBNLDQ01. The sequence goes on along the minus strand of JBNLDQ010000026.1, from coordinate 42,601 downwards.
CGGAGTTTGCGCCACTCCCGGGGAGCGTTTCACGTTGTTTGATTTCCATAAGGGTGTCAAGATGAAAGCGTTCGGGCAGGGGTAACGTAAATTCCAGTTTTTTTCCGCTGGTGGGGTGTTGAAAAGACAAGCGGCTGGCAATCAAAAGCATGCCGCGCTTTTCGAGAATTTTTTCGGTATTTGCGCTTAACCCCGCATTTTGAACCCGGCGGTGAATTTTAGAGTAAAGAGGATCTCCGACAACCGGGTGGTTGAGATAAGAAAAAGTAGCGCGGATTTGATGAGTGCGGCCGGTGTGCAGGCGAATTCGGACCAGCGAAAAGGGGTCGAGCCATTTTTCAAGCCGGTAGTCCAGAGAGGCGCTTTTCCAGGTCTCGTCTTGCGGCTGATCCAAAAAAACCATTTTGCGCCGAATGGTCCGGTGTCTGCCAATAAAACCCTCGGCAACGCCTTCGGCTTCTGTTCGCCCCCATACCCAGGCAAGGTATTCCTTTTCCACTTCCCGGTTTTGAAACGCTTCGGCAATCACGCGATGGGCCAGATTGGTCTTTGCCACCACCATCAAGCCTTCCGTTTCCCGGTCAAGGCGGTGTATGATGCCGGGCCTTTGCGGGTCAACCCCGGTAGAGAGCGTTTCCAGTTGCGCTAAAAGAGAATGAACCAGGGTATCGTTTCGATTCCCGGCCCCGGGGTGAACGGTGATCCCGGACGGTTTGTGAATGATCGCCAGGTCATTGTCCTGGTATACAATCGGAACCCCTTTGTCGTTGGGTTTTAATACAAACGAAGTTTCAGGTTCAAAATCAAAATCGACTTCCGAAGTCATTTCGCTGGCAAACGAGGGTTTGGCGCAGGTTTTGCCGTTCACGCGAACCTTCTCTTCGCGTATTAATTTTTGAGCCTTTGCCCTGGAAAAAAGATCAGGGTAGGTCTGCGCAATACCCGTATCAAGCCTTGTATTTTCGGATAGTGTAAAGCGTTTGTTCACGTTGCGATTACGCTGCGATTTTGGTTCAGCGATCGGTATGAAGCGCGCGCTCTTCGTCTTGCTTATCTTTTTTCGCCTGCACTCTTTCAAAACTAAGAAACGAAATAATCATCAAAACGGTACCGACGGATATAAAAGCATCCGCAATGTTGTAGGTGGGCCAGCGGTAAATTCCGATAGCGGGAATATCAAAAAAATCCATATCGATAAAGTCGACAACGCCGGGCCGAAAAAAACGGTCGGTAAAGTTGCCAAGGGCTCCGCCTAAAACCAGCGAAATAGACAAATCAAACAAACTGCCGCGGTCGGGGTGCTTGTAATAATATAGCAATAAAAACGTAATTGCCATTCCGGTTAAGGCTTGAAAAACAAGAGCGTTGCCGGGCGCCACGCCAAAGATCCCGCCGGTGTTATAAATCAGCCGAAATTGCAACAGCTCGCCCAGAAACTCCAGCTTCGGTTGAGAGGTTAGCGCTTTGACGGCCCAAAGTTTTGAGAACGTATCGGCGGCCCAGACAATAATAACAATACAAATAAAACGTATGTTGAATTTTTTCATGATATACAAACCTGCCAATTTTTCAGCCAAAGTGGGGTTGTCCAGCCAAAGTCAGGATTTCTCCGTTTTTAAAAACAAGCGAAAAGCGAAGGTAAAGCAAAAGAATCAGTCGACAAACTCAATTTCGTCATCAATTTCAATATCATCGGATTCGCCATTTGCATCGCCGTTTGCGGGTTTATCCGCAAGTTCCGTCTCTTCTTCAATGATTTCAATTTCCGGTTCTTCTTCATCCGTCTCTTCTTCTTGCGCTTTGGCCATGTCGCTATGGCACTCTGCAATGCCAATGGGTAGTTCGGCAAACCAGTTGATGAAGCGCTCTACGTCTTTCCCCCGGTAAATGCAGCCATGCTGCGGGGCCAGCATATTGATCTCCATTTGAGATACGCGCTCGCACCAGTTGAGTTTGCACTCCTTGGAACCCATCCAGCGCTGGTGAAATTTTTTGGCATATTGAATGTGTTTATCAAAGTCGCGGACATAAATATCAATGGTATGCAAAAGCGCCGCTCCGACATCCCCCGAAAATAAAATACGGGCCTGGGGGTCATACAAATGAAAATTCCCGGCAGAATGAAGGTGGTGCGCGGGTATGGCTTGCAGTCGTTTGCCGCCCAAGCGAATTTCCATCCCCTCGTCGGGAATAAGTTTAAACGTGCTTTTGTTGCCGCCAAAGTGAGGAATAAAATTGCCCCAAAGCCAGGATATGTAACATTTCATGCGCGGGTTAATTTCAAGCCAGAGCGACAATGAAGAAATGATATCCGGATCCTGGTGAGACGCGAAAATCGCCTTGATCTCTTCGGGGTTATAATCGCCGGTAATCGCAGTAAATACCGAAGGAAAAACCTCCATTCCGCCGGGGTCGGTTATGATGGTCTCATCATCGATAGAGATAATATACTCATTGGTATCGATAATATAGTCAGGGCGCTCCGGGTCGCGGTGCGCCACAGCCCAGGAATGGTTAGGCTCTTGATAAATGTGCGTCAATTTCTTCATGTCACTTTTCCACTAAATCTTTTTTTTGCTCATATTCTTTTAAATGGGTTTCCAAAATACCAATCATTGAAGAGACAGCTTTCTTGATATCCTGAATCGAGTCATGCAGAGAGCTGGCAACATCTTTGAAAATTTCCTGCGAAGTCTCCGCATAGGCGCCTTCAATTTTTGCCTGCATTGCCAGGATATCGCCCCGCAAAATAAATTTTTCGCTGCGGCGCAACAACGTAAGAACATCGGAACCGTACGTATACATATTGCCGATAAAGCCGTTCATTCGTTTCATGTTCACATCCATAAATGTACCGACGCTCTCCAGCATAACGGCCCGGGAAGAGCGCGTAATGGCGCGGTTAAAAAGACGGTACTTGTTCTCAAACTTCAATTGAGTGGAAATGTCTTGCACCTGGATATTGATTTTGTGCCGCAAACCACCAGCCAAGTCAATGATTTCCTTGCTGAAACGAATAAACTCATCGGTAACCACGATATACCCCTGCATATTTTCATCCAGGCGCAAAGCAAGCAAAAGCGCGTTAAGCGCGTTTAACTTAATGATAATAGCATGCCCGGCTATCCGTTTCGCCAGCTCATTGGACTGGAGAATATAACTAAATTCGCTTTTCGCTTCAATTTCCATAAGGCTATCTATACAAATATCGACAAACTCGCAGGCAGTGTATACAATTTTTCCAGGTAATTGCGCTCAACGGATTTTTTCTGGCAAAAAAGAGGCGAAAGGGGGGAAAGTCTTCCCCCCCCCGCTTCATCCGGCGTCATTTCAAGAAAATAACGCCGGATGAAGCTCCCCCCAACAAATATTCCCGGCAAACGTCAAGCCCAAAGCAATGCGAGAAAAGCCGGCCCCAGGTTTGGAATGAATAATTTCCAGAATATAAAAAAAATATTTTAGGTAGAATAATAGTTTACACCAAAACTCGCCCCTAAAATTCTATTTTCAGAGTATAAATTTCATGAAAGATTTAAATTTAAAACCGATTTTACGCGAAGGGGCCATCGAGCTTCTTTGCACCGGTCGCCTTACCATGGCCAATAGTCCCGAATTTGAAACCTACATGCTTGGTATGATGAAAGAAGACGGTCATAAAGCGATAGGGTTGAATATGAAATTTCTGGAGATGGTCGATTCTTCGGGCCTGAGCATACTGATTAAACTGGTCCAGGAGTCAAAACAACACGGGGTCGAGCTGATTTATTTCGGTGCTTCCGAGGCAATCTTAAGCGTCATTCGTATGGCCCGTTTAAATACTCTGCTGTATTTTACCACCGAATCTTCATTTGACGACCATTACCCGGTCGTGGGGTAAGAATTCGCCGTCTACGAACACGGCAAGCTCCGTCCGCTTTCGGGTCATACGGGGCGAAAGATTTTACCAAGGTGTGAATTATCCCATTCCGTTTTGTTTGCCATAAGACAAAAACGCTGGCATAACGCCAAATAAGCTGTGTAAACCACAGCCTCGCGAAAACGGTCGCGGCTAAACGGAAACAAAAACTTACCAACCAGCGTCTCATGAGCATGCGATGCGATGCCAATGTAAACGGTGCCCAGCGGCTTTTCCGGGGTGCCGCCCGAAGGACCGGCAATGCCCGTGGTAGAAAAGGCAAAACCGGTTTTGAATTTTTCCCGGGTGTTTTCCGCCATGGCTTGAGCCGTTTCTTTGCTGACGGCGCCATATTGTTCAATGATCGAATGAGAAACGCCAAGAATGTTTTCTTTGATTTCATTGGCATATGCGACGGCGCTGCCGCGGTAAACCGAAGAGACGCCGGCAAGATCGGTGGCAAGCTTGGCGCCTAAACCGCCGGTACAGCTCTCGGCGGTGGCAAACGTAAGAGAAATTTTTTGCAAATAAGCGACCCAGGTTTCCACCGGGTCATCCATGATATGGCGCTTATACTTTCTTTCAATTTCCTGAACAAAATCATCAAGCTTTTTTTCATCCTCCGGGGAACCCAGCGGCGTCATGAAAAAGAGCTTACTGCCCCAGGGCAGGGCGTGAACCCCCATTTGAATTTTTTCCGGCGGATGAATCGTGTCAAAGAGAGTGCCTTCGGCGACGCCCCAGATCGGTACAACGCGAGAGGCGAAACGGGCTAACGCAAGGCTCTCGATCCGTTTTTGCGCATCCGGCCAGATCGATTCAATTTCAACCGGAAAACCCGGCAACGCAATCAAAGGAACGTCCGGGAGAAAAATACCGGGGGCAAGGCCGGCGGTGTTTTTGAGGGCGATAGCGCCTTTGGGTATGCGAGCCTGCCGCAAGATCCGCTTTTTCAGCTCTTCATTCATGCGGTTTTCACTCTTATAACGTTCAAAAATCACTTTTTCAATTCTTTTGATAATATCCTGGTTAAATTCAGGTTCGACGCCAAGCCAAGAGCAAAGCGTATCAACAGTGGTATCGTCATCGGTCGGCCCAAGGCCGCCGGTAGTAATTAAAAGATCCCCGGTTTTCGACCATTCGTTTAACACGCTTAAAATGGCTTCCGGAGAATCGTGGATAATGCGCGTTTCAATGACACGGTGCCCCAGGTTATACAGTTTTCGGGCAAAGTACGCGAGATTTTTATCGGCAATATAACCGTTTAAAAGTTCCGATCCGATGAGAAGCAGCCGAACGTTTTGGGGTTTCATATCCAGACGTCACTTCCGGGGAAAGTTCATTTCGTTAAAAAGCGGAGTTGAGTTCTTTTTGAATATTTTGCGATGTCTCTTCAACGCTGTCATGAAGACTGTTGCCATGAGAATCCATGGTAACAATACACTCAAAGTTTTCAACGTCAATGATCCAGAACGCTTCGGGTGTGCCAAATTCTTCTTTTAAAAGGCCATGTACCTTAACGACCCGCCGGGCGGTATAGGTTGCGGCGCCGCCAATAGCATGCAAATAAACCGCGCCAAAATCGCGGCAACCCTTGAGGGTTTTCGGGCCCATGCCGCCTTTGCCAATGACCCCGCGCAGACCCAGAAGTTTAATGGTGTCATACTCGTACGGTTCTTCCCGGATAGAGGTGGTGGGGCCGGCGGCGGTAAATTTGTAATTGCCATTTTCGTCTTTGACAACGACAGGACCGCAATGATACAGAATTCCGCCCTGCAGGTGGGTTTTTAGTTCGTTCAATACCTCGGCGTCTTTCGGGTCATAGGTCTCTTTATAAAAAAAGGCGTCTTTTAAGTATTTATGGGCAACATCGCGGCCGGTGACAACTCTGCCGGTAATTGAGACAATATCGCCTTTTTTCAAAGCCCTGATTTGCTCTTCCGTGATGTTGGGGGAGTGAAGGGGTATGATATCTGTGGCCATGTTTTCTCCTGTGTTTTTACTTGAACTTAGCGGTTTGCGAAATCAATGATTATTCAATGACATAGCGTTTGTCTTCAATTTTCAGAGTTTTACGGCGGGTGGCCCAGCACATGTAAGCAATGCTGACAATAAAACTGGCCGGCACCCGGTGCATTTTAGCGACTTTAACGCCTAAAAGCGTGGTAGACCCCCCAAAACCCATGGGACCAATACCCAGTTTGTTGGCTTTTTCGAGAATGTCGCTTTCCATTTCCGCCAAAACAGGGTCGGGGTTGGTGTCAGTCAGCGGCCGAAAGATTTGGTCTTTGGCTTTTAAAGCGCTGGTGACGCGGTCGCCGCCAATACCAACGCCAAGAATTCCGGGCGAGCAGCCTTTGCCCTGGGCTTTGACGACAGCGTCAAGAACCACTTTTTTTACGCCTTTGATATCTCGTCCGGCGTCAAGGGGAACATGGGGCAAAGTATATTGAGCGCCGACATTTTCGCAGCCGCCGCCCTTAAGCATGAGTTGAATTTTTAATTTTTTGCCGCGGGTTTCTTCAAAAAAGAAGGCGGGCGAACCGATGCCGGTATTGTCGCCGGGGTTCTCGCCGGTAACCGAGTCGACAGAGTTCGGGCGCAGATACCCGCGTTTGGTAGCCTCGACAACCGCAGCCGTAAGATCTTCTTTTAAGTCAAGGGTGCTGAGCCCGGTGGGGTATTCAATATGAAAAATAACGGTCCCGGTATCCTGGCAGATCGGGGTCTCCATGTTGCAGGCAAGGTCGATATTCTCAAGAATAATGCCAAGAGCCCTTGCGGCTTGCGATTCGGGGTTTTCGTTCGCCCTACGCTTTTCGATTTCCCGAACGACATCGCCCGGCAAATTGGTAGAGGCTTCCCGGATAAGATCCAAAAACAGCTCTTTGCGATTTTCCGGAACCTCGCCAGTGATAGGTTCGTATCTATTTTGTTTTGAGGATTGATTTGACATATAACACCTTCCGCAGGTTTACAGGTTTATATTTTGGTCTGACCCGGCAATGTTTTTTCAATGAAAAGCGGCAGCGCCTGCCTATTCCGTGATTTCAATGCCAATGCGAAAAATATTTTCCTCAATCTCTTTTTTCCATTTTACAACCCCGGCCAAAGGGTTGAGTTTCCCCAATTTAACGACACAAGGCGTATCCAATTGAAGAAGTCCGCTCTCCTCTTCTCCGTGAAGGATCACCAAGAGGCTGCAACCGGTATGCGACTCATTTTCAATCAAAGCGGGGATATCGCCGCGAAAAGCATAGCCCCTGTTGTTGTAATTTTGACGAGCCTCATCCGAAACGGCAATAATAGCGGTATCCATGGGCTCAGGATCAAAGCGAATTCCTTTCCGATATTCATCCATACGTTTGTTTAACCCCCATTTTCTCTCTTTTGTCCGATAATTTTTTGTAAACAGTACCAAGTTATCGAAAATGTACCTTTTAGGCCATAAAATTTTGCGAGATTTCCGCTGAAAATCGAAACGAACTTTAAAAAAAGCGGGGGAAAGTCTTCCCCCGCGCTCCGGCTATTTGCGTTTTTTCTTTCCACTAACCACCCCCGCCCTTATGGGTGGGGCCGGAAGGCCGGCTATTTTTCAGAAATCATTCTATGAATAGCCTGCATTTTGAAAAATTTTCGGTTTTAATAAAAATTAACAGAAAAATACAATTTCCGGCAAATGAGCCTGCGCTTCCCCCATCGATCTCAATCTTTGTTTAAAAAAACTTCGGGGGCCGGATTTCCGTTCGAGAAATCCGGTATTAGTACAAGCGCTCACTTCCGTATCGCGATTGTGCGTCATGGCTTCGACGTCATTCGTGTTTCCATGCATGCCAGGGACGCTTAACGACGGATTTCTTAATAAAATTCAATCCATTGTGAGAAAAATTACATATATTGCCGATTTATTTGATAGGGAGCGAAAAATTTACGATGCTTGCGCCACCCTCCCTTTTTTGGGCGGGGGGTGGGTTTGTGGGAAAGATCGCTACAAAACCGGCGCTTTGTCGTCAAAAGGAATATCGAAAAGGGTGAAAAGTTGCCGCGGGATATCGTACAGTGCCCTAATGTTATTTTGCATCTCATCGGATCCCCGCCCGTATAAAATCGTGGGCGCGCGGTTTTCGGTGTGGATGCCATGCGAGAGATCTTCAAAATTACCGTGGTCCGAGGCTAAAATGAAAAGTTCGCGGTCGGGGTCGATTGTTTCCCAAATGCCTTCCAGGAGGCCGTCCATATGTTTGATGATTTTTCGGGCTTCGCCCATGCCCTGGTCATGCCCCAGGCGATCCGGGAAAAAGTATTCGTAGATGGCCAGGCGGTAATTTCGGGCGATTTCCATCATGCGGCGACCGGCTTTTTTGGGCGGCAGTAGGCCGATACTTTTATCGTTTTTTCGCAAAAACCAGTTGGTGATATCCATGTAAATGGCTCGGCCCGCCAGCAAATCTTCTATGGTTAAAAAGCGCCGGCCGCTGCCCACTTGCATCAAACTTGACGCCGACATAAACCGTTCGGACCGGGGTTGTTTGAGCATATCGAAATACCGTTGGGAGTACGCATTGATCAGCGAAGCCGGCAGCCCGCTATCGTTAAATTTATGCAAGATGGAATGTTCTTTTAAATACGGTCTAAGCGAAAAAGGAGGGAAACCGGCGGCATGGCGTCCGAAAATTTCGGGGCCGTTGTACCCCGTAAAAAGCGCGGTTTGCCCCGTGCCCGATTGCGGGATACCCGGCACGCCCATGTGCGCATCGGTTTCGAGAAAAATCCCGTCAGGTTGAAACGATGTTTTTCCCCCAAGCACGGAAAAAAACCGGCTGGGGTAGCGGGCGAACGGATTGGTATCCGCATTGTTGCGCCCAACGCCGATACCATCGATAAAGACATATAGTACCGTGTCGGGCTTACGGTTCAAGGGAACTAAGCCGGTTGGATATCCAGTTTTGGTAAAACCGATTTCTTACTTTTAGCGCCTGCTTTTTGCGCTTGCGCTTTTTTTGCCGGCGGGCGGGGAGTCTTGCTGTTTTTGTTATTCCCTCCGCGAGAAATAGCCTTACCCTTGATAAGGGCGTGAACTTCTTCTCCGGTGATTGTCTCTTTTTCAAGAAGCGCGGCTGCGATCCGGTCAAGCTGCTTCCGGTGTTTTTTCAGGATTTTCATTCCCGCATTAAAACCGTTATCGACGATTTGTTTCACTTCTTCATCGACCATCCTTGCATATTCATCGGATGTATGCGAATTGCGTACATAATCGCGCCCGAGAAAAACCGCTCCGCTTTCGGAACCGCTCAAGTGAAGCGGACCGATTTTTTGTGACATGCCCCATTCGGTAACCATCTTGCGCGCAATTGCGGTGGCACGTTCGATATCGTTGGTTGCGCCCGTAGTAACGTCTTTAAATTGAATTTCTTCGGCGAGGCGCCCGCCCATCAATACGGCAACTTCATCAATCCAGAAGTTACGCGATCGCATGTGCTTCTCGCTTTCAGGGAGATGCATTGTGATACCCAATGCGCGGCCCCTGGGGATAATACTCACCTTGTGAATGGGCTCGGAGTTTTCCAAAAGCGCGCTAATGAGAGCATGGCCCGCTTCATGATAAGCGATAATCGCTTTTTCCTGTTCCCCGATAAAAAACGATTTGCGTTCAGGCCCCATCATTACTTTATCGCGGGCCTCTTCAAACTCATCCTGGCTTACTTTCTTTTTATCGCGGCGCGCCGTCAAAAGAGCGGCTTCATTGACCAGGTTGGCCAGGTCGGCGCCGGTAAAGCCGGGGGTTCCCTTGGCAATATCCGTCAGGTTAATGTCGGTCTCTAACGGCACTTTTCTCGAATGGATTTTCAGAATTTGTTCGCGTCCTTTTAAATCGGGCGCGTCAACCACGACTTGCCGGTCAAAGCGTCCGGGCCGCAAAAGAGCGGGGTCAAGAACATCGGAGCGGTTGGTGGCGGCAATGACAATGATACCTTCGTTTGTTTCAAAGCCGTCCATTTCGACTAACAACTGGTTTAGAGTCTGTTCGCGCTCATCGTGTCCGCCGCCAAGACCCGCCCCGCGCAAGCGCCCGACGGCGTCAATCTCATCGATAAAGATAATGCATGGCGATTGTTTTTTCGCCTGACCGAAAAGGTCGCGCACGCGAGAAGCGCCAACGCCGACAAACATCTCAACAAAGTCGGAACCCGAGATGGAAAAAAACGGGACGCCGGCTTCGCCTGCGACGGCGCGCGCCAATAATGTCTTGCCGGTGCCCGGCGAGCCTACCAGTAAAACGCCTAACGGTATTTTTGCGCCGATATCCTGAAATTTTTTCGGATCTTTTAAAAAGTCGACCACTTCTTTCAACTCTTGCTTCGCCTCTTCAACGCCGGCGACATCGGTAAAGGTAACCTTGTTTTTCATCTCCGGGTGAAGTTTGGCTTTTGAGCGGCCAAAACTCAGGGCTTTGTTGCCCGTTGACTGGATTTGGCGTACCATGATAAACCAGATGAACCCGATGATCAATACCCAGGGTAGAATGGCAAAAAGAGTTCGTAAAAATAAACTGTCTTGCTGGGGCACTCCTCTAAAATGTTGAACCCCGTTTTCGCGGAGCAACGGAACAATATCGGTGTCCGGGTAGGCAATGAACGTTTTGAAATGGATGGCTTCGTTCTTTTCATTGTTATAGATACCCTGGATTGTCCTGTTCTGGATTGTGAGCGGGTCTCTTTCAGTCGTATATATTTTCTTGTTTTCTACAAGTTCAAGAAAGCGCGAGTAGGTGATTTCCTGAACATAGGTCTGGTCTGTTCGGGCAAACTCAATTAAAAGAGCGCCGAGAATTACGATCAGCAGCAGCAATGCCAGATTTTTTACATTTTTTGTCATATCTTTTCCTGTTATTTATTATTAAAACGCTTTATAACGATATCGGCTTTTGTATGCCCCTGTTTTGCATTTTCAGGGGGGGCAATAATAATCCCGAATCGATACTCTCCCTGTCAATCAGGAACTTAAACTGTTTTTATTATCTTTATCAATAATTGGTAATATAGTAATGTATTATGAGCCGGTCATATCGGCTACTATTCTCGAAAAGAGTGATTGACAGAGCATTTAATATTATATAAAAATGGCCGATAATGATAGGTATGAGAACATTGAATAAACAACGCTTTACTTTCTCTTTTGCTTTTATAACGCTATTTGTTTTTTTAAACGGCTCTGCTTTTGCCGGCGAAATTATGGATAAGTTTTACCGTGTCCATAAAGAAATCAAAGGCCCCGCTTTAACTGAAGAAGAAAAAACCGAGCTTTTGCTTGAAAACCTCAACCGGGCGATTCGGATGAGTCTTTTGCGAAGTTTTTCATATTGCGATTACAATAACGTTAATTTAACCACAAACGATATCGAACAATCCGATACGGATCCTTTTATGTATTATGTAGAATACAATGAATTTGTCGGGTTTTATATTTTTACCCAGGATCCGAAAGAGTACCTGCAAACGCCCGCCGATGAAAAAATTTATCTGCCGCGCGGGGTGAAGGTAATGACCCTGGAAGATCCGCGTTGCCGCAAGGCCCAAACCAACGGGGCGAAAAATACCCAACCAACCGGAAACAACGGAAAATAGCGGTTGTTTTATATTGATGCGTCCGAATCGTTTATTTTGTTTTCATGCAACCGATTTTAATTACCACGACGACCGAATCTCTCGAAGAAGCCAGAGAGATTGGCCGTACGCTGGTTGAAGAAAAACTGGTTGCTTGCGTCAATATCGTAGGCCCCGTTACGTCATTATATACGTGGGAAAACAAGCTCGAAGAAACCCAGGAGCACAAGCTATTTATCAAAGCTCTGATGCGCAATTGGCCCTCAATTCGCGAGAGAATTAAATCTTTGCATTCGTACACGGTTCCTGAAATTACCTTGATGAACGTAGAGCAAATGAACCCCGAATACCTGACTTGGGTTGATAAAGTTTGCATTCAATCCGATTCAATCTAAACATAAATTTCTGCTTTCGATTTTCTTTGAATGAATGCCGGGTTTCAAAAAGCCCGGATCGATTCAAGCCGGCTTTTCGTAAAAACGGTTTTATCAAAAAGTATATAAAACTACTTGCCATCTCAATCCTTTACGGTAAAATGTAAAGTAATGTCTTTGTTTGCGCGTTCGCCCCGCCGAAGCGGGGGCAATAAAAATGTATCCGGCAAAAGCAAGTCTCTTGCAAATCAGGCTTTACTCACCCAAATGCAGAGACCGCCTTTATCCGTCCCGGCGAATTCTCTTGGGTCCGATTTGCAACGTACGTTAGGCAACCGGGCGGTTGGCCGCCTTATCCGTTCGGGCGCGTTTCAGGCCAAACTAAACATTGGGCCGGTAAACGACCGTTACGAACAAGAGGCAGATCGAATTGCCGACCGGGTAGTCTCTATACCAGACACGATGCCTGAATCCAAAAGCGCGCCGGAAAGTCCGGCAGCCGGCTTTCGGCAAATTTCACGCGCTCCCTTCGCTGCGGTAAACTCTTTAGCGGCGTCCGTCACGCCTTTGCCCCTGCAGCGAAAAAAAAAGAACAAACCGCCGGCCGTTGCCGGCAACATAGAGTCATCCATCCAAGCGGCGCAGGGCGCGGGTAAGCCGTTATCCGCACGCGAACGATCGTTTTACGAACCCCGTTTTGGGGCCGATTTTTCCGCCGTAAAAGTTCATACTGATGCCCGGGCGCAAACCTTGGCGCGTTCCGTCAATGCCAGGGCTTTTACCGTAGGTAATAATATTTTTTTTGGCGACGCCCAATATTCCCCGAACACTTCCGAAGGAAAACGCCTCATGGCTCATGAATTAACCCATACGGTGCAACAAGGCGGCAGAACCATGCAAGCGGCGCAACTACAGAGAACGTGCGCTCTTAACCGGGTTCGGCCCGGGAACCGCCGGCAGCGAAATTTGACAGCCGCTCAAATCAACGCTTCCATATCGTATACATATGAGCATTACAGCGCCTCTTCCATTCGCATCATCCAACGCCTGATCGGAACGACGGTTGACGGTGATTTTGGTCCCGGCAGCGCTCGCACACTGGGGCGCTGGCAGAGCAGCCATGGTTTAACAATGGATGGCCAATTCGGTCTCGGTTCCATCAACCGCGCCATGAGAACCATGTGGAACGGGAATTGCCAAAACTACAGCATACAACTGGTCGCCGACTGGAACAACAACCTGGGGCCCGATACCGATATCCGTTACAACCCGGCGTTGCCCGGGCGGGCGCCGACAAGATCTTCTCTGGCGACAGGCAACCTAAAGATCGTAGAGATAGGCCGGCGGGGTTTAAATGCAACCACCAATGCATGGCAGTTGCGAGAGCGAATTCAAAATGCAATAAATCAAATGCCGGCGAACAGGGGACGCCAAGGCGCCTTACCCCAAATGACCGGCGCGGTGTACGCGCGGGTAAATACAAGACAAGAGCGGCGAAGAGCGGTGCAATACAACAAGTCGCGCATAACCGGCGATATTGCCGTACGCATCATACAAGGCCTCGTTGGCGCTAACCCCGACGGCGACCTCGGCGATTTTACAATCCGGTATCTGGCGCAATACCAGCACAATCACAGCCTGACCGTGGACGGGAAAATCGGGCCGGGAACCATGAGCAGTTTTATTCAAACACTGGCGGCCAACGGCGAACACAATACGGCGATCCGGCTGACGATGGACTATTGGCGAATCAACCCATCTCTGCACTTTATCTCAACAACCTATAACCCGGTGCTGCAAACGGCATACAATGTAGATCGAAACGCAGAGAGCGTTTCCGAAGCGCAATTTGGCCCGGCGGCTTTTGCCAACAGGTTTACCAGTCTTTCCAATGCAGTGCGGGCATCCGTAAACGAAACCTTCAGCGGTTCCGGCGATATTGAAGAAAATGCAAACATCTTAGCGCCCCTGGCAGATATGTCGACACTGCAAGTGCGTTATTATGGCGCCGAAAGCCAATGCTTGACGCACAACGCGAGAGGCGGATGGCCCAATGCGCTAAACCATAGCGGGGGTTCTTGCGGCGGATACTCAAGAGCGGCCGATATTTACGCCCCCATAGGAACTCCGATACGATCTCCGATCTCAGGAACAATTGTAGATTGCGGGTTGAGAGTGCGAAACAGGCGTTATGACGTCACGATATTTCACTCAGCCAGCCGGTTTTTTTCGCGAGGCCAGCGGGTAACCCAAGGCAGAATCATCGGAACAGTCGGCGACGGCGGCAACGCATGCGCCGAACGGCCCCACCTCCACATGCACATACGCGATAGAATCAACAACAGTTTCATACCCTACACTGACATGTTCAGCCACCCGACAAAGAAAAGATTCTATTCAAGCAGGGCCCGCAAAATGATTATCACCGACTTAAGTTTATAGCAAATTAAATACAACTGTGTAAGACAAAGGGGCAAGTCTGCCCCTGGCTCCGGCTATTTGCGTTTGTTCCCTGACCACCCCCACCCTGATGGGTGGGGCCAAAAGAAGCGCAAATTTTTCAGTTTCTTTATAAGTAATAGGCTGTTTAAAGTGTTTTTTTCAGTTTTCGGATATTTCGTAAAAATTGGCTCTATATGACAAATGAGCCTCCGCCACCCCGACGAATTTTTTCCATATCAGTTTCCGAACAAATCCAATTGTGACAAGCCAGATGGTCCGGGAAAACTTCTTTTTACGATACAATAAAAAATAAAAATTATTCTTGCCATATCAATAGGGTTCGCTAAAATGATATACTATGTCTTTTTTAACAAACGCAAGGGCAAACGGTATCGATAAATCCTCATCCGGAAAAACCAGCTTTCATCATACATCGTCCGCAAAAAAATATGATCACAGCACCAACAATGCGCTGCAGTCGGTCATGCAACTTCAAATGAACCTGGGGAACAGGGCAACCAAGCGGCTTTACCGTTCGGGAATTTTGCAAGCAAAGTTAAACATCGGTCCGGCAAATGATCGGTACGAGCAAGAAGCCGACCGGATCGCCGACCGGGTCGTCTCAATGCCGAACATGAGCGATAACGTGGCTGAAAATTCCACCAAGGGCAATCGGCAAATTTCCCGCTCTCCTCTGCTTTCGATCTCTTCATTGGCGTCGTCAATAACGCCCCTGCAGCGCGTAGAGGCCCCGGAAGATGACAAGATGCAAAAAGCGGGCATGCCTGAAGAAGAGTCTCAGGCCAAGTTGCAGCGCGCAGCCGAAAAAGAAGACGAACCTCAGGCCAAGCTCCAGCGCGCAGCCGAAAAAGAGGACGAGCCTCAGGCCAAACTCCAGCGCGAGGCAAAGCCGGAAGAAGAGGGTATGAAAGCGCAGGCAAAACGGATACAGCGCAAGTGCGCTTCGTGCGCAAAAGAAGAGGCCCAGGCGAAACGCGAAAGCCGTCCGGTGAACCAGGCAAAATTATGCCCGCAATGCAGCACTTCTTTGCAAAGAAAAAAACAGATGCTTCAACGAAAATTTTTTCTATATCGAAAAAATAACAACACACAAACGTCGGTAACGTCAGCGCCCGATCATGTAGAATCTTCCCTCGAAGCAGCGAGGGGAGGCGCAGGCCGCCCTCTTTCTACGGGCGAGCGCGCATATTTTGAACCCCGTTTTGGCGCAGACTTTTCCGGCGTGAAGATTCATACGGATGCCCGAGCTCATACGCTGGCTCGCTCAGTCAATGCCAGAGCCTTTACCGTTGGCCGGGATATTTTCTTTGGCGGCGGCCAGTACTCTCCCAATACGGGGGAAGGAAAGCGGCTAATGGCGCATGAATTAACCCATACGGTACAGCAAAGAGGCTATACGCAAAAAACATTGTAAGCATGCCAAACATGCCAAGCTCTGCCCGCGCCTAGAAAAGGTATGATACTATTGCAGCATCTCACATCGTGGGGAGCAAACCCCCTTTTTGTCCGGTTAACTTGTAAAAAAATGCACGGTTAGAAAAAAAATCGCTGAAAAGAGAATTTATTAAATATAAGTGAAAAAATGTTCACGCTTCCGGCCCCACCCATCAGGGTGGGGGTGGTTAGGGAAAAAAACAAACAAAATCAAAAAGCTGACTAAGGGCATACCATTTTCGGTAGATACGACCTCCAATACCAGCCTTATGCAGGTCTTTTTTTTACAGAGGGAAAGAGAGGGGCAGTTGCCCCCCGCCGTTTTGTGTGCTAATAGAGTGAGATCAGCCAAGGGCTTCTTTCAAGGTTTTGCCTATATCGGCAGGGCTGACTACCACCTTGACGCCGGCAGCTTTCAATGCATCCATTTTCTCTTGTGCGGTACCGGCGCTGCCTGAAATAATAGCCCCGGCGTGTCCCATGCGTTTTCCTTTCGGAGCCGTTTGCCCGGCAATGAAAGCGACGACAGGTTTTTTAATGGTTTCTTTGATTAATTTTGCCGCTTGAATTTCAAGATCCCCGCCAATTTCGCCAATCATGACAATCGCTTCAGTCTCGGGATCAGCCTCAAACATAGGGAGAAGCTGGTTATAGCTAAGACCAATGATGGGGTCCCCTCCGATTCCAACCGCTGTGGAAATGCCGTAACCTTCTTTCACAACCTGATTGGAAGCCTCGTAGGTAAGAGTTCCCGATTTTGAGATCAAACCGACTTTGCCTTTTTTAAAGATAAACCCGGGCATGATACCGATCTTGCACTCTTCTGCGGTGATGATTCCGGGGCAGTTTGGCCCAATGGTTTTCATTCCTTTTTTCGTGGCGTAGTTTTTTGCGTACATCATATCTTTTACTGGCGCCCCTTCCGTGATGATAACGGAAAGTTCAATGCCGGCATCGGCCGCTTCCATTACCGCATCGGCGACAAAAGCCGGGGGGACAAAGATCATTGAGACAGTCGCTCCGGTTTCGTTGACCGCTTCCGCTACGGTATTGAAAACAGGTTTATCGAGATGCGTTTGACCGCCCTTGCCGGGAGTGACTCCCCCGACTATTTTTGTGCCATAGGCGATGCATTGCTCCGAATGAAAAGTTCCTTCTTTTCCGGTAAAACCCTGTACGATAATTTTGCTATCTTTATTTACGAGTATGCTCATGATTATGCTCCTTTTGCGGCTCCAACCGCTTTTTTCGCGCCGTCCGACAGGTCAGTTGCCGCGACAATATTATCGATACCTGCGTTATTCAGGATCTCTGCGGCCTCGGCGGCGTTGGTTCCGTCAAGCCGTACAATTACCGGAACATCCACTTTGGTGATTTTCGTGGCTTCCAGAATCCCGTTGGCAACCCGGTCGCAACGGACGATTCCGCCAAAGATATTTACAAAGATAGCTTTTACATTGGGATCGGCAAGAATGATCTCAAAACCCTTGGCTACCGTTTCGGGATTTGCGCCGCCCCCCACATCCAGGAAGTTTGCGGGTTCTCCGCCTTCGTAGTTAATTGCGTCCATCGTCCCCATGGCAAGTCCCGCACCGTTTACCATACAACCGACATTTCCGTCGAGCTTCACATAGCTTAACCCGAACTTGTCCGCTTCGGTTTCGGTAGGCTCTTCTTCGGAGAAGTCGCGCATTTCGGCTACTTCATGTTGCCGAAAAAGAGCGTTGTTGTCAAAACCCATTTTAGCGTCGAGCGCGAGAAATTTTCCGTCGCCGGTTTTAATGAGAGGGTTAATTTCAATCATTTCGGCGTCATGGTCCATATACACTTTGTATAAAGCCGCGGCAAATTTAATGAAAGTTCCAATGTCTTCTTTTGGTAACCCCAGCCCGAAAGCAAGCTTTCTGCCGTGAAAACCCTGAAAGCCGATTACCGGGTCAATTGCCGTTTTAACGATTTTTTCAGGCGTCTTTGTGGCGACCTCTTCGATTTCCATTCCCCCTTCGGTAGAAGCCATCATGACGGGCATTTCCGAGGCGCGGTCTAGAACCATACCGAGATAGTACTCTTTTTTTATGTCGGCCCCTTCTTCAATATAAACTTTTTGGACAAGTTTACCTTCGGGCCCGGTTTGGTGGGTGACTAGCTGCATTCCCAGAATCGCTGCCGCATGTTCTTTGACTTCGTCCAGCGACTTGGCCAGCTTTACTCCGCCGCCCAGTCCGCGTCCGCCGGCATGAATCTGCGCCTTTACGACCCAGATATCTCCGCCGAGCTCTTCGGCGCGTTTGACCGCTTCATCGCGCGTAAACGCCACGTACCCGTTTGGCGTGGGCACATTGTATTTTTTAAATAATTCCTTGGCTTGGTACTCGTGTATGTTCATGGACGCCACCCTTTAATTATTTTCGAGGCGGTCAAATTAAATTTCCTTCTAAAATGCTGTGCAAATTGTATTCTCGGGATTTTGTTTTTAACTTGGCGCATTCCCACGAACCCTCCACCCCACCCGTGTATGGGTGGGGGCCGGAAGCTTCGGAATTTTTCGGATTTCATTCATATAATCGCAGGTATTTCGGGTTTTTGTCGCTTTCAAAAAATTTTAATCGTTTATTGTCATCCAGGGAAGTTTTTTGTTTTAAAGCGATCTGGCGAAAAGATTGTCCGGCCCATTGTTCCGTTAACAAAATATTTTTCCGTTTCAATCCGATTTCACGACCTGCAAGCCAGTTTTTTTGCCGCCTTTTGATGAATAGAAATAAAGAGGGTGAGCCCAAATCGCAGGTATGTTTTGTTCTTTCGCATAACGTAGAAAGGCGTAGAGGTCGCTTTTTTTTATTGAGAATCTTTTCTTGCTCGCGGTTAAAGCCGTACGTCAGTACATGAATGCCAATGCTAAAGTCGGGAACATAACACAAGAATTCGGCGCCTACCAGGATATCTTCGCCTTTTTCCGATTGTTTAAAACAGGAGCGGGCGTTGTTGTGGTTGGCGATTGTCAAGGCGTCGCAACCGTGACCGGATCAATTGATCGGTCTCGAGCCATGTCTCAGGCATTTGTAAAATGCGGCCGAGCAGCTCATCCGTTACGTCGCTGTTTTTATCATGGCAGTGGAGGTCGATCCGGATGATGTTTTTTCCGAAAATTATTTATCGTTTTCCCGGATATATTTATTTAAATCCTTTTCTACCAATTTGCGAAAAGGATTTTCGATTTTATTTTTTTCATTTAACAGATTCTAGTATATTCGATATGCCTATTGTATTAACGGAATGCCAGGTACCTGTAAATAATGAATATGCATATGGTTTCCCCGAGCCGGTAAAATTTCCTTTAGAAATACAGTTTTGTTAAAAATATTCATAAAACGAAAAATTTATAAAAAACTTGCGATATACTTTACAAACGCTGAAAAATATCGTTAATACGAGCCCCCACCCATATATGGGCGGGGGGTGGGTTTGTGGTAAAAGCCAAAAAACGCATAAAAATCATAATAGACCACTCCGTATTCGTGAGTTTTTCAAAATGCCATATCGCCGGCAGGGTTACAGCGGTTGTCCGTTATGCCAAATGTTGAATAATTACAGAAAAATATTTGACGTATTATTTTAATTTAAAAAAAAATGACATATTAAGTGAGGCCTGCTATGAAACGATATTATAAAATTTATCCCGCTGTTTTGTTTTTTCTGATTTGTATTTTTCATTGTTCCGATCCCGGCGCTTCCGCCGCAAGCGGCGGGAACAATTTAAATACCAATAATACAAATAATACCAATACGATTACCGGGTTTAGACCCGATATGTATTTTTTTAACTACCCCGAAGGAAACTTTATCTACGATAATCCGGTAGCTGGCCACGATGATGTTGCCTATGATATGGAAATTCAAAGCGATGGAAATATACTCGTCGTGGGCTCGACAAAGGATTGGCCCGGCAACGACCTGATCATCTGGAGAGTTGATACGTACGGCTATCTTGATACAACCTTCAATTCAACCGGAATACTAACCTACAATGGAGCCGCAAACTATACCGATTTCGCCAAAGCTGTCGCTATTCAAAACGATGGAAAAATCATAGTAGCGGGCGGCAGTACCGAAACAAGCATGGGCAATCTGGACATGTTTGTCATGCGTCTCAACCCGGATGGTTCTCTCGATACAACGTTTAATACAACGGGGATTTTTGTGCACGATGGCGCCGGAGCCAATGCGACGAATCCTCCGGATCCGGGGAAAGATTTTGCCAATGATATTGTGATTCAGAATGACGGAAAAATTGTAATCGTAGGTTCAAGTGAAGATAGTAGAATTAACGGTTATTACACTACCGTGGTGTGGCGGTTGAACCCGGACGGTACTCTTGATACTACATTTAACGCGACAGGCTTTTGGGCTTCCACTGTAAATGCTGTTACAGGAAATGAAGCCCATTCCGTTGCTTTGCAAAGTGACGGCAAGATTGTTGTTGCGGGGTATCGCGATTACAGTATGCGTTTACTTAGATTTAATCCGGACGGCACCCCGGATACTTCATTTAATCTAACCGGTGAGGTTTTGTTCAATTACGATAATTTTGGAGGGTCAGGCAGCAATGCTCTTGCAAACGATGTGGTCGTTCTTTCCGACGGAAAAATTTTAGTCACCGGCCTGGTGGCGGGATCAAACCGTTCCGATCTGGTTGTGTGGCGGTACAATACCGACGGATCGCTGGATCAAACTTTTGCCGGCAACGGGTTTGATGTCCATGGATTTTTGTGGGTCTTTGAAGTCTGGAGCGATGCAGGCAATGCAATTCTCGTTCAAAACGATGGCAAGTACATCATATTGGGTTCGGATACGGTAGGCAGCATGCTTTTAGTGCGGTATAATAGCGACGGCAGTCACGATAATACATTTATTAATGGCGGTGAGACATCTGTCGACTATTATACTATCAGGCATACGGCGGGAGCAGCCGTGCCTGACGATGGATACGCGCTCGCTTTTGACAGCGAAGGGCGGTTAGTCATCGCCGGTTCCGGTAAGAATGGCACCTTAAGCAGCGCAAACCTGGATATGGTCATATGGCGTTATCTCTTTTAAAAATTGCTAAAATTTCTTACCCGGTGAAAAGCGGTTTTCATGCGCCAGGTGAGTGTTGTGTTTTTTTCGGTACTCTTTGGGCGTGAGTCCCGTCTCTTGCTTAAACGATTGATTGAATGTCGCTTTATTGTTGAATCCGACTTCGTGGGCCACTTGCAGGATATTCATTTCCGCATTTGCAGTTAAAAGCGCGATAGCATCTTGAATGCGATATTTTCGCAATAAATCATAAAAGTTAATATGGAGCTCTTCATTGAGTATTCTGGAGAGGTTGTTGCGCGACGTGTTCATTTTTTCGGCAAGCGCCTGCAATGTAATTTGGGAATCTTTATAGATTTTATCCGTTTCAAAACGGTTTTTCATGTTAACGACAATATGTTGAAGCTCTTCGGATTGCGCAGGGTGCCGGACGGCTTTATTTTTTTGTTTGCCGTTCTTGTCCGCTAAAACGGAATGAAAGCCCTTGAATTTTCTTGAGTTCTGTATTTTGTCTAACATCAATCTTGACAATTTTGGTTCCTGTCCCCTTTTCTTTGTCTCGGTAAAAACCTTGATGCCCACTTTGGGCAGCAGGTGTGCCAGGCAAAAAGGGTCGGTAACTTTTAAAAAGCGGAACAAATTTCCGGCGGCTTCATTGAAATTTTCGTCGTCTCCCAGATTGGCGGCCATGTAGGCGCAAATTAAATCGTAAAAATAATCGCTTGAGGAATTTTGCAAAGATTCGATTGTCCGTTTTAAATTTTTCGCTTCTTTCCGGGCTTCGTCAAGGTTGCCCAATTCAAACAAGACAAATGTATTTAAATAAATTGCATGCAGTTTTTCATGTTGTTCTTTGGGCCCCGCTTCGGCGAGAGCGGTTTTAAGGAACGCCAAAGCCGTTTTCAGGTTACCGTCATAAATGGAGTGCAAAGCGAAAATGACATTAAAACGCATGCGATTTACGGCGTTTAAATTGCAATTTAATTCGCTGAACTCTCTAATTTGTTCTTTTACGGGGCGGCTACTGGGCAAACAAAATGAAATCAACAGAGAACAAAAGCTCGCTTCAAATTTGAGGTTACTGACTTCGTATCGGGCGATGGCGTCAAGCGCCTGTTCAATGTCTTTTAGACCCGCTTCCATGTTTCCGGTAATGGTATAATGGTACCAGGCGGAGGAAATAAGCCAGTAGGTCTGTTTGACCGGCCCGATATTCAGGCGTTCTATTTTTGGTTGGATGGTTTCAATTGCGTACCGGGCGACATGAAACTGGCTGTAATAAATGCTGTAAGAAAACAACCCCATGCAAAGCGCAATAATTTCAGCGGAATCTTTGGCTTTTTGCACCAATTGAATGGCGTACTGTTGCCAATAGCTATGATCAATCTTGAGGTCGAAATGATAAATAGCCGAAAGCAGTAAGGCGGCAACTACGGAAATTTGAATTTCCCGGGAAGCTTTTGCCAGTTGTTGTTTATGATTTTGAAGCCATTCGACCTGCGCATGCAATCGGTCGCTTTCATCTTTGCTCCATGAAATTGTATTCACAATTTCAGCCCAGCATAGAAACTGCGAATCTGTCCGGTCTAATTTTTCTGCGGCCTTGAAGCCCGCTGTAAACAGTTGGTGGCTTTTTATGAAATCATGCGGTTGTGCGGCGATTCCGTAATGATAATAAAAAGACGGATTGGATTCGAAAATATCGTCGGAAAGCGCCTGAAACAAAGTGCAAACTTGTGAAGGGCGCCCGCGGCTATTTAACTCGGCGGCATGGATGCTCAGCAGTTTGGTTAGCGAAGTTTGGTCATCGATGTCTCGATACAAAAAAGCCGCTTCTTCGATAAAACCGGATGATAGAAAAAATATGGCGGCCTGCCGTTTGATTTCGTTAATTTGATTTTCTTTCAGTTCGTTCTTTCCCTGTTTGATTAGAAAATTCTGAAAAAGTTGATGGTAGCTGTAAATTATCTCGCCCGAAGGTAATCGTCTGGCTTCGAGAAACATATGATTTTTAGCGAGTGTAGTAATCATGCTTTCAACCGGCAGATCGGGCAACAAGTGCGCTGCCAGCTCTTTTTGAAAACACGGCAACAAAGAAGTGGTTAAAACAAAGATGCGCATTTCTTGAGAAAAATGCCGGTAAATAGTATGGTCAAAATAAGCGTCGATATTTTCCGGACGCATTTCAACGTTGGGCGTTTCGTTTTGCTTTGCCCATAACGTTTTTTTCCATTGGTTGGCGTACAGGATAATTCCGGTAGCCCACCCGCCGGTAGCTTTCCGAATGTTTTCGACAGTCTCTGCGTTCATGCCGGCTGTTGTTGTCTCGATCATCTGCGCGGCTTCTTTCGAAGTAAACGCAAGATCCTCTTCTCTTATTTCTTCAATTAAATCATACGCTTGCAGAGAGACATACGACTTAGGCGGGGCTGTGTGACCGAGAATAACAAATTTTACACCTGCCGGCAATGCTTTTGCCGTTTGCGCCATTATTTCATGCAGCGTCGAATTTTCCGGGAGATGATGCAAATCGTCAAAAACGAAAACAACCGGTGTTGTTAGATGTTGAAAAAGAAGATGAAAAAAATCGAGGAGACATTGGACCTTATCCGGATACTCCCGGATTTGGCGCGAGTCATAATGAAAATCTTTAAAACAACCGGCCTCCCGGACTGCCAGGTTCAGATAATGTAAAAAGGTTTCCGGGCAATTGTCACGGTTGTCGATGTTGTACCAGATTGATTTTTTTTTGGCGGTCTTGATCCAGGCGGCGACCAGCGAAGTTTTGCCCGAGCCCGGTTTTGCCGTTACCCAGACCAGGGGTTTACCGGTTTTTTCAAGCCGGTTTTGCAGTCTTGCGCGGTTGATTAAAAAGCCGCTTTCCGGAATTGAGATTTTTTTTGGCGCGAGTTGCATTATATATATTTGGCATTCCTGCAACTGAATGCCTTTGTACGGAGCTTTCGTAAAACATCTTTACTGGAGCTCAAATTTTCACTTTATATTTGTCGCATAACGCTTTTTTTGTGCCGTTATGCGAATATTGAAACCTTTCGGATAGCAAATGTTAAACCCTTTATCCAATGTAAACTACATTTCCGTTTCATTTTACGCTCAATTTTAATAAAAAATAAAAAGAAAAAAAGTAAATCTGGTCCCAGATAGGCGACATCGAATGCAGAATATGATATTTTCATTCAAGCTTCGGCCGTGCCAGGCCGGAAAATCGAGAAGGAGAGAAGAACAGTATGAACATAAAAAAAATCAGATTTTTTACATTATTGTGTCTGTTAAGCGTTAGCCCGGCTTTTGTTTCGTTTTGCGGCAACGAACCCGTGACAGAAAGCGCAAAGACGGTAGATACCGATAACGACGGTCTAACTGACGCGGAAGAAGCGGCTATCGGGTCGAGTCCCGTTTTGGCGGATACCGACGGCGACGGAAGAAGCGACAGCGAGGAGGTGTCATTGTTTGACCCTACCGGCAATGTTTTCCAGTACAATCCCCTGATCGCGGATGTGCCGACGGTCGATCTTGAAATTGTTACGGTCCCCAATGTTACGCTTGATTATACAACGACATTGGGGAATTCTCAGTCGTTCAGCACCACCCGGTCAAATACGACAGCTACAGCGATTAATACTTCGCAAAATGGTTCGACAAGTTTGGCAATTGAAGAGTCACATACCGTGGGCGGTTCGCTGTCCGTAACCGGCGGTTATGCGAAAAATGATGGGCCATCGGTTTCAGTTACCGTTGAAGGTCATTATGACTACACAAACTCAACGACAACCGAAACCTCAACCGGGTGGTCAAGAGATCAAATGACAGAAAATTCAACGACCACCGACCAGGGTCAGGCATATGAAACCGCCAATTCCATTTCAACATCCGGCGGTCAAATGTCCGTTACGGTAAACATTGTCAATAACGGTCTTCAGGCGTTTACTTTGACCAACGCCACGATTTCTGCCAATATGATCAGCCCGTACAATAATACGGTGGTACGCCCTATTGATAACCTGGTCATCAGTAATGTTGGCGGTTTTCCCAGTACGTCTTTAGTACCGGGTCAGACAATTTCAAATCTGGTATATTCGACCGGCATGTTAAATATTGATACAGCCAAGGCGCTGTTAACAAATTCGTCCGGCGTTTCTCTTGAGTTATCTGCGTACGAGATGCTCGACAAAGACGGTGTGCCTTTTGCGTTTACTACAGCCGATGTGTTGGGTCGTACCGCTACGGTGATTCTCGACATGGGCGCCCAAAAACCCATCAAAGTAATGGTGGCGACGAAAGGAGATTCGGCAACGCAACGCATTACCTTGAGCAAGGTTTTGACTAATGTTCTGAAAATGAACTACACTCTGGACGCCAATAACCAGTTGAACTCAATTTCGACCGGCGTAAATACCTACACACAGAATCTTCTGTCGAACGATACTTATTGGGTGATCAGTACCAACTCCACGGATGGAATTAACCGAAGTATGGTAAGCTATTCAAGCGCCGCAACACCGGCTTATAATTTTAACGACTTGACGTTAAAAGCCGGCGATGTGGTTCACATTTCGTTTATTGAGGATTACGATTTTGACGGTCTGGGAACGCGCATGGAGGCTCTCGCCGGAACGGATCCCTGGAATCCCGATTCGGATAGCGACGGTCTGTACGACGGTTTTGAAGTTTTAGTAGTACATACAAGCCCGTTAAACAGCGACAGTAATGGCAATCTGATTATCGATCCGCTCGAAGTAATCACAGACATCTCAATGAAAGGATCTACCGGTTATATGATCAACGGCGCCGGAAACCTTCTTGTCTGGAGTTCAAACCTGTACGGCGCGGCCTTGCAGACAGAAGCGGGGGTTACATCAGGAGCTCAGGCGAAAGCACAAGTTTCGAGGCCGACAATTTATGGAACGGCTCAGGATTGGGCGCGAGTATTCAGTACCGATTTTTTTACAGGTTTTGCGATCAAAGGCGATGGGACTCTTTGGGGCTGGGGATATAACGGAGTTAATACTATCCTGGATCGAAATCTAATGGCATACGATATGCAGCCTACCCCCATGCAGATTGGAGTCGATACTGACTGGAAAGAAGTGATGGGTAATCCCCAGGTTATGCTTGGTATAAAAACAGACGGTAAGCTTTGGCAGTGGGGCCGGAGATTTGACAATTTAATTTATACGAACCACCAGGTTTTACCAAACGCGGCATATCCCGATGCGGTCATTGTGGACGCGGCTGTTTCAAGTAACACTGATTTCTTTTTTTCGCTTGTAGCATATGCCGTTGATCAGTCGGGGGCTTTATATTATTGGGGTACTGACGCCAGCGGGCAATTGCCAGTGACTTCCCCATTGACCGATCCGGTTCAATACACAGGGCTTACCGGTGTCAAAGAAGTGGCGGCCGGTTGGAACCACGTTCTTGCTCTGAAAAGTAACGGCGATCTTTACGTTTCGGGCGATAACTCTTGCGGAGCCACCGGAAAAGGGAAAATGACCGCTGACCCGGTCGGCACCGGATTTGTCAAAATTGGCACCGGATTTAAAACCATCAGCGCAGCCGGTATCAGTTCAGCGGCCGTGAAGATGGATGGAACATTGTGGATCTGGGGTTCGCAGGATTTGGCCGAGTTTATAGGAACCGGATCGTGTTCGCCGGCATTTGTGTTGACTACACCGAAAAGAGTTGGTGTCGAAAACAATTGGGGCAGGGTTGAAGTGGGCGTCTATACCACTATTGCAATAAGAAACGATGGCACCGCTGAAATTGTTGGGGGCCAGGGTCCAGGTCAAGGATTTATAGATTATCCTACTTTGTTAGGACAAGGGACGTATCCTGTCACGCCGTTGTATTATACCTCGACATTTCTGCCTCTAACCCCATATTAAAAAACAAAAAATTTGAACCCTCAAAGTGTATGCTTTGAGGGTTCTTTTCATTTCTGCCATATTTGCGGGGTTTTATTTCACTGTATTGCCGCTGGTTTTCAAAAAAATTCAAATACGGCAAAAATACGCTAAAAATGGCGATTATGACAGCAAATACCGAAAAATTTGAGCCCTTCCGGCCCCACCCAACAGGGCGGGGGTGGTTAGGGAGAAAAATGCAAATAGCCGGAGCGAGGCCGTCTCTCGCCATCTGTGGCTTCGACGGCATTAGTACATCCATGTACGTCAGGTACGCGCCAGAGCCGCTTCCCCTGCCGATTCAATGAATGAAAACGATGGCAACCTTTCCGGCACCGGATTTACAGAAAGCCAAAAAATACTTGAAAATTTATAAATGAAATCGCATTCGTGAATTTATCAAAGTACTGTTTTTATCGAAAATTCAGCGGGCATTTGGTTTTTGTGGAGAAATGACTGCCATATAGCGAATTGATAATAAAAGGATCCGGTATGATAAATGCAAAACGTATTACTTTAGCGGCTATTTTTTCCTTGGCAACCGCATGGATCTGGGCCGGGGATCCCCCGGAGATTTTGCATATCCGGAAAATATATAACGAAACGGAAAGCAACATAAGCCATTACCGGGAAATTGCCAGGGGACCGTTATGGGAATCGACGGAAGGCGGCAGCGTAACGTGTTATTTAAACAAAGAAGAATTTCGTAAAATTGAGATCGGAGTTTATGGAGAAATCGGCCGTTATCTTTCTTATTATTATTTTGAGCAAAACCGCCTGATTTTTGTCTATGAGGAATCTTATAAGTACCGCCAGCATATCATGGAAGAAGATTTTGATGAAAATGAAATTGAAATGACAACCGCGCGAACTTACTTTCAAGACGGCAAAATGATCCGACGTTTGGATACGGAAAAAAAAGAAGAGACCTTCTCTCCGGAAAAGGCGGTTACCGAATTTTCCCGATACAATGAAGACGCCGAGAGCGCCAAAGAGCGATGTTTGAAACCCGAAGAAGAAGGCGAATTTCATAATTAAAAATAGACGATGACACGATGAGTCAATTTTCATTTTTTATTCAATGGGCAGTATTTTTTCCGACAGAATTTCGGACGTTCCCCGTTCGTTTTTACGCGAAATCTTAAAAGTCACGGCGGATAAAAATATCATCTCCTTTGCGGGCGGTCTCCCCAATAGAAAATTGTTTCCGGTGAAAGAGTTACAGCAGGCGTGCGCGAACGTATTTCAAACCGATATTGAAGATGCGTTGCAGTATAGCTCTTCGGAAGGCGATCTTGAGTTACGCCGGTGGATTGCAAACCGTTACCGCGTAAAACAAGGGTTGGAAGTCTCTCCGGAAAATATCATCATTACAACCGGCTCGCAGCAGGGTCTTGATATGCTCGGCAAAACAATGATCAATGAGCAGGATCATGTTGTTATTGAGGAACCGGGGTACCTTGGCGCCATTCAATCGTTTTCTTTATATCGTCCCGTTTTTTATCCGGTCCCTCTCAATCAGGATGGCATGAACACCCAGGTTTTGGATCGCATTTTCAAAGAGCGCCCCATTAAGTTGTGCTATACTGTTCCTAACTTTCAGAATCCCTCGGGCATAACGTATAGTAAAAACGTGCGCGATCAGGTGGCTGAAATTATCAAAGGAACCAAAACGATTCTCATTGAAGATAACCCGTACGGAGATTTGCGTTTTCAGGGCAATTCCATTGATTCGTTTTATGCGCGGATACCCGGAAATACCGTTTTGCTGGGCTCTTTCTCTAAAACCGTTGTACCTTCTTTTCGGCTGGGGTGGATAGTGGCAAAAGACGCTCTGCTTGAAAAACTTTTGATTGCAAAACAAGCTTCTGACCTGCATTCAAACTTTTTTTCGCAAAGAATATTGTCGCACTATTTGGCGAATAACGATATTGATGATCACATTGCCAAAATTGTAAAGACCTATGGGGAACAGCGCGACGCCATGGTGTCCGCTATCCGGAAATATTTTCCGAAATCGGTCCGTTATACGCAACCCGATGGCGGGATGTTTCTCTGGGTGACATTGCCTGACGGTTTGCCGGCTATGGAATTGTTTCAGGAAGCCATCAAGTCCGATGTCGCATTTGTTCCCGGCGATCCGTTTTACATTGGCCGGGAGAATGTAAATGCGTTTCGATTGAATTATTCTTGCGTCGATTCCGAAACCATTGAAAAAGGAATTTCAATTTTAGGGCGGGTAATCGGAAACATCTGCGGGGCAGACCGACAAAATTAAATTTCACCCATGTATTTATTAATCCATTGGATGGTCAACAGGTCAATCTCTTTGCCTCGTTTGTGCAGTTCGTTGACAATATGCTTTTTTGTTTCCATGGTCAGGTTTTGGCCCAGTTTAAATTTCCCCGCCATCTCTTGCGGTTTGATTTCAACGAGGGCTGTCGCTTTCAGCTCTTTCCGGTATCTTTCATTTTCGGGGTCGATGGCGCCGTAACCCCCCTCTGCCTGGAGTTTTTGCATTAACGCGCTTAACACCTTGCCTTTTTGAACGGGGTCCGTTTCAAACCGGGCGTTGCCCGCCATCGAAACCGAAAGAAAAAACTGTGTGCCGTTGCACGCCATCTCCGGGTCGGTATAATACGACGGAATGATCGAAAGCGGCAGAACGGCGTTAAAATGCGCTTTTTCGTTGTTTTTAAGCAGCTTGATTTTTTTTCCGTTTATGGCGGAATGAAAGTACAAAGAAGAATTAAACCAGACATGATTTACCGGAACCTGATACGGGGTTCCGTTTTTTTCCGTTAAGGCGAGAGTGCCCCATTCGGTTTGATTTAGTATTTCCGCTAACGCTTTTTCTTCCGTGATTAAAAATTCTTTTCGTCTCATGTTGTTATTTTGCTTGTACGCTTTTGATTTTCGGTTAAATATAAATTAAATTTACAAACGGCGCTTTTTCCAGGTGTTTGAGATTTACTTTTGAGATTTTTTGTTTTACTTTATTCTCTTTGGCTTTGCCCTTTTCATACACACGGTTAAAAATTTTCTGAATGTCGGTTTCTAATAACGGCATTTTTTCGGCTAAAAAATCGTCGCTGCAAGTGCCGACATATTGCAACAACTCCACCCGGCCGTCGCCTTCCGCGACGATGATATTGCATATGCCCGATGTGGCAAGATTGCGCCTGTGACAATACAACTTTTTTTCATGGTGGATTTCATTTGCGTCTATAAAAACAGGATCGGTGTCGATTGGTAAAACGGGTTTGGGTTGTTTTGCCAGTTCATAAACAAATCGATCCGAAATCATGGAAAATGTTAAATCAGGGAATTTGCCCAGGAATGAAGTAAACGCCTGAAAATGCATCGGGTCGCCGTGAACCGGAGCCACAACGGAAGGCCGTACCCATTCGACCATCCGGGCAAGCTCATCTTGCCGGGCGTGACCGCTTGTATGGACCGGCAGTTGGCCGCTTTCCATTCCGTAAATTGCGATTCCCTGTAACGCCAAATGGTTGAGCGCCCCGAGAACTTGTTCGGTGTTTCCCGGGATCACGCTTCCTGAGTAGATCACCAGATCGCCCTTATGGGGGCTCATCTTTCCCAGGCCGGAGCTGGAGAAACGTTGAAAAGAAGAGCCTTCTTCCGCCTGGCAGCCGGCGACCAGCCAGATGGCTTTGGGGTGTTCCGGGTCGGGCGACGCTATTTTCCAGGCGGGGACGGGGAACTCTCCCGTTTCGTGGGCGGCTTGCAAGTGTACCCTGATGCTGTGCCCGCGAATCCCGATCGGGCGGTTCAACTTTTGCGCAATCTCATAGATACTTTTGATCCGGGCAATTTGCGAGGAGAAAGTAGTAACGATAATGCGGCCTTCCCAGGATGAAATTACCTTTTCCAGGTTTTGCCTGACTTCGGTTTCGTCGATGGAAGTACCCGCCATTAAGGCGCCGGTCGAGTCGGTAAAAAGATAGTCGGCCGGGCCGAATTTTTGAATATCTTCCGATGCAAAGTTTTTCTCTTCTCCGTGCAGCTTATAATCGCTGGTAAAAAATATTTTCTTGTGCAGTTTGTTTTCACTTGCATAAATATTCATTCCGACGGCAAAGGTCTGGGGGATAGAATGCGGTACAAAATAGGCGCCCAATTCAAAGGTATCGTGATGAAAAACTCCGTTTTGTTCAACGGGGATCAGGTTTAGCGAATTTTCCCGGATGCCCGTTTCTCGTAATTTTTTTTTGACAAGGGCAATGGTAAAAGGGCTGGCAAAGACCGGGGTTTCCGGGGGTATGAATTCCACCGCATAGGGCACCGCGCCAATATGGTCTTCATGCGCATGCGTCAAGATGACGACATTCGGCGGAAAGTTTTTCATGACTTCAAACGAAGGAATCGTTCTCGATAAGCCGGGGTAATTTTGATTGGGGAAACCGCAACCAATGTCGATCCAGACAGTTTGACCGCGGTAGGTAAAAATGGAAAAGTTACGGCCAAAAGAACCGACACCGCCGCCAAAAAGAGCGTAGAGCTTGTCGTCTTTTAGCTCTTGCCTGACTTCTTCCGGCGTTTTTTCAGATTCGACCGGTTGACCCAAAGCCGTTTTCTCCTCTTTCGGATTCGGCAAGATCATCTTGGGCTTCTTGCCAGTTGATTTGAAAGGCTCTTTCGAGAACCAGTTGCGCAATCCTTTCGTCTTTTTGCACCGTGAAGGGTTCGGAGCCTAAATTTACCGTTAATATTTTAATCTCGCCCCGGTAGTCAGAGTCGATTGTACCGGGGGAATTGATACAGGTAACGCCATGATTGATTGCCAGGCCGGACCGGGGTCTCACGCTAAGGATAAACCCGTCCGGAATTTCTACTTTTAACCCGGTAGGAATCGCCGCGCGTTCGCCGGGCTTCAGTTGGAGCGGTTCCGTTAAAAATGCCTTGATATCGTAGGCGCCTGCGCCCCCGCTTTTGCGTTCCGGCAGGCCTACGCCGGTTTCCAGTCGATGAAATTTCACAGTCACAACATCTTGCATACCATTTCATTTTCTGGAAACGGAGCGCATTGACAAGCAAAAAGAGCCGTTGTAAATCAATGGATATTTTGTTTGTTTACTATTTCTGTAGGTGTGTCAGAATGACAAATGATCGTCGAGTTTTGGGGTACACGCGGTTCTCTTGCTGCGCCAACGCGCACCGTAGAGTATCGTCACAAGCTAAAACGCATATTAAAGCGCGTCCCTGAAAAAGGTCTTAACTCTGACGTAGAGATCAAACGGTTTATCAATAACCTACCGCCGTCTTTGAGGTATTTGGCGGGCGGGAACACAACCTGCGTTTCGGTGAAAAGCGAAGAAGAAAATCTGTATATCCTTGATGCTGGTTCCGGCATTCGCGTTTTAGGCGACAAACTCATGGACGGACCGGCCGGCCAGGGGAAGGCTGTGATCAATCTTTTTATCACGCATACCCACTGGGACCATATTTGCGGGCTTCCCTTTTTTAAGCCGATCTACATACCCGGCAATGTAATTCGATTTTATTCCGTACTGGATGACTTGCATGACCGGTTGCGTTACCAGCAGACAGAGAGGTTTTTTCCGAAGCCTTTTGACGATCTTGCCGCCGAGAAAGAGTTTCATCTCATTGACCCGCAAGATCCGCTTCTTTTCCCGGACGGCATGCAGGTGACATCATTTTTGCAAAAACACCCCGGCGGTTCTACCGCTTATAAATTTACCGAAGAAGGCCGCACGTTTGTCTTTGCCACAGACGTGGAATATACCGGCGAATACCTCGAAAACCCGGAAGATGATTCGACCTTTTATCACAGCGCCGACCTGCTGGCCATTGACGCCCAGTATACGTTAGATGAGTCGTTTCAAAAATTCGATTGGGGGCATACCAGTTGCACGATGATTGTCAATCTTGCGCTTCGCTGGAACGTAAAAAACGTGATGTTGATTCACCACGAACCCGCGTATCACGACGAAAAGATATATGACAACCTGGCCAAAGCGATTGAACACCGCGACGCCATGGGCCAGTCGAAACCGAATATTTATCTGGGCCGCGAAGGAATTCGCGCTATTTTGGCCCCGCGCGGCCGAAAATCACGCTATGAACCCTTGCTTTAACGGGCGCAACTCTTGCTCCGCTTGTTGCGGTCTTTTTAACCTGGCGTTAGACGAGAATGAACGCATCAAGTGGCTGCAAAAGAATACCGATCTGTTTATCGGGCTTGATCTAAGCGGACAACACGCGCTTTTTGAGTTTCGGCAAAAAAAAGAAACGCAATTGAACCAATATAAAATTCACGAAAATGTTTATGTTTGCCCTTTCCTTGGGTTTGCCAACGGTAAAAACGGAAAAAAGCAACCCGGTTGCCTGCTTCACCCGGCGGGGTCGCCGCATAAACAAGTCGCCGCCTTAAACCGGCCGCAGAATTTTTCTTTTTACGGCGAAAGCATTTGCGCTGCCTATGATTGTCTCGCAAAGCAATCGTATTCGGATAAAAAAACCCCCGCTCACCGGTGGGCATACGCCAGGTGGGTGAGCAATCATAATTTAAAAGCCGTTGTCGAGGCAATTTGCCGCAACAACCCGGCCGTTCGCGAGCCCCTGTCAGAGGCAATCTGGAAAATACTGGAGAAAGCGGAAATACCGGTTACCAGTTTTGAGGCGCCGCTGGTACTGGATTGCTATGAGACGCATGAGTTATG
Organism: Turneriellaceae bacterium; assembly: GCA_050304475.1. Lineage (GTDB taxonomy): Bacteria > Spirochaetota > Leptospiria > Turneriellales > JAOUFE01 > JBNLDQ01. Next base: position 9,130 of record JBNLDQ010000026.1, on the reverse strand, counting down.
GAGCGTTTTAGGAACGTTGCTGCAGCCGGAAGGTTACCTTGACGATGTATTTTATCTGCAGCCAAAAGGAATTCGTCTGGGCGAAGAGCTTGCGGCAAAGATGAGCGCTTACCTGTCGCTTTGATCGGGAATCGCCGGCAAACGCAGAGCGTCCAAAGATTCGCTTAGAAAAACAGCGGATTGATGGATCACATTTGCGACCGAAAGTTTCATTAAAAAAGAGTCTTCTTCAAAACGGTCGTCAACTGACATTTGTTCATGCCAGTTCGTGCACTTTGTGCCCTGGTTTTGTACATCTCGGTCGATATCTTCCCAGAATTTCTTGAGTTTTCGCAGGTAATTGGCCCCTTCGTGGAGATATTGCCGCGAATACCTTCGTTTCATTTCGGCCAGCTGCAACCGGGAATCTTCGCGCGTGGCGTTGTGATGATCTTCAGTGGTGTCGACAAGAGCCCTGAAATATTGTTTAAGATTGGCCAGATGAGAATAATGCGTATCACGCTCGCTGGTCAGCGAGTAGTCAAGCTTGACATGTTTGTCAAAAAGGGCCGACATGAATACGGTTTCCCATGCGTCTAAAATTGTGTGCATCATATTGACATCGGCATTGGTTGAATGCGGCGACGCTTTTTGCAGGGGAAATTTCGATAAAACGGTATATTTATTTAGATTGGCAGAGCTGGTTGCGGAGGGTTTAATGGTCGATTCGTAAATATCATCATACGCGCCGTTCGGGTCAATTTCGTCAATCAGGTCTTTGACCTTTTTCAGTTCCACTTTCGATCGATGCAATTGTTCGGCATTTTGCGTGGTTTTGATGATCCCTTCAAATTGCCGTTCCAGCTTTTTTAGCTTGATCAAATGGTCTTTTTGTTCGGAAGTCAACGACATTTTGCACAAATACTGGTCATTGGATTTTTTGTAAACCATATTTTCATTTAAACAGGCAATCTTTACAATTTCGCGCCGTAATCCAGCGTATTTAAAAACGAGTCAGGTTTGCTTAGATACCCGGTTTTTTGGTATTTGACCAGAGAATCGGATAAAATAAGCAGCATTTTTTGATAGTCTTCATCTAAAATTTCGTAATTTTTCAGCAGGCGGGATGATTTTAAATCCAGGCGTTTGTGCTCCGTGTTTTCCCGGAACATCGGGCCAATTCCTTTTTAAGGCACTGAATATCATTCTAAATATAGTTATTCATTTTTTATATCATATTTTTTGTAATGACGATTAACCGCTTGCCTCTTCTATACTTTTTGTGAGTGTATTTTCTTGCTCAAGTTGGCTTTTTAGTAAAGTGCTTAATATTATTTTGATAAGAATTTTGTTATCTTTGTTCAGAGACCTGACCATTTTTAAAATTTCTATTTCTTCTTGATCAGATATCACAATCTGACTTTTATATTTTTCTCCAATACCTGTTTCAAGCCAAACCGGATTAATCCCATGCTTTAATTCCAGTATAGCGATAAATGTATCAGTTAAATGTTTTTGCTTTACCTGAAAATATATCGCTTAAAACTGATGGTTGAATACCGAGTGAATTTGCAAAACGGCTTTTGTTTAAATTGGAACTTGTAATAACCTCTAGCAACCTTTCTTGCACTTGTTTGTTAATAATCATTTCGTTGTATCTCCTTTTCATTCACAATTTTAACCTTTGTTTTTCGTTCATTGCATCGCATATTACTTTAAACGCACGTAGGTTTGTAGCCGATAGTTTTCTATAAGATGCAAGAATATTTACTTCAAAACCTGTTTTCGTTTTAATGACAGGGTTAGACATTGCACCCTCGCCGGTCAAAAGCCATTGCTTGCGAATGCCAAATTGTAAAAATAATATAAGCAAAAACGGATTCGATATTTTCTTAACTCTGCCGTTTAACAATTCTGTAATAGCTGACGGACTCATGCCAACCAACCGGGCAAACTCTTTCTGGTTCATTCCACTTTCTCTAATTAAACAATCTAAACGTTCCAAGATATTGCCATTTAGCGGGGCCATTGACGTATAATTATTATATAATACATTTTGACTAATACTATTCTTGTCGATCTTGTGTATTTCAAAATAATTTAATCAAAACTTTCGCTCACTGTATCTTATTTATATTCTTATAGAATTATAGAATAAATATTTATTGAATAATTATTTCAATTCTACATATTGATTATACCAACTACCGGCAAAGGAGATATGAAAATGATTAACAACACAGAATACCTGAAATCAGCGATACAGTTAAAATACCGATTTATTAAAGAAGCGGCGAATGCCATGGGTTTTAAAGGGTCAAAAGAATACCAGCGCTTTAGAAACACAATTCTAGGTGCTTCAAAAGACATGCAAGTCATACAAGCGCTTATAAAAAGCATACCTAAAATCGATACAAACGCCATTTGGGGTATTAACAGACAATTGTTGAAAGTCCAGACTAAATAATTGATAAACCAAGCCTGGCTTTACTTATAAAACAAGGGGGCCATGATTTCTTGCATCTATAAGTTATCACTGCCCCCTTTCGCTCGACCGGCAAGCCGTTCTCGCTTAACCCCCGGCTTTGAACAAACTTGAAATAATATATTCATTAATAATAAGTACATAACAACAATACTATAATATTTCTATATTTAAGTATAATATCGTTTGACACATTATACATATTTATTATACATGTTCATGTCATTTAAGCGTTTTTACAAATTGTCGTTATTGGTTCTTGCCATATTGCTTTTATTTTATCCGCGAAAACGAATCGTGTTTTCACAAGCGCAGACTGTCGGGGTAGATTATGCCCAAAATGTGATAAATGGCGATTACAGGGTCACTGTAAATGGCAAAGAGCAAGCCCGGTTTGCTCTAAACGCAAAAGGCGGTAACAGCGTTATTTCAACTCAATCGTTTACCGAGGTCATGATCGACGTTGTCAAAGTTGCATTGGTCGACATCAACGACAATATTATTGAAGTTTCGCATCAAACTGGCAAATTTAACCTGCTGGAACTTCAAAACGATATGGGTCTATTATTTTTGCACAATGCACCCTTACCGGCGGGGTTATATAAACAAATCAGATTGGTCTTGAGCCCAAATGGCAACACTGTCACAGACAACCAACAAACCTACCCGCTGACGATACCCAGTTCTTCGCAGAGCGGCTTAAAAATTGACGGTGAATTTACCATCATTTCAGGTTTTTTTCATACGATGACATTAAATTTCAACACCGATAATATTCATTACTCGCCCGGTAGCGGTTATATAATGCGGCCGGTTATTCAAATACAAGAATTCGAATCGATGCCGCCATTTATACCCGGTTATTTGATTGTTATTACAAAAGAAAAACTTGAAATTTCTAAAGATGATTACGGTCTGCCCCGCATAACCAATATCCCTGAAATCAATCAACTCAACGACGAGCTTTTGTGCGTACGCATTCGCCCCTACCTGTCGATATTTGAAGACGACAATTCCGCCTTCATGCAATCTTTAAAAGAGTCCGAATTTGGCAGAAAGTATTACTTTTACTTTTATTCATCTACCGATATTATCAAGGCGATGTTTTTATATAGCCGGCTTGATTCCGTTGAAGAAGTTTATCCGAATTCAATAGTGACCCCGTCTTTTTTACCGCAAGATATTGTAGCGCAACCCAACGCCGGTCAAGGCTCACAAGGCCCATATCTGAAAGCGATCAATGCCTATGCCGGTTGGGATAAAACGCACGGCAGTACAAATATTAAAATTGGGCTGATTGATACCGGCGTCGATACGCGTAATTACGATTTATCGAATCGCATCAAAAAACAAAAAGCCATCTATGACGGATGGTGCCAGGACGACAATATTTGCGACGCCTGCGGCTGCTATACGCCTGACCCGTATAGTTGCACCGTAACCGAATCAAATGCCAGTTATATTGGCGAGCACGGCACGGCGGTAGCGGGCATACTTGCCGCGCCGGGCGACAACGGCACCGATGGCATCGCCGGTATCAATTGGCGAAGCCCCATCTATTCTTACCGCACCATGCAATATGACCAAAGCAGAGATTCTGACAGCTCAATATCTTGTAAAAATGGCAACAACATTTGTTCCAGTGTTGAAAATAATACAACCGCGATTTTAGAAGCGATTAAAGACGGCGCCAATGTCATTAATATGAGCATGAGCCATGTGGGCATACACTATTGCTGGTACGACCCCTGGCAAAATATCGACTGCTTTAATAATATGCCAAAATTTTACGCTGCAATAAAAAAAGCCGAATCAAACAAAGTGGTTGTCGTCGCTTCGGTCGGCAACGGCGATGAATATAACAACGATCATATCGGCGACTGGACCTGCCCCGGCGGGGTGATCAATGGTTGTGAAACGGTGCAGGTTTTTCCCGCCGGTTGGTCTACTGTGATTTCAGTGGCTTCTATGATTGTTGATGATGTATCACCCTTAAATTCTCAGCGTACATCGCTTTTTTCTAACTATGGTAAAGTTGATGTTGCAGCGCCCGGTGAAGATATTTTGACAACGTATCCCGGTATTGGCAATAACAAATATTATGCGATCGGTACTTCCATGGCGGCGCCCATGGTCGCCGGCCTGGCCAGTTTAATTCTTTCTTTAAACGATACCTTACGCCCTGCCGAAGTGCGTCAAATTATCTATGATTCGGCCCGCGATATTGGCGTCGGCGGGGGTAACGCCGCATCGAATTGCTATACCGGCCCCGGCAAAGACGCTTGCACCGGCCATGGTATGATCAATATCGGTTCGGCTTTGGCTCAGACGCCCCCGCAACCGCCGAATTCCGGCTTTTTCGATTGGGGCAGCGGTTGTAATTAGGCCCTCATGAATAAATTGTGCTTTATATTTATAATGTGTATGTTCGTAAATTGCAAACAGACACAAAGGCCGAGCGAGGTAAAAATCGGTCAACCTCCCTCGCTTGAATGTTCCGCCTTTCCCTACGATACAAATATAAAAGTTATTAGCATTTATGAAAATAACAAATTGGTTTGTCAAAGCAAGATTAAAGGCGTATCTTTGTCTTTGTATTCCGAGAATTGCAGCCACCATTTCCTTCGCATCGTGTGCGAAAACAAGGGTCAATTTGATTTAACCTTCGACCACAAGAAAGAAGGCGATGTTATCACTCTTGAAAAATATGGCGAACGCCGTGTTGAAGTAAAACCGGTCAACGACAAACGCTCTGTCGATGACTTTACCGGTTTGAAGGGGGGCGGGTACTTTGTCAAACCAACCCGGTAATGGCAGTTTGAACAGACGTTTTATGTTGTTAAATAGTAAAATCACATTTATTTTACTCTTGGCCTTTTTTTGCGTAAGCTGCAAACCTGCAAAAAGACCGCAGGCAACAAAAAATACCGCCCCTCTCCCGTATTTTTGTTCCGCTTTTCCCTACGATACAAATATAAAAGTTATTAGCATTTATGAAAATAACAAATTGGTTTGTCAAAGCAAGATTAAAGGCGTATCTTTGTCTTTGTATTCCGAGAATTGCAGCAAACATTACTTTGTCTTTGTTTGTGAAAACATTGGCCAGTTTGATTTAAACTTTGAGTACAAGAAAGAAGGCGATGTTATCACTCTTGAAAAATATGGCGAACGCCGTGTTGAATTAAAACCGGTCAACGACAAACGCTCTATCGATGACTTTACCGGTTTGAAGGGGGGCGGGTACTTTGTCAAACCAACCCGGTAATGGCAGTTTGAACAGACGTTTTATGTTGTTTAATAGTAAAATCACATTTATTTTACTCTTGGCCTTTTTTTGCGTAAGCTGCAAACCTGCAAAAAGACCGCAGGCAACAAAAAATACCGCCCCTCTCCCGCATGTTTGTTATTCTTTGCTGTATGATACAAATATAAAATATATTACCATTTATGAGAGTAAGAAACTCGTTTGCCAAAGCCAGCTTGTCGATCTTGCTTTTTATTCTGAAAATTGTAACTGGCATTCTCTTCGTATTTTTTGCGAAAATAATGACCAATATCGTATAACTTTTAACCACAAGAAAGCCGGCGATGTCATCTATCTTGATAAAGATGGCGAGTATCATATTGAAGTAAAACCGGTCAACGACAAACGCTCTATCGATGACTTTACCGGTTTGAAGGGGGGCGGGTACTTTGTCAAACCAACCCGGTAATGGCGGTGTGTGCAAGATTTGCCAACCCGCATGGTTCGCAACGACAGATTAATTCCCCTTTCGCTCGACCGCATTCAAGCGTTACTTTTCTTTTGGGGCGGCAAAAGAAAAGTAACCAAAAGAAAAGCCGCCTGGCGAAGCGCCGCCCCTCCATGGGCGGTGGCGCCAGGGTTTTGGCTCGCCCTCCTGGCTCGCAAAGAGTAATTACAATTAACTTGCCGCCGCCGCGTCGCCCAGGTGTTCAATGTTGTCAAATTGCATGATTAGAAATTTGATACCGTCTTCTTTATGTTTGCTTAATGCCAGATCTGCCGAAAAAACACCCCCGTCTTTTTTTAAAAAACGAACAGGAAATTCCGCTTTCGATGAAAGTCCGGTATAAACTGTAATTGCTTTTCGGGTTAGTTTAGAGAGATCATTAGAATGCGTAAACTGGTTAGGCTGGTTTAAATTAAGAATTTCATTTTTACTATAGCCAAACGCTTCATAGGCTACTTTGTTAGCATAAGAAACCCCTTCTTTTGTAGAAATAATCAATATACCAGCTTCATTTGTATCATATTTCTCGGCTGTTTTCATCAATGCACTATTATCAATAGCACTAAATGTTTCTCCAGTATCGGTAATATTTTCTAATTCGATAACTGTATTGTCACCATGATTTGTAATATTCGTTTCAGCTATAAAGATACTCTTATTATTTCGTACAAATCGTATCGACATTTTTGTTTTATGTGTATCACCATTTAATACGGCAAAATATTTATCTATTTTATCCTCTTGAGATTTCCAATCCATTATGTAGGTTATATCTAATTGTAAAAGTTCATCCTTAGTATAACCAAAAGTTTCGCAAATAAAATCGTTGGCATAAACAAGGCCAAAAGAACTTTTTGCAATTAAAATACCCACTCCTTCTTTGTTTGCTAACCCCGCTAATATTTTATTCATTTGTACCTCATTCCTATTAAAAAGGGGGCATGATATTTTACATCATGCAGTTTTTGGCGCCCCCTTTCGCTCGACCGGCTAAATATCTTATCCATTATCGATCTTTTATGTAAACAAATTACGCTAACGTAGTATTCTCAAAATTTTGTTAAGCTACCTCGTTATCCAATATTTTACTTCTGGTAATATCGTTCATAATTAAAATAACAAAACGAGTGCCAGATTCTTTTTTTGTCTTTAATGTTATATTTGAAATTATATTAATTCCATTTTTACCTTGAAATTTACAGTCAAAATTTAATGAGGATTTTAAGCTTGCTACAAGTTTAATCATGGATTTTAATGCAACACCAAAACTTTCTTTATGTGCAATTTCAGGCCCTTTCAATTGCATTATTTCATTTAAATTATATCCCAGGGCTTTGCAACCCAACTGATTTCCGTAAAGGCCACCACCAATTTCTTTAATTAAAACCCCTTTATAATCTCGTTCATCTATAAGCGACAAAATTTTTTCAAAGTTGCTAGTGTTTGTATCCTCCATAACTTCTGTTGTATCAACTATATTCTCAACCTCCATTACTGTCAAAGGGTCTCCGTTAGAATCCGTATAATTAGTTGCTAAAAAATCAGCCGAAATTATAGTACCATTTTTACGTATGAATCTTGCCTGTGATTTTATTTTTTGTCTTTTACCTTCCAATAGCTCATTAAATTGCGTAAAAACCTTGTTAAAATCATCTTTATGCAAAACATCATAAAAATACCCTAATTCTAATAGTTCATCTTTATTGTATCCTAAAGTTTCACATATAAAATCATTTGCGAAACAAAAACCTGCGACATTTTTATAGATTAGAATACCAACATCTTCATTATTTGTTAATCCTGCTAATAATTTTTCCATTTGTACCCTCCATTGTTGAACTTTGTTCATGAGTTCAACTTCGGTGGTGATGTTGTCAATAAATATATAGATTATATTTTTAGAGTAGACGACGCCCGCTCTGACGGGCATGAGTTTGCCGTCTATTGTTTTGTGCGGGGTTTCAAAGATTTTGTAGTTGATTTTGTTTCTTTTTTTCTTTAAGTCTTCTACTTTAAAATTCCGGTTGAACAAGAGATCAAGATAGTTCAGGCGAATGAGTTGATCCCACCTGTACCCCGAGTAGTCGCAGTATTTGCGGTTTGCGTCGATAATCTGATATTTTATGAGTAGAAAGTCGAAAACATCGCCCAAGCCCGATAAAAATAAAAAACTTGAAAGGCTTCTTAAGTTTTATGTGCATTTCAGAAGTTTAGGTTACAGACAAAAAACATTTGCATTCAAGTTAAATTTAACCCAACCTCAATTCAGCAGAATTTTAAGAGGCCAGAGCGGCATTACAAAGTATCTTGAACTGGCGCTTGAAAAACATTACTCTTTAAATATCGAATGGCTGAACACGGGGCGCGGCTCTATGTTTTCAGATACCATAAATGAAAATCACTTAGATAAAAATTCGATGAAATTAATCGCCAATTTTAGCAAATTGAACCCTGAACACAAGAATATGCTTTTAACTTTCTCTGAAATGTTGATTGATTATCCGGCGCAAGGGACAAATAGAACTGAAGCGCCAAAAATCGCGAGACGTTAGATCATAGGCTTTGTTTGCTTTTTCTAAAAATTTGCAATTTTAAAAAAAACCCGGGGTGGCAGGCCCGCAAAATATTTCGGTAACAAACGCCCGCGCCGAAAATACCGGGGGGTTGAGCGAGAACCTGCCGGGTCGAGCGAAAGGGGGGGCCCCCCCTTTTTCATCTCTTTGATGTCTATTTTGAGAGTTCGGAATCGGAAAGGAATATGTTAAATGAATATTTAAAACCGGCGGTCAACCCGAATGAAAAAGTGCAAAGCGATTTGAACCGGTTGTGGAAAAAAGGGGCTTTGTTAGAACGGGTTTTGGGGCGAAACTGCCACTACGGGACATGCCGTATATTCAGCCGGGGGCAAAGGCTC
>JBNLDQ010000025.1:0-2958 GCA_050304475.1 Turneriellaceae bacterium | reverse complement strand
TTTCGCCTGGTGAATTCTTTTTTTAAAGAGATGTTCAAGGGGCGAGTTGCGGGGCAATGACGACTTAATGTATCTTATGGTAAGTGTCAGAAACCACGGGTGTGTTTCTTTTTTAGTCGGGTTTTTCGTTCTGGCGGGCGGGCCCGATCGCTGTTTAGGGCCACGCGCCGGCGGCGTGGTTTGGTTTTCAAGAGTTATGATTTTTGGAGAAACTCATCTACCGTAATATTCGCTTTTCTGATTAAAGAACGCAATGTGCCGGGAGCCAGTTCCTTATGTTGCGGGACAGTTAAATTGGCTTGCTCGCCTTCTTTTGTCATTACGACGTGTGAACCGACCTGACCACGAACGACCCAACCGAATTTTTCAAAAACCTTAACGGCCTTTTTGCCTGATATATTTGCTAATTTTCCCATGTTTTATTAGTAGGTAACTGTGGTGTAGAACTATATAGAGCTACATTTATGTCAAGATTGTTATGGTCTTTTAACCGACGGAAACCAGCACAGAGTCTTTGCTGGTTTTTTCAATTGCTTTCTGGTTTTCAGCCCAGAGCCATGCTGTGATTGCCTCTTTCATGTTTTCGAGGGCTTCTTTTTCATCTTTTCCCTGAGAAACGCAGCCAGGCAACGCCGGACATTCTGCGACGATCCAGTCGCCATCTTTTTCTAACAGCACATTGAATAACATGGTATTATAGCTTAACCTGCAAGTTTATTTTTCAACTCTTTTTTCATTAAAAAAGCATCAATAAGATCTTTTATTTTTTCTTTATCTTCCGGTGATAGTTTTTCTAGTCTTTCAAATAAGCTAAGTAATTCTTGATCTTCAAGGTTAGCGACTGCCGCGTCTTCTTCTTTTCCATTGAGTAAGTAGTCCGTAGAAACACTTAAAACATCTGCCAGATCGTTTAATATTCTTGAGGCCGGCTTTGATTCGCTTCGTTCGTAACGACTGATATGTGTATTGTGAACCTTGATTCGTTTGGCCAGATCTGCCTGAGACAATCCTTTGCTCATTCGCAATCTTTTTAATCTTTCAGCAAATGTTTCATTGTTTTTATTCATATTTTATACATTATTGTTTATTTTTTCGGGTATGTCTACTAAAAATGCAGTTTTTTTGTTTATTTGATAGACTTTTTTGTTTGACAAGTATAGTCAAAAATGTTAAATTGTTAGACATAATTGTTTATGGCTAACGGAGGTTCAAATATGTCAAAAAAATTAAAACTTTTTTCTGCGGCGCAAAAAGAGGCGCCCACGAAGCGGCAGTTGATCGCCGCCTCAGAATTTGCCAAAGACCCGCAGACGATTATGAGGTTATCTGAAAAGCTCGCTTTTGTGCGCGAAGACAAAGGTTTCAAAAATGCAAAACGTTAAGAAAAACGAAAAAAGCCAAAATAACCATAAAACCGGTCACGGCCCAAACGGCGATGACATAGAATTAGAGCGGCTAAAAAGAGAAGTTGCGATTTTACCTTTAGCCGGCTCGCAGGGCATCAAATTTAAAAAGGTCGGTAAAAACGAATACGCCGGCCTTTGCCCGTTTCACGAAGACATCAACCCATCGCTTCATATCAACGTACAAAAGAACCTGTTTCACTGCAAGGGCTGCGGCAAATCCGGATCTGTGATCGACTGGCTGATGCTGGCAGAAGGTCTGACGCTTCCGGAGGCGATTTTAGAGCTTAGGCGAAGCGTCTTGATTACAAACCGTACCTTTGAAAATATCAAGGAATTTGAAGACGGCGAACGAACCGCCGATATTCCGGAGCCTTTTTACCAGAAGGCGATCAAGCTTGCCCTTGACTACTGGCACAATAATTTCAAAAGCAAGAAAGAAGGCGCAGACTATTTGTTAAAGCGCGGGCTGATCTATGGTGAGCTTGTCGAAGAGTTCAAGATCGGTTACTCTGACGGTTCGCTCATTGACGTTGCAAACGACGACGACACAATTAACGCGCTCATTGACCTGGGCGCGATCACGATGCTTGACGACGGCAAGCTGGTAGAGACTTTTCAAAACCGCCTGGTCATCGCCGTCTTTGACGACGAGGGGCGCATTGTTCAAATCTACGGCCGCAATTTAAAAAGCGCGGGACCCAAGCACTTGTATTTAAGATCGCCCCTGACAGGTCTTTTTCACATACGGGCCTTGCTCTCTTCTGACGTAATTCTGGCAGAGAGTTTCATCGACGCCCTTTCGATCATGGCGATGGGTTACAATAACGTCTGTGCAAGTTATGGCGTAAACGGCCTCAAAGATAAAGCAATCGATCTTTTTGAATCAAGGGGCGTAAAGCGCGTCTACATTGCCTATGACAACGACACAGCCGGCGATACTGCGGCAGAGTCATTGAGTGAAAAGTTCATGGCAAAAAAGATCGAAAGTTACCGGGTGGAATTTGGCGAAGGCATAGACGCAAACGAGTATCTAAAAAAGGCCTCATCAATCGATCAGGCAAAAGCCGGCCTGAAAAGCCTGATCGAAGAGGCTAAGCCCTTGAAGCTTTTAACCGACACCGAGGGCGTCTATATCACAGGCCGCATTGAAAAGCTTGTGCAAAAAGGCAAAGAGTTCTTTTATACGTCGGGCCACAGAGAATACACGATCAGGGGGGTTGACCAGAACAAGACAAACTCTTCGTTGAAAATATTTTTGCGCTTAGAGCATGTCGATCGCCAAAGCGGTCTAAATGGCCAAAATGGCCAGATCAAGAAATTTCACATCGACAATAACGTTGATCTGTTTAGCGCAAAAGCCACGGGAAGTTTTGTCAAGACCGCCGCAACCAGGCTGACGATTGATGAGCGGGTGATCAGGGCCGACCTCGATGCCTTGACCGTCAAGTTAGACGAGATTCACCAGAAACAGATCGAAGAAAAAGAGAACCAAAAAAAAGTCGAAAAGAAAGAGTACCACAAGAATCTGGCCGTCAGCCAAAAGGCAAAAGAG
>JBNLDQ010000024.1:0-186159 GCA_050304475.1 Turneriellaceae bacterium | reverse complement strand
GGGGGGCAGACTTGCCCCCTTTTGAATTATGATCGAACAGCGGCTCTGAATGACACACGGGCGAGCGAAGGCTTGGCGCCAGCGGCCGTATTGAAGAAATGTCAAGAACGCATGAGTTCTCGACCGGCAGAAAATCTCGGGAACATTACAACAAAAAAGTTGTTGATCATGCAGGCGTAAATTTATAGATACTTGAATAACATCATGGCCAAAAACAGGTACGACAACGTATTGAGAATTTCATTAATAATAGGGGCTATTTATTTTGCATGCATAGCCGTCGTTCACTTCTTTGGTGTAAAGATTCCGGGGTTGTATATTTACTATAATGTTTCATCATACGAATACCAAGACAAGATTATATCTTTTCTTGTTTTTGGGTGGTCCATATTTTACTATACTGCGGCCAATTATTACCAAATTATCAAGCCGTTATTAATTGCAACCTTTTTAGCCGTGCTGGGGTTAATGAATATTAACTATAACGTGGATTTTACGGCAATTGATGAAACAATATCGGTTTATCCGTTCTGGTTTCAAACAGGACTATTAGGCGTTTATGTCAGTTTTTTATTTTTCTGCCATCGAAAAGCGGATTTGAAAAAGAATGAAGCAAACTCATAGACATTCATATTCTTATTGATTGGCAGTCGCAATATGAACAATTGAACGTTATGAAAAACAATTACTCTCGTATTTGCGTTGTAACCGGTTCCACCTCTGGCATAGGGGAAGCTACCGTGCGTAAATTTATTGCGTCCGGTTTTGCTGTGGCCGGCAACGGCAGAAATCAGGATAAATTGAAACAGCTGGAAAGCGAATTAGGCCCCGGCTTTATTGGCATTCCGGGGGATGTTTCGGATGAAAATACGATAGAAGAATTATTCCGGACTGCTAAAGAAAAATTCGGTAATTTTCCGAACCTCGTAGTCGCCAATGCCGGCTTTGGTCTGGGCGGCTCTCTAAAAGACGTAAACGTATGCGAGTTTGAAAAAATGATCCAAACCAATATTACGGGTAGCGTGATTTTACTGAAAAAAGCTGCCAATGTTTTTGAAACCTTGATCGCCGGCCAATACCCCAGGCATGCGGCGGATATCGCGATCATTGGATCGGTTTCAGGACGAAACGTATCTCCGTTTAGTTATGTTTACGGTTCCACTAAATTTGCTTTGCATTCGCTTGCGGAGGGTTTAAGACGCGAACTTGCCCCAAAGGGTATTCGCGTTTCTCTCGTTGAACCCGGCCTGGTCGTAACCGGTTTTCAGGAAAGGGCCGGTTACGGTAAAGATTTAATTGGCAGTTTCGATGAGCGATATGGTCCGCTGTTATATCCTGAGCAGGTCGCCAATGGCATTTATTTTATCGTCACGCAAGAGCCTCATGTGCACATCAGCGATATGACAATCCGCCCTACCAGACAAGATTATCCGTAGCAATATGCCGGTTAGCGCCGGATAAAAAACGATTGTATCAGAAAAAAACGGAAAACCCCGAAAAATCTTTGATTTATCTACGATTCAAAGTAAAAAACCTTTTGGGTATGCCAAAGGTTTTTCTTTGGATTTCCCCCGGAGGCGGAGGCGGCAGAGGGCGGGTATATAGGGCCCTATTATACGCAAGCCGGATACCGGCTACGAAAGACCGTACAGCGAGGCCGCCATTTTCTGAAACCGGCGGATAAAACGAGCCGCGGGAGCTCCGTCGACAAAATCATGATCCATCGTCAAAGTAATGCCCAGGATATCGCGATAGACGGGTTTTCCCCCCGCCAGTTCAAGCTTTTGCCCGATTCCCCCAATGACCAGATTAATGACATGAGACGTGATAGGAACGCCCCAGGCGATGCCCGAAGTTCCGAACATACTAACCGAACTAAAACCGACCGAACCGAATATTTTTTTGCGCAAATGGGGTTGGTACCGCATGATGTAAGCCAGGACCAACCGGCGGAAACAAGAAGGCATCGCTTCATACAACCGCCGCGGGTTTTTCCAACTGCCTGAGCCTTGATCGCCGTCTTTTATTTTTCTGGCTTCCTGAATTTCTTCTTCAATCTCGTATAACGTTTTTCGGTTGGCTGAGCGCATGATATGCGTGGCGGGGTATGTCCCTTTTTCCGATTTTTGCTCGACAAGAACCGCCATATCGACTTCGTTAAAAGTGATCATTTTACGGGCGCCCAACCGGTATTTTTGCAGCCCGGGGGTGGCGTCAATCGCTTGCGCATAAAGGTAGATTAAATATGAATTCAGCGACAACGGTTTTCGATTCTCTTTCCGGTAACGCCTTAGCGCAGCGCGTATGTCGGTGACATCAATTTCAAATAACGCCCGTACCACATGCTTGCGGATGGCCTCGTCCAGATATTCAATCACGCCGCGCCGGGAACTGCCGATCGGTTCTTCTTGATAATCGTTTTTCATGCGCGACTCTCGGTAGTGACTTTCGCAATGTCAATCGGAAATGTTTCTTTTGGGCGGTTTTTTGCTTGAAGGGACATGCCCTCTTTTTGATGTTTCAAATAACTTTTTTGGTCAAAACCCGCTGATTTGCCCATATTATTATAATCAATCCTATTTCAATCGATAGGTCCAAGGAGATACGTGTGCCGAATACAACACAGGAAACGACACCCAACAACATCAAAGAGCAATTTACCCCGGACATGACAATTCGCCAGGCGATGGACACCCACCCCGAAGCGGGTTTGGTTCTGGCATCTTACCATTTGGGCGGTTGCTCGCATTGCGGCATCAACCAGGTCGAAACGCTGGGTCAAGTTTGCTCCGCCTATGGCATTCCCATTGACGCGTTGATCTCTTCCCTGAACGATCTTCTCGAAGACTGATACAATTTAATTGGCGTGGCGCGAAGAAATGCCGCGGTCGGAGCTTTTTAGAAAAGCGATATAGTTTCTGACAATTGCGTTCTCTTCGCTGCCTTCACCGTACTTTGGCAACAAATCGGTTTCGAGCGTTTCAATTGCCTTTGCGGGTGAAGTCGCCCGCATGTAGACAATTTTATAGATATTTTTAATCAGTTGTATCTTATCCGATGAAAACTTGGCGCGGCGAAGACCCACTAGGTTAATTCCCGAAATGGCGTCGGGCGAACCGGTGAACATACTGTAGGGCGGCACATCCCTCAAAACGGCGGCCACGCCCCCGATAATGGAATATTGCCCGATCCGTACAAACTGATGAATGGCGGAGAGGCCTCCGATATAAACATTGTTTTCAAGAGTTACATGCCCGCCAACGGCAACGGACGGCGTTAAAATACAGTTATCGCCAATTACAACATCGTGGCCAAGATGAACATGGCACATGAGAAAATTGCGGTTGCCCACGCGGGTGACATTGCCTTTCACCGCAGGCTGATGGATTGTCACATATTCGCGGATAATATTATCGTCGCCAATTTCAATCCTGGCTTCGGGATTATTAAAATGCATGTCCTGACCGATCTCGCCCAGGCAGGCGCCGTGAAAAATCCGGTTGCTTTTTCCGATGGTCAAAGGGCCTTTCAATTGAACGTAAGGGCCAATGGTTGTATTTTCGCCAACCGTGACGTCCGGGCCAATCAGAGAGAAGGGTCCGATTTCAACCCCTTTGCCTAATGTTGCGCTTTCATGCACAATTGCAGTTTTATCTATTTTTGACATGTTTTCCTCCATTGTATTTTATTTATCTGGAAATGGGAACCTTGTGTTATTTTGCCAGGCGATTGGCAACCACTTCGGCAACGTCCATCGCCTTGACATCGCCGGCTTTATCTAACGATTTAATGCCGTCCGAAATCATGGTCAGGCAAAAAGGACACCCGGTTGCAATCACCGAAGCCCCGGTGTTGCACAATGCACCTGTTCTTTGGATGTTGACTCTTTCGTCGCCCATCTCTTCCATCCACATTTGAGCGCCGCCGGCGCCGCAGCACATGGAATTTTCACGGTTTTCTTCCGTTTCTTTCAAAGAACCCGCCGCTTGAAGAGCCTGGCGCGGCGCGTCATAAATGCCGTTATAGCGCCCCAGGTAACAGGAGTCGTGCACCGTCATCAGGCTTTGGGTATCCCCTTCCACCTTCAGCTTCCCTTCGCGGATCAAATCGGCAATCAATTGAGAATGGTGCGTCACCTCGTATTGCCCCCCGAAAACCGGGTATTCGTTTTGAAGGGTATTGAGACAGTGCGGGCAGGCGGTAACGATTTTCGTTACGCCATAGCCGTTCAAAAGTTCTATATTGGTTTGAGCTAATGTCTGGTACAGGTATTCGTTGCCTGCGCGCCGGGCCGAATCGCCGGTGCAGTTTTCTTCTATGCCTAAAATGCCAAAGGTAACCCCGGCTTGATTCAGCAATTCAACTAATGTTTGCGCTATTTTTTTATTGCGATCGTCAAAAGCCCCCGCGCAACCGACCCAGTACAGATATTCGGGCGAGCCCCCCTCTTCTTTCCATTGTCTCATGGTTTTCACAGAGAGACCTTCGGTCCATTTTTCCCGCTCATCGGATGAAATCCCCCAGGGGTTGGACTGGTTTTCCATATTGGTCAGCGCCCCTTGCAGTTGGGCGGGCATGGCCCCTTCGTTTAAGACCGCAGAGCGTCTCATTTGCAAAACAGGCTCCATCGGGTTGTTGCCAACCGGGCAGGTCTCGGCGCAGGCGTAGCACGAAGTGCAAGCCCAGATTTCATCTCTCGTAATATATTCGTCAAGATAACGGGCTTGTCCTTCTTCCGATATTTTAGCGCCGCCGCCCTCTTCGCCTAATGTTTTTTCAATGGCGGGCATTTTTTCGAGAAACCCCTTTTTCATGCTCATCATGATTGTTTTGGGCGAAAGCGCTTTGCCGGTGCGCGAAGCGGGGCAAGCCAGCTGGCAACGCCCGCACTCAATGCATGAAAGCGTATCCAGGTGATTTTTCCAGCTAAATTCATGGGCCGAAGCGGCCCCCCAGTAACTGGCGTTTTCGACGTCAAGATCGGGCATTTTTCCCCTGGGTTCTTTGGAAAAAAACCAGAAATTAACCGGCGCCCAGAAAAGGTGGGCGTGTTTTGAAACGGGCACATAGAGCATAAAAAGTAAAATTACAATGACATGGCCCCACCATCCCAACAGAAAAAAAGAACGCCACTCTTCGCGGCTCATCTCTTCAAAGGCGCTCATAAAAAGGGGGCGCAGCAAGCTGCCGGTATGCCCGCCTTGCAGCAAGGTTCGCGACGGGGATTCCATCAAGGTAAAGACCATTAATGCTGAGATCATTCCGATGACAATCAGGCTGGGCAGTGACGGGCGGTCGAGTTCCGGCGCCCGGAACAGGTATCGCCGCAGTAAGAAAAAAAGAAGACCGGCAAGCACCAAAACCGTAAATAAATCTAGAAGAGTATCGTAAATGCCATGAACCGCCAAACCCGCAAACGACGGCAGGTAAAAAAAATAATCGCCCAGCAAGGCGCCCAGGAACTGGCTGCCGGTATGCAACACATAGACAAGAAATCCGAAAAATACTAAAATATGAAAAAAACCGCGCAACGGATTCTTCATGAGTTTTTTTTGTAAAATAACGTTTACCCAGACAGACCGCCGCCGTTCGCCCGGCTCCGTATGCGGATCAAAAGGCTGCCCAAGCCTGGCCCAACGCCACCTCTTGGTTAAAGTGACATAGGCAAAACCGGCGCAACCGGCGGCAAATGCCAGAAAAACAAGACGTTCCGTGATCCCTATTTCCATGTTATCCCCTTTTACTTATGATTCGCTTATGAACCAATGATACATTTTCTTTTATGGGAGTTTTGTTCCCCCGCCGCGCAGTAAAAACAATTGAGAGCAAACCGGACGGGCTTACGTTCTCCTGTTTTCCGCATTTGAAATCGAAACACAATTACAAATGATCTTGCCTTCGTCAACCAATTCATCCGATCCCTGTTTTTGAAAACGGCGCCAACTGTTTGAACGTTTGAGCGAATCTTTGGCCATATAAAAAGCTTTACAGGGTATGCAATTGCCATCCAGCAAACGTATGAGAGTTTTTTCCAGTCCATTTCGCATGCGGGCCGTTTTACTGGCGCTTTTAGTCACCGCCCCTCTGTTTCCTCAATCGACTCATACCGACATCAAAGACCCGGCGCTTGCCGAACGATTTAAAAAAATATCGCAAGAGCTGATGTGCGGTTGCGGCTGCGGCATGGTTCTTGACCACTGCAATCATACCGTTTGCGTAGCCTGGGCTATGCGCTCGGCTATCGATGAAATGCTTCTTGCGGGTAAAAGCGACGAGTATATTATTTCCGGCTTTATTAACGGTTTTGGCGACATTGTCGATACCGACGAGGCGTTTACCCGCGCGCGTAAAAAAGAATATGGCGATCTCATTGAGCACTTTCGCGCAGGTTATGGCGAAAAATACCGTTCTTACCCCCGCGACCGCCACCCGGAAATCATGATCCTTTTGGCTGCCTTGCTGATCGGGGGCGTTGTCGCCCTTTTTATTAAGAAGAGGCTGATTAAGCTTGGCGCGAATCGTTCGCCTAAAGAAACTCACATGAGTAAATCCGACCAGGAAGAGCTCTACAAAAAACTCTACGATGATTAAGAAACAAGCGGCAATTCAGCCGCTCTACTCTTTGTAAATCAGGAGCCAGGGCTTCTCTTTCACCATTTGAAAAAGCTCTTTGGCGTTAACGATCGCTTCATTGGCATTTTGGTAAAGTTCTTCATCGGAAACAAACTTACCGACGCTCCCCCGGCCCGAGTTAATGCGCTGCGTAATGAGGTTCATGTCGCGCGTAATTTGCGCCAGGTTTTTTAACATGACTTCAATGTCTTGCTTGTTCCGCGTTGAAATATCGGTAAAGTTAGAAGAAAGAATCGTCAGCTTCGCCATCAAAACATCCAACTGTTCGGCTAACGTCGTGAAAGATTCTCTGGCCTGGCGAACGGTCATGCGAATGTCATTTCTGTTTTCCGCGGCAATGGCATTGAGGTTGCCAATGAACTGGCCGGTCTCTTGCATGATTTCCGCAAGAACCTGGCCGCCGCTTTTCCCGTCAAACCAGCTTGAGAAGGCCAGCATCATATGATCGATTGAGGGCGGATCAATGCCAATCCACATATCGCCTTCCTGTAAAAATTCGTCGCCTTCTTGCGGTTCGGGGATATCAATATTGATATACTTTTCCCCCATTAAGCTGGAACTGAAAATGGAAAAAACGGTCTCGGGGCGTTTCGGTATTCTGTTTTCCAGATCTTTGTATAAATAGACGCGAACATAGGTTTCAAGTTCTTCCTGGTAGATATCTTTGACATAACCCACCGGGATCCCCCCGGCAATTTTTACCGGTGAATTCACTCCCAGGTTATTTAAAAAACCGAATTTGATGTCGATGGTAAAACCCGCTTTTTGCATCTGCCAGCGCGAAAGAAAAATAATTAAAAAACCGAGGACCAATGATGTAATGACCACGAACAGTCCAACCTTGACCGCTATTTTCTTTGTATCTTCCATCCTAACCTCATTGAATCCTTTCTATTTATAATATGCCTACAATATGGGTATTGGCCCCTCAGCCCGGCCTTCGACAAACTGGCGAATGACCGGATCGTCCGACTCTTTCAGCTCTTGCGGCGTTCCCACAAAATGGGGGCGCCCCTCAAACAGCATCGCCACACGGTGTGCTGTCCGGAAGACCGACTCCATGTCATGCGAAATGACCATCACGGTAACCCCCAGCTCGCGGTTGAGTTTCACAATCAAATCATCCACGGCGGCCCCGATCAAAGGGTCAACGCCGGTCGTCGGTTCGTCGCAAAATACAATTTGCGGGCTCATGGCAATGGCGCGGGCCAACCCGACCCGTTTTTGCATTCCAATGGAAAGAGACGCCGGGTTATAATTTTCTACCCCGCTCAAACCGACCAACGCCAGTTTTTCCAAAGTCAACCTCTGTATCTCTTCGTCGGGCAGTTTTGTAAAGCGCTTTAACGCAAAAGCGACGTTATCGAACACACTAAGCGAGTCAAACAGGGCCGCCATTTGAAACAAAACGCCCGTCGTTTTCCGGAACTCCGCCACCTCTTCCGGGCTTTGGGAATAGATATCGACCCCGTCAAAAAGAATATGCCCCGAATCGGGCGCCAAAAGCCCGATCAAGTGCTTGAGCAATACCGATTTACCCGCCCCCGATTTGCCAATCACATAGACAATTTCACCGGGGTAAATTTCAAGGTTGACATCGCGCAAGATAGGCCGGCCGCCAAACGATTTGCTCAAAGACTCGATTTTTATCCTGGGTTTTCGTTCGGGTTGGTCGTGGTGGTCCGGTTCGTCCGGTTGTATTGTTTCGTTTTCTATCACGCTGCAACGCCAATTTCAATAAATCAATAGCCGAATAGCTGTAAAATATAGGTAATAAAATAATCGCTGACGATGATCATCATCAATGAGATCACCACCGCCGAGATGGTCGCTTCGCCCACCCCTTTGGCTCCGCCCCTGGCGCGGAAACCGGTAAAGCATGAGACCAGGGCAATCTCCGCCCCGAAAAAATAGCTCTTGGAAACGCCCGAAATCACATCGCTGACATCGACAAAACTGCGCGCATTATCGACATATATGTTCAAGGGAATGTCAAAAACCATCAAAGAGATCATGGCTCCCCCGGCAGTTCCCACAACAATCGACAAAGTTACGACCATGGGAATCGTAATCACCGAAGCGAGAAAACGGGGCACAGCCAGATAGTGAATCGGGTTGGTCGCCAATGTCACGAGGGCGTCTATTTGTTCGGTTACTTTCATCGTGCCCACCTCGGCTGCCATGGCCGAACCGACACGGCCGGCCAGCAAAACGCTTGTGATCACCGGGGCCAGCTCGCGGACCATACCCAGGGCAATCCCCCCGCCGAGGAAACTCGCGATTCCTTGTATGTATTTTTCAAGCGGGCCGGCGGTTTGCAAAGCCATCACCATGCCGATAAAAAACGAAGAGACCACCCCAATAGGAATCGAGCGAACGCCAACCTCGTTCATTTGAAAAATCAGACCCCGCACATCAAACGGACGCGCAAAAATCCACCGGATCGTCTGCCCGGCAAATATGGTAAAAGCGCCAATGGTTTCAAGTAACCCAATGATGGCGTCTCCGATGCGCTGGAAAAAACCCATAAGCAAGATTGGAACCGCTGGGTCAGAGGGCAACGATTATATTGATTGCAACCGGGTTTACGGCCTATTCGGCGAGGTTTTTTGCCTGGAACGTTTCCCACGAATCGGGGCTTAAATTCATCATGATATTGCGGTACTCTTCAAACTTTTCATAGTTCCCGGCCGTTTTATAACTGTAGGTGAGCCAGCAAAGACGGTGTAACAAGTGCGGGAGCATATCGGCAGGGTATACTCCGTTGGAACGGTAGGTCTGGTATTCCTGCTCAAACTCTTCTTCCAATTGTTTCAATTCGTTTTTCTGAATAGTTCGTTTAAAGCGGTACAAGCCGTTAATTTCAAGCAACAGGGCGTATTCCCTGGGGGTTTGCTTTTCTTCTTCCTTACTGTGCGGGTTGGTCCAAAGCTTGCGGAACAGACCGGGGGGCAGAAATTCATCGTACTCTTCGAGAATTTCGGGTTTGTAAAAAAGCGCGTCTCTCATATTGGTTGAAAATTCGCGTTCGCGGTTTTGGTGGAAAGAGGCGGCGGCAACCAGGTAGCTGACCAGCCAGTTTGCCGGCTGCAATCGCTGAAGAAACGTCAAAGCGTCAAGAGCCGAGCCCCAGCGCTCGAGAATGAGCAAAGAGACGCCCAGTTGAATGATTTCCGCATCGTTGAGGTTATACGATTTTTGCCCGGCAAACGCCCGCGCAAACCCTTCGGCAATTTGCAGGTGAATATACTTGCGCAAGCTTTTCCAAAACCCGCTTTTCCCGGAATCAAACCCGTTTTCTTTTCGCAACGCCTCCAGTTCCTGCAAAAACTGCAGGTAGGTTCTGGCTCGCGTTTCTCCTTTGGGCAAACTCTGCACCCTGTCCTGGCGGTGCAGAAAAAAACGCGCATAGAGATACGCTTCTTGTGCTTTTTGGTAAACGGCGGAATTTTTTTCGTCCAGCGAAAATGATTTCAACCAATGTTCCGCGATTTCCCTGGCTTCCGAGAAATGACCGCCGATCAAGAGGTGTTGGAGCTCTTCTTTATGAGAGTCCATATTTTGGGCAGGGAAGGATTCGAACCTTCGTAGGCTAAGCCAACAGATTTACAGTCTGGCCCCTTTGACCGCTCGGGAACCTGCCCAGTTCATTAGCTGCCAGAGGGACTTGAACCCCCAACCTGCTGATTACAAGTCAGCTGCTCTACCAGTTGAGCCATGGCAGCGTAGTGAATGAATGGACAGTAAAGAAACGAAAAACATATCGTCAAGAAAACATTAAAAATAAACTCTTAACCGGTCGTGACGCCGATTTCTTCCAGGGCGGTGTTGAGTTCCAGCCTGGCTTTCCGTTCCCCGGACAGAAATGAAACGGAGCGAATGAAAAAGAGCTCTTCTTCTTTGTCTTTGCCCCTGATTTTCTTATGAAAACTGTCTTCCACTTCTACGTGGTCGCGTACGCGATCATAGGTGGAACGGCTAACGAGAACCGAATTGCGGCGGCCCAGCTTTTCCAGGCGGGAAGCGGTATTGACGACATCGCCTAACGCCGTCCAGTCCATCCGTTTTTTTGTGCCAATGGAACCTAGAATGACTGTCCCGGAGTTGATGCCAATTCTCATTTCAATGGGGTCGGCCCCGCCCGCTTCGCGAAACATGTTGAGTTGAAACAGGTTGTTTTGAATTTCCATGGCGGCGACCACCGCAGAGAGAGGCTCCAGAAAAATTGTCATGATACCGTCGCCAATAAACTTGTCAATGTAGCCCGAATTTTTTTCAATGGAACGAACGGCAACCTCCAGCACAAGATTCAACAGGTCGAGAACCTGATTGTGGGGCAATGATTGGCTTTTTTGGGTAAAACCGATGAGATCGGCAAACAAGATCGTCACATCCTTTGACTCATTCGGCAATGTCTGCAACCCCTTGCGCACGCTTTCATGCGCTTTGTCTAAAATCATCTTCGGAATATAAGGCGATATCATTTTTTGCACATGGAGGCTTTCCAGCATCGAACCTTCGCTCAGCTTGCCCCCTTCGACCCCGATGTTGACCGGCTGCCAGAGTGTCCGGACAAGATTATCCGGCGAACGCACACCGCTCACATTGAACAACCAATCGTGCGACCCGTCGCGGTTTGAGATGTTGATCCGGTAGTTTTCAAACCGGTTCATTATCCGCACGCTAAACGGGCCGATAAAGATATCTTCAAAAAATTTCGCTTTGATTGACGAAGGGAAAAGCGACGCCTCGTCTTCCGGGATATCGAGCATATTGAGAATCGGTCCCGAAATTTCACGAACCAGACCGTCTTCGCTAAATGAGATATGAGAATAATTCAGCGTTTTATACAAATCCCAGAGAAAATTTTTCACGTCAACTTCATCCTCATGCATGACGATCTTTTCGCTCTGGCTGCCAAAAAAGATATTCAGCGGGATATCCACCCTGGCGACTGTCCGGCCATCTTTTAAAATAATGCGAAAATTTTTCAGGTCTATCCCCAGGCCTTTGAGAGTTAAAATAATCAAGGGGATTCCCATGCCGGTCTCTTCCCGGTATTTTGAATCAGCCTCGTCGTCAAGCATGCTCTCAAAGTTATCTTCTTTTTTCGCCCTTTCATACAAACTTTGGATACGCCTGCGCTCGATATCGGTTGCAATGCCGTCATTGACGACCTCAAACCTGAGGTAACTATCCACCAGATGGGCGGAAATTCGAAGCGAAAGGTTGTTGGAGCGGCAAACATGAGCAAAGTTCTCGGCGCGGTTGGTCGCCATTTCATTGCGAAAAATGTTGAGCCAAACCTCATACGGGACGTCTCCGAAACCGACCTCATGGATAGCGTACGTATAAAACGCCTGCTTATAAATCGCCTTTAAGCCGTTCGTGGCCAGTTCATAAATAATGGTAATGAGGGGCGAAGCGAGAGCCGGCCGCCCCAACTCGCCGGATATTTGCCTGATTTTGTTTTGGATATAATCCTGTATGCCCGAGTATAGGTCGTACGCAATATATTCAAACTCGATTTTCTTGCGGTCAATTTCAAAGTGGCGGTTTTCAGGTTTTGGTTCCATGATACCCTTTACACAAACGCCGCAAAAAACTGATAGAACGGATCTTTCTTGATGACTTCCCGGTACTCGTCTTCATAGTACGTTTTGTCAGCCTGGCTTATTTCAAGAAATGACATCAGATAATCTTCTTGCTCAAGTTCTTCGTCTAATAAAATACCATAGCCGTATTTCTTCGATAACAGGTGGCCATAAGAGACAATATGCAGCAACATTTTTACGTCATCTTCCATCGGAAAGGCGGTTGCCGCCTGCGGGTCCCAATGGTGGCCGGCAATGGTTTTGTAGATGCCGGGCAGTTTCCAGTTTTCAATGCACAACATACCCACTTCGTTATGATCATACCCGAAACGTTTGAGTTCGGCCCGCCTGAACGAAATATTTTGCGATGTGACTTCATCAATGACGTCAATGAACATTTTTCGATCAAGATTATTTAAGATCACTTTTCCGATATCGTGTAGGGTTCCGCCAATAAACGCTTCTTCCTGAAGCTCTTTTCGTTTCAGTTTTTCGGCAATACTGCGCGCAATGACTCCTGTGACAATGGAGTGTTTCCAGACCAGGTTTTTAAAGCGGGAATAGTTGGCGGCCTCAAATGCGTTTTTTAAAGAGGCGGTCATGGCAAAAGAGATCACGGTCTGAAAGCCGATCATTCCAATAGCTTGCTTTAACGTTTTTACTTCATTCCCGCGGTAATAAAACGAAGAGTTGGCGATTTTCAGCATGAGCGTTGTCAGGTTCTGGTCGCTTTTGATCAGGTTTTCCAGGTCATGAAAATTCATCATGCTGTCGTTTTGCAGGTTTAAAATGGCGCTTAGAACATGAGGCTGAAAAGGAAGGTCCATACTTTTAAAATCAATTGATTGCAAATTTCCGGTTTCCATGTTTACTTCCACACAACTTTATTCACTTTTTCTAATATCCTTTGACGAGCAATTTCCCTATGTTCCATTCCATTTTTTACAAAAAAAAGAGATTAAACGCACATAACCTAAAAATAATATAGGTAGAATACTCCCCGTTAACCATTTTGAATGCCGGTTAATTTGGCGTATCACCTTGGTTGGCACTGGTATCTGATGACAGCAATTATACCAAATCTATTCTATTTTGCTTATGTCAATTAGATTTGTAAGCGAAGCGCCGCAACATGGCTTTTTATCAAGGCCGGCAAAACCGGCCCTGACTCCGGGCTGTTGAAAGTAGAAAAGAGAAGCCGGCGGCAAAGCGGCCGCAGGACGGGTTAACGAATGAGTTTGACAATCATCTCCAGTTTTTCGGCCACTTCCATGACTTCCTGGATACGGTTTTTATGCACAATGATTGCCGTGGGCGAAAGTTCTTTCTTGACAATTTTCTTGCCTTTAATTTGCCCGATGAGCAGCTCCATTAGTTTCTCGTTGCCCGTTTCCAGTAAAACAACGTTCTCTTCAATGGACACAATGGGCAGCTCTTCGCTCCAGTCGGAGATTAAGAATAACAAGTTTTGCGGCACCCGGTTTTTTGAGACAGTGTTTAAAAACTCAATGAAAAACTCGACATTGTTCCCTAAAAGCATCCCTTCTTGCAGCGACTCTTTTGTAATTTGAAAGTTATATACCTTATCGTAATCTTTCAGCTCGGCAAAGGTCTTGAGAATATGCAACCCGTAGACTGAAAGCATATCCGGCATAACGACAATCGACGCATCCGGGTTAACGATCACCCCGCCGGGTTTATCTTCCATATTTAAATCTTCGCCGAAAAAGTAATGGCGGCCTAACGCCGAAAAGCGAATCATTCGTTTGGGGTATTCCACTTCAAGCAGGCCAAAGAGATGCATATAGACAAGCGCCGAAACCACCGCCGTCCGCTTTTCCACGTACATGTTTTTAAAATTCCGCACATGAAACCCGGGCGATAGAACAACCCATTCCCGGATAAACTGAGCAATGATGACTTTTACATAAATGGAGCCCGATTCTTTGATGATATCGACGCACTTATCCAGAATGTATTGCTGGAAAAAAGGAATATCAATTGGCAAAAAGACTTCGTTGCCCACCATCCTTTTTTCAGCCGCCTCGGCCGTTGCGGCGATAATTTCACGCGTGCCATCCAGCGGATCTTTTTTCAGGTACTCTTCATAGTCTTCGAGCAAAATAATGTCTTCGCCGCGTTGATCGACTAAATTAAACAACTTTAAAAAAGGTAAAATAATTTCAATCAGGTGTACCTGGCTTTTTTCGGGGAACAGACGCATGTCCATCTCAATCAACGATTCTTCGCTTTTTTTAATGTCGGCTTGCTTTATTTTTTCGGACTGGGCCAGCGTCAGACCTTTGTTTGATATAAAGAGCAACAACTTTTTCACGTTGAGAACAAAGTCCATTTCGTTGCAAATTTCTTTTTGCTGCAGTTCTTTGATGCCGGCCAGCTTCGGAAATACGGGGAATTGCCGGAGGTGGTCAAAAAGCTCAAGGGGAATCACTAAAATACGAACAAAACGATCGTCAATGTAGTAGATATCTTTCAGCATTTGAAAATCGTGCAATCTGCGGATGGTTTTTTCCGTAGGCAGTTTTTTCTCATCCATGATGATGCGGGCGGCGTTGATCTCAAGAATACCGCCGTTGGTAAACGCTTCATCTAAAAGGAAAAGCTCACCTTCGCTCATTTGTTCAATGACAGCGTTTAGCGTCTCTTCGGTACAGCTAATCTTTGCCATTTTTTTTGCATCGCGAGAGCCGGCGGCCGTCTCCAGTATTTTTACATACTTGTCGTCCAGGTCATCGGGATTGTTGGTTTCAATATGTTTTTGTATTGAAAACTTGATTTTTTCGCCCTCTTCGTTATGGTCGACAGAGACGATTTTACGTATTTCTTCAAAGGGATAATATTTGTCCAGATTGCTGGTGATGCGTTCGCGGTTTTTTCTCTGGTAAACCAGCATCAAATGTTTTAAGACGGCAAGTTCCTTTTCTACATTGATCGGCAAAATCTTGATTTTACGCGAGATTTCACCTAAGGTTAAAATGGACTTGCTCTCGATCATAATTGCATAGATCGAAACTTGAAGCGGGGTAAGCTTTTCGAGAACGCCCTTAAGGTAATATTCATCGACAGAAAACCGCATCAGGGTATTGATTAAGCCTTTTTTTTCGCCGGGTATTTTTTCAAGCCCCCAGATATCGGCTATTCGTTTTAACTGCTCTAACTCAAGTTTGTTTAATTCTTCTTGCAACATAATCTATTTTTTATTTCACCTGAAACTCCGGTATGAGATGACAGCAGACTCAATTTGTAAAATAAGTTTTAAACCTTTTTCTCGCCCGGCATAAACCCTGCATCCAACGCCGGGTTAAAAACTGGCCGAGTAAAAAAGCCGCAGGCGGGCAAACCGGTTGGCGTCTCCATAGGCGGAAAAAGAGAGCCACCCGATAAAGGCCGCTTCCAGACCGCGCCCGCGTGCCAAGAGCTCAAAGCCGGTTAACTCATGCGAAGAGACCGTAGCGTTTTCGGTGAAATGAGCCCCCGCAAACCCCGTGGGGAAAAATAGCGGATCAACTGCATAACTCGGGGCCGGGGAATCCCCGGCGTTTTCGCCCGTTTGTTTCATGCCAAACAGAGCAAAAGCCGCGCTCCCGTTTTGGCCGCCAAGCCCAGCCCCCAGGGTCCAATGCCACAAAACCGGCGCTTTTCCTTCACCCGCTAAAACGAATGAGCGGTAGAGACCTAACCTTGGCTTCAAACCGGATGAAGGGTCGCCATTGCCGTTGCCATAAAAAAGCAACCCGTTCCAACCGCTCCATTCATTTGGCTTATCCGTTTTTTTCGGGCCGGCGTCAAACCAGTCCGGGGAGCCCGAATCATCCGAAGCCGCCCCTGCCCGTCCCGGCCCCAAAGAAATATCGTTCAGCAATCGAAATGAGAGATAGAACCTGAAATTACCGGCAGGTTGAAAACCCCGGATAAAAATTTCCTCGGCAGCCAACTGCCCCGGGGCCATTTGACCCGGCGGTAGAACGGGCCGTATGAAGGCTCGCCAATCCCACGAGTTTGAAAAAGGGGCGTCCGCTTCAGACCGGTCAAGGGATTTACCGTTACCCGCCTCGCTCAGGGAAAAGTGCAAGGCATGCTCGCAATAAACGCGCGAGGCAAACGGGTTCACCGGGCCGTCGTTGCCGCCGTTCGTTTTGCGCTCTAAAGTTTCAGACGGCAAATACGGAAAAACATATAAAAACCCGGCTTTGAACTTACCCAGCCGTTGCGCCCTGGCAAAGCCGCCGCCGTCTTTTAATAATAATAGAGAGCCGCTCCAAAACGGGCTCGCAGCGCCGGGAGAAAAGATCCCCTTGGTAAAAACGGCAACTTCAACAAAAGGTGACGCATCGGATCGGGCGCCAAAAGAACCCCCCGAAAGGTAAAAAAGCCCCGTTGTCATCTCAAATGCGCCCGCCCTCAGATTCTGCCAAAACGAAACCGAAAGGGCCGAAGCCGCATCGACGCCAGGCGCCCTCTCTTCTTTTTGACCTTCAAGCTGTTGCGAGTGACCCGGCAAAAGAGGGAACAAACGGGGGAACCGGTAGCGGCTAACCCGCACTTCCACTTTGTTTTGCGTTTGAATTTTACCATCAAAATTGCCGCCGGAACTTCGGTTCGCCTGGCCGGCGCCATAAAACACCCCCAGCGAAAAACCAGCCGGTCGCGAACTTGGCAGCCCGTCGAAACCGGGCCAGTAGCCCCCCCGCGAAACAAGAAAACCCCGGCCAACTTCCCGTTGCAACATCCCGGCTTCAAAACCGGCGCCAAACGAGGCGCAAGTCGTGTACGACGAAAAAGAAAAAAGAGGCAAGCCAAACTGCCCGGTTTGGTACCAGCCCACCTCTGCTTGCTGCCGCGTTTGGATGCTCTTTATTTTTTCTGCGGGCCAATTTTCGTCTGGTTTGAAACCGGGTCTGTGTGATTGCGTTTCCTTTTGTTTGCCGGTATGGCGGGCAATCGAAACCATTTGAAAAAAATAGCTCTCTTGCCGGTATGCCCCGCCCCGGACACCGCCGGCGGTTTCGTTTCTTATGTTTTTTTCGCGGGTATTTTTTACGCCACCCGGTTTTTGTGTTTTAAAACGATGAGAATGAGAAAATAAAGAGCGAGGGATAAAGCGGTTGTATTTGCTTGCCCCCCTATCGTCTGCCCCGGAACCCGCGAACGGGAAAGCGAAAGAGGTGTTTGTATAACCGCCAGGCAAAACCCAAATTGCAATGATGGCAAAGCAAACCTGGGCGTATTGCTTTACGCCCAGGTAATAGGAGTCCGGAAAAGGGTTTTGTTTTGTGTATGGTTTTCGGGCGGCTACCGGTTTCACTACCGGTACAATCGCCCGTTTTTCCGTTTTTTCGCTCTTTTGGGACTTGCGGCACTTTCGTCAATGATGCAGCCGGGATTTAACGGCTGGCTTTTCCGGTTACGGACGACGAGCGATGGCTGAGCGCAACCGGTTTGCCGTATATAACGGTTATGCGTTTTGCAATTTTATACTGCGTTCCAAGCCATCGAGCAATGATACAATCTCATCAGACAGAGTTCCGAGAAGCTGCAAAGAGCTGCGGGCTTCGTCTATTTTTCCCTGCTTCTTTTGCTCCAGAATTTGGAAGGTCAATCGATGCAGCTCTGCGTGTTGTCTTTCGAGCGTTCCGATATCCGGGAAATCCCGGTATTTTTCCAATCCCTCGGCATACAGCCATTTGCCCAGCTTACAATCCCTTTCCGATACCATCTCTTTTTCATCAATGGTTTGATCTTCGTTCACCGCTTTCGAGAGTTTTCTTTTCCAGCTATGATGGTTCATTTTCGCTATGGTGAAATCAAGCATTCTGTCTCCTTATCGTTTCCCCGAAGGAAACCACGTATATCAGTATTTCCTGTTATTCTTAAGCTATGCTAATTACGGCAAAACAGCAAAATTTTTTTGTAACGATCTTTCACACCGTCGGAAAATCGTTTCTTTGCTACTTTGCCGGTGTTTCATTTTATCCGGCGTAAATTCTACTTTCTGGTTTCAACAAATATCGGAAATTGGTCTATGTCGTATCTGCAAATGATTGGGTTCAACTTTGCGTTAGGAACCGTGATTGCTTTTTTTGTATCACCGTATTACTACCATTCCTTTTTCTTTGTTTTATTTGTTTGTCAAATCATCACCCAAATCATCGGGACCAGCGTTGAACTTTTTTTTCGCGCATATGAGCCGCCCTCTTTAAAACCCCGGATTATTCCCGTTCTTTATGGCGGGTGTGTCGCTTTTGCGGCAAGCGCGCTGGCTTTTGTTTTAATCAAGTATGCGGTTGAGCCCATGGCCGGTTTTCATATTTTTCTTAGCCCGCTTGATTATTTTACCAGGGTCTCTCTCCCGGCAAGCGTCATTGCCATGGGTATCACTTTTATCGAGCTGGAAAAGAAAATCGGAAAGGCCGTGGAACCGGCGAAACCGCAAAACGAAAAACCGGACCCCAACCGGGAAACGGCCATTTTATCTCTTCGCTCTGCCGGCGAATACCGGATGGTTCAATGGCAAGAGATCACCTACCTCAGCGCAAACGGCGCGAAAACGGTGGTTCATACGAAAGATGACGAAATCGAATGCGACCATTTGTTAAAAGAGCTGCTGGAACGATTGCCCCCCCAACAATTCATGCGCGTTCATAAAAAGTACGGCGTAAACCTGGATAAAATCGCGCGGGTGCAATACCTCGCCGGGGGCAGCTACCTGGCGCACTTAAATGATGATGACGACACCCAGGTAACCATTGGCCGCGCCTTTGCCTCTAAATTAAAATCGGAATTGCATATCTCCTGACGCCGTTTTTTTCTTTTTACGTAGCGGTGGTTTCTTTGCCGTATCGTTCATTTGCATTCGTTTGACATTCCCCCGGTTCTATGCTACTCATAGGGTATGAACAAATTCAACGCACTGCAAAGAATGCAAAACGCCGGCCGGCGGATTTTGCTTTTTTCTTTGTTTCTAAGCGCACTTGCTTCGGTCTTTCCGGTTTTTTCGCAAGTGACTTTAAATATCGGCAATGTCCCCTCCGAAGAAGGGTTTGTTTTGGTGGGATTTTTTGCCACCCAGGCTGATTTTGACCGGGCCGCAGCCGTTCGGGAATTTAAGGTAAAACCGGCAGACGGCAAAGCGAGCCTCATCGTCGAAGATCTGCCCCCAGGCTGGTATATGGTGGCTCTCTATTACGATACCAACCAAAACATGGAGCTTGACCGTTTTATGGGGATCCCTCTGGAAGCGTATGCATTTTCCAATAACGCCACCGGTTGGATAGGACCGGCTTCTTTTGAAGACGCAAAGTTTTACTATGACGGAAAATCGCTAACCCTGGAGATTCAATTATGAAAAAGATAGCTCTTTTCATCAACTCATTGTTGCCGTTTGTCATTTTAACCGCCGGGGATCATTTGCTGAACGGTTTAAATGGCTTAAATGCATTCAATGAATTCAATGAATTTAATGAATTTAATGAATTTAATGAATTCAATGGCGGCATGAGCGGTTTGCAAAGCGTACCGGCAATTTTTTTCGGGGTTTGCATTTTATTAGGGCTGAATTTTCTTTGGGGGAAAAAACTTAACAACCCGGATTATTTTGTCTATTGGCTTTTGGCGTCCGTTATCCCCGGTGGAATTTTCCGTGCTGCAGAGTGGCTGGGGTTGACCCGGCCGCCAGGTTTTTTTTCATTCGAGAGCTTTCTTGTAAACCTTGATTCTTACATGTATTTCGGCCTGTTTTGCGCTTCGCTGGTTCCGCCGCTTTTTCGCAAAAAGCCCTTTATAGCCCGGTATTCCGAAAAAGGTTATTCAAAATCAATCATTGAAAGCCAGGCGTTTTTAAAAACAAACCGGATGATTACCCATGTCTGGACCCTTTTATTTGCGTTGGCATTTTTTCTCAGCATGGCACATTACTCCGAAAATGAAAATATGCAAGTCGTTTTCTCTTTCGCGGTTCCTCTCGCCGCTATTTTTGCCCCGGGGGCGCTGGCAACCTGGGCGCTTGCAAAATGGGCGCCCCTCTTTTTGACAAAGAAAAACGGGAACGGTTTTCTTTTTCTCAATAACCGCGAAATGATTTCAAACATGCCATTTGTCTTGAATAAAGAAAAAGCCAAGGGGATGTCTTTTACGCTCCAGTTTATTTTGACCCCCGACCAAACCGGCGATGAGTCTCTGGAAGCTTTTTTAAGCGTCGCCAACCAAAAGTGTACGTACCGGGAAGGGCTCCACCCCCAGCCTGACGCGATTGTCCGGGCAGGTTCCGGTTTATGGCTCGACATTGCGCATGGACACATCTCCGGGCAAAAAGCTTTACAGGAAGAGCGATACCAGGTGGAAGGGGAAATCGAGATACTCGATCGCTTGTCTTCTCTCTTCGCGCCGGAGCATAAGCCGGGCAAAACAAAACGCAAAAGAAGGTTCGATTTTTTTTCGCGTTTTGTTTCCGGTAACGAGTTTACGTACGGGAATTTGCAACCGGGCGAGGTTCAAAACATCCTGGTCATTGACGGCGGGTACCGGAACCATTCGCTTAGTAAAAGTTCTTTCCTGGCATCGCATTTTTGCGAAGGGGCCAGGTCGAAAGGCGCCCGCATTGAATATGTCAGACTCTCGGATCTGGACCTGAACGGCTGCGACGCTTGTTACCAGTGCTGGACAAAAACTCCCGGAGAGTGCCTGAAAAAAGACGAAATGACTTCGCTCTTGAAAAAAATAACCGAATGCGATCTGGTTGCGTTTGTTTCTCCTCTGTATGTTTTTTCGGTCACAGCGTTGATGAAATCTTTTCTCGACCGAATCACCCCCAACCTGCAACCTTACATGACCCGCAAGCAGGGAATTGTTTCTCACCCCGAGCGATTCGAGCATGCCTTCGGAAAGGGTTGGGTTGTGTTTAGCGCCGGGGGGTTTCCGCAAGTGGATCAAAATTTTGACGGCATCTCGGCTATTTTTAGAATCATGCACAGCCACCACCGGGTTCTTTACAACGGCGGGGGGTTGCTGGGCGAGTTTTTTCTGCCCGCCGCCGAAATGATAACAATGCCTCCGTATCGATTGAGAAAAGAAAAAGTGGCAAAGGCTTGCTTTCAGGCGGGCGCTCAACTTGTGGAGACCGGCAAAGTGCCAAAGGATCTCATGGAGATGGTCGCCGACCCGATGATTCATTTCGATGATTTTGTTATTCAAGCCAATAATTTCTGGGAATCATTTGAAGATCGAACGGCGTACTTAAAAAACGCTCCCCGGTTTGAACGCGACTCGTTTTTAGAAACGGTATAGTCTTTGCTAGCTTGTTTTGCGCGGCGCCAATGCGCCGCGAGCAAAAAAGAGAGAGCTGAAAGCCTGTATCGAATTCGCTTAAAATTTCGATTGTTGTTGACGCGCCAATGAACCCCAGATCTTTAAACGGCATGGCAATTGTCGAAGTCCGCAATGCGGTTAAAAATTACAGGAGAACCAGGGCTCTCAATGACGTCTCTCTTGAAATTGAAAAAGGGAGCATCTACTGCTTGTTAGGGCCGAACGGCGCCGGAAAGACTACCCTGATGAAATCGATCCTGAATTTAACTTCGCTGGATTCGGGGCAGATCCGAATCAACGGGATTGACAGCGCCCGCAAAGAGAGCCGGAGGTCGGCAGTTTTTTTACCCGAACTTTTTACGTTTTACCCTTACTACACGGTGGAAGAGACCGTAGAGTTTTTCGCTTCCATGCACGGGCTAAGCCGGCAGACAATCCATGAGAAGCTCCCCCTGGCGCTTGAGAAGTTTCAACTTCTCGATCTGGCGCAACGAAAAACTTCCTCGCTTTCCAAGGGGCAATTGCAAAGAACCGCCCTGGCGCATGTCGTCATAAGCGATCTGCCTGTGCTGATTCTGGACGAACCGTTTAGCGGGCTCGACCCGATGGGCATGCGCGCTTTGGAAACCATCTTACTGCAACTAAAAGATGAAGGAAAGACCATTATCCTTTCGTCTCATATTTTACGCGAGCTGGAAACCTTTGCCGATCGTTTTGTCATACTGAACCGGGGCAACTGCCTTGCCGTCGGCTCGCTGCGCGAAATTAAAAAGAAAGAGAGCCTGGAAGATTTCTTTTTTCATTTAATTGAATCATCGGCTCATGAACCCCCGGCAACGGCAGGAGAGCCGTCCGACAGCGGCAATCATCAAACGCCGCCCTCCCCCGCGCGCGCTAAAACGAAGAAGAAAGCGCCAGCCAAAACGGCAACCACAGTAACAACGAAAAAAGCGGCCAAAAAGACGCCGGCGAAATCCGAGTCAAAAGACGTAAAAAAAGCCCCCGCCAAAGCCAAACCGGGCGCAAAGACAAGCGCCAAACCCGCCGCTAAAAAAAGCGCAAAAGGTCCGACGCGAAGTTCAAAAGCCGGGAGCAAGGATAAACCGTGAATGCAACAAATTTAAAAACGCTCTGGCATCTTACCATGAATACGCTGCACAAAGAGTACCGCAGCCGGCTTATCGTCTCTATGGGAATTCTCACTCTTTTTGTCCTGGTGATTGAAAATTATCTCATGAACCATTTCTCATTTGAAGCGCCGTTTTTTCAACCCGACGGCAGCGAACCGCAAAACCCCGCCGAAGCCAAGCTCGCTATTTTTTATTCAATCATCACGATCTGGAGCAGCTTTTTAGCCGCCCTGATCGGTATCAACACGGTTCGCAGTGACATCGATTTTAAAGTATTGCCGCAACTGCTCTCCCTGCCCGTATCCCGTTTGGAGTATCTTACCGCGAGAACCCTGGGGGCTTTTTTTATGGTGCTGGGGTATTATCTGGCTTCGATCGCCGCCGCTATTTTATTTTTTAACACACAGACCGGTCCCCTGCGCCCTTCGCTTGAAATCACAAGCCACTTGTTGATAACGTCCAGCTTGTTCCCCGTTTATATTATTGCGGGAATCGCTTTCTCGCTCTACTTAAACCGGATCATGGCTTTTCTTTCCACCATGATCTTGTTAGCGCTTTCGTCTCTGGCCAACCGCTTTTTTACAATGCAAGATTTAACGAATCTAAACCTGAGCGATTTGGATATTTTTTCGTTTTTCGGATTGGTTTTGCATCTGTTTTTACCGCGCATTGAGCACTTGCGGATTTGGGCTGATGCCGTTTCGCAGGGCGCTCCCGCTCCGATTTCTCCCCCGTTGCTACTGGTGCATTATGCGTTATCGCTGGCCTTTCTTTTCTGGCTAACCTATATGGCTTTTCGCAAAAGAGAGGTGTAGCGTTTTAAACCGAGTGTTACGCCGAAAGAGCGCGTATTCGTTCTAAAACCGGCGGGTGCGAATAATGAATAAAAACATAAAAAGGATGTGGCGTCAGGTTCGATAAATTATCTACCGAAAGTTTTTTCAAAGCCCCGGTGAGTTCCTTGCCGCTCCCTGTCGTATCTTTCGCATAGGCGTCGGCTTCAAATTCATGAGCCCTGCTGAGTAAATTCATCCCGATCGATAATACCGTTTCAACGGGAGCCAGAAGCAAAGAGAAAAAAAGCAGACCGGCGTAAATGGATTGGTGTTCCATTCCGAAAGCGGCATAAAGCCCCGGTTGGTTTAAAAAGATGGATAGCATAAAAAGCAAAGCGCCCGTATGAACAATGCTGATGAGCATGCCTTTGAGAATGTGCTTTTTTTTGTAGTGCCCTATCTCATGCGCTAAAACGGCGACAAGCTCTTTGGTTGTGTGCTTTTCAATGAGCGTGTCGAATAAGGCGATCCTTTTGTTTTTGCCGAACCCGGTAAAAAAGGCGTTTGATTTAGTGGAGCGTTTTGAGCCGTCCATCACAAAGAGACCGGCCAGGGGAAAGTCAACGGATGAAGCATACTTCATAATCGATTCTTTTAATTCGCCGTCTTCCAAAGGAACAAATTTGTTAAACAAAGGCATGATCCAGGTGGGGGCAATGTATTGGAGTGCAATGCTGATCACGGTCATTGTCGCCCAGGCATAGGCCCAGGCATACGGTCCGGCGCTTTCAAAAAACCAGAGGATTGCCGCCAGGATCGGAGCGCCAATCAAAGCGCCCAAGATGGCGCCTTTGATCCGGTCGGTCACAAAGGTCCGCCAGGTGGTCTTGTTGAATCCGTATTTTTCTTCGAGAACGAAAGTGGAATAAACGGAAAATGGCAAATGAATCAATGAGTTGGCTGCCAATAAAAGGGCCACAAACAACAGACCGGTCACAATGGAGCCGAAACCAGCCAAGCGCACCAGGGCGTCGGCGGTCTGAAAACCGCCGGCAAACCAAAAGGTCAACAACACCGCTAAATCAACCAGGCTCACGACCAAAGAAAAGCGGGTTGTTTCGCGCGTGTATTGCTGCGAGCGGGCGTACTTTTCGGCGTCGTAAATTCCCTCAAATTCGGACGGCAATTGGTCGTTTAACGAGTTTATGTTCAAGCGGTTCGCAACCAGACTGACAACAAACTGGGCGGCCAGAGTCGCTAATATTATATATGCATAAAGATTCAGTTCCATGAGTTCACCTGTATTCGTTTCGGACTCAACCGGGGAAGTTTTGAAAACCGGTTTTGTCTCACGACGAAAGAGATGAAAGAAAAACGCTGCGGTGTAGGCCGTAAAGAAAAATATCGTTCCGGGGTTTCCCCCCAACTTAACTTTATTTGGTTTGATTTTGGATTTGGTTTTTTATGTTTTTTTTCTTGCTCTTTGCTTTGCCATGCTTGCCGTATTTACCGGGCAGAAAAAGTTCGCGCACTTGCGGCAGGAAATGCCGGAATTGCAATTCGCCTTTGGCGATAATCTCTTTATACCTCGAAAACGTAAAGATTGAATATTCCTGCATTTCAAAATTAATGAAGAGATCCATGGATTCCTTTTTAAGGCGCAAAAGTTCCCTGCCTTCCAGGGTAATCGCCCGCCCGATGATTTTTAAGATGGGGGGGTGGCGAATGCGGTCCCAAATTCCGGTGATCGAGAGCCGTTCCCGCATTGTTTTACGCTCCATGACCTGGCTCATTTCGCTGTCTTCAAGCGGAGCGACATTGACCGATACAATCACGTTTGCCCCTTTGGCGCGGATCAAACTTTCGGGTACGTTGTTTAAAATACCCCCGTCGATTAAAAGATGGCCCTGGTACCAGCGCGGCGGGAAAACCCCCGGCAGGCTCATCGTTGCGGCTAACGCCTTCCAGATTAAGCCCTGGTCGAGAACAACCTCTCTGCCCGAAATAATATCGACCGCCGAGGTGGCGAAAGGAATATGCAAATCTTCAATCCGCTGGTCGCCAAAGGCGTCTTTGAGCATCTGCTCCATTTTTTTGCCCCGGTAAAAAGCGATTAAAGGAAGAGTCGGATCAAGAAAGGGTTTTTCCAGGCGGCCAAAAAACGTCTCCATCATATCGACAATGGATGACACCGTTTCGCCGCGCGCATAGAGAGCCCCGATCACGGCCCCAAAGGATGCGCCTGAAACATAGTCAATTTCAATCCCCTCTTCTTCAAGAACTTTGAGCATACCGATATGGGCCACCGCCCTGGCTCCCCCGCCGCCTAACGAGAGACCCCTGGTTTTTGAGACAAGGTACCGGGCCAATGTTTCGGGACGGATAAAGACCTTTCGTCTTCCTCCGTATGATTGGCGGGCCGTTACATGCCCCCCCTGGATCATTCGGACCGAACGGACTTCAAAATTGCGGATGCAATCGCACCAGTATTTTTCAAGCTGATCTTTTTCTTCCGAGATTGAATCGCCTTGTTCCCAAAGGACAATTTGGTCGCACTGCATGACGACGCGATCCATCCGGCAGGCTTGCTGCGGTTTGGAAAAATAGAGATGTACAATCGGGTATTTGCTGCGCAATTCGGCTAATATTGATATTGTTTCATTTACCGTTTTATCGGCCAGCTCTTCAATATCCAGCATGGTGATGGCTTGCTCGTACGAACTTTTACCCAATGCGACTACTTTTTTCAAACGGCTGATGTAACCGGGGATCGGTTCAATTGGAATATGGCAAATCAAACGGCGCACAAAACTTGCCCCTCTTCCGTGTTGAAAGTAGTCGCGGATACGCCGGCTCATCAGCGAATTTAAATTTTGCGAGAGAATTTTATCATCGGTTGCAAGTTTCAGAAAAATATCGCCGCGAATGGCATATAAGAGAGTATCCAGCAGGGCTTGCGCCGAGCCTGCATGGGGCGTTCCCGTTAGTACCGAGCTTTCCGACAAGATATCGCCGGAGACCAGATAACGGAGGCTTTCTCCGTACGGACCAAGCCGGACCATAACTTCTCCGTATCGTATGATATAAATGTATTCGGATTGATCGCCCGAACGATAGATGAATTCATGCGAACCAATGGCAATTTCTTCCACATTTTCATAGAGCGTTTTTAGAGCCGCTTTGCTCATGCTCTTAAACAAATCAACCGAAGTCAGAAACCGGTGAATTTCCGGAATCATTTGATGTGGTTTTGTGTTAGCCGGTTTAGCTTCGCCGCTTGTTTTCTTTTGTTCCGTTTTCATTTGACCCTGAAACATTATCGGCAAAATGATGTTTGACAATGCAAAGAAACGGAAATGGTCTAAACGTCAATTGAAATTTCGGATTACCGGCGCTGCGTTTACCTAAATAATCGTGTTGCGATTTACCGATAAAATCATTTACACCGCATCACGGTTTTTTTCGATTTGGGCATGTCTTTTTTTAATCGCCTGTTCAACCCGGATAAATTTCGCGAAAACCGCAACCTGGATGACAGAGAAGAAGATGACCGCTGGAGCCGCGTTTTATTGATTATCGCCTCTGCGGTTGTCAGCGCCCTTCCCGTCTATTCCATTTACCGGAAAAGCCGTCTCGCCATGGACGGTCAAACCGCGTTGCAAAAAGTCGTCTACCTTTCCCCTATTGTAATATTGATGCTGATTCTCTATGCTTTCTACCGGGCCGGTAAAAAACGGCAAAACAATAGAGACGATGACAAGTAGCCGCCTGATTTTATTTGTTCCCGCGCGCTTTTGTCTCTTTCAGGCGGTCGGCTGTGATTTTACGTACTAATGCGGCAAAGTCAGGGTAACGTTTGAGAATCAAATCAAAATCGCTTTTTTCCAGAATATACAAGTCGCAATAACCGCGGGTGCGCACGCTGGCTGTCCGGGGTTGCTCCAGGATCAAGGCCATTTCACCGACAAAGCTCCCTTCGGGCAGGGTAATAATGACGGTTTCATTATCGTCCGCCATCACATCGACCATCCCGGTGCTGACAATAAACATGAATGAGCCGGGATCCCCTTTGCGGATCACAAAAGTATTGGGCAGGTAGACGCTGGGTTTCAGAGCCATCACAATGTCCCGCAACAAGGCGTGGCCGGCCCCTTTAAAGAAAGGAACTTTCCGGATTAAATCTTTCCGCATGAACAGCGCCAAATCGCTTTTGAGCGGGTCGGGGATATCGTCGAGAAAGGAGTCTTCATCGTGCCCCATCCGGCTTTCCCAAAGATGCTCGTAGTATTCATGAACCCGTTTTTGCAATTCAACCGGCACAGCCCGGTAGCTGAGAAAGGCGCTAATCTCTTCCATTTTTTTACGGTACCCGGCTTTGACGATATCCATATTGGCTAGAAAACTGGCGACGTTACCAATCACATAACCGTAGGTGCCGACGCCTGCCAGCATAACCATAATCGTAAAATAGCGCTGGGGAGTCGTTACCGGAGTAATATCGCCGTACCCTACCGTCGTTAGAGTGGTTACTGACCAGTAAATGGCAATTGAATAAATGTCCGAACTTTTCTCCATTTCGGCGACGCCGTCTAAAACAATCCAAAAGCAGGCAATCCAGTGAGCGACCAGGCCAATGATAAACAAGAACGAAACAAGGCGAAAAAGGCTGGGGTTAATGGCCTGCCGTTTTTGAAACCCGCGCATGAGATGGTTGAGGCGGGCCAGCTTCAATAGCCGGCTGAGCTGCAATAAACGCAGGGTTTTAAACAGGTGTAAGGCGTCGCTGCCGTAGTCTGCCGGGCTCCCGAAGGCGATAAAGAAAGGAATAAATGCGATAAAGTCGATGAGAAACCAGCCTTTCAGGTATTGCCCCACTACTTTGCGATGGTCCGTTTCGAGTTTCGAGCCAACCCGGTAGGTCGTGAAAAAGTTGATGAGAATATCCAATCCGAAAAAAGCGGTGATAGCCCCTTCCATGAACACCAGCTTTCCTTCGAGAGGATACTCAAAAGCTAAGCGAAAAGGAATTTCAACAGAGGCAATAACGACCCAAAAAACAATGAGCAGATCCCAAAACTCTTTTCGCCGGTCGGAAGGATTGATCAGTTGCATCATTATTATTATCGATCACAAAAACCCTGATCTGGACTATTTCGTCCGTTTTTAACTTGGCGGCCAACGATTACTCTTGCCGGGCTTTGCGGGCTAACGCGGCGGACGCGCGAAGCGCGCCGGCAGTTACCATCACTTGCGGGTTCACGCCAAGCGATGTAGGGAACCAGGAAGCATCCATAACGTAAATATTTTTATGCCCATAAAGTTCAAGGTCGGGGGTCAAGGCGCCAAAAGCCGGGTCGGCTGCCGCTCGAACCGACCCATGCGGGTGGGCCGACCCCAGGGGCATGTCGTAAGGCGATGTTTTTTCCCGAAGTATCCAGGAAAAATCGTCGTCAGGGGTGACGGGTACGGGGCCGGAAAATCTCGTAAACGGGAGACTTATTTCTACGGCCCCTGAAGCCGCTTGTATGCGGGCAAGGGTTCTGATGCCTTTCAGTGCTTGTTTTGCGTCTTCAGGGCGCAGGTCAAAAAAAACTTTTTTTTGTCCTGCGCCCGTCACTTCAATACGCCCCCTGGTCTCTTGCCGGGGGTCTTCGGCGACAAGGGCAATGCCGGCAAAGAAATGATCGGCATTTTTCAACCATTCGGACTGCTGCAAGCCGCGAAACATGGATGTAAGCGACAACAATGTTGGTCCATAGGGAACAGCTTCCAGCCAGTAGCGATGGCCAAGCTGCGGCTCTTTTTCGCCGAAAACGGCAATCGTTTGGGGAGCCCCGTCCCAAGAACGAACCGGTCTTGGGTGGCGCGCTAAAAGACTGGCCGTTGGGTGCAGCTTTAAGTCCCGGCCTACCCATTGATTCCCCAGGCCCGAACGTAAAAGGAGAGCGGGCGTTTCAATTGCCCCGGCGCAAACCACGACATACCGGGATTCAATTTTCAAATATTGAAAGCGATTTTCCGCGATTTGACGACCGGTGAGTTCATCGGCGGGCGTATGCGACAAGACAGTCGCATAGCCATTTGAACCTTGAAAAATCTTTTCCGCGCGCATCTCGGAAAACACCAACGCCCCTTGCTCAATTGCCCTGGGTAAAAACGTTACCCCGGCAGTTTGCTTGGCGTCAATGGGGCAGCCCATCGTACAACGCCCCAAGCCGATGCAACGATGGCCATTGTTATTGCGAATTCGTTCATAATCCATGCCCAAAAGCCGGGCTCCTTTTCTCAAGAGATCATTGTTTGTATTTACCAACGATTCCGGGGGGGTCACAATGCCCAGGGTTCGGTTTACCTCTTGCAAATAGCTTTCCATCTCGGCTTCTTTGTATCCTTCCAGTCCGAAGTCAGCTGCCCAGCGAGTTGTTACCGCGTCATCCGGGTAGAGGGAAGTCTGCCAATTGACGGTAGTGGAGCCACCTATTACCCTGCCTTGTAGAATGCTGGTCGACATCCACTCGCTGTTGATAAAGCCTCGATCGCGGAACAATGATACCATGGCGCGGTATTCGTCGGTTTGAAAGTCATCGGCTTTGCGGTAGGGACCTTCTTCTGCAACAACGACGCTGAAGCCGGCGCCACTGAGTGTGGCTGCCGCGGCAGATCCGCCGGCGCCGGAACCAATAATAAAAACATCGGTTTTGATAATACCGTGACTTGTTCCGTTCTTAAAACTGGAGCCGTTTTCAAGATATCGTACCGCCTCTTGGTGGTCGTCCGGGGTGATGAACATACCGATTCTTTGTTTCACCTTCCCGGTCTCCTGTAAATTCGGATTGGCCGTTCGTAAGAATACCCGATTTCCTGTACATATTCCGGATTTGAACTTATCATAAGCCAAGCCGTTTGTCGCAATGCTTTGTATGCCGCCCTTTTTGCATTGAGGCGCGAAGACATCCACGAGTTCAGCCGTTCTTCCATTTCTGCACGGGGAAGCCTCACCAAAGGCGTCAGGGAAAAATCCAAAAGAAAAGCTACCAGAGATGAGTGACTCATCCAGATCAAGAGCTCAACCAAGGGCGCAAGTTCCAGGGGTTTACTGCCGCGGTAAAGGTAACGATCCAGGGCCAAGGCCGGGTCGAAACTCTGGTCAGAAGTGTTCCCAAGCAAAACTTTGCAAAGAGCGCCGAATGCCCGGTAATTTTCCGGGTGAAGTCCGATCAGGTCGGGAATTTCTTCCTTTGGCGCAAGAGTTTTTTGTTTTTTTGGCTCCCCGGAAATTGCCTGTCCCGGCGTCGCCCACCTTGCGCCTGTTCCACCGCTCAACAAAGTCCACAAAAACGGCGTGAATTTTACCGAAACCGCTTGAAAAAAACTTTTTCTTGTTAAACTTCTTTTCAAAAAACGTTGTAACAACAGCATTACCCTCGCATCTGTATTGATTTACGAAAACAATGATAGCGTAAACAGGAGGATTCGTCAATATTTATTTATAGACTAAAGTTAGCCCTGACATCTCCGTTTACCTGCTTTTGGTTTTCTGCTTCCTTGTTCTGTTTTCTGATTTTTTAGCGCCAGACTCAAAGAGTTCTCGTTCAATCCCCCAGATTTTTTTTGTGTCTATTCCTGGGATCTCGCGTAAAAGCGAAACAATCACTTGATAGTCGCGGCTGGCTCCCAACAGTGTATTGCGAAAGCGTTGGTAGTCCCGGCTGTTCTCAAATCCTAAACTAATGGCCGCTTCCTTGATGAATCGATGGCGTAATCTGATTGTTGCGACCAATTTTTCCGATGTATCAATCATTTTCCCTCCCATTTTGCTGCGGTAAAATAATATACTTTATACATATATGCAATATTTATTTTTTTTAGTCAATTATATGTATTTTATATTTTTTTAGCCCGTAAGTTTAATAATCTTAGCCAATTTTTTCTTGCTGCAGCTCTCCATTATAGAAGTTTGGTACATGTCTGGCTATATTGCCGTTGTCGAAGATGAAGAAGACATTGCGGAATTGATTAAAATGAACCTGGAAAAATCGGGTTTTCAAGCATCCGTTTATGAAAATGCAGATCGTTTTTTACGCAGTCTGGGCAAAAAAGTACCCGATCTGGCAATTTTAGATGTCATGCT
Source organism: Turneriellaceae bacterium (assembly GCA_050304475.1). Taxonomy (GTDB): domain Bacteria; phylum Spirochaetota; class Leptospiria; order Turneriellales; family JAOUFE01; genus JBNLDQ01. The sequence continues at coordinate 154,571 of JBNLDQ010000024.1, read as the reverse complement.
TCCCGATAAAGACGGCTTTGAACTATGCCGGAGATTGCGTAATGACCAAGAGACCAAAGAGTTGCCCATCATTATGCTCACTGCACGAGCCGAAGAGACGGATAAAATTCTTGGGCTTGAATTTGGCGCCGACGACTATATGACAAAGCCTTTTTCGCCCCGTGAATTGTCGGCCCGAGTAAAAGCTGTGTTGCGGCGCAGCAACCGCGGAGTGCAAGATAAAAGAATCATGCTTGGCAATATTTTAGCGATCGATGAAGATCAGCACCGGGTCACCTTAGAAGGAAAACCGGTCGAACTAACACAAAGCGAATTTAAAATACTAACCTTGCTCGCAAAGAAAAAAGGCTGGGTCTTTTCCAGGGACAAGATACTGGATCATATCTGGGGATATGAAAAAGCGGTTGTAGACCGCACAGTAGACGTTCATATCAAACACCTCCGTGATAAATTAGGAGAGGCAGGATCAATGATTGTCAATGTGCGCAGCGTTGGGTATAAAATCGAAGAATGAGACAGTCTATCTTTCAAAAGATATGGCTTACCAATGCATTTCTGATTGCCTTTGTTTTAGCGGTCTTGAGCGTTTTTGTTTTTCTCGGAGTTAGAGATCATTATTTAAGTTTAAAAACCGAACATCTTAAAACAGCCTTGGAAGGATTACGCAGCGAGGTTACTTCCCGGTTATCGGCACAACCTTCTATTTCGAAGAACAACGTAAATAAAACCAACGCTTCGCGTTCTCTTCAGTCATGGATCCATACTGCCGGGGAACGAATGAACCTTAGGATAACTCTCATTGATGAAAATGGCGTTGTCTTGGCAGATTCCATGAAGTCTCCCGAGTTTATGGAGAATCACAGCGACCGTCCGGAACTAAAAATTTCACAAGAAGAAGGATTCGGTTCCAGTCTACGGTACAGTTATACGTTGCAAGCTAGAATGCTATATCTTGCCATTTTATTGCAACCGGGGAATACAAAACATCGATATTATTTAAGGGGAAGCTTATTTTTAAAGGAAATCGACGAGTTGTCTTCGGATCTGGAATTAAAGATTTTGTTGATTGTCTTGATTTTGTTGTTTTTATCACTTTCCCTCTCTGCATGGCTTACCAAGAATCTAACCACTCCCATCAAAGAATTAATGACGGCGGCCGCCTCTGTCGCTGCGGGTAATTTTAATATTAACATACACAGCAAAGGCAATGATGAGATTGCTACCCTTAGTTTGAATTTTAAAATGATGGTAGAACGAATCCAATCATTATTTCAAGAAGCCATTGAGAAAAAGGAAGAGATGCACAATCTAATTGCATCCATCCATGATTCCATTTTACTTATTGATCGTACCGGGCTAATTCGAATTGCCAATAAAAGCGTGTACCGTTTACTCGGAGTCTCCTCGCTTGAAGGACGGCAATACTGGGAAGTCATTCGTTTAGGGCAATTAAATACTTTAATACGTGGTCGTTTAAATTTAAAAGATGAGGCACTTGCCGAAATTCAATACCGTGAGCGGTTCTTGGACAGCAAGGCAAAGTATTTACCAGACGTAGGTCATGTCCTGGTCGTACTCCATGACATTACCGAATATAAACATTTGGAACAAATCAAAAAAGACTTAATTGCCAATGTTTCACATGAACTGCGCACTCCTCTTACTGCGATTAAAGGTTATGTCGAAACATTACGTGACGAGTATCCTGGTGCCGGTGAAAAGTATTTATCGATTGTTGAAAAACATACAGATAGACTTATTTTCATGGTTCGAGATCTCTTGACCTTATCCAAGCTCGAAAGACCCGTCTCCGCTCCATCCATGGAGCAAGTTGAACTCAGCACTGTTTTACAGCAAATTGCGTTTTCGTTTGAAAAGCAGGCAGCCGATAAAAAGATTCAATTAATTAAAGAAATTGATAGCGGTATCATTATACGAAATAGCGACCAGCAGCAAATCGAGCAGCTTGTTATAAATTTAATTGATAACGCAATTAAATATACCGAACAAGGTTCCGTTACCATTACGCTTAAACAAATTACAGAAGAGAATACACTGAAAATATGCTTACAAATAAAAGATACGGGAATAGGTATTGCTGAAAAAAACTTGACTCGTATTTTTGAGAGGTTTTATGTTGTTGATCCTTCCCGCTCTAGAAACCATGGGGGAACCGGCTTGGGGCTTTCCATTGTAAAACATATTGCTCAAAATTTGGATGCCACGATTGAGTTAGTAAGCCAACCAGGTAAAGGAACTCAGTTTACTGTTCTCTTTTCGTCTTAAAATTTTTTTGTTTAAAAATATTCAAAAATTTTGAACCTGGTAAAATTAAAGTGCTGTTCCGACTTGCTTCTGGTAGGTAATTCCACATCCGATTGTATTTTAATACCTAGCCAATACCAGCACGACTCATGAAATAAACGAACGACTCGCGTTAATCGTTTTCCTAAAAGATTGATTAGTGGGTCCAAATATTTTTCCAAAGCAAACCGGACCAAATAAGTAATGGAACATTTCAAACTGATCGCCACCAGACGTATAAACATACCGTCCTCACCATACAAGCAAAGCTTATGGCGGTGCTTGGGAGAATTGTCGCTTCGCTGGTGCATCACGCGCTGGTGTAACTTGAAAAATCCCGGTATATTTTCCAGAGGAGCAACCCCAATCAGTGGGTCACGAACATTTAAAATGTAAGAGTCTGGTCGTTTGCGCTGAATCAACCGAAACACTGCATAACGCACCACCCAAGAATAACTTCGTTTTTTTAGGCGAGCCACTCTCTGGATTTTTTCCCAAGTATCGGGACACAAGCGAATCTCAAATATCGTATCAACAGGAATTCGCATTTTGTAATAAACACTACTATTCATCATAATATCTGAATAGAGCTTTTTGGCTGATTTTATTCAAACCCCCCAAAATATTACTGTACACGATTTCACATCATCACCAGCGTAACAAAATGAAAAATAATCTCTTTTCAAAAGCTCTATTGCAGATGCCAAAATCGTATCTGCCGGAAATTCTAAAATATGCCGGCAACCCCAATATCATATCATTTGCAGGCGGCGTACCCGATCAGAACCTTTTCCCGGTAATGGAAATTGAGCAATCGGTTCAAAAAGTTCTGCAAGCCTCCGGGAAAGAAATTTTGCAATACGCACCCCTCGAAGGAGATCCGGAACTCCGGGAAATTATTGCTAACCGTTACGATGAAAGATATGCAATGAAAATCTCGCCCGACGATATTATGATTACCACCGGGGCACAGCAAGGTCTTGACTTGATCGGAAAAATATTTTTAAATCCCGGCGATAAAGTTCTGGTTGAGGAACCTGGCTACCTTGGAGCCATCCAAGCGTTCTCTTTTTTCTCGCCTATATTCATGCCGGTCATACTGAAAACCACCCAGGGAGACGAAGGGCCGCAAATGGAAAATCTTGCACGTGCATTGCAAGAAAAACCAAAACTTTACTATGGAGCCACTAACTTTTCGAACCCGACAGGCATCACCACATCGCCTGTAAAAAGAGAGAAAATGATATCGTTGTTTCAAAAATGGCAGACTATTCTAATTGAAGACGATGCCTATGGGGAGCTTGGTTTCCAAGGCTACGCAGAACCGCCTTTAAAAAAAATGATGCCCGAACAAACAGTTCTTTTAGGTTCTTTTTCCAAGTCGGTTATCCCCTCCTACCGCACCGGATGGATCGCCGCCCCGCAAGAGATCATGGAAAAACTAAAGACAGCCAAGCAAGCAGCCGACCTGCATACCAACTATTTCACACAACGTGTCATGGCCCAATACCTCAAAGACAATGACATCAATGAACACCTGAGACGAGTGCGCAGCGAATATGAGAAACGTTGCAATCTCATGTTAAAAGCGATTGCAACGTATTTCCCCGCCGGGGTAAAAACAACAAAACCGCGGGGAGGCATGTTTATCTGGGCTGATCTCCCGGAGCAAATCACCGGCAAACAATTGTTCCAAGAAGCCATCAACGAAAATGTGGCCATTATCCCCGGAGACCCATTTTACACTTCGCAAGGCGAAAAGCCCGCCATCCGTTTGAACTTTTCCGCAGTAAATGAAACTACCATAGAAGAAGGAATCAAAAGAATTGGCAAAATACTCGACCGCCTGATTGGCAAATAGTTATTGGATCAAAGATCGAGCACCCAAAGAACAAGGGCGCCGGTTTACGGGATGTAGCGCAGGGGTAGCGCACTTCGTTCGGGACGAAGGGGTCGCTGGTTCAAATCCAGTCATCCCGAATATCTAATATTTGACAACAATAGCTGCAACAGGCAAACAAACCTGATTCCTGCTTTTAGAACTAAGTTTGCGCCGATTGCCTTAGTCCAGGATTCCGGCTCCCGATTGATGTTCTTTGCTGAGCAAATGTACCAATTGAAGCTCAATTGTATCTCGTTGGAACCGGTACCCGGAGTCAAGCAAACGCGTCGGCAACGCCTTGCACGACGCCAATACCAGCTCATCGGCAAAATCACCCATGACCAACCTAAGCAAAGCGGCCGGCACCGGGAAAAAAGCGGGCCGGCGTAGAATTTCAGCGGCTACGCGAGTCAGCTCTTTCTGCCTCACCGGATGAGTTGCCGTGAAATTAAAAATTCCTTTTAAAGACCGTCTCTCGTACAAATGGAAAAAAGCCGCAGCAAGATCATCCGCATCAATCCAGGGATACCACTGACGACCATTCCCAAGCAACCCCCCGACCCCCCAGCGAATCGGAGCGATAAAGCGCTGCCAGGCCGGCGCATCCTTCGATAATACCATACCAATCCGCCCGATAAACAAGCGCACCGGCAAATTCGCCTTGCCAATCTCCATGGCCTCATTTTCCCATTGTACGCATAGATCGCTTAAAAACAAATTCCCGGGGGGAGTAGATTCGTCAACTTCTACATTGCCGGTATTCCCGTAATAACCAACCGCGGACGCTTGGCCCCATACTTCCGGAGGCGAAGCTACCTCATACAAAGCTAACCGAAGCGCGCGCGTCGCATCGACCCGGCTTTTTAAAAGCTTCTCTTTTAAACTTTGCGTGAAACGGCCTGTGCCGATAGAAGCCCCGGCAAGATTAATTAAAAAATCCGTTTTATGAACTGCCGCAGCAATCTCGGAAATAGCTTCGGGCTCTCCTCCGGCCGCCGCCGCCGGATCCCATTCATAATACTTAACTTTATCCTGCTCTACCTTATTGCTCACTGAACGAGTTAACACCCTGACACGCCATCCTCGATTCAGAGCGCTCCGCATAATATGCCGCCCGACGACGCCCGAGCCTCCTGCAATGACTACGGTCTTGTTTGTTTTTTTCTCTCGAGTCTTATTTTGCATCTGTACACTATAATTAATAAAAAGTTCCGCAAATATGCATAAAAAACGATCTATCCTCAATTTCAGATAGCCCAACAAAATGACAAAAACCTTGCTATTTTGTATCCCTTCTAATATATTTCCACCCAACCCTGCAAATAAAATAAAGGGAGGCTAAATGAAACATAAAAACCAAAACCGGAAAGGACGCCCGGCTTTTCAACAACTTTCTCTTGCGGTAATTCTTGCCTTGTTCTTCGGGCAAGCGCAAGCGTCCGACTGGCCGGTATACAAAGGCAATTTATTTTTAACGGGCAATAATGACGAACTGGTTGTCTCTAACAACCGGATCAAATGGATTTACCGCGCGGAAAACTCAATCTACAACCCTATTGTATCGGACCATCTAGTATATATAATCGATAAATCGGCTAAAATCCATTGCCTGGAGGAACAAACCGGCAAACCGGTCTGGATTTTGGATTTAATGGCAGTCTCTGCCGAGTTCACCGGAGTCAGCCGCATTGCCGGGAAAATCAAATACCCGGTCATTAGCGGTCGTTTTTTAATCATCTCTGACTCAACCATGCTCTATGCAATTGATAAACAAACCGGAGACGTCATCTGGTCGCGGACCGCCTGGGCTGATGAAGCCAACCAATCGGCTAACCTGCCGTCGCGCAGTAAAATCGAAGGCATCTACTCGGACCCAACCATTCACAATGGCAAAATACTGTACGGGACCAGAAACATCTTCTTTGCCAGAAACCTGGAGAACGGACATTTGCTCTGGTCCAGAGATGACATTCACAGTTATAGCGCTTTCCCTACCTTTTATGGTAACTCCATTTATACGCAATCCATGGACTATGCCAAAGGCGAATACCTGCTCCATTGCGTCGACATGCAAACCGGCCAAAACCGCTGGGTTGCAGTTATCGATAAACCCTTTAAAATCTTTGCGCCCGTATTTTTAAAAGAAACTGTTTTTATTCCATCGGGGAAAAAAATGTATGCCTTTGATCGAACCACCGGGAAAGTTCGCTGGGTCAAGGAATACCCAGGGCTCATTAGCTCCGAACCGTCGTTTACCGACAGCCGGCTCCACTTTGCCCTTGATAACAGCTATCTCCTGGCTACCGACCCGACCAATGGCGCGATTTTGGAAAGAATCGAGGTAGGCAAAGGCTCTGCGCCTAAAATTGTCATCATCCGCGATCAACTTTACATCGCCTCCAATTACTCGAAAAAACTGGCAGACGAAACCCTTACCTTTTCAAAAGTCCGCGCCATTGACCTGGAAAACCCGGGAAAAGTAAACTGGGAGTTCCAGGCCCCTTTCCCCGGCAGCGCCTCGCAACCCAGCGCCTCGGGCGGGATTCTATTTTATAGCGCCGGCCGCTATCTTTACGCCCTGGGCGGTGGGCGGCCCGGAAAAATCATGGAAACGCCAGGCGGGTTCCAATTTGAACAAACGGCAAAAAACGGCGAAACCGAAAGCAAAGATCTGGAAGACTACTTTCATGACCGGCAAAATATCCAACCGCCGCCAAAACCATCGGAACCGGCTCGCCCGCCGCAAAAAACGGCCCCGGACAAACCGCCCCTGCCAATGAAAGATCTCGACATCCGCGTAAAAAACAAGGACGGCCAGGATATCGGCTCGGAAGCCGAAATTATCTACCGCGAAAATGGCGAAGAGCTCTATCGAAAAAAAGTAAAACTCAAACCGGGTGAAAATAAAATCGAAGTCCCCGATAAAGATGGCGTTGAAATTATCGCCTCGTCAAATGACCATATCCCCGGCAAAACCGCCATTAAAAAAGACGATCAAAAAGCGGAAATGAAACTCGATCAGGTCCGGCAGGGGGAAAGTGTTGTGATCGATGCCGTTGGTTTTGAAACCAACCGCGCCCACTTAAAACCGGACGCACTGGACATTCTGGACGAAGCGGTTCGCCTTCTCAGAGAAAACCCGTCCATGGAGATTGAAGTCCAGGGGCATACCGACTCTACGGGCGACGACGCCTACAACCAGACGCTTTCCGAAAAACGCGCTGACGCTGTCAGAGACTACCTCATCAAACAAGGAATTGATCCAACGCGTTTAACCGCCAAAGGTTTTGGCGAGACCAAACCGATTGGCGATAACAAAACCGAAGACGGCCGGGCGAAAAACCGCCGCACGGAATTCCTGATTTTAAAGCGTTAACCTGAGAAAAACGCAAAAAAACGAGTATATTAGCGCAAATTAACAAAAAGTTAACACTCAGGTAATTAAAAGTTATTATTCATTGCGTATTTTCAGGGCAACAAAAACAAGTGAAAGATAAAAAATAACAAGGAAAAACAATGAAAAAAATATTTAGTTTGATGTGTATCGCTCTTGCAGCGTTTCTTGAAGCGCCAACCCTGTTTGGCCAATCGGCCGCAGAAGCCGCAAAACCGGCTTCGGAAGAACATCTCGACATTGGAACCAGAGTCCAATTCCGCGCCATGGCAGGTGAAGCCGATTCTGACCATGCCGGTGCAAATGACTACGACGCTCTGGATTTCAATTTTCGGCGCATTCGCCTTTCAATGAAATACCAAGCCGAGTCATGGTATGGCGGCGTGGTTGATATCAAAGCGGAAAATCTTCTGGCTACCAACAAATCCGCTATCCAGGAAGCAAACATGTGGATTAAACCCGGCTTTCTTGATTCGAAAGTGACCTTCGGGCAATTTAAATTACCGTTTTTACGAGAAGAACTAACCTCATCCGGCAGATTGCTTTTGCCTGAAAGAGCTCGCGCTGTTGAATTGCTGCAACAACAAGATATCGGCTTGCTATTTGCCTTTAACCCCCTGGCCTCATCCGAAGCAATGGCTAAAAAACTGTCGGTAAGCTTTTCGGCAACCAATGGCGACGGTTCGGGACACAACGGACAAGGGCGAAAAGAAGTCGAAGCAAATGATCCGAATGAAAACCTTTCTTCATTGGTAAACTGGCGAATCGAATATGCGCCTATCGGTAAAATTACCAGCGGGGGGAAAGAAATTTTTAAAAACTCAAACTTGCTTACCTTCGGGGTTGCCGGCGCTCATACGGAAGCTGACGAATATACCTCGAACACTTTGACTGACGGAGAACCGATACAAGGAATTACCGGCGACTTCGTTCTTTTCATGTCAGGCGCATACCTGAACGGCGAATTTACCAACTTTACAGGCCTGGGAAGCGGCGACCAACAATATACCTACTCGGCCACTCTCGGTTATCTGATCGATGCGGGTAAATTTTACGTCATGCCGGTTGTCCGTTACAACTACTTTCAACAAGACGAAGGTAGAGACGGAACCATTGACGACGCCGATAAAGTCACTGACATCTGGGGCGGCGTTAACTTTTTTCTGGACGAGCACAACCTGAAATGCCAAATCTTTTATCAGGTCATCCAGGACTCTCTTGGGGCAAATGGCGAAGATTTAGCCAACAATCTGGTTTATTTCCAACTGCAAACAAACTTTGGAAAAAAGCTCTAAGATAACCTTAAATTGGCGAAAACCAAACCCGGACCTCGCCGCCCGGGACCAACCGAAAAGCGGGCCATGGCCCGCTTTTTTTATACTTTGTTCAAAAAGAGAAAAAGACAAAACAGTTTTTAGCCGATGATAAGCTATGGATTTCAAAAGAACAAAAAGACAAACTAAGTGGAGACTTCTTTTTGACCGGGAATGCCCGCTATGCCGGCAAGCCGCTTTGCTTTTGCAGTCTATCGATAAAAACACAATCTTTGACTGGAGCGATATAAGGGAACCAAAGGCACGGACGCCGGTCGCCGAATTTGCCTTAATCGCCCCCGAAGGCCGGATCTACGAAGGCGAAGACGCCTTGGCGGAACTGTTCCGCCTTCTCCCCCAAACAGGTTCGTTTCGCTGGTTGTTTGAAAAAGCCTGGATCCGGGGGCCGCTCGTCCGCGCCTCGGGCCCCGCCTACCGGCTCATGAGAACCATTCGCCGCGGGTGCCGCCGCTGCCCGCAATGATCTTACCGGGCATTTGCCATTTATCGGCCATTTTGCCGAATAGCCTTTTGAATAATCGCCCCGGTTTTCCGGCGCTCTCTATCTGCGTTTAGTTCAATTTATAGAAGCTATTGACATAATGCATCACGGTGCCTTCTTTAATAACGAGAATGTTTACCCTGGGCGGGGCGTTTTCATTGAGCGGATGCCAATAGTTCGAGTATGACCTGATATCCGAAACCGGCAACCATTCGCCGCCTTCAAGTTGAATATAGAGCGAGTAGTTTTCGAGCTTCCATTGGCCGAAAACATATTCGCCGTTGTCTTCATTGAGGCTGTTAAAAACAAAACGATGATCGGATGTAAATATGTACAATACATTATATCCGGAACCGACCGGAAAACTGTTTGCCCATAAACCCGTTAAGGCCGTTTCCATATCAACCGGTTTCCAATCGCTGTAACCGCTCTCTTGCAACTTTAACGTATGATACTCATATTCGTAAACCGCTTCGATCGCCAAAGAATTTTCAAGACTGCGGAGAATCATCACGTTTGTTTTTTCTTCCGGCGTGAGAAGCTTTTCGATATTGGCGCCTTTTTTTTCGGCATTATTCCGGCACCGGTACCAGGAGAACTTGCCGAAATGATTTTGCAGATCGGGAGATTCAAAACAATACCCGTATTTGGCGTAGAGGGTATTTCTTAACAACCGCAACTCTTTTCGGTTCAGGCCGTCAAAATCGTCAAACTTTCTGATAAATTCGAGATGACGGTATTCTCCTTTTTCAATGACTGAGACGGCAAGATGGTTGGCTTTTTCGGCAGATACGGTTCCGCCAAAGAGGAAAAACGCCAGGGCAATGACACTTTTCGCGTTGCGTTTTTTCATGAACCGAATGATCCGTACCTTTGGCGGCTTTCAAACAGTAAAAGAAATTTGCGGCCTTTCGCCTCTACCGGGTAAAACAATTTAAAATCGTTTCCTTTCGAGACATACTTGTACTCGTTTTCTCTGCCTTCAAAGTAGTCTTGCAAATAGGAGCACTCTTCCAGGTTGCATTCGTAAAATTTTAAATATTCGCTTTGCATTTCGCGTTCGCTGGGGTTTCCGGGGTGGTTGTCGTCAATTAACGGAAACAGAAGTTGCCCCTTGTGTTCTACGCCGAAGATCACGCTGATATTGGGTAACGTGCTGCTTGTCTTTGATAAAATATTCATCTCTTTTTGCAGCGGCAATATTCGGTTTTTGCTGGCAATCCGGTCCGGCAAATTTTCGCCAATGTACTTTACGCTGCTTTGGTAGCGGGTTATGGTATCTTGCGCGGTTTGTAAAATGGTTGTTTTCTGCGTTTTGCCATACCACTGATCGGCTACAAACAAAAATATTAATATGGCGGGAATCGTCGAAAGCCAAGCCATGATTTTTTTTTGATTGAAAAAACCCGATTCGGCAAGCCCCGCCTTTTCAACATTCGGGTTAGCATGAGCGACGATACTGATATTGATAATGACATTAAAAACAGCCGCGGCAATGATAAAGGCGACCAGAAATGCCGTTGCGGCTAACGTAAATTCAACCGACCTTTCGGTAAAAACATTGAGCTCAAACACCGCAATAAAAATAGAAATCAGCCCGATGTAACCGAGAATTCCCCCTGTGATTAAAATGGCGTAGATGGATATTTTTTCGAGTAAAAATCTGAGCCTTAACTTCATGGTTTCTCCTGTTGGCGCGGCGGCGTAAAACGCAGGCCGCCCTGCATGCTATGCCAAAAAGAGATATTTTGTCGATTTGATTTTTTAAAAACAAACGGGGTTTTTGGCTCTTTTTCTGCCGCCGCCTTTGCCGCCCGAATAACCTAAGCTTTTACAATGGTCCAGACGCCGATGCCAATGAACAAAGCCCCGGCGATAAAATGCAGGTATTTTAAATTGACATGCTGCGATATCAAGGAGCCTGCCATCACGCCGATTGCCGACGCGCTGACCAAAGCCAGGGCCGAACCGGCAAACACAAGCCATGGCGACGATTTTCCGGAAGCGGAAAATAAAAAAGTCGAGAGCTGGGTTTTATCGCCCAGTTCCATCATAAAGATCGTTGCATAAATGACAAAAAAAGATTTCCATTCCATGCGCCTCAATTTAAAATTCACACAGGCGGAAAACCTTTTAATGTAAAGATGTTGCCTTGGTTTATGGGGCGCTTGTTTTGTCTCGCGCCGGTTTCGTTTGGCGCCCGATTTTTTGGCACTTCCGCGGCCATCTCAAAATCGCCGCAGAGTTTTGAGAACAAATATGCGGGGGGAAGCGGAATACGGCGCTTCTTTCAAGCGCCGGATGAAGCGTGGGGGGAGACTTCCCCCCTTCTTTACTTGCAAATTCACTTTACAGGCTTTTGTGCGTGCCGTCGCAAAAAGGGCGGTTATCGGTCTGCTTGCAGAGACAAAAAGCGACCTTTGTTTTTGTTTCAAAATTCACTTCTACGGGTGAAAATTCGCCGCCTTTGTGCGAGCCGTCGCAAAACGGTTGGTTGGCCGATTCGCCGCAGGCGCACCAGTGAATGGTTCCTTCCACTTCTTTGACCATGGGCGCTTTGCCCGCTACTTTTCCTTTATTCATGTTCAACTCCTTCAATGCTGGTTCCCAGTTTTTTGCTGATTTCAATTAAAACGCGTTTTTCATGCGCGTTGATGTGGTTTAATATCTCGCGTAAATTTCTCACATGCAGGGGAAAAAGCTTCGCCATCAATTCGCGGCCGCTTTTGGTCAGGTCTACTTGTTTTGCCCTTCTGTCGTTTCCGTCATCGCTGCGAAGAGCCAGTTTTCTTTTTTCAAGGTTATCAATCACTACGGTCATGTTCCCCCCGGTCGATAAAATATTCTTCATGATTTTTTTCATGTTCGCCGGCCCTTTGTGGTAGAGATATTCTAACACGGCAAATTGCGAGGGGGTCAGGTCATGTTCTTTCCATAGGGCGAATTCCCGTTTGTTGATACTATGCAAACAGCGCGTGAGGGTGATCATTAGTTTTAAGTTGACTTTATCGGCCGAGGGGTATGTGATTGTGCTCATTGGTTTTCCTTTCCGTTTTGTTTAGTCTTGTTTTTGGGGGTTAACCGAATTGCACGCAACGGCGGCTTAAATTGCCAAACTCAAAACCCTGCACCGGAAAGCTAACCGCGTCGTTTTGGCCCGCCCCCATGGCAATTAAAAGCGGGAGAAAATGTTCTACCGTCGGGTGGTTCAGGGCCAGGCTTGGCGCTTCTTGCCTGAAATGGATCATGGATTCGCTGTCATGCGCTTCGAGTTTCTCGCTGACCCAGGCGTCAAATTGCATGGCCCATGGTTCCGGTTCGGAGGTATCGCTGAAGTCAATTTTACGCAAATTGTGCGTCATGGCCCCGCTGCCCATGATCAAAACGCCTTTTTCGCGCAAGACGCTCAATCGCCGGCCGAGGTTCGCATATTCGGCCGGTTCCATCTGCGGCAGACTCATTTGCAAAACAGGAATTTCTGCTTTTGGGTACATGCAAAGCAGGGGGATAAACACGCCGTGGTCCCAACGGCGGTTGATCGTTTGAAATGTGAATTCGCCGGCAAGCGCCCTGTGTACCTCTCTTTCAATTTCGCGCGCATGCGGCGCCGGGTATTTTAAGCGGTACAGTTCATCGGGGAATCCATAGTAATCATACAAAAGCGCAGGGCTTTCGGGGGCGCCTATCAACAGCTTTTCTTCAAACCAATGGGCTGAAATCACCAGAATGGCGGCCGGTTCCGGCAGGTTCTTTGCCCATTGCCGCAATTCGTCTCTTTTTTTCTCTTCCGATTTTTCTTTGGACGCCACCATCGGCGAACCATGCGATACAAAAATAGCCGGCATTTTACTCATTTGCGCACCCGATGAATTGAATTTTCCCCTGATTCTTCCATATAGTTTATTACTAATTAGTAGTATATACAAGAGCGCCAATTCGGCAACTTTTTTTCGGCTTTTTCCCCGCCATGCCGTTTAGACGTTTTTTTTCGCCGCCGGGAATGCGCACTTTTTTTGGACCGATTAGTCTATATTGCATATACTTGGCATACCATGAACGAAGCAGGCAGACCGAGAGAATTCATTGAATCGGAAATTATCATGCGCGGCGTTGATTTTTTCAGAGCCAACGGCTACAGCCGCGGCTCAATGCAACATTTGCTGGAGCATTTGGGGATCAGCCGCCAGAGCCTCTACAACGCCTTTGGCAACAAGCGTCAGTTTTTTCTTCGCTGCTTGCAGGAATACCGAAACAAAAGTTATGAAACCATATTCATGCCTTTGCTTGAAAAAGAAGCTTCGTTAAATCAGCTCGATGCTACGTTAAACAAGTTAATTGCCAAATTAATCAAAGAGCCTGAAAAAAACTGCCTGATCATGAAATCAACCATGGAGCTGGGAACAAGCGACGAAGACATTGGCGAACAAATTGAGAAGCACCGCAAAACCATAGAAAAGGCGCTTAGAAACGTACTCACGAACGAACAAAAGCAAGGCCACCTGATGGGAATAAACATTGATGTTGCAATTGACGCCGGCGTCTCTATGATCTACGGCATTCATGTGATGGCCAGGGGAGGAGCGAAACAAAGTTCGCTTACCAACAGCAAAAAAGCGTACTTTTATTACCTGGGTTTTCAACCGCCCCGGTAACTTTTTTTTAACCTATTATAGATCGATTGGTCTATATTTAAACGATAAAACTTTTAAGGAGAAACCGATGGAAAACACAAGCGCTTATTTGTTCTCAACGGAAGACCTGCATGGGAACAAAGTCGATTTACAAGATTACAGGAACGAAAAAATACTGCTCTCGTTTTTTCGTTACGCCGCCTGCCCGTTCTGTAACTTGCGGTTGCAGGAGCTCATTTACAAGCACGGCGATTTTAAGGAAAAAGGGTTAAAAATGATCGCCCTTTTTGAATCGCCGCGCGAGAGCATGCTAAAATTTTCGGGGCAAAGAAAGGCGCCGTTCCCGATTATCCCCGACCCGGAACGAACAATTTATTCGCGGTACGGGGTGGTCAATTCATCAAAGCTGGGCATGGTGAAGGGGCTGACCCTGGGCATGCCCCGCATGATGAAGGCGATGGGTAACGGTTATTTCCCCGGCAAAACGGAAGGCGACGCCTACTTAATGCCCGCTGATTTTTTAATCGGACCGGGATTTCGAATTGAGACGGCCTACTACGGGAGAGATATCGGGGATCATTTGCCGCTCAACCAAATTGAAAATTGGTTAGATAAAAACAAACCGGAAACCGCCGGCCTCGCTGAGCCAGCCAATCTCTGAGTTGCGAACTCACAGAATCTGGAAACGCCGATTCAAACCTGCCGGTTTTTGCCAGGCTGGCAGGTTTTCAGGCCGGGCGCTTATGCCTCTTGCCCCGAATCGATTTTATGAAAATAGAGTTTTGTTATGGTTAAAAAGACGGAGATAATGATTGGCCCGTAAAAAATACCGGCAATTCCGAAAGCGGACATTCCCCCGATGATGGCGAAAAACATGAGAAACGGATTGATGCTAACGTGCTTGCCCATGAACATCGGCTTAAACCAGTTTTCGGTCACAAGCGCAACGACCGAACAGTAAATAAACAAAACAACCGACGCGACTTTCGCCCCGATTAAAAACAGATAAATACAAACCGGAATATACACCATGGAGATCCCCAGAAGGGGGATAAACGCCAAAACAATCATGAGCGAAGTCCACAGCGTCAGCGAGCCGATACCGGCAAACCAAAAGCCAATGCCCGCTAAAACACCCTGGATCAAACCGCCGATCCCGTTGTATACCAGCGTGGCGTGGTTCATGTTATTGATGGTGTTTAAAATAACCTCTTCGTCGGCGTCATCCATGGGGAACAATTTTAGAAAAAACTTTTTGATCCGGGGCCCCTCGCTAAATACCGCATAGATAAAAATCAACATCAGCAAAAGGTGAAAAAAGAAACGGGCTAAATTGCCGGCCAGCGCGTTTACGGAATTCACCAGGTTGAGTAGCATTGATTTTACATTACCCAGAACCAGTTTTTCCATCTCTTCCGGGTTGTAGTCGACGCCAAAAAAATCGAAAGCCGAACGAAGGGTTTGAGCTACAACCCCGTCGTTAAATAAGTAGTCGTTTAGCTTCAGCGATTCAAACTCTTTTTGCAACGAAGTATATAACATGTATATTTCATTGCTGAGCTGCATTACAATAATAATCGACGGCAGAAAAATAAGAAAGAAAATCAAAAGCGCCACCGCTAAAGAGACTCGTTTTCTTTTCCACCCGGTTCTTTTTAACAGGTAGTCCTGGAGAGGGGAAAAAGCCCCCACTGCAATCGCGCCAAAAATCAACGGGGTGACAAAATCGCGGACCGTATAAGCCACCAATAAAAAAGAGGCCACCAGCAAAACGTGAAAGGCCATGTTTTGCGATTTTAGTTTTTGTTCGCTAAGAGCGACGCCTTTGCCGCCGGTATCTTTATTTTTATCGCCCTTAGAGAGGCCGTTTGTTTGACGAAGGTCGCCCTTCTTCGCCCCCCTTTTGGATGTTAATTTTGAACCGGTTTTTTTAAAGTCAAAGGCGCTCATACTACTTTGTCACGAATAACAAAAGTGATATCATGTACAGAAATAGATTTTTTGCCCGTTATACTTGGAAAAAATACGCATAATCAGGACATTAAATTTACTTAAAAATCGAAAATCGCCCAAAATATGTATATTCTTTTTTTTTCTAAAATAGATTAATTGATTTACAAAAATATCGGCGCATGAATGAAGCGCGTAACAATTTGATTTAGATGAGGGTTTATGCTGCATAAGTTAACAAAAGAAAATGGCGAGTTCGGTATTTTTACGGACGAATTGATTCCTGCCGGAACGTTGATTTTTTCTTCGGAAGACTGGGTTAGCGACGAAGTATCAGGCTGGACCATGCTTACTGTCCAGGAGATCGAAAGCCTGCCCGGGGATGAAAAAGAAAAATTCCTTCGGTATAGTTACGACAAAGATTTTAACATGGTGATTGGCACCTTCCAATGGGAAAACGCTATCCACCTTTCCAACTACATCAACCATTCCTGCTCACCAAGCACACGCTATGATCGCAATGACAATATTGTCGCCTTTCGGGACATTACCCCCGGAGAAGAGATCACCGTTGATTATGGCACGTTTATTGTCAATGTGGACCAGGAATTCCATTGCGATTGCGGCAGTTTAAACTGCAGAAAAATGGTTCAAAAAGACGACTGGAAAACGCTGGTATCGACATATGGATATTTTTTCCCCCGTTTTATTCAACCGGCTATCCGAAAGCTTCTTTTTGAAAACCATTCGTTTACCGAAGATTAAAAAGTTGAAGCGGTTAAACCGGTATTCATTGCCGGTTTAACCAAATGTATTTCCCCTATTCCGAAGATTTTTTCGCGCGCCGTTGAACAATTTTATGAACGCCGCGTTGCAAACCGGAGAAAGCCGACTCAAGGTTATCGATCCCGACAAGAATACCCACAGAAATTGCGGAGATTTTGATGCCGGTCACATAGTACCCCGAACCTATGAGAACCCCGACCGAAGCCAGGATCCATATGGCTGAAGCCGATGTTACGCCGACCACAACCCCGTCTCTCGTTAACATCACCCCGGCGCCTAAAAAGCCTATGCCGGTAACGATTTGCCCAATGATGCGCGACGGGTCGGTAGAGACATTGATCACT
Source organism: Turneriellaceae bacterium (assembly GCA_050304475.1). GTDB lineage: Bacteria > Spirochaetota > Leptospiria > Turneriellales > JAOUFE01 > JBNLDQ01. Next base: position 137,465 of record JBNLDQ010000024.1, on the reverse strand, counting down.
TGATTCGAGACAACCACAAAAACATAGGTGCCAATGCAAATTAGCATTGATGTGCGAATGCCCACAGGCTTGCCTAAAAGTTGCCGCTCTATCCCGATGATTGCTCCCGATAGAACGGCGCTGCCCAGACCGCCCCACGCCAGAGGCTTTATGCTTAGTATAAAATCCATAAACGCCTTTTGGACTCCGTTTCCTGTAGTCCATCACTTTCACTTGTTTTCCGGGCTCGCTAAATTCAGCCAAATTGTGTACGTTGATTTGTATTTACCTGATCATTGCATTATTGTTTTTACGTCTCTTTTTTATCATACTTCAATACCTGTTTTACATATGCCAATATCACACAACGAATATAAAAAACCGGAAGTTTAAATTCGGACAGAATAGCCGTCTTATATAATGGGACAGTAGTCCGGTTTATAACGATATTATGACAAGAAGCGACTTACTTTAAGGAAGGCATCCGGGTTTATGGCCACCCGGAAAACACATCCGATCAGGCCTTCGGGCAGGGAGTCAATGAGAGTGTTTGCAAAAAAGGGATCCGGATATAGCTGGTTCAAACGCCAACCCATCGGATTAAAAGCGGCGTTTTTAGTGATTGTTTTACCGGCAATCATCACCTTTGTTTCTATCTCAATCATGATCCGCCATGAAGATAGCCAGCTTGAAACCTCGTTTAACCATGACGGGAAAATCCTGTTTGAACAAATCCAGACCATGCGACACTGGAACGCCGGGTATGGCGGCGTCTATGTTTTGAAAAAACCGGGGATGAAAACAAATCCCTACCTTTACAAGGCGCGGGAATACGAGGGAGCTCCGCTTGAAATTGAGCCTGAAATCATTGACACAAAAGGCCGCACCTTCACATTGAAAAACCCCGCCTTAATGACACGCGAACTTTCGGAGCTGGCCGCCAAAGAGACCCATATTAAATTTCACATTACCAGTTTACAACTCTTAAACCCGGACAATAAAGCCGATGCTTTTGAAGAAGAAGCGCTGGAACAATTCGAGCAGGGAGTAAAAGAGGCTTCAAAAATTGTTACGGAAAAAGGCAGCTCTTATTTCCGGTACATGGCCCCCCTGGAAGTGCAGGAGTCATGCTTGAAATGCCACGGGTTCCAGGGGTACAAAGCAGGCGATATCCGGGGCGGAATCAGCGTCACATTCGATATTGGCCAAGAGCTACAGGAACATGAGCAAAATCAAATGCGAATTTTATTTGGAGGGATGTTTATTTATCTCTTGATGGCCGGCATTCTTGTCTTTAGCCTGCGCCGTCTTGTCACCACCCCGCTGCACCATCTAACCGAATACGCCAAGCAGATGGGCGACTATCAAGCGGGCGAAATCCCTTTGAGCGTTGAACGGGAAGATGAGATCGGTTCTCTAAGCGAAGCCCTGCAATCAGCCAACCGTGAAATTTCGCGCCAGCAGGCGGCCCTGGAAGAAAAGGCGGCCGATCTTGACCAAAAACGCCGCACCGATGCCGTCACCAACATTTACAACCGGCAGCACTTTGCCCTGGAAATGCCCAGGTTAATTCATAAAGTGCACCGCGAAGGTTTGGAACTCTCGCTTTTAATGATCGATATCGATCACTTTAAACGAGTTAATGACAAGTATGGGCACCAAATCGGCGATCAAGCGCTCCGTTATGTTTCGCACAGACTCCAGGACCATTGCCGCATTGACGATATCTTGATCCGGTTTGGCGGCGAAGAGTTTGTCATTGTCTTAACCGGCTCATCCCTTGCCCAAGCCAGCGAAATTGCAGAGCGCATCCGCGCCAGCATTGAAAACAGCCCTCTTCGTCTTCGCAATGGCAGCGAAATTTCTTTTACCGTCAGCATTGGCGTAGCTTCAACCGGCAAACGCCATAGCAGCATTGAGAGTCTTTTGCTGTGTTCTGACAAGGCGCTTTACAAGGCCAAAGCCAGGGGCAGAAACCGGGTGGTCATCGATTGCGATTAAGCTCACACCCCGATAATCAAAGCGGGGACATAGGTAACCAGCAAAACCACTGTACCCAACACCACTAAAAAAGGCCAGGCGCTCCGGTACACTTCCATCAAAGGCTTGTCCAGCCGAAACGACGCGAGAAAAAGATTCATCCCCACGGGCGGCGTTAAGTAGCCCATTTCAAGGTTGACTAGAAAAATCATGCCCAGATGGAGCGGGTTGATATGATAAATTTGAGCGATAGGCAGAATGAGCGGCACCACAACGACTATGGCTGAAAAAATATCCATGAGCGAACCAACCGCCAGAAGAAACAAGTTCAAGGCGAGTAAAAACGCCAGCCTTGATTCAACATGTTCCGCCACCCACCGGGCCGCTTTCATGGGGATCATTGCATCAACCAGATAGTTTGTCAGCCCCATGGCCACCCCGAAAATTACAAAAATACCGCCCAGCATCACCATGCACTTCACGAGAATTTTAATCAAGTCGCCGCGCAGATTGATTTCACGATGAACGAAAACGCCGGCAATGATAGCGTACACCGCTGTAATGGCCGCCGCTTCAATCAAGGTGGTATACCCTCCGAACAAAGCCACTAGAACAATAACAGGCAATAGAATTTCCCATTTGGCTTTTTTCACAGCCTCGAATGTGCGCGCCAGGTTAAAGTGCCCCCGGACCACAAAACCGCGCCTCATTTGCCATACGCCGAAAACCGCCACGGCAAACACCATCATGGAACCGGGAACAACGCCCGCTAAAAAAAGATCGGGGATCGGGATATGGGCGATCACGGCATATAAAATCACGGCCAGCGAAGGGGGAAACAGCAAGCCAATCGAACCTGTCGAGGTCAAGAGCCCGGTGGCAAACTTATCGGAATATCCGTTTTTTACCAATACCGGCAAGAGCAACCCGCCCAAAGCCAGAATCGTTACGCCGGACGCCCCGGTAAATGTTGAGAAAAAAGCGCAAACAAGCGTTGTAGCGACCACCAGTCCGCCCGGTATCCAGCCAAAAAGTTCCCAAAAAAGATTCACCAAACGGGCCGAGGTTTTCCCTTCCGAGAGGATAAAACCGGCCAAGGTAAACAAGGGAATTGCCGGGATAGACGGAGAGACGACAATCCGGTAGGCTTCAACGGCAATCGCCGCTACCGAAACCTGCTCAGAAAAAAACAAAACAACGGCGCTGCCGCCCAGCACCACAAATATCGGCGAACCTGCCAGAGCGGCAAAAATCAAAACCAAAATCACGGGCCAAACCAGATAAGCGGCAAAGGGTTCAAGCCAATAGCCAATGACAAAAACCAGCGGAACCCCCAGAGACACAATGGCTTTTGCCTTAAGCGGACCGGCATGCAAAATAAAGCGAAGGGCGATCACACCGAATGAAACCGGCAAAATCAATTCCAATGTCCAAACCGGCAGATGGACGCCAACCCTGGCCACGGAACTGACTTCAAACAAAACAAACTGGTACGAAGCCCAGGCAAGCGCCGTAGCGACTGCGGTTGAGATGACCGAAGTAGCCAGCTTGACTTTTTCGCCATACTGCGCGGGGACAATTTGAATCCCCTGCGACAGGTTTAAATGCCGCTCTTCGCGCGACGTCAACATGGCACCGATAAACCCCACCCATAGCGTCAGGTGCTGGACAAACTCGCCCGAACCGGGGATACCCGTATGAAAAAAAGTACGTAAAAAAAGTTCAAGAACAGGCAAGATAGCCATGGCCAAGAGCGCACCCGAACCCGCCAAATCTTCGCACTTTCGTATGATAGCGGCTATTTTCCGCTCCTGCGGTTGAAATGGCGTTGAATCAGCGTTGACCACCCTCACTCCAGTATTCGTTCAGCGCCGCTTCCGCTTCCAGATAGATATATTCGGGAACAAGGGGTCCGATCATTTTCGGATATGTCTTCATGATTTCGCTTCTCCAGAGCGCTTCTTGCTCCGGGGTGATGGGATTCACTGTCAAACCGTGATCAACCATCGTTGCAATGGCTTCTTCTTCCAGTTTACGGATTTCATTTTTAGCCATTGTGCCGGCTTTGATTGCCGACTCAAGAATCTTCGGGCGGATTTCTTCGGGAATTTTCTGCCAGCTCTTCTTTGAAATGACAACGGCCGCCGTCAACGGACCCCACTTCATTTCCATCATATGATCGGCAATTCCGAAATATTGGTAGGTCAAGGCGGCGACAGGCGTCATGGATACCGTATCAATCAGTCCGGAAGAGAGCGCCGTATGAATTTCAGTTGCCGGTAGCGGCACAGGCTGGTACCCCAGATCTTTCATAGCTTCTGCCCAGGTCATATCTCCGGCCCATACCCATATTTTCATCGGTTTTAAATCTTCGGGTTCGGCGACCCGCTGTTTGGAAAAAAGATACACCCAACCCACTTCAGACCAATAGAGCAGCTTAAACCCTTTTTCTTCAACCAGCTCTTCGAGTTTCGGTCCGATTTTCTCTCGAACATAATCAAGTTCTTCATCGGTCCGGATCAACATGGGCATTTGAAAGACTCCCAGCTCAAGAGCAATGTTTGCCAGGCCCTCCCCGGTCAGCGCCGCGGCTTGCAGTTGATTGATTCTCATTTTGCGGACCATGTCCGCGTCGTCGCCGGCGACCCCGCCGGGATAAATACGCACCTCAATGGCTCCGTTTGAAATTTCTTTCCATTCTTCGGCCATATCGCGTAGCACATCGTGCCAAACCGACCCTTCCGGAGCAAGAGTGCCCATTTTAATCACTTGCGGGTTGACCGGGTAAATCAATATCGAACCAAAAATGCCGGAAATTATAATAGATAACGCGATTCCCGCTATTCCAAAAATATATTTTTTCATCATGTACCTTCCGGGTTTTCTCTTACCCCGCCTCTAAAAAGAGATCGGGAATTTTTGTTTTTAACCAGCGGGCGCGGTCTTGCGCGATGGTGTTTAAAAGACGGATTTCCGGATATTGATCAATGTCAATTTCCAAAGCCAGACGCAGGAGCTTTTTAAATTCAGCCAGGTCTTGTTCGGCAACGCATACGCCTTCCGCCAGAGCCAAATGGACCGAGGCTCTTTTCCCTTGCGAAAAAAAGAGCGCCTTTTGGTAGTATTCCCTGGCCAGCGCTAAATCGCCGCCCGGCCGGGAAGCCTCAAAGGAGATTAAAAACTCATAGGCGCTGCCGGCCTCAAAACTTTCGTCCAGCGCCACCGCTCTTTTCACCAGAGCCCCCGCAACAGGGATCCCGGCAATGAGATCGGTATTGCCTTTGTCTGCCGCCGCGGCCCCGGCCCAGGAAGCCCCGGCCCAGTATAAAAACGGAACTTCTTTTACCCCTGCGCTTTTCAGTGCCATTGGGGGATCTTGCATTAATTTTTCCACAAATTTTTTATCTTTTAAATTAAGACCGCGAAACGCATAGCCTCGCGCCCGTAAATAATGACGGCTGGCCCTCTTTCGGATTTCTCTCGCTTTTTGGTAATCATCCCGATCGATTTTTTCCGCCTCGATTTGAAGCAAATAAGCATAAGAGGCAAAACCGGAAGCCGCCGAGAGCAGAAGCCCTTCGTGCTCCGGGTTTTTTTCAAGCAAGCCTTCATATGTCTTTAAACCGAAAGGGATAGCTTCTTTGACAAGCTGCGGATCTTCATCGCTTAAGAAAGCCCCGCTGCCCTCTGTCAGCGCATCGGCAATCATATTGGCAGCCAGGGTACGGACAGAACACCCTGCCGCCAGCCCCGTCGCCAGAATCGGGAACCCGGCAAAGGCTGTCCTGAAAACTATGTTCAGTATAAGATGTCTCCCAGGCAGGGACATATGTTACGGATACGATTAAGCGACGAAGAGTCAATCTCTATTTGAGTCGGCAAAAGCGGTTGATGCGAAATCGCGATTGCGAAAGTTATCCCGGCAAATGTTTTTCCGGAAAAAAACGCCGGCGCAAAGCGTGATTGTCTTTGATATGGACAATACTCTGGTTGATGAATTCGGTTCGACGGTTCGGCCGCAAATCACGGTTTTGCTGCAGCAATTGCAAAAAAATTACCGGCTTGTCCTTTGGACCAACTCCACCGCAATGCGGGCTCGCTCCATTCTGGCGGAACATCGTTTAAACCGCTATTTTCACCGTTTTATTTATCGCGAAGATTATGACCCGGAGCAAAAAAACATACCGAAAGATTTACGAAAAATAGACGGCCGGTTTATCATTGACGACGACCCCGCCGAAATTCAATATAACCGTCAAAACAATATCCCCGGTTATTGCATTAGCCCTTACCGCAAGTCAAAACAATCCGGCGATTACCGGCAAGAAATCCGGGCGATTTATCGTGAAATCACGGGAATTTGAAAATGAAACTTTATCTTGCCCGGTACAATTCGCCGATGAAGACGCGCGTAGAGTGCAAATAACCATTGAATTACTTTTTTTGGCCTGAACGGAAAAATGACTGCAAATTTAAGTCAAATCAGTACCGGATGGTAATTCCTATCTACGATGAAAGAGACAAACAAAAAAACGGCAAATCAAAATCATGAAGCGTCTCTTGCCCCGGACGCTCTGCCCGGGCTTATTCTAATCAACGCCGAAGGAGAAATCCGCTATGCAAACCGCTCTTTGGCGGAAATGTTCGGTTTTAGCAATACAAAACTGCAAGGCAAACTCCTTTCCGTATTCATCAAGTCGCCCGATTTAAAGCAAATCAAAGAAACTCTTACACCCTTGTTTCATGCGGCCAAAGAGACGAAACCGGTTAGCCTGGAATGCGCCGGGGTTTCCAAAAACGGAGCGCCCCTGGCTCTTTTTCTCAATGCGCAACCCCTATCGATGATTACGCAGGGGATTACGCCGCAATATGCAAAAACGGAAAGTTCTTCAAAAGCAAGTCCGAAAAAATCCGAACGGTTGTTGCCGCTCTTTTTTACCGATATAACGCCGCTGAAAAAAGAGGTAAACAACCTTCGTTTTTCCGAAGAACGCTACGCAATGGCCCAAGAGTTTGCCGGCATCGGATATTGGGACTGGACCATCGCCACCGGAGACTTATACTGGTCCTCTCAAATTGCCCCGATGTTCGGGTATGAACCCGGCGAGACCGAAACATCGTATGAAAATTTTGTAAACGCAATTCATAAAGACGATCGCGACAAAGTGCTGGAAGCGATCAATGCTTCTCTTGAATCCGAAGTCGAATACCGGATAGAACACCGGGTGGTCCGGCCCGACAAGACGATCCGCTGGCTGCTCGAAAGGGGCGGGGTTATGCGCGATGAAGAGGGCAAACCGGTGCGGATGCTGGGCGTTGTGCAGGATATAACGTCCCGGAAAATGCTGGAACAAGAGCTGGTGCAAGCAAAAGAGAAGGCAGAAGCGGGCGCTTTGGCAAAATCTCTTTTTCTGGCAAACATGAGCCATGAAATCCGCACCCCCATGAATTCCATCATTGGCTTTATCGATTTGGTGCTGGAAAACGCCCACCTTGACAAACAAAACAAAAGCCGCCTGAAAACGGCTTCCAAGTCGGCCCATAACCTTTTAACCATGATCAATGACATTCTCGATTTAAACAAACTCGAAGCCGGCAAAATGCAAATACACCGCGAAACCTTTTATCTGCCCGCCCTTCTTGAAGAGGTAATGCGCAGTTTTCAAATCCCCGCGGGGGAAAAGTCGCTGGTCTTAAAGCTGGACATCGACCCGGAACTCTATATTTGCGTAATTACCGATTTGGGCCGTTTGCGCCAGATTTTAATTAACCTGGCAGGTAACGCGGTTAAATTTACCGCCAGGGGAGAAGTCGTTGCAGGCGTCAGGCGCGATACCGGCAATCTGCGTTTTTTCATTGAAGACAGCGGCATTGGTATGAGCAGCGAAGAGCTGGCCAAGGTATTTAAACCCTTTACTCAGGCTGACAACTCCGCTTCCCGCCGGTATGGCGGTACGGGGCTTGGCACCACGATTGCCCGGCAACTGGTGGAACTGCTGGGCGGCGAAATCCGGGCAAAAAGCGAACCGGGGCGCGGTTCAAAATTTGAATTTGCTATCCCGTTTGAACTCCCCGATTGCAACCACGATTGCCGCAACCATTGCCTGCAAAATGCGTACGAAGAGCAGTTCCCGCTCCCCTGCTTTCAACGGCCCCTGCATATTCTTTTGGCCGAAGATGTCCCGGAAAATGCCGCGCTGTTGAAAACCCGGATTGAACAAGCGGGCAGTTCGGTAGATGTCGCCGCCAGCCCGGGAGAGACTCTCAAACAAGTTTTTGAGCAAGATTATGATTTGGTGCTTTTCAGCGCTCAAATGGCAAACCCGGAACGGATAGAAGTCCCCAGGGAGATACGGGAATCGGAAAAAAATCAAGGGAAAAAACCGCTCCCAATCATTGCCATGACAACGCATGTCGTACCGCATGGCCAGGACAGCTACTATGACCAGGGAGTGAACGAAATTATCTCGAAACCGGTCGATTTTGCCGTTTTATGCCATACAATTGAACAGGTCGTTTTTATTCGACCGGCGACATACTCTTTTGACATGCCGCTGGCCGCGAAAATCCGCTGGCCGCAAATCCCCGAAGGGGTTAACCTGATGCAGGGAATCGAAACGTGGAGCGACGAAGAGCTTTATGCAAAAGCCCTCATCCACTTTCAGGAAAAGTACGCCGATATTTTTTCGGATCTGGAAGTTTTTGCAAAAAGGCGAAAAGGTACGCCCATTTATACGTTTGCCCACACTCTCAAGGGGCTGGCCGGGAATCTGGCGTTAACGGAAATTTCGGCAATTGCCCACCGTTTACTGCACCTAACGAGGGGCGTAGACACCATAGACGAGCGCGAACATGACGATATCCGCGCCTTGCTGGATATTCTCGAAGAGGAGTTTCGCATCGTCTTGCGTTTTATCAACCGGATTGTTATCCCCGGGAAACTCGGCAAAGCCCATAGAATAAAGCCGGGCGAGTTAATAAAAATGGGGGAAAAGTTAATTCAACTGTTTTCCAGGGGGGAGATGGATGACGAGTTGTTTCAACGTTTTTTAGACAACCTCCCGGAAAACATGAATCTCTATTCGGTTCATAAACTGGAGCGAGCGGTGGAAAAATTTGAACTGAATAAAGCGGAAGAAAATATCCGGGAGATCATAGCGGAAATTGAATCCGGCTAAAACAATTATTTTTGCATTTTTATGTATTATGAATAACGAATACGAATATGAATAAATCCAAAAAGTTAACCACGATCCTGATTGTCGATGACGAACCCGACAATTTAAAGCTAATTCAACAAATTTTATCGCCCGAATACAAGATCCGGGTGGCGCTGAACGGCAAAGAAGCCCTGGAACGAGCCGCCCTGCAACCGTTGCCCGAATTGATTTTGCTGGATATCATGATGCCGGATATCACCGGTTACGAAGTATGTCAAAAATTAAAAGCGGACCCTAAGGTATCGCATATCCCCGTTATTTTTGTCACGGCAATGGACCGAGACGAAGACGAAACAGCCGGCCTGGCCATGGGGGCTGTCGATTACCTGTTAAAACCTATCTCCGCCCCGATCCTGGAAGCGCGCGTAAAAAACCATCTTACTCTGGCGCACCGCCAAAAAGCGTGCCGCGAGATGGTGGAAGCGAGAACCAAAGAACTGGAAAACAACCAAAAATCAATGATCCATATGTTGGGCGAAGCCGGTCACTACAACGACACAGACACCGGGGTTCACATCTGGCGCATGGCCGCTTTTGCCCGCGCAATCGCCCAGGCCGCCGGGTGGCCGGTGCACCAAGCCGAAATGCTGGAGCTGGCGGCGCCCATGCACGATACCGGTAAAATCGGTATCCCCGATTCGATTTTAAAGGCGCCTCGCAAATTAACGGACGAAGAGTGGGTGATCATGCGGTCGCATACTACCATTGGCCATAAGATTCTTTCGATAAGCAAAGGGCCTCTTTTTGAAATGGCCGCCGATATCGCCCTGTGCCACCACGAGAAATGGGCGGGCAACGGGTACCCGAACGGCTTAAAAGGAAAAGAGATCCCCGCTTCGGCCCGCATCACCGCCATTGCCGATGTTTTCGACGCATTGACGATGCGGCGGCCTTATAAAGAGCCGTGGCCGGCAGAACGCGCGTTTGAAACGGTAGAAAAAGAATCGGGAGCCCACTTTGACCCGGAGTTTGCCGGTCTCTTTTTATCGATAAAAGAAGAAATTTTAGATATCAAAGCCCTTTGGGATCAAAAAGAGTAAACCCGCTCTCCTTGGCGCGCGCCCCCAAACCCTCCGGCTTGTTTCGTTGGTTTGATGCCGAAGCGGGAAATCAAAGCCAAAGTCGAATCGGTTCCAGGTAGATTGTTTTTTGAGCGCCAACCAATCCTTTGAACTTACCGTAAATAATGGCTTCTCCGCCTTGCGCCGATCTTTTTTGCTCTAACTTAAAATCTTCATACGGGCGCCAGTTTGACCCGGTCTCTTCGGTTTTTAAAAACGCTTCGGCAATATAATCGCGATCGCCATCGCGGACAGACAAACGCAAACGGCGGCCGCCATCGGTTTCTTCAAACTTCATGGTGCGCCCCTGCCAAAGGACAAGACAATCGACATAAAACTCCGGGTGCTTTACGATCGCCGCGGGGAACAAAGGGTCGGAAAATTCCTGGTACGCTGGTTCGGGAATGAAGCTGATAAAAATACGCGTTTTTTCAATCGTTTGAAAATCGGCGTTGGAATACAATATGCGTTGCAATAAAAATCGCGCCCGGTTGATCCTTCCTTTGCCTAAAAAATCCCGGGCCGCTTCAAAATCTTTGGCAACCGACTCTTTGTCGGTGTACTCATATAAAATTTTTCTGCTCCCGGATTTCCCGGTTTTCGAGTCGACCACATGAAGATGATCCGTCAGGCGAATGTCTTTCCACCCTTCAGCCCCTTTGCCTGCTTCGCCGGACGACTCTGGCAACAAACCCGAAAAAAAACCGGATACGCTTATATTTTCAAACAAGCCGGCAAACGGCCGTTTGACGTAAAGAAGCGCTCCCAGGGTCAAAAGCAAAACCGGCGTTAAAATCATAAGCACGCGCCGCGTATCGGGTATTAGCCACGTTTGTAATTTTTGCAATAAAAGACGAAAACGAAACGGCGGCTTTTTGTTTTTCTTCCCGGAACCGGTTCGAGGTTCCGGGCGGGCGCGCCCCCCGGTTTTCGCATGAAGCTCTTTTTTTACCGAATGATCGGGCGAAATCTCGGGGACCAGGGCTTGTTCCAAAAGGCTGACCGATTCGGGCAATAGGTAAAAGTCCGAAACGTTCTGCCCGGCCTGGCTTGCCAGGTCGCGTTTTTTACGGGCGCGGGCAATTAAATCCCGCGCCAACCACCCTTCGGGCATGTCGACAATTCTGGTCCACTGGTAGAGAGCGGCTTCCATATCGTTTTCGAGCAGAGCGGCGTAAGCGGTTAAATAATGGAGGTATGCCAGACTGGGCGTAGCCCGCTGGGCCGATTCGAGATAAATTAAAAAATCGTCGGTCTGCCCCAGGTTCGCGCAAGCGCAGGCGGCCAGAAAGGCGCCGTAGAGATCTCCCGCATCAAGCGCCCGGTTTGCCAGCACAAGGGCTTCTTCGTGGCGCCCCTCTTGCAAGGCTTTGAGGCACGCCGCGCTCTTTTCGCCCGGGAGAGCCACGGTCCGCTAGTTGACCCTTTCAACGTAGCTAAAGTCGCGCAAATCTATTTTCAACTTATCGCCGGTTTTGACAAAGAGCGGCGCCTGGATCGTTGCGCCTGTTTCGAGTTTTACTTCTTTGGTTGTGTTCGTTACCGTATCGCCTTTGATTGCATCTTCGGTATACTCTACCGCAAGCGTCACAAAGTTAGGCGGCACAATGCTGACCGGTTTGTTTTCATACATGATAATTTGAATTTCCATGCTTTCAACCATAAAGTTCAGCAAATCGCCAATTTCTTCTTTTTTTACATGAATTTGGTCGTATGTTTCCGTATCCATAAAGATAATTTCATCGCCGTCTTCGTAAGAGTAGGTAGCCGGGCGTTTGTCAAGTTCGACATCTTCCAAAGTCTCGCCGCTGCGAAAGGTTTTCTCAACCGTCGTGCCTTTGCTCAGAGATTTAAGTTTAATGCGAACCACTGCGGCTCCTTTGCCGGGTTTGTGATGTTGAAAGCTTTGGCAAATGAGCAGATCACCGTCAATTTTAATTGCCATGCCGCGTTTTATATGGTTTGAGTTTATCATGAGAACCGCCTTTTCGATTATGATCTATCCAGTGGACTGAATGTACACAATTCATTTATTTTATGCCCTGAAAATTATTTTTTCCTTTATAATGGCTTCTCTTTAAGATAAGAGCGCAAACCGGCTCTAAAAAACCATGGATTCCGGGATAACGGCAAAAAAGCGAATTAACTCACCTTCTCGTTTCGGTTTGGTTTTGCGTATGACGCGCTTCGAACTTGCCGAGCCGCGGGTCATAACCGGGTTTGCCGGGCGATATTGAACCCGGTAGAGCATCCCCTGCGCCAGCTTGGCTATTTCTTTATCGCGCGAGCGATCGCTAAAATCGCTCCTGTATCTCAAGCGGATCGGTTCGCCGGTGCGGTCGTAAAAAATTACAAAGTCGCCCTCGGTTTGCTGGAAGCGCAGCCGGATCTCCAAAATACCTTGCTGAAGGCTGGAGGCTTCGTAAAAAAGCTGGGCTTGAGGTTCAATGGTGTTGGCAGCCGCCGGTCCAAACAATAAAAACAACGCTAAAAGTAAGGTAAAACGGCCAGTCATGATATCGCCATACATCCGGTTACCCGCCCAGCAATTCATCATCCCCCAAGTCTTCCAGACCGTCCGGTTCACTTAAACCATCGGATTTGGGCTGAGACTCACCGGTTTCGTTCGATTTGCCGGTATCCCCTTCTTTAATCTCGTTAGTCTTATGAGGCGCTTGAGGCGCGTCCGATCCGGTTTTCGTTTCGGGGGGCTCGCCGGCGCCGTTTTGCCTCTGACTCGTTTCATCGTCGCTCTCAAGTTGTTCGTCTGCCGGCATTTGTTCTTTTGCGCCGGGTTCGCTTGTTTTGACGGTTTTGGCGGGCCGGTCGGAAGTTTTCGTTTTTCGCGGGTTTTCGTCAATTTTTTTCAGCGCTTCTTTTGCGGCTTGCTGTACTTTCGGATTATCATCGTACCTGGATTTGTATTCCAGCAGTTCGCGGTATTTCGGGTCGCCTAAATCGCCAAACTGTTCTACGGCCTTATATCGCACCGAAGCATTATCGTCGCGCGCCATTTCAAGAAGCAGGTCGGCGACATCGCTGTCGCCCATCATAATGAGGGCTGTCATGAGGGCGTTGCGGTAGTCCGAATACTTTGCTTTTTTATCGATGTCGGTCCAGGACGAAATTTCATCCAGCTCTTCTTTCATTTGTTTGGCGGCTTCCTGGTAGTCATGTTTGCCCAGAACATAGATCGCCCGGCGGCGAAGGCTCATGCTCACCTCTTCGTCTGTGTAAATTGAATTAAAGTATTCGAGAACCGCCATGTCAATATCTTCATACCCGGAAAAGAAACTCACGATCAAAAGCTGGTAGGTAAGTTCGGTCTCTTCTTCTTTTAATTTTTCAAACAGCGGGTCTGCCAGGGCCGAATCATGAAACAAAGCGGCGATGCTTAAAAATTCAGGCAATGTTTTCGATTCCTCGGTAAAGTCCGCTTCGAGAATGGCTTTGGTAACCGGTTTTTTAGCCGCATCCATCTTTTTTTGACGGACCGCCGTTAGCGTATTGATGACCACCTGATAGTCATCGGATTCAAGAAAAATTAAAATTTCTTTATCGAGATCGTCCCACTTGAGTTTGCTCACCAGTTCAGCCATGGCGATGCGAACCAGCGGGTCGTCATTGGCAATGAGTTCTTTTAAATCGGGGATCAGCGATTTTTGCTCTTCTTCGGAAAGCTTTAGTATCTTCGGCAGGGTGTCTCGCACCTGAACAGAGTGGCCATACTGCAGCACCAGGCGGATACGGTCCACGAGTTCCATTTTTTTTTCGGGGGTCTCCGCTTCTTTGGCATACCCCCTGCCCGGCATCAGCGGGGAAATGGCAAAGAAGAGACACAAAAACCCGGCTTGCCGTTTTAAAGTCAATGTACTGCTTTCCTTATTTTATCCCAAACTGTCGATGATTTCCCGGATCGCTTCTTTTTCCGGGTGGTTGGGGTGAGCCCTCAAAAGGCGCTCAAAAGTTTTTTTAGCGGCCACCGAATCATTGAGTTTGCGATAGTAGATAAATCCCATTCGCTCAAGCGCCGCCCGGTGGGTTGACTCCAGTCTTAAAACAGCCTCGTATTGGGCAATCGCCTGTTTGTACAAACCCTGCTCTTCCAGAGAAATGCCATATGCCACCCTCGCTTCAATGTGTTCCGGCTGCTTCGCCAGAGCTTTTTCGTAATAGGTACGCGCGCCGGCATAATTTTCAAGCCGGTAATAAAGGTTGGCTAAATTGTAGTTGGCGTCAAAAGAGTCCGGTTGAATTTCCACCGCTTTTTTGTAGGCGGCTTCGGCCAGGGTGTTTTTCCCTTGCTCTGAGTAAAGCCGGCCCAGGTTTAAGTGACCTTTGTAGTAATCGGGGTTATGGTCAACCGCTTGCCGGTAGTAATCCACTGCGGTCTCGGTTTTCCCGCGGCCTTCCGAAATTTTACCCAGCTCATACAGCGCCTCCGGGTCAAATTTCCGGTATTCCAAAACCTTTTGAAAAGCGCTTTCGGCCCCGCTCAAGTCGCCGGTCCGGGCCAAGAGAACGCCTAAGTTAAAACGGGCTTCATAATGATTGGGCAACAACTCCAGCGTTTTTTCAAAAGAACTTCTGGCTTCGCCCAGTTTATCCATTTTATAGTACACTTCGCCTTTTTGATAATAGATATCCGGGTCGCCGCTTTTTAAATCTTCGGCTCTTTCCAATGCGGCAATCGCCGGGCCATACTGTTCGGTTTCTTTATACGAAGCGGAAATATTTTTCCAACCCTCAAAGAGGTTTTCGTTGATTTCCAGGGCCCGTTTGTAGGCAGTGATCGCTTCTTTGTCGCGGTGCAACTGGTGGAGGGTTAAGCCTTCCGAATAGTGAGCGTTTTCAAAACCGGGTTCCACCTTGACGGCTCCGCGAAAGGCGACTAAAGCTTTTTCATATCGCTTTTTCGTGTAGTGAAGGATACCCAGAAAATAGAGAGCCCGGTAATTATTCGGATTCTCTTCAATGGCTTTTTCATAATTGCCAATGGCTTGCGTCTCTTTGCCTTGTTTGTCCTGGGCGCGCGCCTTATAGTAACTCAGGTTTTCGAGCTTTGGGTCAAGTTCTCCCGCTTGGCGAAAGAGATCTTCGGCCTGCGGGTAATCGCGATCTCGAAACGCAATTTTACCCTGATCAAGCAGTTTACCGGCTCGCAGGTGCGCATCCGAATTGTCTTTGGAGTTTGTTTCCGTTTCACTTGAATTTTCGGTCTCATTTTGGCCGGTGGTATTGCCGTTTTCCAGGGGATCGCCTGTTGTTTGCTCCGTTCCGTTATCCGTTCCGGTTCCTGAGGCAAAATCAGGCGGTCCGCTTTTATGGTTTTTATAATAGTTAAAAAGGTTCTCGTATTTGCGGCGTAAAATCTCGTCGCTCGGGTTTTCGGTCAAAGCCCGCTTGTAATAGGCCAATGCCTCTTCGATATGACCGCCCAGATTTTCAATATCGCCTTTTCTTTCGAGGGCATCGGCGTGGCGGGGGTCTTTTGATATGGCTTCATCCAGCGCGGCGATCTCTTTATCGCGTTCCCCGCGGTTGCGGTACGCCCTGGAAAGCCGGTAACTGTAGTCCCCTTTCGCCGGGTCAAGACCGATGGCTTTTTCGTACGATTGAATGGCATCTTTGGTATTCCCCAACCTCAGGTAAGCGTCGCCAAGGTTTGCCCAAGCTTCCGCATTATTGGGGTTTTTATCAAGCACGCCTTTTAAGTAGGCTATCCCGGCTTCAGGGTCGTTTTCTCTGAATTTCTGGTTTGCCAAATTTCGGTACGCTTCGGGATCGTTCGGATCAATTTCGCGCGCTTGCTTGTATTCATGCTCCGCTTCGCGTACTTTTTGTTTGGCGTCATAGATATTGCCCGACTGGTTATAAGGGGTCGTTCTTTTGGGCTCGGTTTTTTTAGCCAGCGCCAGAGTTTCAAGGGCTCTCTCATGCTGCCCCATCAGGTCATATGCTTTGGCTAAATCCATTAAAATTTCATATTGTTCTTTTTTCGGAGCGTCAGCTTTTATGGCCAGATCATACGCAAGTTCAAGGTGGTCTACTGCAAGCGGGTAATTGCCCGTTTTTGTGTACAGTTTTCCGATTTGGTGGTGCAGTTGGTAATCGGTCGGTGCCTGGGCCAGCCGGCTGAGAAGTTGGTTGAGTTGATCCTGGTACATCCGGTCAACGCTGCCCGGGCTCAATTGAAACAACTGGTCGTCGCCTATTTTATCGTAGATTTGATAAATCCCGGTTACTGCGGCGATTCCAATGATGACGGCGGCGATGGTTTTTTTCAGATTTTTCAAGGAACGCTCCCGCCCCCCGTCAAAATCCGGGAAAGAAGAACCCCCGCTTTTTTTACCAAGGGACCATAACCCGGAACCGCCTGACCCGCCGGAATGGCCCGCGCCGGCCGTGGGGCTGGCCATAGAACCGCCCGATTTTGGAAGAGATTCAGGGAAAACAGCGGCAACTGTCTTTCTTTTTTTCGGGGCGTCTTTTGTTTTTGTTTCAGATGTTTGCTTTTTTGCAGCCGGGCGCCCTCGCTTGGCGCCGGTTGTTTTCGCTGTTTTCGAGGTTTTTGGCGTTTTTGACGTTTTTGACGCTGAAGTCCCAACCGCTTTCGGTCTTCCCGGTTTCTTTTTTTCTTCCGTTTTTTTAGATTTTTCGGTTTTTGGTTTTCTGGCCATGGTCCATCCTTACAATTATTACGCGCACAATGCCGGCTGGTTTGATACGAAATTTCCGGTGTTTTGCATTTCGGTATAAAAAGAAAATACTCTACTACCAATCATCGTACAAACCTGACATTTGGTAAAGAGAAATTCCGTTGTATGTTGTTCGTGGAAATGAGAAAGGCCATGGCCGGCGGCCATGGCGCTCTTGGTGAAAAGACTAACGTTTTGAGAACTGAGTCGCTCTACGGGCTTTGTGCAAGCCGTATTTTTTACGCTCAACCATTCTGGAATCGCGCGTAAGGTAACCGGCTTCGCGTAATTTTTTATGGAATTCTTCGTTGAACTCTTTCAGCGAACGCGCCAACCCCATGCGAATCGCTTCGGCTTGGCCTGTCGTTCCGCCGCCTTTCACTGTCGCCAGAACATCGTATTCTTTTTCAATGCCCAGAAGTTTAAGGGGTTGAATGACTTTGTTTACGTCGCTGCTTTTTGAAAAAAACTGTTCTACGGGCTTTTTATTGACTGTAATGGAGCCTTGCCCTTTGGTAATTTTAACGCGGGAGATCGATTTTTTCCGGCGTCCGGTATGGAGTTTTTCGTTCCCTTTTTTTTCCGATGCCGCTTTCTTTTTGGCCGCCTGGGGGGCCGCTTTCGGTTTTTCCGTTTTTGCCGCATCGGCGTTTTCGCTTGAGGCTTCGGTATCAGATGCTACGGCAGCTTCGGCGGCTGCGCTTACCTCCGCTTTAGATTCGCCGGCATTTTCAACCGCTGCTTCTTCTTTTGCGTTTTCTTCTGGTTCCTTGATTTCGTCTGACATTCTATCCTCTTTAACTTGTTATCGCATTAATGCATTACTTGCGCTTCATTTTGGCAATGAGTTATGAAACCTTAGCCGGTTGCGGGTTTTGCGCAGCTAAATTGTGCTCGCTGCCGGGAAAAATTCTCAATCGGGTCAGCATTTTTTTACCCAATTTGTTTCGAGGCAACATTCCTTTGATTGCCGCAACCAAAACTTTTTCCGGATCGCTTGCCATTTGCGTTTTCATATTTACCGTTTTTAATCCGCCCAGATATCCGGTATGGTGATGATACAATTTATCATCCATTTTGTTACCGGAAACCTTGATTTCAGCGGCGTTGATAATAACAACGCGGCTGCCTGTCAATACGCCGGGATGAAAATCGGCGCGATTTTTCCCCATGAGAATTTGGGCGACCGATGAAGCCAAGCGCCCAAGCACCTGGTCTTTTGCATCTACCAGGGTCCAGCTGCCTGTTTGTTCTTCCGCTTTGGGATAAGTGGTTCTTTGACCGTATAATGGATCCATAAATACCTCGACTCAAGCCAAAAATGGATACCGATACGGGCTGTCAACGTTTTCTCACATTTGGCGTTACGAATTTTATTGTCCAAGCGCAACGGGAACTCAAGGCGCAAATATAATGCGTATTTTAACCGGCCGGGTGATCTTGAATTGACGCCGGGTTTCAAAAAGAAACTATATCCATATTGGCATTATAGAATGAAACCAAATAGCAAGGAACTCGTCGTATTGAAATTTGGCGGCACCTCTGTCGGGGATACAAACCGTATTAAGGCTGTCGCGGAAAGGTTAAAAAGCTACCATACCCAGGGGAAGCAAGTTGTGGTTGTCGTTTCAGCCATGGGCAAGAGCACAGACAATTTGTTAAAACTGGCCGAAGAGATCACGAACAAACCTGCGGAGAGAGAGCTTGATATGCTGCTTTCAACCGGAGAGCAGGTATCAATTGCGCTTTTAGCGATGGCTCTTCATGAAATTGGTGTTCCGGCTGTAAGCTTTACGGGTTCGCAAGTAAAAATTGTTACGGATGGGAAGTTCTCCCGCGCCCGCATTGAGAAAATTCATACGGATTTGCTGGAAAAGGCAATGGCGAAAGAGAATGTTTGCATTGTCGCGGGTTTTCAAGGGATTGATCCGGAAGAAAATATCACGACGCTCGGGCGCGGCGGCTCCGATACCAGCGCCGTGGCGCTTGCGGCTGCGTTAGGCGCTGCAGAATGTGAAATTTATACCGATGTAGACGGCGTTTATACCACCGACCCGAACAAAGTACACGAAGCAAAAAAGCTGCCCGTCATTAGTTATGAAGAGATGTTAGAGCTCGCTTCAATGGGGGCCGGCGTATTGCATTCGAGGGCGGTTGAGTTCGCCAAGAAATACAGCGTGAAGCTGCATGTACGTTCAAGTTTTAATTTCAGTACGGGAACCCTGGTTGTTCCCGAGGAGCACATCATGGAAAAGTTACTGGTTACCGGCGTTACCCTGAAAAACGACGAATCGAGAATCAGCGTTACGGATATCCCCGATCGACCGGGAATTGCGGCTGAGATCTTTCAGGTTCTGGCTCAAGCGGGGATCAATGTCGACAT
Organism: Turneriellaceae bacterium; assembly: GCA_050304475.1. Lineage (GTDB taxonomy): Bacteria > Spirochaetota > Leptospiria > Turneriellales > JAOUFE01 > JBNLDQ01. The sequence continues at coordinate 118,144 of JBNLDQ010000024.1, read as the reverse complement.
GATTGTTCAGTCAACCGGTCAGAACAAGGTAAATACAATTTCGTTCACTGTCCCCGAAAAAGATGCCGGCAAAGCAAACCAGATGCTTGAAGATGTTATCCGAAATTGGGGCGAGGGAACGTTGAGCGTCGATAACGATATTGCCATCGTATCGGCGGTCGGCATCGGAATGAAATCCCATGAAGGAATTGCAGCCCGCATGTTCCTGGCTTTTGCCAATGAAAAAATAAATATTGAGATGATTTCAACCAGCGAAATTAAAATCTCCTGTGTGATTCATCGCGATCAGGGATTGAAAGCTTTGCAGTTGTTACACCGGGTTTTTGAATTGGAAAGTGCGGGAGAACCGGGCAAATAGCGGCTTTGGTATTGATGATTGATGCTCAATCAACCTATCGGTGTATTTGACAGCGGTCTTGGCGGCTTAACCGTTTTATCAGCCATCCAGAAAAAATTACCCGCCGAGCACCTGGTCTACTTTGGTGACACAGCCCGTGTCCCCTATGGCTCTAAATCAAAAGAAACGGTTGTGCGTTATTCGCTGGAGATTCTGGAATTTCTGGAAAAACAAAATGTCAAAGTGGTGGTCGCCGCTTGTAACACTGCCAGTTCGCATGCTCTGGAAGAGCTAACGAAAAAAGCGAATGTGCCCGTACTTGGCGTCATTGAACCGGGTGTTCAAGCGCTTTTAAACCGGACAACTCAAATTGACAAAGCGGCGGTCATTGCCACCCGATCGACCGTAAAAAGCAATTCATATAAAGCGGCTTTGGAAAAGGTCGAGACAAAAAACAGGACCGAAAAACGAATTCACTTATTTCAAAAGTCATGCCCTTTGCTCGTGCCGTTAATTGAAGAGGGATTCCTGGAAAAAGAGATCACCGAAATGGTTCTCAGGGAATACCTGGACGAAATTGTCAGAGAAAATATCAACCACTTGATTCTTGGATGCACTCATTACCCTTTGATAAAAGATACGATCCAACGCGTTTTTCCCGAGCTTGAGTTAATCGATTCTTCGCTGGAAACGGCCAGAGCCCTTTCGGAGTTGTTGCAAAAAAATAATTTACTCCGCAAAGGCTCTTCTCATGACTCCGAAAACCGGGGGAAGGTGGAACTCTATGTTTCGGATATTACCGACTCCGTCGTTGAAATGGAAAAACTTTTTTTTGGGGGAACAATAGATACTGTAAAAAAGGTGGTATTGGGCTGGTAGCCCGGCAAATTATGGCATACAAAAATATACCCGAAACGCATATTCGAAATTTTTCGATTATTGCTCACATTGACCATGGAAAAAGTACGTTAGCCGATCGCCTATTGGAGCTCTCGGCGGTGACGGATCAACGCACAAAAAAAGACCAAATCCTGGATAGCATGGATATTGAGAGGGAGCGCGGCATCACTATCAAGTCCAACTCCGCCAGTTTTATCTACCGGGCTCGAAATGGTGAGGAGTATTTATTTAACCTAATTGACACTCCCGGCCATGTTGACTTTTCTTTTGAGGTTACGCGGTCATTGGCGGCTTGCGAGGGCGTGCTGCTTCTGGTGGACGCCACCCAGGGAATTCAGGCGCAAACCCTGGCCAATTTTTACCTGGCTTTGGAATCGGATTTAATGATCCTCCCCGTAATTAATAAAGTGGATTTGCCTTCGGCCGATGTGCAAAAAGTAAAAGATCAAATTGAGAACAGCCTGGGACTTGACCCAAATGATGTAGTTCCGGTATCCGCCAAGAGCGGGCTGGGGGTGGATGATTTGATGGAGGCCATTGTCGAAAAGATCCCGGCGCCGGTTACAAAACCTGAACTACCGTTGCGCGCTCTTTTGTTTGATGCATACTTTGATCCCTACCGCGGCGTAGTGGCTAAAATTCGCATTTTTGAAGGCCAATTGAATAAAAATGATAAAATTAAATTTATGCGGCGAGGTACCGAATATGTGGTATCCGATCTCGGCATATCTCAGTTGAAACTGGTGCCGCAAGAAAGTCTTACCGGCGGTGAAGTCGGGTATATGGTTACGGGCATTAAAAATGTCTCGGATGTAATGCTTGGCGACACTTTAACTCTCGCTGCCAACCCTGCAAAAGAACCTTGGATTAAATACAAAGATGTCAAGCCAATGGTTTTTTCGGGGCTTTTTCCGGTGAATTCCGAAGAGTATGAAGATCTAAAAGAGGCAATGGAAAAACTTGCTTTGAATGACGCCGCTCTTGTATATGAACCTGAAAATAGCGAAGCATTGGGGTTTGGCTACCGGGTAGGCTACTTAGGCCTGCTCCATATGGAAATTGTCCAAGAGCGTTTGGAACGCGAATTCGGGTTAAACCTCTTAAGTACGGCCCCTTCGGTAGAGTACAAAGTAAAAACTCACAAAGAAGAGATAATTATCGATAACCCCAGCGAGTTCCCCGACCCCGGTTCGATTGAGAAAATCGAAGAGCCATATGTAAAAGTCAATATTATTACTCCCACAGAATATATGGGGAACATAATGAAACTGCTCCAGGAGAAGCGCGGCGAAAATGTCGCAATGAATTACCTGGAAACAACTACAGTGCAAATTATTTATTTGCTCCCCCTTGCCGAGATGATCTTTGAGTTTTACGACCGTTTGAAAAGCGCCTCCAGGGGGTATGCAAGTCTTGATTATGAGTTTGCAGAATATCGTGCAAGCGACCTTGTCAAGGTAGACATTCTAGTTCATCAAAACAAAGTGGATGCTCTCTCGATGATTGTTCATCGTAGTTACGCAGATATACGAGGCCGCGAGGTGATCGCACAGCTAAAGGGATTGATTAAGAAACATCAGTTTCAAATCCCCCTGCAAGCAGCGATTGGTACGCGTGTCATTGCGCGCGAAAATATTTCAGCTCTTCGAAAGAATGTTACTGCTAAGTGTTATGGCGGAGATATTACTCGGAAACGGAAACTTCTGGAAAAACAAAAAGAAGGGAAAAAGCGCATGAAAATGGTTGGTTCTGTGGAAATTCCGCAGGAAGCGTTTCTTTCTGTTTTAAAGAGCGGTTCTTCGTCATAGGCGCATTCTTGCCAAAAAGCGGCGGAATGGGTTAAAAATACTCCCATTTCGGATACCGGTGCAGGTGAATATATCGTTTTGGTAAGGGCAAGGTGTGGAATTCCACATCTTGCGTGACCTTAATCCCAAGCCAATACCAGAAAGCTTGCCGAGCCCGGCTCTTCACCCCTAAACTGCCCAACATTCTATCCAGGTAAAATTCAAGGGCAAGCCGAACCAAGTGAGTCATCGTGCATCCCATCTGAGCGGCGGCAAGACGAATGAACACCTCATCGGCCCCGTACAAACAAAGGCGATGCCTGTGTTTCAGATCACTTCGGAATCGCCGCTGCCGGGCAAACTCATTCAAGACTAAAAGTTTATCGGTTTCTTGAATTGTATGCCGCCCAAAAGTCCGGTGTAAAGAATTCAGATAACGCCTCATGTTGCTTCTTTTAATCAACCGAAATAATGCATACCGGACCACCCAGGAATAACTGGAATTCTTTATGCGAGCAACCTGTTGAACTTTTTTCCATGTATCCTGACACAGCCGAATTTCCAGAATGGAATCCACAAAAGGCCGGTACGGGTGATATAAATTGAAATTATCCATATTATAATGAATCAACTCAATTCCGTATATTTTTCTTTTCGGCTATGGCAGACCCGGTAAACTACAAAACGTTACATGAAATTTAAACGAACCATATGAAAATAACGTAAAAATCCGCCTTTCCCCTACTCCCACCCTTTTTTTTGGCAACGCCCTTAAATATGTGTACAATGTCTTAATACAGGAGATCAACTAAGAATGTCGAACAATGAAATAATAATGGAGATCGAAAATCTCCATGCTGAATATGTAAACCCACAAAACGAAGCGGAACCCATTCCGATATTAAAAGGTATCAACCTGCAACTTTTTCGCGGAGTTACCCACGCCGTGATGGGACCCAACGGCTCAGGGAAAAGTACGCTTTCCTATGTACTTATGGGGCACCCGCACTACCGGGTAACGAAAGGTGACATCCGCCTTCTCAACGAAAAAGATAAAACACTTGAATCGATTGTCAATCTGGAAACCCATGAACGAGCTCAAAAAGGAATTTTCCTCAGCTTTCAATCCCCCGTCGCGGTACCGGGGTTACCGGTTACGCAATTCCTGCGTAACTCATTAAAATCGATTCGCGGAGAAGAAATCAGCGTTAAAGAATTCAGAAAGGAACTCCGCGATAACATGGAAACATTGAAAATGAGTCCCGAATTCACCAAACGTTACCTGAACGAAGGATTTTCCGGGGGCGAAAAGAAGCGAATGGAGATCCTGCAAATGAGCATGATCCAACCGAAAATAGCGATTCTCGATGAAATAGATTCGGGATTGGATATTGACGCATTGCGATTGGTATCGGAAGGCATTAACGGAGTAAAAAACGAAGAAAGATCGCTACTTCTAATCACACACTACAAACGCCTGCTCGACTACGTACAACCGGCGCAGATTCATATTTTAGCCAACGGGCGCATTATCAAAGAAGGCGGACCGGAACTGGTTGAAATCCTGGAAAAAGAAGGCTATGATAATATTTTACAAGCTGCGCAAACGGCTTGATGGAAATTACAATGAGCAATAAAACCACCGACAACGCTAAACCGCAAAAACCGGTATTTGAAAAAGAAGATTACAAATACGGATTTCATGATCCCGAACAATTTGTTTTTAAATCCGAAAAAGGGCTAAACGAAGAAATTGTCCGCAATATTTCAAAAGTAAAAAATGAACCTGAGTGGATGACAAATTTTCGCATTGCTTCTTTAAAAACGTTTCTCGAAAAACCAATGCCCAACTGGGGCGATGTAGACGCATTAAACAGTATCAAATTTAATGAAATTTACTATTACCTGCGCCCAACCGAAAAACAGGAAAAAGACTGGGATGATGTCCCTGAATACATTAAAGATACCTTTGATAAACTTGGAATCCCCGAAGCCGAACAAAAATTTCTGGGGGGAGTCACCGCCCAATACGAATCGGAAGTCGTATACCACTCTATCCGCGAAGACCTGGAAAAACTTGGCGTTATCTTCACCGACATGGACACCGGCCTGCGAGAACACCCGGAAATTGTAAAAAAATATTTTTCAAAGGTTATTCCGCCTTCCGACAATAAATTTGCCGCCTTAAACTCCGCGGTTTGGTCAGGCGGGTCATTTATCTACGTACCCCCAGACACAGATGTTGCGATCCCCTTGCAGGCATACTTTAGAATCAATGCGCAAAATATGGGGCAATTTGAAAGAACGTTAATCATAGCCGATAAAAACTCCAAAGTGCATTACATTGAAGGTTGCACCGCCCCAACCTATTCCAGCGACTCATTGCACAGCGCTGTCGTTGAACTAATCGCCCTGGAAGGAGCCACAATCCGTTACAGCACCATCCAAAACTGGTCAAATAATGTCTATAACTTGGTCACCAAAAGAGCTGTCGCCGAAAAAAACGCGCGCGTAGAATGGGTTGACGGCAATATCGGCAGCAAACTAACCATGAAATACCCGGCCGTCTACCTCAACGGAGAAGGAGCGCACGGAGAAATCCTCTCAATTGCCTACGCCGGAAAAGGACAACACCAGGACGCCGGATCAAAAATTGTACATGCGGCGCCAAATACCACCAGCAATATATTGGCGAAATCATTGTCTAAAGATGGCGGCCAAAGCTCGTATCGCGGGCTCATTAAAATCCACAAAGGCGCAACCGGGTGCCGGGCCGGAGTAGAATGCGACGCTCTCATGCTTGACGCTAAATCCAGATCGAACACATACCCGTATATGGAAATTGAAGAAGAACAGGGAGTAAAAGTTCAGCATGAAGCGACCGTCTCAAAAGTAGACGATGAAATGCTTTTTTACCTGACAACACGGGGGATCCCGGAAGAAGAAGCCAAAAGCATGATTATTAACGGGTTCATTGAACCGTTTACCAAAGAGCTACCCATGGAATATGCCGTCGAACTCAACCGCCTTATTCAACTTGAAATGGAAGGCGCAATCGGCTAAGCAAACCCAAATAACCAATAGCGCATGAAATGGCGCAATGTAATAAAAAACGAATAAAAGGAAAGTAATACGGAAAACCAATATGATAAAAATTAAAAAAAAGGTAAACCGAGATGAACGCCTGAAAACCCTGGCTGTAAAGCTTGGTTACCCGCCCCTTTTTGAAAACTACCCGCATGAAAATGACGAATGCTGGCGCCGCTTTTCCCCTGAAAAAGTCTTAACCCGGCTTGAAGAAGCGTCGGAACCGGACATTCATCTGGCCAGACCCCGCTTAAACAACAACAGTCCCGGTCTCACTTTAAAAAGCCTGGCCCAATGGAAAAATGAAAATGAAATTTTTTACCGGAAAACACGAGACGCCGTAATTGCCGGCGCCCAAACCCAACTCGAGGCCTATACAGGCGGCAAACCCGCCCGTTTTTTCCGCGATTTCCTGGTCAATCGCCTGGCCGACGAAATTCCGGTGCTCGTCATTGAGCCCGGAACAACAACGGAAGAACCGCTTGAACTGATTTGGGATAAAGCATCCGATTCCGGGCAAAACAACTCGCTGGAACTCAAAGGTTTGATCGTTGTTGCGGGCGAAAACAGCAAAGCAACCCTGCTGGCGCGCCATTTGGCGGGAGGCTTTGACATCAGTCTTTACCGGGCAGAACTGGCAGCCGGTTCTAAACTTGATTTTCACCTTTTATATGACATGCCTGAAAAAGAAAAAACCGGCATTTGCCAAATAGAGACAACCCTGGAAAAATCAGCCAAATTAAAAACCGGCCTCTATACGCCAACTGTCCATCATGCAAAAATCTTTACCGAAAGCCTGCTGGAGGAAAACGCCAGCGCCGATTTTTACGGCGTCCATGCCGGAAACCACAGCCAGGTCGATCATGATTACCATATCATACACCAGGGCAACCGCTCGCAATCAAACCTTTACTTTAAAGCCGCCCTCCTCGACCTTGCCAAAGCGATTTTTCAAGGGAACACCGCCATACTCCCCGGGACAAGCGGCTGCGAAGGATACCAATCCAATAAAAACATGCTGTTAGGCAAAGATTCGCGCATAGACGCGATCCCAAAACTTGAAATTTTAACAGAGGATGTCTCCGCTTCTCACGGCAGCGCAACGGGAGAGATATCCGACGAGCAAATGTTCTATCTCATGTCGCGCGGCCTTAGCCGGTCGGAAGCCCAAAACCTGCTGCTACGCGGTTTTTTTGAAGACATCTTGCACCGGGCTCTCCCTGGCGATGAAACCGGAACCTTTAAAAACGAACTCTGGGAAAAAATCAACGCGCGCCTGCAATTGGACTCTACGGAAGAGTAGACCCGGCCCGAACAACAACTACCGGGGACAAGAAAAAAACAGGAAATGAAATGAGCGAAAACAAAGAATGGACCGAGTTAGTGGAAGAAAAAGAACTCGCCGGAACCGACCCCGGAGAGATGATCGCCCTCGAAATTGAAACCGAAGAAGGCGATGAGATACCGCTGGTACTTGCCCGCGTTCCGAACGAAGAATACGGGTGGCTTGCCTTTGAAAACCATTGCCCGCATGACGGCGGCACCTTGGATGAAGGTCACACAGACCTGGATCATTGCTCGGTTTTCTGCCCGCGCCACGGAGCCGCTTTCGACATGAAAACAGGCCGCGTTCTGCAAATGCCGGCGGCAACGGACATACGGAACTTTCCCCTGAAAATCGAGCAGGGCAAAGTATTTGTCAAACTGTGAAAAGCAAACGATCTTTACCGTTCGCCCGTTTCATAGCCTGGCTTAGGTTTAAGACTCTTTTTTTGGCGGCTCTAACCGGACCCCTTATTTTGTTTTCTTCTTGCGCCGCCTTTCAAAAGAAAGAATTTATAAAACCGGCTGTCCATTATGAAGGATATCGCCTTGATTATATCGATTTTTCAGGCGTTCAAGTAACGCTTTATCTCACGGTCGACAACCCCAACTCATCCAATATCCGCATTGAAAAGATGGAGCATCAAATATATTTGAACGAAAAGTTTATTGTAACCAGCTCTCAACAAGGCAAATACAACATTAAAAAAAACGGGCGCACCACCCTTGAGTACCCGCTAAAAGTACCTTTTGCCTCGGTCCCCAAAGGTTGGAAAGCCCTCTTCTCTCGCCCTTCGCTTGAAATGAAAGTCGATTCGTTCATTACCGTGAACAACGGTTTGGGCGAAACGGAACACAAAACATCGTGGAAACAAACGCTGGATTTACCGCCAATTCCGGAAGTGAAAATCGAACGCGTGCAAATTGTAAAGTTTGATTTAAACGAAGCCACCCTGGTATTTCACGGGAGAGTTGCCGGACCGGCCGGCCAAAGCATCCGGAAAATTCGATGGTCCGCCCGCCTGGAAGGAAACAGTGTGATCGAAGGCGAGACATCAGCGTTGGTAAACCCAGACGCAGGCGCGCCATACACAGCCTTTGAAATGGAAGTCAACCTTTCGCTCGATCAACTTTTCGCCGTAAACCGGGCGGGAATCGCAAAAGGGGCCGTAACATATGAACTGGAACTTCTCATCGACATGGAAACCCCTTTCGGCCCCGTAACCCTGCCTTTGACCAGCGACGGGGAGTTCCGCTGGAAAGTGGAACTTTAAATTAAATCGCCCCAGCTTTCGGGACCGGGCAATTTTTCAGGATCCGGGTAATAGACCAACTGACCGCTTGGCACATGGTATAACGCTAATTTAACCTTGACGCCGCCTTCGTCATTGTCTTCCACCTGATGAGAAAAAGTTTCTTTGATGGCAATGTAATAAATCTTCATGGGAATTTCATAATCACTCAGCAGTTTTTGCAAAGCGGCGTCCGGCGGTGCGGCGTTACCGTTATCGCCGTCACCAAGCTCGCCCTGCAACGCATTTGTTTTATAATCAATGACATGATATACGCCGTTCTCGTAAAGAAGCAAGTCGATATAACCGACGCCTAACGGTTTTGCGTCAAGTTCCCGGTTTTCGGGCGAGAGGTTTGAGCGGCCCGCCTCTACGGAAAATGAAACCTCTTTGCCGGTAATCGCCGAACGCTCGACGAGTTCAAAAAGCTTGCTGGCGCGGTACGTTTCAAGAATGCGATTTGCATAACCGTGTAAATTCGGGCGCAAGTCGTTTGGCAGCTTGCGGGCAAACAAGGCGCCTTGCGTCATTGCCTCGTTCCACTCGGGCCGGCGCAAATCGGTCCATTCGAAAATCAAGTGGGCAATGGTGCCTAACTCCAATGCGTCCAGGTTTTTCCAGGCGGGCAATGCGTTGAACTCATTCGCCCCGGAGAGATCGCGATCCGGGATAACCGGCGCTTCGCCGAAACTTTCGGTAAAAATTTCTTCGGAAGACTTCAGCGTTTCTTGTTTCATTTTTTTTAAAATGGAAGTGCCGCTGAAAAACCGGTACTCCGGCATGGGGGGGCTTGTTTTACTTACTTTTGCCGAAGGATTGCTTTGCGGCTTTTTCGTTTCAAACGAACCTGGCGATGCACTGGCGACTTGAAAAAGCCCCGTATAGACCCCCGACAAAGCCGGTTTCGGCAAGACAGCCTCGCCGCGTCCGGCTAAAGTCTCCACCGCGCAGAATTCGCCCGCCTTTTCTTTTGCATGAGCTTCCGGGAAGTCAAACAGATCAAGACCGTAGACAATGCGGAGCGCTTCGGCTAAGCGCATCAAGAATGAAGAAGACATGGTCCGCGAAGGTTTAATGACGGGCAAATAGAGACGCTCGCGGGCCCGCGTCATGGCGACATAGAGCAATCTGACCTTTTCGTCGTCGAACTTTTGTTCGCGGACTTTCCCGGGGTTCTGGCCTTCCCATTGAAAATGCGAAATATCGTCTTTGGAATAGAGGTTCCAAACGGGATCGCCCAACACATTATGTTCAACCGATTCGATAAACAGCGGGAGGCCGCCCGCCTGAAACCCGTAAGCCAGGTCGGCGAGAAAAACGACATCGAACTCAAGCCCTTTACTTTTATGATAACTCATGATCTGCACCCGGTTTTCGCCGGCGCCGGGCGCCTCTTCTGTGCGGATTTGTGTGGTTACATTCTCGTATCTTTCGACGGTATCGATCAACAGGTCCAGTTTATCTTCGTTTGTGCCGGCTTGCATATCGAGTCGAACCGCCGATTCGTAAGCGGAAAATACGCTCTCTGAAAACATGCCGCTGTTTGACAAACCTTCGGTATCTAACGCCAGAAGCTCAAAGCGCTCGATCATCCGCCAGACGGCATGAGAAATCGGACCGCTCTTTGTCTGCGAATGTAATTGTCTGACCAGAGCTGAAACGCCGGCCGCTCTTTTTGCCAGGTCATCGGAGAGGTTTCCTTTTTCTACTATCGCTTGCCACTCCGGCGGATCAGACCATTCCAAAATAGAGACAAAGGGGCGCTCATCATGACCGAAACGAAATAAACGGTCGACTTCAGCGTCGGTAAAACCGCCAAACGGCGAGCGGAGAAAACCGGCTGCGCTTTGAAGATCATCCGGCCTGCGTATCATTTTCAAAAGATGCGTCAGGTAACGCCTCATTTCGTTTTCGCCAAAATACTTTCTGCCAATCACGCGGACCGGGATTGCGGACCCGATAAAAACATCGAGCCAAATTTTCACATGATTTAACGTATAAAACAGGATGCCGATGTCGGGAACGCTCTTTTGGTCTGCTCCCTCTTGCAAAAGCCGGCGTATCTCGTTCGCCGTCCAAAGCGCTTCGGTGCGCCTTGCTTCATGCGCTTCGGGCGCTTCGGGCACGCCTTGATCGCCGGCCAGCCGGGGGAGATAAACGCCCGCCCCGTCGCTCTTCGGGCGAATGGCGTCCATTTTACGATACCCCGGTATCGCCAATGGGTGGTTATCGCCCGAATCGTCAAAGATATCATTCACAAACGACAAGATTTGCGGGACGCTTCGCATGTTGGCGCTCAAAGAACCCAGGTAGCCATACTTTTTGGCAAACGTTGAAAAACGTTCTTTCTCCCGGTTGTAGGTATCGAGGTCGGCGCCCCGGAAAAGATAGATCGATTGTTTTTCATCGCCCACGCGAAAAAGGCGGGGGGCAAAACCGGGGGGCGGGTTTTGCCCGGTAGCGCATATCAGGTTAAAGATGGCGGTTTGCGCCGGGTCGGTATCCTGGTACTCGTCGACAAACAAATAGTCAATATCCCGTTGGATCATGCTTAGCACCTCGGGCAGGGCTGTGAGGCGCAGAGCGTCGTGAATTAAATCGGCGTAATCCATCACGCCGTTGGTTCGTTTGTGATCGCGGTAACAACGGATAAAGTGACTCCCCGCACAGGCCCATAAATAACGGCGGTATTCGCTCACTAAATTTGCCCGGCCCAGCGGGCCGGCTTGCTCTATGACCGAACCGGCAAAAAGTTCCCGGAACCAGGGCTCTTGGCGGAACTTTTCAAGCCCTTTCGGGTCGTCATCTTTTAAGTATTTCATGTAGGCCCTGATGAGCCCTGCGGTCGGGTTTTTACCGCCGGAAGCAAACGGAGTTTCCGGAGAGACAAACTTGGCGCTCCCCTGTGCGCGGGAGCTTTCTAAAAACAACCGTCTTTGGCGCCATTCTTCCCATGTGGCGGCGCCGGAAAGGAGATCAAGAAAAACCCCGATGGCGGCGCCGAGCGATTGCCCCCCCCCCGAAGCCTCTTCTTCATACAAATAGTATTGGCAAATTAACTGAAACCTTTGCCGGTGCTCTTGAAACAAGGTCTCGGTGAGTTCATGCAACTGCGTTTCTGCCGTAAGAAAAAACCGCTCTTCGGGACGCTCGTTTTCGTTTTGGCTCATCTCAAGCAAGTCCGATTTTTCAAGGAACAGGCGCAGGTGGTTTTCAATGGTTTCGGGGGACGCTGCCGGATCGTATTTAAAAATTTGCGCCCACACTCCCGAGATTCCGCCTTCACTTTCGCCCTCTTTTCTTTCGCCCAAGGGCCAAAATGTACGGACATACTCTTCAAAAAATTCACGGAAGATAATTTCGCTGCTTGTTTCATCGGCAATGGTAAAACCGGGGTCAATGGCCAGATAAACGCCATATTTTCGCAACAGCTCGCCGCAAAAACTGTGGATCGTACCTATCGGCGCATCATCCAGGCCGGCCAGCGCTTCTTTGTAACGCGCCTTTACCTCCGGCGCCAAAGCTCCCTCGTTTTGAACCCGTTTTAGCCGCTCTTCGATTTTCCATTTGAGTTCGGCGGCCGCCTTTCTGGTAAAGGTTATGGCGACAATGGAGGCAATGTCCGCGCCGTTTTCAATCAATCTGAGAATTTTAAATACCAGCGTGGTACTTTTACCGGCGCCGGCGCCCGCGGTTAAAAACAAATGATTTTTCTCGTTTAGAACGTCTTCGCGCACTTGCGCGTCAGGGAGTTCAAGCGCCGCCTCTTTTCTCTTTTCTGTTTCGTTTGCGGGTTTCATGTTTGGGGCGAACCTTTGCCTGATCGCGTTTTCTGCGGCGTTTTTAGCAGCAATGACATCTTCAGAGTTTTGCATAAACTGGACACAATTTTTGGTTTTGTTTATCTTTATCGTTACGGATACAAGCGGAAGCAAACATATTTTTTAATCATGAAAATACCTTGACCATGAATATACTCGGGGTATGGTCGTCGTATATAAAGAGAAACCGGAAGCCGGAATTTCGGCGGTAAAGGAAGGTAGTTATTATGAGCATAGTCATCGACCGCTGGCGATGGGTGCTGATTGCAACTGTATTGGGTTTATCCTTTGGCATAGTTGACGCAATTATTGACACAGGTTTTTTTTACAGCGGTTCATTTTGGGAAACCTTGATTTATCCTGAACCGGTGGAAGTCTATATCCGTACAAGCGTATTGATCCTTTTTGTTATTTTCGGATTCATTGCAAACCGTACGTTCAATGAGTTAATCCGGACCCAAAAATTGCTGGAAAAACAAAAGCGGCTATTGGAGCGGGAAATCCATGCCCGCAAACAAATTGAAAGATCGCTTGAATTTCTCGCCAACCATGACAGTCTCACCCGGATATACAACCGAGGGAAAATGCTGGAACAGTTGGAGATATCAATCACTCACGCTTCGCGTTATGGGCGCGATTTAAGCCTGATCATGCTTGATATCGATAACTTCAAACAAGTCAATGACACCCACGGGCACCAGATGGGAGACGAGACCTTGCAAAGATTTTGCAGCCTGGTAAAATCGATTATTCGCAAAAGCGACCACTTTGCCCGGTACGGGGGCGAAGAGTTTACGATCATCGCCCCGGAAACGACCCAAAAAAATGCGCAAAAACTGGCCGAAAAGATACGCAATACAATTGAAAAAAACCGGGAGTTGAAAAAATTGAAAATTACCGTTAGCGCCGGGGTTAGCACCTGGCAGGAAGAAGACGATTCGGACCAGCTTATCCGGCGGGCCGATCAGGCCCTCTATACGGCCAAAAAGGCCGGGAAAAATCGTGTTTACGCCACATAACCCCTGCCTTTTTTTTGAGCCGTGAGCGACATTCGAATTGGCCGTTATCTTGCCTTAACCGGCGCCTGCAGCAGGCGCGAGGCGGCGGAATTTCTCAAAGAACATCAAGTCGTTCATGCGGGGAAGCGCATTGTGGCCCCCAATTACCATTTATCCGAAACGGACTCTATTGAAATTAACGGTAAGCGGGTTGAACCTCAAACAGGTAAAAAAGTTATTTTATTAAATAAACCTGCCGGGTATATTTGCTCGCACAAAGAGCACAAAGGCGAAAAGTCGATTTTTCGGCTATTGCCCGATGAGATGAACCGTTACTTCTATGCGGGCCGGCTTGACGTGGAATCGCGCGGCCTGGTTGTACTGTCTAATGACGGCGATTTAATTTTCAGGCTCAGCCACCCCAAGTTTAAAACTCCAAAGCGCTATATGGTTCGCCTTTCCCGCCCGATCTCTCCGGAAGAGATGGAAAAGACGACCCAGGGGATCTGGGACCGCGGTGAAAGACTAAAAGCGGATAAAATTTTAAAAGGGAAAAAACCGGCGTTATACGAAGTCATTTTGCATGAAGGCAAGAACCGGGAGATCAGGCGCATCTTCGGCTCTTTGCGAGTCAAGGTAACGGACCTCTGCCGAACCCACCTGGGACCATATGCGTTAGACGACATTGTTGAAAGCGAATATAAAACGGTAAATATCGCTCTGCCAAAGCAAAAGTAATTGCGGGTTAAAAAACTTTCCTGATCGTTGTTTGAAAATCTTAGAGAGGCGCCGGCAGTTTCACATAGAGAAAAGCCAGACTGGCAAGAAAGTTTTGCATGGAGTGGATGACAATGGCCAGGTAAATACTGCGCTTATATAAAGTCCACAGGCAGAAATAGACCGACAATAAAAAGATAGGAAAAGCCGCATCCATATCCATATGAACGACGGCAAAAAGAACGCTCGTCAATACAACGGCAATGATTTGTTTTGAGCGGCTTGCGGCAGGGGCGGGGTTTTGCCCCTCTTGTTGCGACGCTTGCTCTGCGGGATTTTCCGTTTCCGCTTCGGGCAATGCGGCAAGCGAACCCGGCTTCTTTTTTTGAAACGGGTTTTTTATTCCTTCCAGCAGCAAACGCAGAAGAAACCCGCGAAAAATAATTTCTTCATAAATGGGCGCAATCCCGGAGACCGAAACAATAAACCAAAATGGCGCCGCCTTCAGGTTCTCTTTATTGACCCCCTGGAACTGCTCCACCTCAACATCAAGGCCCTGCATGATCATCCCGCTCACCAGGTTTACAGTAAAAAGACCGGCAAAGGCGATGAGAAGCTCACGAAAAGTAAAAGAACCTTCCCAGCCAAAAAAAGGCGCGCCGAGTTTTTGCTGAAAGAGAACGGCAAAAAACAAAAAAATACCCGCCTGTATCAACACGGTCAGAAAAAAATCAAAAGAGCCCCACAACGAAAGGTCGACGGAGAGCCACCCCAATTGAACAAAAATCAATTGAAAAACAACCGTAAACCCCATCGGCACCAGCACAAAAGCCAGCGCGGTAAAGATGCTCAAAGCCATGCTTTTATTTTGCAATGTATTCGCGCTCCACTGTCGTCTTGATGCCGCCGCGCACATTGTATACGGCTTTTACTTTGAGATAGCGGGGCGAAGCGGCTTTGACCAGGTCATCCAGAACTTTGTTGACTACATTTTCGTGGAAAATACCGACATCGCGGTAAAAGAAAAAATACTCTTTCAGCGATTTTAATTCGAGGCAATGTTCGCCCGGTCTGTAATCAATATAGACAATGCCAAAATCCGGCAAGCCGGTCTTGGGGCAAATAGCCGTAAATTCGGGGTTTTCCAGTTGAATAAGATAGTCATTCCCCGGGTACACATTTTCAAAAACCTCAATTGGAGGGGTTTTCAATTCGGGGATATGCCCCTGCCGGCCTTCGTAATCGCCCGTTTGGATCATCCGGTTTTACTTCCCGTCCGTCTGAACATCCCATTGTTCAAACTGGTCCCATGTGTTTTCAATTGGTCCGCGCCCTTCCCAATGAAACGCAACTGTGGTTGCGGTTGCGTCATTCTCAAACGAGACGCGGCCCGCAAAAACGCCGCAACCTTCCCGGTACGCGGTTATGCGAAAACCGGCAATGGCGCTGTCCGGGAAAACGGCTGCAAGTTTGCGAAGCAACCTTTCAAAATAACCCATTGAAATATGGAAAATCGCATCATTGTCTTTTACCGAAATAAAATCCAGAGCCCCATCAATATAATTACGCAAGTCGGATCTTTTAATGGTTTCCGGGTCAGGTTGACGTAAGTTTTCAAATTGTTTTACCCAGGAACCAAATGTATCTTTTTTTTCCGTTGCGATACCTTCGTACACCTGTTCCATCATGCGGAGAGGTTGGCAGCAAGAGATCAGCGGTAAAGTTCTTTCTCGAATCGTTTGGCGGCAAACCGGGGGACAAACCAGCGCGGAAAAGTCACCGGCTATCAAAATCATTGACATTCTGGCGTGCCTTTTCAAATCAAGCAGATGTCAAATGAAGCAAGCCCGGCGTATATCGATGAGGGGAAACTCATTGTCCGGAAAGTGCCGGCCCGGAAAACAATTGCATTGGTTGCGCATGATAACAAAAAAGCGGCTCTCTTGAAATGGTCGACCGAAAACAGAGATGTTCTCGCCGAGCATGAGCTGGTAGGGACAGGCACTACCGGTCACCTGGTAGCGCAGCATTGCAACCTCTCGGTGAGGTCTTATATGAGCGGACCTCTGGGGGGGGACCAGCAAATCGGAGCCGATATCAGCCAGGGTAAAATCGACTTGCTCATTTTTTTCTGGGATCCTTTGAGCGCCCAACCGCATGACCCCGATATCAAAGCTCTCTTGCGGCTGGCGGTTCTTTACAATATTCCCACGGCATGCAACAAAGGAACGGCGGATTTTATGGTTCGTTCCGAGCTTTTTCATAAAGAGTACGACCATATTCGAACCAATTATGAGAGAATCCAACCGCAGCTCAATCTCGATGAATAAAATACAGTAGAGATACAATATACAATAAGGAATACAAATGAAGTTTCAGGTTTATTTTGCAATTTTTCTTTTAATCGCCGGAGCTGGTTTTTTCGTCGCCATGCAATGGAATTCTCGAAAACTATATGAAAAAAAAATGGGAGCGGGTAAAATCAAACATTGGAGCGCCCAACTTGTTTATCTCATTAAAAATTATGAAAGCGCGCATCTGCCGGTAATTCTTTATCTCCTTCTTTTTCTTCTCTGTTATGTCGGGGGGTTGGTTATGCTGAAAGGAATGCTACGCTAATCCCGCCCCGGTAACATACTCAATAGACTCTCTCTTTTCGTTTGCGTTCCCCTGCTTTTGGAATGATTTTCGACAACAGGTCTAAGCGGAGTGTGATTGTCACTTTATCCTGCAGATTTTCTACTGGCTTATGTTTTTACCAATGACCCCCCCGGAGCTGAAAAAGCTGGGTTGGGATAAGCTTGACGTCATTCTTGTGACAGGCGACGCTTATATTGACAGCCCTTACATTGGCGCCGCAATTATTGGTAAACTGCTTCTTTCTCACGGATATCGCGTCGGCGTCATTTCTCAACCCGATATCCACTCTACCCATGATATTGCAATGCTGGGCGAGCCGGCTCTTTTCTGGGGGGTTACCGGCGGAAGTATCGATTCAATGGTGGCAAATTACACGGCTTCCAATAAACGCAGAAAAAGCGACGATTTGACACCGGGCGGCGCCAATAACCGCCGGCCCGACCGGGCGGTGATCGCCTATAGTAATCTCATTCGGCGGCAATTTAAAAATACAGCGCCCATTGTCCTCGGGGGGATCGAGGCCAGTCTCAGGCGCATTGCCCATTATGACTACTGGTCAAACAAGGTGCGGCGCTCCGTTTTGTTCGACGCCAAAGCGGATTACCTGGTGTATGGGATGGGCGAAAAAACCACTCTTGCCCTTGCTTCAGCCCTGGCGCAAAAGAAGACAACCGAAAGTCAAATCCGGGGGCTTTGTTATATTTCGCGGGAGAAAACGCAAGACAGTGATTTTATTGAGCTGCCCTCTTTTGAGGCGGTGTCCCCCAATACCGATGCGGGGAAAAAAGAATTTACGCAGATGTTTCGCGAGTTTTACGACAACAATGACGGTAAAACGGCTCACGGGCTTTTGCAAAAAACCGGAGATCGCTGGTTGGTCCATAATCCACCGATGGAGCTCCCCACTTCCCGGGAGCTTGATTCTTTTCATATGCCGGCCGGAAAGTTTGCTTTTGAAAGAAAGGCGCACCCTTCTTACGAAAAACAGGGTCTTATCCGTGCATTGCATACGATTTCGTTTTCAATCCCCACGCACCGTGGGTGCTATGGCGAGTGCAACTATTGCGCGATTGGGGTCCACCAGGGCCGTACGGTTGTGAGTCGCTCGGAAGCGTCCATTTTAAGCGAGGCAAAAGAGATTCGGGATATGCCGTCTTTTAAAGGCACCATCTCGGATGCGGGCGGCCCGACTGCGAACATGTACGGATTTGAATGTTCCAAGAAGCTGAAGGCCGGCGCTTGCCCCGACAAGCGTTGTCTGTTTCCGAAAACATGCCCGACTCTAAAGACCGATCATTCGGCTTATACCCGTTTATTAAAAAAGATAAGGGAGATCCCGGGGATCAATCATGTTTTCGTGGCGTCCGGCATTCGGTATGATTTGGTGGATGACGACAATGCGCATGGCGTTTCTTTTGTCGAGGCTCTTGCCCGGTTTCATACTTCAGGGCAGATTAAGGTCGCTCCTGAACATATGGACGATAAGATTTTAAACCTGATGGGGAAGCCGCCGAATCATTCGCTTGATTCTTTTCGCTCTCTTTTCGGGCAGGCTTCGCATCGCGCGGGGAAAAACCAGTTTTTGACGTATTATTTTATTGCGGCTCACCCCGGGTGCGGCAATGCTCAGATGGATTCTTTGCGGCGGGTGGCTTCCGAGCGTTTGTCTATCCACCCGGAGCAGGTTCAGATTTTCACTCCGACTCCTTCAACTTGGTCTACTTTGATGTATTATACGGAGTGCAATCCTTTTTCCGGGGAAAAACTATTTGTCGAGAAGAATGTATCGGGGCGGGTTCGTCAAAAGGAAATTCTTGTCTTAAAAAAAACCGGAGGCGCAACCCGGCGCCTTGTTAGAAAAAATCCTTCGGGGAAAATTTTTCGTAGGTAATAATATGCTCATCCTTAGAAAAGGTGTGAAATTCCACACCCTTGAATATTTTTATACCTAACCAATAGAAAAACACAATACCACTTCGACTATGCACCCAAGCATCGATAAATATAGCCAAGTATTTTTCCAGAGCAAGCCGCACCAAGTGCGTCATAGTGCAACCAAGCCGGGCAGCCGCAAGTCGAATGAATAACTCATCCTCGCCATAAAGGCAAAGCCGGTGACGGTGTTTGATCCCGCTCTCGCTACGCCGCGCCCATACCTTACGATTCAAAGGGTGCGGCCGAAACAACTTGCCGTGACTATCGCAGAAAGCCGGGTTACCCGCATAGCCAATATAGTCTCTTAGCCGAGCCCTGCGAATCAAACGAAAAACAGCATAGCGAACAACCCAGGAATAACTTTTACCGGTCAGAGCGGAAGCCCCTTGAACCCGATTCCATATATCCTCGCACAAGCGAATCTCTAACACTGACTTAATCCCGTTTACCCGGCCAATTGAAGAACCATACCTCATAACCATGCAATAGAAATTTTTCCCGGAATTTATCAGGCTAAAACGAAAAAAGCCTCCCTACCCTGAAAGGATAAGAAGGCTTTTTGGATGAAAAATTTACGCGGCTTAACTGTTGCGGCCGGCCAGCTCGAAATTTTCCTGCTCGTTAAAATTGAGGTAACGATAAATTTTATCTTCCTTACCTTTCAATCTTGAAACGGCCAGATCCAGATATTCCTGTTTGCTGGGAATCCGCCCCAGTTTGGAAACAACGGCAGCAAGCTCTGCGCTACCCAGATATACCTGGGCGCCCTTGCCAAGGCGGTTATCAAAATTACGTGTGCTCGTAGAAAAAACCACAGCATCATCGGCCACCCTTGCTTGATTGCCCATGCACAAAGAACAACCCGGCATCTCCATTCGCCCGCCGGCAGCGCCAAGAAGTGAATAATAGCCTTCATCCCGAAGCTCTTTTTCATCCATCTTTGTCGGAGGCGCAACCCAAAGCTTAGTCGGGACCTGACCTTCGTCTTTTAAGAGTTCACCCAACGCGCGATAGTGACCGATATTTGTCATACAACTGCCCACAAAAACCTCATCAACATTGTGAGGACGATTTGAGTCGGATAGAACCTCGGATAACGTTGCAACATCATCCGGGTCATTCGGACAAGCGACGATGGGCTCAGAGATCTCACTCATGTCGATTTCAATCACCGCGGCATACTCGGCGCCGGAATCCGCTTCCAGCAACACCGGGTTTGCCAACCACTCTTTCATTTTGTCCGCTCGCCTTTGGATGGTTTTTGCATCCTGGTAACCGGCGCGCACCATGGCTTCCAAAAGAGCAACGTTCGATTGGATATATTCAATGACAGGCTCTTTGTTCAGCTTCACCGTACAAGCCGCCGCAGAGCGCTCCGCGCTGGCGTCGGAAAGTTCAAACGCCTGCTCCACTTTTAAATCCGGCAACCCTTCAATCTCGAGAATTTTACCGTTAAAAATGTTCACTTTGTTTTTCTTTGGAACCGTCAAGTGCCCTTGCTGAATCGCAAAATAAGGAATTGCGTTTACCAGATCGCGTAAAGTGATCCCCGGCTGCAGCTCGCCCTTAAAACGAACCAGCACCGACTCGGGCATCGTTAGCGGCATAGAACCCGTCACTGCGGCAAAAGCCACCAAGCCCGAACCTGCCGGGAAACTAATTCCAATCGGAAAGCGCGTATGCGAATCGCCGCCTGTTCCGACGGTATCCGGCAAAACCATCCTGTTTAACCACGAGTGAATCACGCCGTCAGCGGGGCGAAGAGCCACGCCGCTTCGGTTAGAAATAAATTCGGGGAGAGTCGCATGCAGTTTAATATCAGCCGGTTTCGGATAAGCAGCCGTATGGCAAAACGATTGCAATACCAGATCGGCATTGAAACCAAGGGCCGCCAGCTCCTTAATTTCATCGCGCGTCATTGCTCCCGTTGTATCTTGAGAGCCCACCGTAGAAGTAATCGGCTCGACATACATCCCGGGGCTAACGCCATCGAGACCTACGGCGCGGCCCACCATTTTCTGGGCAAGCGTATACGAACCCGATTTGCCTTCGGGTTGTTCGGGTTTGGCAAAGATATCTTCATTGCCCATCCCCAGGGATTCGCGCGCTTTGTTGGTCAGACCGCGGCCAATGATCAACGGCACGCGCCCGCCCGCCCGCATCTCATCGGGGAGAGTGTTCGGAGAAAGTTTAAACTCGGCAATGGTCTTGCCTTCTTTCTCGATTTTCCCTTCTGCGGGATAAATATCAATCACGTCTCCGGTTTCCATGTCATCGACATTGCACTGGATCGGCAATGCGCCCGAATCTTCGCAGGTCGAGAAAAAAATCGGAGCAATGGACGAACCAATCACTACGCCGCCTGTTCGTTTGTTGGGCACGCCCGGAATGTCGCTGCCAATATGCCACTGGACCGAATTGACCCCGGACTTACGCGAAGAGCCCGTACCGACAACGTCGCCGACAAAAGCCACGGGATGTCCCTTTTCTTTTAGTTTAGCGATTGTCTCCAGACCATTTTCCATTTTTGCAGAGAGCATAGACTTGGCATGCAAGGGAATATCCGACCGGGTAAACGCCTGTGAAGCCGGCGAAAGATCGTCCGTGTTGGTTTCACCCGGCACTTTAAAAACAGTCACGGTCATTTTCTCAGGAAGCGAAGAACGGTTGGTAAACCATTCCGCATTCGCCCATGATTCCAGCACTTGTTTGGCAAAAGCGTTTTGCCCCGCCATTTCTTCCACTTTATGAAAATCTTCGTAAACCAATAAAATATTTTTCAACGCATCTGCCGCATCCTGGGCGACATCGTCAACCTTAAGCGCTTCCACCAAAGGAGCCACGTTATAACCGCCCAGCATTTTGCCCAGAGCTTCGACCGCCTCTTTTTTGGTAATCGCTGAGGCGGATATTTTACCCTGGATCAATTCATTTAAAAAAGAAGCTTTCATACCGGCGGCATCGTCCACCCCCGGATTAACTCTATTAAAGAGAAGATATTTTAATTCTTCGGCGTCGCCTTCGCCTTGTTTCATTAATTCAATTAACGAGCTCGTTTGCTCAACGTTTAGAGGCAGAGGAGGTATCCCCTCTTTTTCACGAGCCGATACGTGTTCCTTGTATTCATTTAAAAAACTCATTTGATACTCCCGTATGTTGGATTTTTTTATAATCGAAAAGCCGTCGATACAACTTCGGGCACACTCGTTATAAATGGTATATAGTAAATCAAAAAAGGACGCAAAACCAATCGCTTCCAAAGCGGCGGCAGGCAGATATCACAGATAATGATGAAAAGAGACTTAACGGATGCGAAAAATCATATTTTGCTTTCTTTTGAGCAAACGGCGAAACACCGTCTGCCCAAAGGAAAGTCATTTTAAATTAGTTTTATTGACCGGACGGAGTCAGTTGACCGATTTTTTTCATTCCCGGTTCGGGGTTCATGGTTAAACTAATGTAAAGCATATCGTCCGAATTTCGGTTAGCCGACATGGCTGTAAAGTCAGTGTACACTGCACTCGGCGTTAGCTGGTAAATTGCGCCTGAGACTGCATCAACCACAATTCCGATGATGCCGCCCAGCAAAATATTCCCCAGAACCCATCCGTTCAGCCCTTTTTTCAAAGTGACCTCATACGGCGCATAACCGCTTAATTCAATTCTTACCTCATGTTCGGCATTGCGGGCCAACTTCTTTGAAACCGGCGTATTGCCAATTTGTTCCCCGTCAACATAAACGATTGCGTTAGCCGGATTACTGCTAAACTCAACGTTTTGCGACTGCCCGCTCATGATCGTAGCGCATTGAGAAATTTGAGCAACCAACGCGATGGTCAACATTGCCGAAAATAATTTAATAATTTTTTTCATCATAAGCTCCTTTCCGGAAATAAAAGGCATTTGAAGAAACAGCTTGTAAAGAACTTATTATTTTTTTTAAATCAACCCCAAGCCCCGGCGGTTTACGAGAGGTTATTAAATTTGAATCAAACCAATACCATCTAAAAGTAAAAGACTGATTTCCGAAATTTTTACCCGAAACGTATTTGAGTCCGCCCTGTCGGTATACTGGTAGTCGTCTCCGAAGCGAAGATTGTAGTTTACCGAATTGTAGGGAAAATCTTGCGAAAAGTTATGGTACACATGCGGGCCTAAGGTGAGTCCAAGCGCCGGAATCGATATCGTAACATCGCCTTTTTCATTCACTGAATCTGTATAGACATTGCACCCGGTCTGGCTCTGATAATCCGCCACGGTATAGTTTATGTCCTCGACACATTGATCATAATCCGGATCGGCCGGATCAGTCGGTTCGCTTTGATAAATATCGTAAACCGTATCCGTTTGAAACCCGCTGCGTGTAACGTTCACCGTATAGACGGTATTCTGGGCAAACGGACCGCCGCTAAAACCGGCTTGCATGGTCATGGTTCCGGGAAAGGATCCGTCCAGCGAGGGGGTTTGTATCTCCGTTACGGACGTGAGGTATTCGCCGGATCGGAGCAGTTTACGAGCGGGGCTGTCTACCGGGCAATGCCACAGGGCAACCAATGCAAACAAAATGACGTATTTTTTCATTTTCATAAAATATCCTTTTTTAAAAACTATTCCATGTAATCCATTTTCCACTATCTGTAAAATTCAATAAAAATTAATAATAGGCAATGAGGTATAAACCGTACGTAACGGAACGGTTTGAGTAACCGGTATAGATTGTCCGGTATACTTCGCCAAAACCTTTGTAATAGTCCGCATAGATACCGGCGGCGTATTTCCCGGCTGCCAGATAGCCGATCTGGGCTCCCGTAAAAAAACCAATCTCGCTATTGTTAAAACGGCTCATGAGGAACTCGGGCGTATAGCCCGTGTTTTTTTCTTCCAATGCGTACAAGGTGTCGAAACCGAGCCCCAGACGCAACCCCACCAGGAGCGGACCGAAATGGACAAAAAGGTTTTCGCCCACATTGAAGTTCAGGTATTTAAAGTAAATTTCCCCATATGCGCCGCCTTCGACCGTATAACCGCGCGATACATTTTCCACTTCAAAAAACGGGGCAAAATACGCCCCTTGCGTATTTTTGTTTGCCAATAGCCCTAACGCAACGTCCCCCCCGCTAACCGAGTCGCTGGAATAATCGCCTTCGGCGATCCAGGAAGTTGCGCCGCCCCCTTTTATGTATGTGCCAAGGGCAAATTGCGGCAGGGTGGGAGCGCATAGTAAACAAATGAAAATTGCCGTTTTTAACCGGTTTTGCCCGTTTCCTTTTTTTGTAAGCTTGGCGGTTTGTTTTCCTCTTTTTCTCATCGATGCATTTTACCCATTTATGTACATTGGCAAGTTTTTATTTTTTATTTAATTATCAAAATCCCCACCCTGGGCGGGGGATACAAACAAAATCGCCGTTTTTTTCGGATTTTGTCAAAAAAACCGCCAAACAAAAAAAAAGAAAAACCGCCATCAAATTCATAATCCTTGACAACTCATCTTTCCAAATCGTTCTGATAGGCTCCATGACTCAAGTAGATTGCGCCATCATTGGCGGGGGCCCGGCCGGGCTGGCTGTCGCCATTGAACTGGAAAAACAAGGCATCAAATACATTATCCTGGAAAAAAAACATATCGGGTACAACGTCTCGAGGTTCCCCATTGCCATGCGTTTTTTTTCGAGCCGGGCGCTCCTTGAAATCGACGAATTCGCGTTGACGATCCCCGACGAGAAACCGACGCGCGAACAATACCTGACATATCTCTTCCGTCTTGCTGCCGGTAAAAATCTGAAAATCCGCGACTATACCGAAGTGAAAACCGTACAAAAAAATAAAGGCGGATTTGAGTTAAGCCTGACCGATAGCTTGACCGGCGAAGAAAGCTCGCTGCAAGCCAGTACCGTCGTGTGCGCTTTTGGCGCGCTGGACCGCCCCAATATGCTGGGCGTGAAAGGAGAAGACCTCCCCCATGTTTCGCATTACTTTCCCGAAATTTACCCCTATCTCAATCACCGTGTCCTCATTGTGGGTTCGGGCAACTCCGCGGTAGAGACGGCCCTTCTGCTTTACCGCGCCGGCGCAAAAGTCAGCCTATCGTTTCGCGAAAAGAGTTTAAATGAAAAAAAGATCAAGTACTGGCTCTACCCCGATATTCAAAAACGCCTTGCGAAAGAACAAATTGTCGGGTACGCCGCTACAAAGATCGTCGAAATTGAACCGCACGGTGCCCGTTTAAAAACCCAGGACGGGCAAAAATTTTTTCTGGAAACCGATTTTATTCTATTATTGACAGGGTACCGGCCCGATCCGGATTACCTGCGCGCCATGCATGTGGAGGTTAACCCCGATACCTGCATTCCGGCGCACGACACAAATACACTCGAAAGCAATGTAGAGGGGCTCTTTATGGCCGGGGCAATTACCGGCGGCAATGTCAGCGGAAAAGTTTTCATTGAAAACTCGCGCTTTCATGGCACGCTCATTGCGCCCAGAATCAAGGAAATTCTAAAAAAGAAAGGAGTTCATCATGGCTGACAGTTCATTTGACATTGTATCCGAAATCAACCACCAGGAGATGGTCAACGCCATCGACCAGACCAAACGCGAAATTGCCACGCGCTTTGACTTTAAAGGCACGAAGTCCGAAATTGACTTAAGCAAAGAAGAAGTGACGTTAGTTTCCGACGATGAAGGAAAACTCAAGCAACTTATCGATGTTTTGCAAAGCAAAATGATCAAACGGGGTATTTCGCTCAAGGCTCTTGACTTTGGCAAAGTCACCGAAGCGGGGCAAATGACCGTACGGCAAACGGCTCGCCTGGTGCAAGGCTTGGACCAGGAAACGGCAAAAAAAATACACAAACTCATCAAAGAGAGTAAGCTTAAAGCCAAATCGCAAACCATGGACCAGAGAGTGCGCGTCACCGCTAAATCCAGGGACGATTTGCAAAGCGTGATCGCTGCGTTAAAAGAAAGTAAAGAGATTGCGATTCCCCTGCAGTTTACCAACTACAAGTAACGCCAAGATCATCCGGCGGGGGGAATAAAATCGGGGGGAGCTACCCTGCCGCCCCGGAAGAGAGCTTACGCAAATACGAATCGATAAACGGATCAAAATCTCCGTCCATCACCCCCTGGACATTCCCGACTTCGTAGCCCGTCCGCAAATCTTTGACAAGAGTATACGGGTGAAATACATAAGATCGAATCTGGTTCCCCCAGGAGATGTCTTTGCGTTCGCCCGATTTTGCGTCCAGCTCGGCTTGTTTTTGCTCTTGTGCAAGTTCATATAATCTTGCCTTCAAAAGCTTCATTGCCGTTGAGCGGTTTTTAATTTGACTGCGCTCGTTTTGACAGGCGACGACAATCCCCGTAGGTTCATGCGTGATCCGGACCGCCGAATCGGTTTTGTTCACATGTTGCCCTCCGGCCCCGCTGGCCCGGTAGGTATCGATCCGCAAATCTTTTTCCAGAATTTCAATCTCGACATCGTCGGAAATTTCGGGCGAAACATGGACCGAAGCAAACGAAGTATGGCGTCTTTTGTTCGAATCAAACGGAGAGATGCGGACCAGGCGGTGGACTCCGTTTTCGGCTTTTAAAAACCCGTAAGCGTTGGTCCCCTTGATCAGCAGGGTCACGTTTTTAATCCCCGCTTCTTCGCCTTCGAGGTAATCGACGGTTTCAATCGAATAGCCTTTTTTTTCAGCCCAGCGCAAATATGCCCGGTGCAACATATCGGCCCAATCTTGCGACTCGGTACCGCCCGCCCCCGGGTGGATGTTTAAAAATGCGTTTCTCATGTCATCGGGACCGGAAAGCATGCTCTCGAGATCCAGTTCTTCGTAACGCTTATCAAGCGCTTCGGCCTTTGAGAATAAATCCCGGAACATCTCTTCTTCGCCTTCCATCAAGGCAATGTCTACATACTCTACCAGGTCGGATATTTCGGAACGCAGACTTTTCCAGCCTTCGAGCTTTCGCTCGCCCGCCGCTAATTTCATTTGAATTTCTTTGGCTTCGGATATTCGTTTTTCATCTTCCCAAAGCCCTGGATCTTCCAACTTTGTTTTCAGTTCTTCCAAAGATTTTTCTTCGGAAAGCAGGTTAAGTTCGTTATACCGCACCTCGACCCGCTCTCGAAATTGCACAAAGGCAGCTTGTAGTTCTTTCAGATTTTCCGCAATCATGATCAGGTTTTCCGTTAGGCCGGTATTGACGACGAATCTGTCAAAGTCAATTGACTTTTCAAAAGACGGGTTTTTTATTCAAAAACAGGCGCCCGTTACGAAACGGTATCGGCCATTTCTTCAGGTACGCGGCCATTGATCCGTCGCTGCGCCAATGTATGAAAAGAACGCTCCAGGGTCTCCATTGTTTTTTCATCGTCCAGCAAGTTCGCATAGCGTTTTCTGTCCTGGTACATGACTTGTTTCATCCCGGCCAACAGCTCCTGGCTTTGCCCCTGGATTTCTTTCATTTCTGTCACCCGTTTTTCCCATTCCACAATCAGGTTATCAAGTCTTTTGATTTTACGGTCCAGTTGCCCGGCTTTGACATTGTACTCTTTTTCGATGAGTTTCACTTCGCGTTTGTGCGCATTGACCAGTTGGGTGACCTGACGGTTGTGTTCTTTTTGACGCAGTTTGAGTTCCTGGCGGTATTGGCGTGCGGCGTTGAGTTCGCCTTTTACTATGTTCTTTTCCTTTATCTTACGGAAAGTTTTCAACAATTTGCTTTTCATAACAGATACCTTACCCTTGTTTGTTTAGCGCCTCCGGCTCCCGTCCGTTCCCGTGATTTTTTTGTGATATGTAATCTATGTTTAACTTATGCGATCGACAGAAATAATATACGAATATCCTTATATAGATAGAGAGACAGCCTGTCAATGATTGTATTCCCAAATATCCGCTATTTTTAAACCCCATTTTTACGCTCAAACAAATAGTTGTGTAATCTTTTTTAGACGAGAAAAAAGTTAAAATCGACAACGAGTTGAACAAAAAAAACACGACAGCTGCGATGATGAATAGCCATATGTCTCCAAGATCACGCGCGAATAAATTGATGGACGGGTTGAAAAAATGTAGACAAAACCGCAAATTAAATATAAGCTTTATTGAATATGTCTGTTCAACGCCATAGTATTTTTAGTTTTCATCATAGAAGTAATGCGTATCAATATAATGCAACCCGTAAGTTCAACAAGGATTTTCAATGACATCAATTTCTCAAGAAGAGCAAGACGCAATGCACAAGTACTGGCAATATGCCGTCGTTCTTGCATTATTCACTATTTTTTATAATATTGCCGAAGGCATAATTTCCATTTATTTCGGTTTCAGCGATGAAGCGTTGACGCTTTTCGGGTTTGGTATTGATTCATTCATTGAGGTAATGTCCGGCCTGGGAATTCTCGCCATGGTGTACCGCATTCGATTGAATCCTGACGCCTCTCGAACGGAATTTGAAAAAACGGCATTGCGTATAACGGGCGCTTCGTTTTACCTGCTTTGCGCCGGTCTTGCCGTCAGCACAATTTACAATTTGTTTACCGGTCATAAACCCGTGACGACAATCCCGGGTTTTATCATATCGCTTGTTTCCATTGCATTCATGTGGGCCCTTGTCATCGGCAAGCGCAAGGTCGGTAAAACGCTCGGTTCTTCGCCTATCCTCTCTGACGCAAATTGTACCGTCGTTTGCATTTATATGTCCGTTGTTTTATTGCTTTCAAGCGTAATTTACAGGTTTACCGGTTTCGGTTTTGCCGATAGCCTGGGCGCCGCCGGTTTGATTTATTTTTCAATGAACGAAGGAAAAGAAGCCTTTCAAAAAGCCGCCGGGGCCGGTTGTTCCTGCGACAGCCAATGCGCAAACCAGGCGTAGCTGTTTCACCCTTGAATCTCGCGTCCGACTTTTGTTCCGGGTTTCTTTTTGAATTTCTTTCACGCCTTTCGCGTGAATGCCTTTCGCATGTACAAGCGCAAACCTGCGCCGGCCGGTATCCATTACATTGGTATCTTCATTGATTTTAAAATCGCCACATAAATGACATAGGCAAAACTCATGATACCGATTGATAAGAGCAATGACGTTATAAACGGAAAGCCCGATTTTAGAAACCGGGGAAAAACGATAAAAAAAAGCAGCGACGGCAATACCGCCCAGAACATCTTTGAAGAAAACTCAATCACCGGTTTGATCTCTTTAGTATCCGCATACAACCAAACGATGGCTAAAATGGAAATCAACGGGAGCGATGCGAAAACCGTAGCGACCACGGTATATCGTTTCGAGATTTCGGCAACCGCCACAACGGTCAATGAGGTAATGATCAACTTAAGCAGATATTGCATACAAAGATACAATACATATACCCGCTCTAACCGGCGGCAACAAAAATTTAACTTGATCGAACCGGATGCGCCGGTTTGTTGAAATGAACGCGGCGGCATTTATCGTAAATAAAATCGCCAATAATTTCGCTAGACCAATACGCCTCTTGCCTGCAAAATCTTTTCAAAAAAATCGTCATAGACGCCGGAATATTTTTTTAAACTGTCATTGAATTCTTCCATTTCCAGTTTAAAGGCGGCATCTTTACCCATCGAATCGGAAGAGTCATTGATAATTCGATCGATCATTTCATTAAAAAAAGTATCATTAAAAATATCGTTATCAATGTATTCGGATAAGTTTTTCCACGAAACCGGATACCGTTTCATTTCATAGGATAGCGAATGTTTTAAAATATAAATCATCAACAACGCTTGTTTCGCTTTTTTGTTGATCAACGAGATCCTTGCTTTGGTATATTCCGTTGAGTCGCCGTTTAATAAGTAATCATAATTGCTGCTACTGTTATTTTGCAGCAACGAGAATATTTCTTCGGGCAACTCGGTTTCATCGATGACCGGTATCGGTAAAAGCCAATCGTCAAAGTATAGCTGCAGGCATTCCAAACCTAAACAGTAAAATTGATCTACCAGATAGGCGCCTCGTTTCGTCGGTTTTACAAAAGTGGTTTCCATTAAATTATGCAAATTATCGTGTTCTTCGGAAAAGTTCAAATGAAGGCAGTTAGAATCATTCACGGTCGCTAAACTTCCCAGGCAAAGCCGCACCGCCTGATCTTCATAATCTGAAAATATGCTTTTTAACTTGGCTACCGAAATACGCTCTTCGCTAATGGCTACCGTCAAAATCATAAACTTTAGCCAATAGATTGGACCATGCGGTGCGGCGGCATCGGGGTATTTATTGTTAATGTAGTTATTGCACTTGATTAAAAAGATATTGGGAAAATAGCTCACATGCAATAATTTTTTACCGTTATTGGGGGGCACCTGCGAATAGAGTTGGCGCATGCTTAAAATATATAAATAAACAATATCATGTGAAAAATACCGTAAAAACAGTTTATCATGGTATTTGAGCATTTGATAAAACTTGACCATTGACCTGAAGCCCTGGTTTGAAATATTGTACAACTTGATAAAAGGTTTATCCTGGTATTTTTGAGCCTTGCTTACAATTTCCTGGAATTTGTGAATATTTTTCTTTAAGGCGGCTTTCTTTCCCTCAAACACATGTTTGGAATTTTCAATTTTATTCAAGAGGTGCTTTAGCATTGCCAGGCGTTGCATGATGGGAAGATACGGATCAATCTCGGAAATTTTAAATACATACTTTGCATGATTCTGCAATATTTCCTGAACTTCGCCTTGAAAAACATGGGTGTATACGTAAGGCCGTATTGCAAAAATAAACGAACAGCCCGAATCCCGCAAAACATTCAATACATTGCTAATGATGCTTTTGACAATATCGATTTTCGTTGTCAGAAGCGCATACCCGTCGGGGAAAAACATAAATCTTTCTTCTTTATAACATAACGTATCAAGATTATCAAAAATAATGATCATTCGATAATTGAGTTCGTCTAACCGTTGTGCGGCTTCGTTGATTTGCTCAAAAATATCCAACTGCCTGCTCGATACATATTCTTCTGTTACCGATGATTCCGTACTGATCATTAATTTCAATTTGGCAATGATCGCAGAGAGGGAGCTTGATCCGCTAAGCGAAACCTGACTCTTTTCTTGCCTGCTTCGCTTCGTTTCGGTAGCAATAAAGTGGCCTTTCTCTTTTTCAAGGAAATTGACAATTTCTCTGCAAACCTTTTCCAGGAATTCGCTTACGGCTTCTTGCGGGTTGCCCTGGTCGAGAATATTTTCATAATGCTGGACATTGATTGTGATGGGCAAATACGTTTTACCCAGATTTTCAGCGTACTTTAAATCTAACGCAAACTTTGAAAGAAAGGCAGACTTGCCTTCTCCTACATTCCCCATGAGTACGGCAATTTCGTTTTTACCCGATAGTTGCGATACCAGCTCATGGAATGTTTCTTTTACGGGAATTTGTTCGACTACTTTTTCGGTATCGTCCGGATCCAGGCAATCCATCCCGGGGTAGTCGTAGTATTCGGTGATAAATATGTTTTTAATGTCATTTTCATCGAAAAAAGCAATTGCTTCATTTTGAATAAAATCAATATCTTTCATTAGAAACTTTTTCGGTTTGTACGATATATGCAAACCAAAGCATTGCTCTACGATTCTTTGGAACTGCTTATTGTCTTTATCGTTTAAATCGGGTATGTTTGTCGGGGAAATCCGGGTGGAATGTTGTATTCTTTCTCTTTTTTTGGTAGGTTGAAAATACTCGTTCCAAATCAGTTGGATGTCCATATCGCTTTCCTGTACCGCCGCAGACGAGAAGGTACAATAAACGAATAAAATGAATACGTCAAGTATATAAGAAGAATAAATCTACCTGTAACGGCAATCTTGCCAATACGATTTTTCCTTTGAGTTGAATTTTGACCGGCGCCCCGCATACCGGGTCATACTTGCCCTTCTTTTGAAAACCAGTGCGCCGCAAAAAGACGTTATGTGAAGCCGCAAAACCAATTGCCCTGAAAATCACCCGGAAGAATTATAAAGAATAACATCAGTAAAAAATATAATGTTAATTGACAATTGGAACTTCTTGTAGTAAAGGATTGCATTGCCATGGTAAAACGCGAAAGAAGCAACAATTCATAATTAAATCATAATGAAAAAAGAAAGACAACAAATCATAAAAGTGGATTCAATCGTCCGTTTGCATGAAATTGCGGGTTTGCCAAAACCCCGGCATCCATTGATGACCATCATTGACTTTTCAAAAACCGCGACCCAAGACCCGCCCGTTGCTATTTCGTATGAATGCGATTTTTATTCGATCAATTTTAAAAAGCATTGCAAGTTTATTTATGGCAGGCAGGAATTTGATCATGAAGAAGGTACGCTCCATTGCACTGCCCCCGGTCAAGTGATCCGGTATGACCCTGACCTTGAGAAAGGGAGCACCGGGGGATGGGGGATTTACTTTCACGCCGATTTAATCAGACAAAGCGATTTGGGCCGGAAAATTCACCAATACGGCTTTTTTTCTTACGACGCCAATGAGGCGCTGCATTTGTCGGAAGATGAGAAAACGACTCTTTTTGCGTTATTTAAGCAAATTGAACGAGAGTATTTTACCGGCCGAGACCAATTCAGTCACAATTTGATCATCGACAGCATTGAGCTTTTGTTGAATTATTGCCGGCGCTTTTATCACAGACAATTCATAACCAGGAACAAACAAAACAAAGATATCATTACAAAATTTGAAAAATTTTTACATGACTATGTTTATTCCGATCAGCTCAAAACCAACGGCATGCCCAGCGTAAAATATTGCGCCAGCAGTATGAATCTTTCTACGCACTACTTCAGCGACTTGCTGAAAAACGAAACGGGGAAAAACGCCCAGGACCACATACACTATCAAATTCTTGAAAAAGCCAAAAACCTGCTACTGAGTTCGGACCGGACGGTCAATGACATTGCCCGGGAGTTGGGTTTTGAATATGCGCAATACTTCAGCAAACTCTTTAAAAAGAAAATCGGCGTGACGCCAAAAGATTTCCGCGCCGGCTGACCGCCGGCGATATTCCGAACATGACGTTTTTTTGAGGTTTGTCCGATTTCGGGCCGGGATTCTTCCATTGCTCATTTTTATTGACGAACCGGATTTTGTATTCAAAATAAAGGATTTCGTTTCTTGACTTTAAGATAGAAATGCTGTATGCATTATTTATGATTCAGTCACAGACGCACGAAACAACCGGCGCCAGGGCGCTTTGGCATTTTGCCGCTTGCCTCGTTTTTGACTTACAGAAAATAAAACCGGGCCGCATGGCGGCCAAAAGGTATAAACGAATGTTAAAAAACTACACGCCGGATCAACCGGAGATTAAAAATCTTTGCAGAAAAGCCGGGGGCTTTTACCTGATGATGGCAATCGGGTGTTCCATTGGAATGAATTTTGACCGCAGCATCTATGATTCCGGTTTTGCGGATACTATGATAAATGAATACTCCTTTCATGGTTCAAAACTTTTTTTCGGTTTTGTTGCCAACATTGTCGGTTTCAGCGGTTTTCTTTTTTTAGCCGCAACGTTGCATCGCCTTTTTGAACACGTTGACAGATTTTGGGCCGCGACCCTGGTCATGTTTGTTATTACGGGAACCGCCGTTTTTGTGAGTGGCATACCAAACCTGTATGCGCCTGTTCACCTTCAGTCTGTCAACGAAACAACTCTGGCATATAACGCGAACGAACTGAAAACACTTCAGCTCTTTTTTCTCGAACAGCATAAAACCAGCGGTTTCGTTTGCGCCGTCTTTTGGGGGTTATGGATGTTGCCCTTCGGAGCGCTTTCAATCAAAGCGGATTTTATGCCCGGGTGGATCGGGGTTCTTTTGGTCGCGGGGTGTTTCGCTTATTTGTCGTACAGCGTTACTCTTTTGTTTTACCCCCAATGGCAAAGTGCCGCGGCCATTGCTCCGTGGCTGGCGACGATTGGCGAAGTCTCGGCCATCGTCTGGTTTTTATATAGAGGTTTCAAATGAAAGCGGTGATTTATGAAAGGTACGGGTCGCCTGACGTTTTACAGGTAACCCAAATCGCAAAGCCGGAACCAAATGAAAACCAGGTATTGATTCGGGTCAAGGCGACAACCGTAACGGCAGCCGAGGGGATGATGCGCCGCGGAGATACGTTAGCCGCCAGGTTAATACTGGGTCTGAGAAAACCGGCCAAAAAATACCGGGTCCTTGGAATCGAACTGGCCGGAGTCGTTGAGAAAACCGGGGAACAGGTAACGCGATTTAAAGCGGGCGATGAAGTTTTCGGGTTTACCGGTTTCACGCCGGGGGCCTATGCCGAATATATGTGTTTGTCCGAGAACGCTTCAATAGTAAAAAAGCCGCTTCATTTATCTTTCGAGAAAGCGGTGAGTATGGTCGACGGAGCTTCTACCGCTTTTTGTTTTTTAATGAACAAAGCCGGGTTGAAAGCCGGCCGGCGCGTCTTGATCATCGGGGCTTCGGGCAGTATCGGTACATATGCGGTGCAAATTGCAAAACAATTCGGCGCCCATGTCACCGGAGTCTGCAGCGGAGCCAATGCGAAAATGGTAACAAGCCTGGGGGCCGACAAAGTCATCGATTATACCAAAGAAAATTATGAAACCCTCGAGCAAAGCTATGACGTTATTTTTGATACGATCGGCAAGGGCTCTTTTTTCAAATGCAAGAAGATCTTAAACGCGCATGGAAAGTATTTGGTTACGACTGGTAACTTTTTCAAGCTCTACTTTTTGACGCTTTGGACCAATTATTTTTCTCGTAAAAAGTTTATCTATACGATGTCCGTTGAAAAATCGGCTCTACTGGAAAAAATCAAAGAGCTGGCGGAACAACATCAATTGCAGCCTGTCATTGACCGCCAGTACCCGATAGACGAAATTGTACAGGCGCATGAATACATGGAGACAGGCAGAAAAAAAGGCAATGTCGTCATTCGAGTTTATTGACGCATCACCTTGTCAATTTGCTTGGGCGGCCTTGCATGATTACGTAAAGATGAAGTCTCTGCCGGGCCTTGCCTTTCGCCGCCTGGTGCATCGCTTTGAAAAAGTTGGTTCGCCGTTGTGCTCTATGTCGGGGGGAGCGGAATCGGGCATTGCCGAACGGCATGCCGGATGCAGCGAGGGGGCAGACTTGCCCCCTTTTTCTTTTTATTTTTTATTTTTTATTTTTTCAATAAGCGGTAAAGAGATCTGATGCTTATAAAGGTAGATAGAAATACAAATTCAACTTATATTTAATACAGGAAACATCATGAGATTCATGCTATTCATTTTGCTTCTACCATTGCCTTTGTATAGCTGGAACCCTGTTTTGAATTTAAGGGACTATCCGCTGGTAGAAACATGCAATTCCGTATTTGAACCTGTGTCAGGGGATGAAATACTTTATGGTCCGATCAAGGAATATAAGGTATATAAAAAAGTAGAGGACAAGAATAAAAATATGGTTTTAAAATTATTTATCACAGCAAAATATGAGCCTGATGGATTACTCACCTGAAATCAGACTTTTTACCCCACGGGCGAGCTCACAACAAAGTATACCTACCAAGATGGTATGTTGTCCGAAAAAGCCACGTACTTTGAAAATGAACTTCAATCGTATCTGAGATACGAATACGATAAAAACAAAATTAAAATATGGTCGAAAGCATATGACGGAAAGATATTCTTTTATAAAATGATGAAGTATAATGACCAAGGTAAAATTGTGGAAATTACAAGATACAATAATGAAAAACCTTCAGAGCGGACTGAATATAAATTTGATCAAAAGAACAAATTGACGGAAATAATTACCACCTATTTAAAAAGTGGACAATCGGAAAAGTTAGAATGCCAGTATGATTCAAATGATCGGTTAATCAAGAACACGAGATTCATTAAGTATACGGCGGATGAAGAATATCGAACAAAGTACATTAAAAAATATACGTATGAAAATCATGTAAGTATAGAGTATATTTGTAAAGCGGTGTCGTATAGAGTCAAATGCGAAAAACAAAAAATAATAGAGTATCTGCCTCAAAATGAGGAATACAAATTAACATTTGTTTTTGAAAATAAAGCCTACACATCAACGTATGATAAATATGGTCATCTTTTAACGGGGCGGAAAATCAACTATGATCAGTATAACAACGTCATTTTAATTGACGATGATGAATTTGTTTTCGAGTATCACTATTATGTGAACCCGGCTCCGAAAGAAGCCGAGAAAGCTCTTACGCCTGCGAGAGGTTTTGACTCGCTAACCGGTTCTCCTTTGGAATTGCCATACTTTCATCAGAACTGACGTTTTAACCATTTCACATAACGGCGGCGAAACCGGGCGCCGGTCAATATCAAAAATAAAAATGGGATAAAAATATTGACAAAATGATAGCAGCGGTTATACTCCCCTATGAAAAAAACAATACATGCAATTCTAGCCTTGTTTGTGATGTTACTTGCAAATCATTGCAATATAAGTTTGGAATATGATGCAACCAACACAGGGTACGAAAAGTCTTATTGTGTATCGGAGACAAGTCGCGTATTGGCTACGTTAATCAATCCGAAAACTGTCGTTCCGGGGCTTGAAAATACTTGTGCCATTGATGACCTTGGATTAAAATGCTGGGGAGCAGACTATCATGGCATTAATAATGTTCCCGAATTAATAAATCCCTCGCAAGTGACTCTTGGGTGGAACCATGCTTGCGCATTGGATGACCGGGGTGTACAGTGCTGGGGGAACAATTCGCGAGGACAAACGGATGTTCCGTTATTAAATAATCCCGTTAAAATCAGTGCGGGAGATGACTACACCTGCGCATTGGACGATACGGGCGTTGTATGCTGGGGACTTATTGATCAGCCCCCCGTAGTTCAACCTTTATCGAACCCTACCGACGTTTCAGCCGGCGGATTTTACAATTGCGCTATTGATGATACCGGAGTTGTCTGCTGGTTGCAATATCCCGCGAGTGTTATGTCAAACGTTTCTATCCCGTTGCTTAGTAATCCCGCTGCAGTAGAGGTTGGCAACGATTATGCATGCGCATTGGATAACAATACTATGCAATGCTGGGGATTAAACAATACGTATGGCACATTAACCGTCCCTACGCTATATAATCCAACAACCATTGCGGCTTCGGAATGGAATGCATGCGCCATTGATGACCTTGGAGTGATCTGCTGGGGGGACAATTCATATGGGCAAAATAATGTTCCCGAACTGGTAAACCCGGTTCAAGTTGAGGTGAGCAACAGAACTGTCTGCGCCATAGATGACAACGGGGCGTCATGCTGGGGATTAACGAACGAGTGTAACTGAGAAAGCCTCAAAATTGCTCATACTGGTTGCGGGTTGTACAATATCCTGGCGACTAACGTTTCAAGTTCAACCGAAGTTGACAGAGACCAAGGACCTGTCAACTTCGGTTGAGCAAATCTATCAAGTAAAATCATTTTGCAAAACCCGGGCGGCCCGCGAAGCCGGGCGCCTGCGGATCATCGCTGTTATCTGAAGTCCCGGTTTATTAAGAACATGATTTAGCTTCGGACCTTTTTTTGATACCAAACATCATTTTCCTTTCCATTATGTAATGAACGGGTTCAATTATTAATCTGGCCATGATCCAGCATATCCAATATGGTTTAAAAACTTCTATTCGAGTTCTGATATATAGGAAAGTATGATTAGAGGAAACTTCCTTCATATGGAAAGTCCAGGTTCCGCCAGCGGACTTTGTGGGTTTAACGAATTGGCTGGAGTTTTTACCCATCTGATTATAAAGTGATCCACCTAAAACAAGGGTAGTAGGATCATTTAATTCTATAACTCTTACTCCGGTACCTTCCCAAAAAGGTATCAGGTCGCCTATTTGTATTTTTTGGAGTCCGGGATCAATTGTATCGTGATTTTGAATGTTTAATCCAAATAAATTTTCAAGCCAAGTATAGCTGTAAAACCCTCCTCGACCTTGTCCCATCTGCGCCAACCATGGCCAGATATCTACAGGCGATGCTTTTATTTGAATTTTTCGGGTAGATACGGTAATTACACTTTCAATGAGGTTGTCGCCAGGAAAGGCTTGAAACAAATCATCATCATTAGTACCCCAATTAATTATATATTTTCGGATTATATAGCTGAATGTAAAGATGGTTAAGGTAAATAGAAAATAGTATGTGTAATTCATAGCAGGGTCCAAATTTATGAAGAGCATAAATCATGGAAGAACCAAGTGTCAATAGAATACTTATTTCCGTTTAACGTAAATATCAATCGGGCAGTGCAGATAACTAAAATTTATATGCCAAACCGAAAGCGGGAACGATAATGCCGGTATCTTCGCTTCCCTTTAAATAAATTTGCATGTATTCGCCGCGCGCAAAAAGTTGCAAATAGGGAACCGGTTGGTAGCTAAGCTCGGCGCCCCCGCAAACCCCGGCGCGCAGGTAAACCCTGCCAAGGGTGTCGGAACTGAGGTGAAAGTAATTGCCGCCGGCGCCAACCAGGGGCATTAAAAACAGCTTTCTCTTTTTCAGTTCAATGGAATAGCCGAGAAAAGCGTAGGCTCTGAAAAGACTCATCCCCGCAACCAGGGCTTCGTGTTGGGCTTCGCCATGGGCAAACCCCAGCCGAACTTCCGGTTTCAGGTTTTTGATAAAAAGTTTATAATAGCGAAAATGGAACGAAGCGCCGAGAAGGTATTGAAACGGATCAAGATTATTGTTGAGGATCATGTATTCAAAAGCTCCGCCCGCCAGGTTCGCCCGACCCAAACCGATTTCGCCTAACTCCGATTCGCCGCCCACTTGCGCCAGGCGCACCGATACTTTTTCAATGGATTTGACTCTCTCTTTCGTCTCTTCCATGGAGCCCTTGGGGTAAACATTCAATGCGGATTTTTCGGAAAATTCGCCTAACGTACCGGAATCGGTAATCGCCGCCACTTGAAAGAAATACTTACCCGGACTCAGGTCCACCACGATTTCGGGGGTTTTCACATTCCGGTCGATAATTGTCTCGCCGGTTGTGTCCGTTAAAACGAATTGATACGAAATCGCGCGTTCCACGTTGCGCCATTTGATGCGAACCGGCTTTGGCGCTTTGGCGTCTTCTTCGCTGATCGTATCGCCTTTTTTGCGCTTATTTTTACGGGCCGCGTGAACGGACGTCGGTTCAACCAGACAAAAAAGCAAGGTTAACAAAAGCGCCCTGTTCAGCGCGATTTTTAAAATTTCCACATTACCCCTACTCCGGGCGCGATAAAACTAATCGCGTCCGTTAAAATATATGTATATTCGGTACGCATAAATATGCGAAAGCGGCGAACGGGTTGGTAACTCAGTTCCACCGACGCGGCAAACCCGGAAGATAAAAAGGTTTTGCCGGCATATTCGGAATTGACAATCAAATAGTTTAAGCCGCCCCCCAGCATGGTTACGAGAAAAAACTGGCTCGTAAACATCGGTTGCGAATACCCCAAAGAGCCGTAGAGTTTTAAAATCCCCATGGACTCAACCGCCGCGCTATTGCTTGTCCCGTGAATATAGCCCAGCCGGACTTCCGGCTTTACGTTATTATAAAAAATTCGATGATAGCGAAATAAAAGCATCCCGCCCTTAAACGTATCGAAACTGGCCAGGTCGGTATTGAGCGTCGCATATTCAAAACCGACGCCAATGATATCGGAAGCTCCGAAACCCAATGCCGAAACGCTCGCCTCGTTCGATTCTTCTTCTATTTTTTTCGTCGTCTCTTTGAGAATCCGAACGCTTTCGTTGATCTCTTTTTGGGCCATGATATTATCTTCTTCGACCGTAAACGGAGTTCTGTCGGACCATTGCCCCTGTACGCCGTACTGGGAAATGCCCGCCACCCGCAAAGAGTACTTGCCGGGCTTTAAATTCAATTTAATGGCGTTTTCTTCGACTTTGGTATCGAGCAACATTTTATTGCGATGGTTGTAGATTTGAAAACGATAGTAGCGGGCAAGCTCCATGTACCCCCATTTCACCTCGACTTCTTTTGTATTTTTATTTTTATCAAGAAAGGTTTTGGCTTTCGCTTCGGGTTGTTCTGTATTGCTCTCTTTCCGCGAATGTTTTCCGGTTTTTTCTTTATCCCGCTTGGCATACAAAACGCCGGTATCTACAATGAGAAAAGAGAGAAAAAAAGCAATAAATAGGCGCATTCTTTTCACCTTTTGATGGAATTTTTGATTTGAATGTTTTGTCAATCAATTTCGCTAACGTCAGGCCAAATAGCACTTGACACGGGCGTTGCGATAGGCACCAAACACCATGAACCGGATCATTTTTTCCGACCTTCTCGCAAGCGTTCGCAAGAAAATTACGCCGCTCTCTCTTTTTTATAAAAAAACAAAAGAAATGACGGCAAGCGCGGTAATCGCCGGGGCAATCGCCGTGACAATAAGTGGTTGCACCAACAATGTCATGATTGACGATATTCAGAAACTGGTCGCCGATTCGGTTGCCATTGACAAGCAAACGATCACCGGCGTAGCCTTGTCTTCGCCGGCTGCCGGTCAACTTACCATTTCGTGGTCAGTGACAAGCGCAGCCACAGGTTATTTTATTTATTACAACACCGCGCCGGGGACCTGTTCCAGCGGCCTGCGGCTGTCCGCATCCGCCAGCCCCTATACCGTTAGCGGCCTGACATCGGGCGCAACATATTACGTTTGCGTATCCGGGTACAACGATTCCGACCCGGCAAATTTCCTGGTATCTAAAATCTCGGGCGAAGTATCTCTTGCCATCAATTGACGGGCTATCAGGCAATTTTCAGGCTGTCGCAGAAAACCCGGAAAATCAATATAAAATCAACGAATTAAATAATTAAATTTCGATCAGGCGATCGGTTAACTCATTGGTATCGTCATCTTTTACCGGGAAATAAACGGTAAGCGGTTCGCAACAACCTTCTATGGCTCCGATAAAACCGCCGGCCACCCGGTTTTGTTTTACTTTTTCCAGAAAACCATCGACCACTTGTTGCCAGTAACCGGCTTCCACTTTATTATTGATTTCGGCATCGGCGATAATTTCAACATAGCGCTCGGCAAACGAGACAAAAAGCAACACGCCGGTTCTGTCGCGCGTCCGGTGGATGCCTTCCTTTAAAAACATCATATGCGCCAGTTTTGAAGCGCGCTCTTTTTTCACCTGCGCGGGGACAAGAGCCATGCGAAGTTTTTCGTTTTGAAACAAGAGAGCAAGCAGTAGAAAAACGCCAACTTGCCCCAGATACAGCACATCCAGCGAAAAGGTTAAATGAGGGTAAAAATAGGCGGCAACCGGTATGAAAAGAGCGGGCAAAGCCAGGGCAAATGAAGAAGCCCACAACAAAGGAATAAAACGGTATTCGTCGCTTTTCCTGGCGATCACGGTAACAAATTCGCCCGCAGTCCGGGATTCGGCCTTTTCAATAGCGGCCCGAATTTGTTGTTTTTCTTCTTCCGTTAAAATACTCATATGATCTCCTACCAACTGCCCGAGGCTCCCCCGCCTCCGAAAGAGCCGCCGCCCCCTCCGAAACCGCCAAAACCGCCGCCGCCAAAACCGGAATGCCCGCCCATATGGCCCATGTGCGCCCCGGGCATTCCCATGATCATTGGCCCCCCGCGCCGGAAAAATGTCATGATTAAATAAAAGATGAGAAAAAATAACAACACGTTAGAAATCAACCCGAAAAACATGAGAACCAAAAGAACGGCTGCCAGTACGCCGCCGACTAACTTGCCCCGGCGGGTGCCTGTGAACAAGACAAACATTACAATTAATACAACCAGGGAAAAGACCGATACTCCCCCGCCGGAAGTTTTGTTTCGCACGGCCGGGA
The DNA here is from genome assembly GCA_050304475.1 of Turneriellaceae bacterium. Lineage (GTDB taxonomy): Bacteria > Spirochaetota > Leptospiria > Turneriellales > JAOUFE01 > JBNLDQ01. The sequence continues at coordinate 76,424 of JBNLDQ010000024.1, read as the reverse complement.
CTTTGACGCCGCCAGCTTGAGCGCCCGCGCCCCCGGCGTCATAGCCTAAAACGCTTAAGATCGCGACAGCGCCGCGCAGTACCCCCTCTTCCATCCGGCCCGCCCGGAACTCGGGTAAAACCACGCGTTCGATAATGGTTCGAGAGAGGGCGTCGGTCATGACCGCTTCCATCCCGTACCCCGTTTCAATGCGGACTTTTCTTTCGTTGGGGGCGATGAGAAAAATGAGTCCGTTATTTTTTTTGGCCTGGCCAATTTGCCAGGTCCGCCCCAGCTTCACGCCATACTCTTCAATGGTCCGACCCCCCAGGCTTGAAACGGTAACGACAACGACCTGATCGCCGCTTTGTTTTTCGTGATCGGCAAGCATCGCCTCCAGGGCTTTTTCGCTTTGGTCGGAAAGCAACGACGCTTCATCAACGACTCGGCCCGTGAGCTCGGGGAAAGCGAACTCGGCAGCCTCTAAAGATTGCCCCGCCGGTACAAAACCGCCGAAAACGGCAAGCCAAAAGGCGGCTAACGCCCCAGATAAAATAAAACGGGGCAAACGGAAAGAGAAGCTGAAAGGGAAACGCAAATCGGCACGAATCAAAACCCGGTTCATATCCGCCCGGAAAGACAATTAAAACTCAACCTTCGGCGCTTCGGCGGCTTCTTCCGAAATTGTAAAGTTCTCTTTGACTTTTGCGTCAGGGTACAGCAGCGAGGCCCACCATCTGCCCGGGATCGTTCGCAGCTCCGTATTGTATTGGCGCACGGCTTCGATAAAATCTTGCCGGGCAACGGCAATCCGGTTTTCCGTGCCTTCCAGCTGCGATTGCAGCGCCAGAAAATTCTGGTTCGCCTTCAGGTCGGGGTATTTTTCGACAACAACCATCAGTCTTGAGAGAGCGCTGCTTAGAGCCGACTGGTTTTTCTGGAACATGGAAAAAGCTTCGGGATTAGAAAGAATATCTTTCGGCAATGTCATTTGCGTCGCTTTGGCGCGGGCTTCAACGACCTGGGTAAGCACCTCTTTTTCATGCGTTGCATACCCTTTGACGGTGCTGACCAGGTTGGGAACCAGATCCGATCGCCGCTGGTATTGGTTGAGCACTTGGCTCCACATGGCATTGACCTCTTCGTCGAGAGTCGGAATTTTATTGATACCGCAATGGAGCGGGAGCAATGCAAAGAAAAGTACCGGTATAAATCGTTTATGAATTTTGTTCAAGGTCATGCGGGTAAGAGTTGATTCTGTTGACGCCCGTCAATAGATTTTTAAAAAGACGATAAAATGCGCGTCTTTTAAGCCGAGACGCCGGAGAAAAAGCGTAAAAAACATGAATCTGCAATTTTGGCAAAAGCGAACTACTGTCTACTATCTGCCGGGGGCGTATCTCGTTTTCGCCATTTTGGCCGGGGTTTTTCTTTTGGTGACTTCTTTTTACCCCGAAGGCGAAATGTTCCGCGTAGTTTCGGAAACCCTGCGTACCCAACCATGGCGCGCCCTGCTTTTGGTTTTGCTTTTCCCCGGATTGTTGTTTCTGGATATTGCGCTGGTCGCGGCCGTTCTTTTTTTTGGCCGTACGCTGCTTTTTCATATCCCGGCTTTTTTCCGCCGTGAAATCGCCGTGCCGGCCTTTGCCGGGGCCATGGCGATCTTTTCATTGACTTCCGGGTTTGCCTATTATGCAATTCAAAAGTCGCCGGGGTTGTTTTTGCAATGGGCGAAAGCCGAAGGAGATTTTCACCGGCTTCTTTTAACGGGCAATCCCGGTCACGCAGGTCGGGGCAAAAGTTCGCTTCTTTTTTTAAACGACCTCACCGGAAACATTGCGCAAATCCCGCCGGGCTCTCTAAAAAAAATTTCCGGGCGATGCCGGCGGATTGACCGCCTGGAAAGCGATGGCTATCGATCCGTTTTTGAATTTCATATTGAGTTTCATATTGAATTTATGACGCCAAAAGAAGGGCAAAAAGAACCCGCTTTAAAAACGACGGACGCCGAACATACGCCGGCGGCAAACCCGCAGTACCGCGCTTACCGCACATTGCTTCGTTTGGCCGAAAAACTGGAACCGGCGCCTTACCTTGAACTTTATGATTGCCCCACTCTCGAGAGTTACCCTCCGGGTTCGGCCCCCGGAAGGGCGTTGCATTCAAACCGTATTTACTTTTCAGGAAAAGTCAAATCCGCTGCGAATGACAAGCAATAAGATCAATGGCAGCTAACGGCAGCCAAAAAATCGCTTCCGTTTACCAAATGCAATCTGTCCAGTCCAAAGCCATGTGAATCAATAAACCAATGCCGTACCACCGGCTCTTTTCGGGAAAAAGCAGAGCGGCATAAAGTAAAATCGCCCAGGTCTGGTGCAGCGGGTGAAAGCCGATCGAACAGCGTTGCGGGTCGTAAACCGGATCGGCGAGAAGATGATCTAAATCAACCGCCATGGTCGCCGCCATCTGCAAAAAGACAACGCCTCTTTTTTTCAAGTTCGCCCCTGGCAAGGGAGCCGCCAGTGAAACCAGGGCGGGCGCCAGAAAATGCAGAAGAATATGGAGCATCGCCCATGTTGCCGTCACGGGCAGAGCGGCCAATCAAAATTGCGCATTAAGCGCCATTAAGCGCGGCCATTGCAATTTGTTGCGACCAATAAATGGAAAGGAAAGCTTTATAAATTTGTTTACGAATGGATTCTGCGCAAGCTCCTGACTCATGGATGCCGATTTACTTGAGATTCTGGTCTGCCCCAAGTCGGGTAAAAAACTGGAAAAAGCAACCCCCGAATTATTAAAACAAGTCAATCAACTTATTCAAAAAAAGCAAATACACGATGCACAAGGGAACCGCGTTGAAGAAAAGTTGGAAGAGGCTCTTGTTCAACCGGAAACCGGAATTCTCTACCCAATTCGAGACCAAATCCCGGTGCTACTTTCAGGCGCGGGGATCAACGTAAACTCACTGAAATCATGAACTTATTGGACCACATTCATTCGCCGGCTGATTTAAAAAAACTCAGCCCGGAAGAGCTGCCCCGGCTATGCAGCGAAATACGCGCTTTTATGCTCGATACGATATCCGGGACGGGCGGCCACCTCTCTTCCAACCTGGGTTCCGTAGAGCTAACGGTGGCTTTGCATTATGTATTTGATTCGCCCAACGATAAATTCATCTGGGACGTTGGTCACCAGACATACACGCACAAAATATTAACCGGCCGGAAAGACGCATTGCCGACCATTCGCAAAACAGGCGGTCTGTCGGGGTTCCCCCGCAAAGACGAATCAAAGCATGACCACTACAATGCCGGTCATGCCGGCACTTCCATCAGCCAATCAATCGGAGAGGCGATTGCCCAATCCATCCTGCACCCGAAATCGCAAAAAAAACGGAGCATGATCAGCATCATCGGAGACGCCTCCATTGCCACGGGGATGGCGTTTGAAGCTCTCAATCATGGCGGCCATTTAAAAATTCCGTTTCTCGTTATTTTAAACGATAACGAAATGAGCATTTCAAAAAACATCGGCGCTCTGAGCTATATGCTCACTTCCATGATCAACACCTCCATTTACAAGAAGTGGATGTACCGGTGGGCCAGGTTTATCCGAAGCCTCCCCCTGATTGGCGTTATTTCCGAGCGCATGCTCAAGCGGATGGGGAGCAACATGAAAAGCATTATCACGGAACATCAGTTTTTCCAGGAGCTGGGGTTTCGCTACCTGGGGCCTTTGGACGGTCACGATGTAATCAAGCTCGTGAACATGCTTAAAAAACTGAAAAGTATTGAAGTCCCTTCGCTTTTGCATGTCGTGACAAAAAAAGGAAAAGGGTATGAACCGGCGGAAAAAGACCCTACCGCCTTTCACGGTGTCGGCCCCTTCGATTTAAAAACCGGCGCAATTCGCAAAGAGGAAGAAATGTGGAGTTTCAGTAATTTTGTCGGAAATGTCCTTTGCGAGCTGGCGAAAAAAGATAAAAAAATATGCGTGGTTACCCCCGCCATGACAGAAGGCTCGGGCCTCACCCGTTTTGCCGCCGAATTCCCCGACCGGTTTTTCGATACCGGGATATCGGAACAACATGCCGCGACAATGTCTGCCGCTCTGGCAAACGCGGGGCTAAAGCCATACCTTTGCATCTATTCCACGTTTTTACAGCGGGCGTACGACCAGCTGATTCACGATATCGCGTTAATGAACCAACCCGTGCGGCTGGTCGTTGACAGAGCCGGCGCGGTTGGAGCAGACGGAGAAACCCACCAGGGGCTGCTTGACATTGGCATGTTCAGCGCGATCCCCGGTCTTCGGCTTTTGTCTGCCGCCAACGCCAAAGAGTTAATGGATATGATCGCGTACATGAAAGACGACGACAAGTCGCCCATTGCAGTGCGTTTCCCCAAGGCATCGTTTGAAAAAAGTATCTTTGACGATTGGGTGAAGCAAAACCGGAAAACTGCTCAGGGTAAGTTTTACTCTCCTTTTGAGCCCCAAAGCCTGCGAAAGGGAAAAGACATTCTTATTTTTTCGGAAGGCCTGATGAACCACACCGCGCTGGAAGCGGCCGGAAAACTCGAAAAAGAAGGCATTTCAGCTTCTGTTGTCTCTTTGCGTTGCATTTATCCCATCGATCATAAAAAGCTGTTGCCTTACTTTTCAAGCATGAAAGAGTGCCAGGGCGTTTTCGTGATTGAAAACCATATCTCGCAAAACGGCCTTGCCTCTCAAATGAAAATTGCGCTGGCGGCCGAACTGGAAGGCAAACTTTTTCATTCATTTTCCTACCCTACCCCTTTCATTGAGCATGGCTCTGTCCCGGACCTTGAAAAAAAATACGGTCTTGACGCTGAACATATTTTTACGTCAATCCGGCGGCTTGTCAACTCGCGCCAGAAAAAAGCGGCCAACTACTGATTTTTTTACCGTAATTTGGAAAAAACAAACAAAACGGGCTATTCATCGTTCAAAGCATGAAAAATTCCGGAGTTCCCGGCCCCCACCCATATATGGGCGGGGGAGGTTTGTGGAAAGAAGCCCGCCGCCTAATCTTGCCGGCTTATCTTCTGAAAAATTTGCAAAGCCATTTCTAAATCAAGAACATCGGGTCGCAATTCTTGTTCGTTTTGATCCAGCCGGCCTGCATTTTGCGGCCATTTGGCGGAGATGTCATGCTGAGCGTAAAACGGGTTTCTACCCATAGAACTGGACAGCGTTTTGCGTTTACCCCAGAAGATGCCCCGTAAAAATATTTCAAACGGACGGGCCTCAACCCTGGGTTTGCGCTTCCAGAAAATCCAGGCGCCGTCAACGCCGGGCACCGGGTAAAAGCTGTTTCGCGTAACGCGCGAAACCAGGCGGATTTCCCCCTGAGATTGTAAAAACAACGCCAGCGAGTTCCCCGGTCCGCATATCTTTTGGCCCAAGTCAAGTTGAACGCCCGCCAGAAAACGATCGATGAACGGAGTCTCAATCACGAGGCGCGTTAAAATGGGCGACGTCACATAAAACGGCAAGTTGCCCACCACCTGGCCAATATTTCTTTTTTCAAGCTCATCAACGCCAAGCTCAAGAAAATCGCCGCCCAGAACCTCGCAATCGCCTTGCCCGGTATAGTTTTCTTGCAGGTAATTTGCCAAGACCGGGTCTTTTTCAATTAACGTTAGGCGAAATCCCTTCTCCCGGAAAAATTCCGTCACGGCCCCCAGGCCCGGACCAATTTCCAGAAGAGGCAGCGAAGGGTCCAAGAGGTCGAGACACTTTTCCAGAGAATGCAGGTTTACCAGAAAATTCTGGCCAAGCGATTTAATTGGCGACGCGCCCAGCTTTTGCAACGTCTTTCGGGGGTGTTCCATAGAAATGTAATAGAAGAATAGTAACGTAAAACTACATTACATTTTTCATCTGGGCCAAACGGCCCCGCAAACGCATGATGGCTTTGGTGTGAAGCTGCGAAACCCGAGACTCTGTGACCTCAAGAACTTCTCCGATTTCTTTTAGCGTTAAATCTTCATAATAATAAAGTACAATTACTTTTTTTTCTTTGTCAGGGAGCTTTTTAATCGATTCAATGATCATCCCTTTGATCTCTTCGCGCTCAACCATGACATCCGGATTCATATTTGAAGGCGACTCGATTGTTTCGAGAAAAGACAATTCATCCGATTCGTCATTGCCATGCCAGATATCATTTAAAGAGACCAGAGACGTCCCCGATATTTTTGAAACTAATGTATGAAATTCTTCCAGGCTGAGATCAAGCTCCTGGGCAATCTCTTCGTCTTCTACCGTACGGCCCAACTTGTTTTCAAGTTCGACGATAATTTTTTCGACTTGTTTCGCTTTTTGACGAATCGAGCGGGGGATCCAGTCAATAGTCCGCAACTCGTCAAAAACCGCGCCCCGGATCCGGGTCATCGCATACGTCTTGAATTTCACCTCTTTGCTGGGGTCATACTTTTCAATTGCGTCAAGCAATCCAAACGTGCCATAGCTAACGAGGTCGTCAAATTCTACGTTATGGGGCATGCCAACGGCCACCTTACCCGCAACGTATTTTACCAGCGGCGCATACTTGCCTATGAAATAGTCACGAATGCCCGGCTCTTTGGTCTTGACATATTCGGACCATAGCTCCATCTCATCGCGATCGTCATACTTTTTTGCCTTCAATCCCATATTATGTCTCGAAAGGAATTAGAGTTCTTTCCACGAACCGTACCAATTATTGGCATTCACCGGTTTCGTCAACCTTTTTCAGGGAGATGTTTCTAATGAAATTAATCTTCGTCGTCGTCCAGAACATGCCGAACCGCTTCGGCCATCAAGGCAGGGTCGTCTTTTAAGGGAATCTCGCCGACCATAAATTCACCGTCTTTCGCAGAACGTTTTTGACCGGTTTTCGCTTTCTTTTTTTCCCGGATTTGATTCTCGTCAATTTCAATATTTTCTTCCGCCTGGACGGGTTCCGGAAGGCTATACTCATCCATTTCGCTATCGACCGGCGTATCCAAATCTTCAACGGAGATATCTTCGTCATCCAAATCTTCATCGTCCTCTTCATCCGATTTGGCCGATTTTTGGGCGGAACTTTTTTTTGAAATTTGTTGAAAGAATTCGGGCATGAGAAACTGCAACGCCAATACGGCGCCCGCGCCCATTACGCCTGTGATACAACCCGAGACCAGCGAACGAATAAGAATCGTCGTTATGTTCGCCCCGGACAAAACTGAGATTAAGATAGATAACAATAAACCGAACCCGCCGGTAAACATTGCGGTAATCGCCATTGGGTTGGAAAGTATCTTCTTCATGAGAAGGTTTACGCTTCCGTAGCAAACAGTTTTCTAAAAAACGAGCCTAACCCGCCCCCCGGTTTTAAACCGGCATGAGCGCCTTTTTCATGCACCAGATTCGAGGCAATCACATTCACGCATGAGCTGGCTTTTGATTGCGGGTACTGGATCACAAACGGCTTTTGCCGCCGCACCGATTTTGACACATTTTCATCGTCATAAATAAAACCGCCGTCGTCCACTCGGACATTTAAAAACTGGTTCGAGATATTGACAACGCGCTCTACCACTTTTTTCGCTTCGAGAGCCGAATGAACCCGGTTCACCACCAGCCGAATGGCTTTTTCGGGATTTTGCAGCACAATGGATTTAATGATTCCGTAAGCGTCGGTAATAGCCGTCGGTTCGGGGGTGGTGACAACCAGGACCTCGTCGGCGGGGTTAATAAACCCCAGCACATTTGCGCCAACACCCGCGCCGGTATCGATAATCATGACATCATATTTTTTCAAGGTCTCAAATTCTTTTAAAACCTTTTGCCGGTCTTCGCCGCTTAAATTGGCCAGCATTGTATACCCGGAAGCCCCGGCAATGACATCCAGCCCTTCGGGCGTACTGATAATAACATCGGCAAGGCTTTTCGTGCCTTTTACCACATGGTACAGGTTAAATTTAGGAATAATACCAATAAGAACATTGATGTTTGCAAGCCCCAGATCGGCATCGAACAACAATACCTTTTGACCGGACTTCGCCAAACTCAACGCCAGGTTTACGGAAAAGGATGTTTTACCGACGCCCCCCTTGCCGCTCGTGACGCTAATGACTCTTGTTTTTTTAGCATTGCGCATCTCCACCGGAACACCGGTAGACGTTGTTGATACAAATGCTTCTTCATTGGCCGGGTTGGTTGTTTTACCCACCAGGTTTCGTAAGCCTGTCGCCTGATCTGTTTCTTCCATGGTTGCGAGAGAAAGATCCGAACCGATTAATCTTTCATCCATATTATCCAAATTATGCATATATGAGATATCGGTCGATTCCCATATTTTATTTCACTTTTTATTCCAAATTTAAGCGGGTGAGAGCGAAAGACAAGCATTTTTTCGCTCCGGGCCATGCAAGCGCTCCGCCAGTCGAAAGATTGTATTTAACGAATTTGCCGCCGGCTAATTTAAATGAGGCGAACCCTTTTTCCACTTTGACAATATTTTTTCCGCCAGGTAATTTGAGTCGGCCGGCAGATAATCGTCAGGCACTCTTTGACCGGTCGTAAAAAATGAGAAGGGAATATCCCAACGGTTAGCCAGTTCGACAAAGGCCCCGTACTGCCTCGTTTCATCGAGTTTGCTTAAAATAATCCGGTCAATGCCAAACACCTCAAATTGTTCGAGAATCTCTTCGACATCGGCGGATTTGGAAACGGCTGAAACAACAAGGTGCTTTTCAATGGTATCGCGATCGTCCCCTAAAATAACCCGTTGTTTTTCAATGAATTCGGCGTTAAACTGGCTGACGCCGGTGGTATCGACCAAAATCATATCTGCCGCTTCTTCAGAGACAATATGCGCAAACTGCTCGCCATTGCGCGCGATATGAACCGGGATATCCATGATATCTCCGTAGACCTTGATTTGTTCGGTAGCCGCAATGCGAAAGTTATCTGCGGTAATCAAGGCGACTTTTTTTTGTTCTTGCAGCTTGAGCCTGGCGGCCAGTTTGGCGATGGTTGTGGTTTTCCCCACCCCGGTCGGACCAACCAATACAATGGTTCTTTTCCGCCCGACTTTCGGGTTTACCTTGATCCGGGTGGCTAAAATTTCTCTGGCTTTTAGATAAATTTTCGATGAATTTTTCCAGTCGGCTGAAGGCAACCTCTCTTTTAAGTCCCCCATGAATTCGGCAATCCACCCGGGGCTAAACCCCTGCTCTGCCAACAAATCCGAGAGACGGTCAAACTCGCTTTCTCCGTAGGTCAGCGCCTTTGTGCCTTCGGCATGTTTTGACGGGTTTGAAATTAAAATGGAAATTCGATCGTTTAATATGCCAATCTCTTCGCGCAGATCTTTCAAGACCGTCATGTTCCCCTGGTCTCCCGTTTCGTGCCGGCGGGCGGGCGCGGCAGGGGCGGTTTCTTTGAGCGGTTTTCTCCGGATTAACCCGGACTCTCCTGCGGTTTCTTCTTCGTTTTCCGCAAACGGGTCTGCGTTCTTTTGTTTTCTTGCGCCGGGCATTCGCTCTCCGGGCATGCTCGGAACCACTTCAATTTCCCGCGGTCCGCGGAGAGCGGCTTTGCTTGGAATATTCATCGCAACCTCGCCAAGATTAAAGGGTTCTTCCCGAAACGATTCGGCCTTGCGGTCGAGAATATTTAAAAACTCTTCGCCTTCATGCCGGCGGGCGGGTTTCGTCTGGCCGGTTGTAAAAGATGCCAGTGGACCCGTCTCTCCGGTATGAGCCCCATTTTGAGAGAAGGCATGATTCATGGAATGCGTTAGCGATGAATGGCGCAGGTTTTGACCGATTTTGCTCTCTCCCGCGCCGGCGCCTGAAACGGAAGAACGCTCTGCCGGGGGGATCACTCTCCCTTCAATGGTTTTTTCAATCCGGGGCCCTTTTTTTTCAGCCAGGGCAGCCTGGATCATCCACTGCTTTTTACCCATCATCCGGGAAAGCACGGTTTTAGCGGGCACCTCTTTTTCATAATAAATAATGGCTTCCGACCCGTAGGTCTCTCTTAGTTTTCTCATGGCTTCGGCATGCGTTTCGCCCACAACTTTGACATATTGCATTAGAATGTTACCTCCTCTTCCTGGCTGCGGGCGTCTTTAAATATAACCTGCCCGATAATATCGATTTTCGTATCCGCCGGCATTTCGCTATACGCAATCACCGCAAAAGAGCGCGTGGCAATTTCACGCTCGAGAATCATAAAAACCCCGGCGCGCACTTCCGAAGAGGTTACAAAAACGGGGAACTTGCCGCTTGTCTGAACCTGGTTAAACGATTCAATCAAGGCGTCCCGAATGGCTACCTGATCATGAGGGTCGAGCGCAAAAATACGGCCCTCTTTTTCGTCGAATGTCAGCGCCTCGCGCATGATATTTTCCATCATGGGGTCAACCTGAACGGCTTCGAGGGCGCCATGCTCAACATACGCCGATACAATTTGGCGCCCCAGTTTTTGACGCACATACTCGGTCAAAAGCGAAGGATCTTTCACCCTTGCGGCATGATCAGCCAGGGTCTCTAAAATAATGACCATGTTCCGAATTGAAACGTTTTCTTTGAGTAGATTATGCAAGACAGCTTGAATCGCGCCCGAAGAGAGCTCTTTATTTACCTCTTCCACCACCGCCGGGAACTTCTCTCTCATTTTATCCATCAAGAGTTTGACCTCTTCGCGCCCCATGATCTGGGTCGAGTACGAACGAATGACCTCGCTGATGTTGGTCACAATGATATTGGTGGCGTCAACCACCAGGTACCCTCGGTCTTCGGCTTCGGCTTTTTTCTCGGGCGCAATTAAAATCCCGTTCAAGTTATAGGTCGGGTCGCGATAAACTTCGCCCTCAAGAGGCTCAATGACGTTGCCGCTATCCAGAGCGGCTAACTTATCGGGGTAGAGTTTTTCGCGGGCCACTTCAATGCCGGCGACCAATATGCTGTATTCATTGCCGTCAAGATCCATATTATCGTTAATCCGGATCGGGGGTACGACCAGCCCCATATCGCGCGCAAACTTTTTACGTAAATTGGTGATGCGCTCCAGCAAAACGCCGCCTTGAGAAACTTCAACCAGGGGTATCAAATTGTAACCGATTTCCAGTTTGAGAATATCGAGGCTGATCTCTTCGAGAAAACTTTCGGGGGTGACGGGTTTTTTCTTTTGTTCTTCGGCGATCTTTTCGCGCTCCATTTTTTCCTGGTCCATGTTTTTTGAAATGGAATAGGCCAGAAAACCAAGCAAGCCGCCAATCCCCCACATCGGAATTTTCGGAAACCCCGGCAAAATCGAAGCCGCCAGCATAGTGCCCGAAACAGTCCAAAGAATCTTGGGGTTGGCAAACAACTGGCTTGAAATCTGCCCGCCGAGATTATCATCGGCGCCGGCCCTGGTCACCACCATGCCGGTAGCCGTCGTAATTAAAAGAGAAGGAATCTGAGAAACAAGCCCGTCGCCAATGGTAAGCAGAGTATAGGTTTGAAGCGCATCCGAAACGCTCTCGCCGCGCAGACTGACGCCAATGATCAATCCGCCAATGATATTGATGGCGGTAATGACAAGACCGAGACGCACATCCCCTTGAACGAACTTGGTCGCACCATCCATATGGCCGTAAAAGTCGACTTCTTTGCGCAGCTCATCGCGTTTTTCGCGCGCCTCTTCTTCGGTAATTAAACCGGCCGACAAGTCAGAGTCAATGGACATCTGCTTACCGGGCAAGGCGTCGAGAGTGAACCTGGCCGCAACTTCACTGATCCGGGTGGCGCCCTTGGTAATGACCATCATCTGAACCAAGACAAGAATCAAGAAGATGATGAAACCAATGACATAGTTACCCGCGACAACAAATTCGCCAAAGGCATTGATGAGTTTTCCGCCAAAACCGGGGCCTTCAAGCAAGATCAACCGTGTCGAGCTGACGTTAAGCGCCAAACGAAAAACGGTGGTCACCAAAAGCAACGAGGGGAAAACCGAAAAATCCAGGTTGTTCTTGTTGCTCATGGCCGTGAGCAAAATCACCAGACCGATCATCACGCTAAAGCCCATCAAAAGATCGAGTAAAAAAGTGGGGATCGGAATGACAAGCATGGCGACGACGGCAACGACGCCCACGCCCAGCATCACATCGGTTTGTTGGTACCACTTTTGTTCCATTATCAACTGCCTGCCCGCACCCCGGTTAAACGACGCCTAACGGCCCGCCGCCCCAGGGGGTTAACCTGCCCTCCGCGATAGCCTGGCTCTCATGCCCTCAATGTTCAAGAAAATATCGATAAGAACGCGGTAAAATTGTTCCGGCACGAGCTCGCCTTCCGGCACGGTATCGTAGAGCTCGCGCGCCAGCGGCTTGTTTTCAATGATCGGAATTTCATTTCGTTTCGCCAGATTCCGGATAATCAAGGCCAGATGGTCCTCGCCCTTGGCAATCACGCGCGGCGCCTCTTCGAGGTCCGGGTCGTACCGCAAGGCAATGGCATAGTGCGTCGGGTTGGTAATCACAACATCGGACTGCTTGACCTCGCCCATCATATTGCGGCGGTACATCTCATACGCCCGTTGCCGCCGTCTCTGCCGAATGAGCGGGTCGCCCTCGGTCTCTTTGGTCTCTTGTCTTACCTCTTCGCGGGTCATTTTAATGCTTTCGGTAAATTCAAAACGCTGGTAATAGTAGTCGGGCAAAGCCAGTAAAAACATCACAATGGCTAAAATCAACGATAACTTAAACGCCGTAAACGAGAGAGTCCGAACCGCATCGGGAACGCTCATTGAACCCAGCTTCAGCAAATTGTCCAGATCGCCGGTAATGATAAAATAGCTGATCCAGGCCAAAAACCCGACCTTCAAAAGAGTCTTGATTAAATTGACGGCAATCTGGCGCGAGAAAAAAACCTTGCGCATCATGCTCGGAAAATCCAGCTTAATGCGCGAAAAATCGGGCTGCAGAGGCTTCAAAGTAAAAAGAAACCCAACCTGAACCAAATTACCGCCAATGGCCATGATCATGGCAATGAGAAAAACGGGGGCGACTAAAATCCCGACATCGCGTGATAAAGAAATAAACAATTGAATCAATTCGGCATGGCCCAAAGCCGGCATCTGCGTGAAACCGCCTAAAAAACGCCGCATTATATCGGCAATCCCGCCCAGCATCCAGGTCCCGAGAACAAACAAAACCACCAAACCGCCAACCGTAACCAGCGAAGAAGGAATATCGGGGCTTTTCGGCACCCGGCCCTTTTCGCGCTCCTTCTGCCGCTTGCGCTCGGTCGGCTCTTCGGTACGCCCCTCGTCTTCGGCGGCAAAAAGAACGGGCAGCCACAAATCCCCCGCCCCGGCGCCTGCGAACCCCGCCCGAAGCAAACGAAGCAAAACCGCAATCCGAAAGAAAAAAGCGCGCGCGCCATGAAACGGCCCGCCTACCCGGTCTACTATAATAGAAAGATATAAAGCAATTTCGCTCACCCGGCTCGAACCTCGATTTAATGAAAAGGCCACCCCGCGTCCGGGAGTCCCCCTCATGCGACATAATGTCCAGTTAAAAGCAGTTGGCAAGCAGTTTTTCAAAACAAAGGGGCAAGTGGCCCTGACGCGCCTTTGACGTAAATGAAGGCGTTAATGCCATATAATGGATGGCGAGAGACAAATTAAGAAGGGGCAAGTCTGCCCCTGGCTCCGGCTATTTGCCGTTTTTTTCCCTAACCGCCCCCGCCCTGTAGGGTGGGGCCGGAAGAGATGCAAATTTTTCGGTCTCTCTATAAATAATCGTTATTATATAGGTTTTTTTTCAGTCTCAAGGGTTTCGCAAAAATTTGCTCTATGCGGCAAATGAGCCTCCGCCACCCCGGCGTATGATCCCAAGACCCTGCATGCTCCTGTTGTGGAATTCCACAACAGGTTTGTTGAAATTCGCCGAACCCCTTTCATTTGCCGGCCGGACCGGCCGCATGTCGCGCCGCCCCGGCAAACGCGCCGGTTCACCGAATTCAAAAGAGCCGCAAATTCCGGTGGAAACGCGCAACTCAAAAGCAAAAAAACCTGAAAAAGGGCGATTGTAGAAACAATGACCCCCGAACAAAGAGAAGCGGCAACCTATTTGTGGCAAGCGGGCTCGGCCCAGGCGCTCCAGGTGATTGCGGGCGCCGGCTCGGGCAAAACGCATACGCTGGTACAGACATTGGTTGAAGCGAAAAAAGCCGGCATAAACCCCGGCAAGATCGCCCTTTTTACTTTTACGCGAAAGGCCGCCTCTGAAATGAAAGAACGGATGAGCCGGCTTGGCGCAAGCAACCTCGCCGGCTTTGTCGGGACCATGCACTCGTTTGCCTACCGGGCCATTTTTTCAAACGACCGAAAACACAGTGCGGCTCAGACAAAACCCAGGTTCATTGCCCACCCGGCCATTGTCCGGGCCGGCATTGCCAGACGGCTTTTCCCCGAAAAAGCGCATATCCCCGCAGATGTTCTGGTTCAAACCCTGAACCCGGCCGAACAAACGAACCTGGAAAAGGCATACGAGCAATATAAAGAAAGCAAAAACCAAATGGATCTCGACGATCTTATTATAAAAGCGGCGCAGCTCTTTGAAAACCGTTTTACGGATTTTAAAGCAAAACCTGTTTCGGGGCCCGACTACCTGCTCATCGACGAATTCCAAGATACCTCCCCCGAGCAAATCAGGCTAATCCGGGCCATTGCCCCGAAAAAACTCTTCGCCGTAGGCGATGACTGGCAATCAATCTACCGGTTTCGCGGGGCCGATGTCACCGTCTCGTTGCGTTTTTTTGACTACTTTCCTTCGGCAAAGCGGCTCTACCTCACCCGGAATTTTCGCAGTACAAGCCGGATTGTAAAATTCGGCAACCGCGCGATCCGGCAGAGCAAAGAGTATCTGCCTAAAAAGTTGAGGGCCTTTCATGGTAAACTTATGGAGAAGTATACAGGCAAAGGGCGGGGCAAAAAGCCCCGGTGTTTCATTTTGTCAAAGCCGGTACTGCCCCCGGTTGCCCGGCCGGCTTTTACACAAACCCCGGCCGCCGGCTTCATTGAATCCGCGTGGTTGCGGGCGATGGCCCACCTGCAAACCGAATGGCCGCGCTATCAGGTACTTGTCCGGACCAATGAGATACGGCATAGGATTGAGCCGCTCCTTCCGCCGGAAGTTGGGGTCATGACGATCCATGCCGCCAAAGGGCTGGAGTTTGAGCGGGTGCTGGTTTTTGGCGTCGCTAGCGGTATTTTCCCGCACCGCTGGAACAATTTTGATGAAGAGGTCCGCCTTTTGTATGTGGCGGCCAGCAGGGCTAAAAAAGAACTCGCCTTCCTCGCCTGGGAAAACCGGGACCGTTATTCGGAGTTTATGCCTTTTCTTGCCGAAAATTGCCGGCTCATTTATCTCGACGATCTTCCGCCGCGTTCCAGAAGAGACCGGGCGTGTTCGAGCGCCGAAGGAGTAATCGTCTCGCCGCCAATCATCCGGGCCAATTCCTGAAGGCGCTCGCCGGTGTTGAGCTTGTAAATGCGCGTCCCCTGAGCGCCGTCTTTCGATACTTTAAAATGAGTTGTTGAAGACGAACTATGCCCGGCCACCTGGTGCAAGTGGGTAATCACAAGCACCTGCGCTTTTTTCGTCCCGCCGCCTTCGGCAAGCGAGGCCAGTTTTTGACCCACCGCTTCGGCGACGCCGCCGCCCACCCCGGCGTCCACCTCGTCAAAAATCATGGTAGAGACAGGATCCGATGCAATGATAATTTTTTTCAGAGAGAGCATGATGCGGCTCATCTCTCCCCCCGAAGCGATTTTCCGCAAAGGGCGAAGAACGCCGCCCGATTCCATCATAAATTCAATGATATCGACGCCTGCGCTTTGCAGTACATAACGCTTGTCGCCTTCGGGCGTAACCAGTTCGCCGTCCGGCGTGTACTGCCACTTCATCGAAATCCGGATTTTATTGGAACCCATCCCCAAATCCGAAAGTTCCTGTTGCACCGCCTGCTCCAAACGCGAGGCCGTCTCTTTTCGCCGCGACGAAATTGCCGTCGCTTCGGCAATCAGCTCTTGCGTTAAACGCTCAATTTCAGAGCGTAATGTTTTCTCTTCTTCTGAAGAAAGCTCGATCCCCGATTGTTCGTTTCTGGCTTTGTCCAGATACGCTAAAACAGACTCAAGGTCGGGCCCGTACTTCCGGATCAAACTTTGCAGAAGATCCAGCCTCTCTTTGACTTGTTGCACCTCTTCGGGGCTGAATTGAATCGACTCGGCTTTCGAACGAAGCATGGAAGCGACGTCGGATAGCTGGTAGTAAGACTCCTGCATGGGCTCGAGGATATCGCCAAGCGAATCGTCAAAAGCGGCGTCTTTTTCAAGCGTCTTGTCAATGTAAGAGAGCTTGGTTAAAATGCCCATCTCTTCGCCCTGCAAAATCCGGTGCATTTCCGACAAATCTTTAACCAATGTCTCGGCATGGTCCAGAACCTTTTCACGCGCTTCAAGTTCGCCTAACTCCTGCAGATTTTCAATTTGCGCGCCTTCGATCTCGGCAATTTCATGGTTTAAAATTTCAAGACGCCGGTTCTTTTCCTGTTCGTCCAGAGATACCGAAGTCAGTTTTTGCTTCAGTTCGCCGCGAATGCGGTATTTTTTCGCGTAAGCCGCAACTTGTTCCGTCAAGCCTGCATAACGGTCCAGAATGACGCGGTGGTTATCGATATTTAAAATGTTTTGGTGCTCGTTTTGACCGTGAATGTCAACCAGGTGCGTTCCGATTGTTTTTAAAAGACTTACCGGAACCTGTTGAGAATTGACAAACGAACGCCCTTTCCCTTCCATTGTAATTTCCCGGCGAAGCAAGAGCGTGTCCGACTCATCTTCGAGACCATGATCTTCCAAAACTTTTTTTAACGATGGCTCGTCGCCAAGCTGAAATACGGCGGTGACCGACGCGCGTCTGGCGCCGCCTCGAATCATATCCGTTGTCGCCCGCGAACCCAGCACTAAGTTCAGCGCCCCTAGAATAATGGATTTCCCGGCCCCGGTTTCTCCGGTAATCAGGTTTAACCCGCTGGAAAAATTAATCCGGATTTCCTGGATCAAAGCAAAATCCTTGATATGTAGTTCTTCAAGCATTCGCCTTCTCCATGTTTTGTATAATTTTATCGACCGCCTCGTCGGGGTTCAATTGATCAATGTCAACGATTACGTCGGAAGCTTCTTCATACCATGGCGCTCTACGTTCCAGTGTTTGCCTGGGTGTTTCTCCCCCCAAAGAGACGCGGGTTGCGTTTGTCCCCGCTTCTTCCAGCCGCCGCAATATCGCATCCGTGTTCATTCGCAAATAAATGCAAAAATAATTTTCTTGTAAAAGTTCCATTTTTTTTTCGGAAAGCGCCTTGTCTTTGCCTTCCAGCACCCCGCCCCCGGTATCCACCAGGATCCCGGTTTGCCCGGCAAGAGCGGCAAGGGCTGCCTCTTCCAGGCCGCGGAAACGGTCCCACCCGTTTTCATTGACTATCGCTTCGATACTCCGCCCTTCCTGCAATTCAATCAAACTGTCAAGCGAGATCAAGCGCATTGACAAGCGGGCCGCCAGGGGCGCGGCTAACGTCGATTTTCCGATCCCCCGGAATCCGATCAATGCAATTCTCTCTCGCTTCATTTCTTGCCCCGGCTCTTCAGACAAATCCCGCGCCGGACTTTTTTTTATTTGCCCAACTCCCGCAAAAGAGCCGCTTCCATCGCCTGCACCGGGGCTTTTTTCCCGGTAAAAATTTCAAATTGCCGAACCCCCTGGTAAAGCAACATCTTATAACCGGGGATCACTTCGATCTTTTTATTTTTAGCCAGTTTCACAAGCGGGGTAACTTCGGGGTTATAAACGATATCAAACAAGGTCTGGTGCGAAAAAAGAAACTCTTTTTGCAAAGGCGACAACCGCGCCGCGTCATGACCTTTCATTCCCATGGGAGTGGTCTGTACAATCAAGTCGTACTTTTCCAGTTGCCCCGGCTCTTCCAAAGCATTTTCATATTTGTGCTTGATCCTGGCTCCCTTGCGTTTGCCGTCGGGCATAAATAAAATTTCAATTTCGGGGTGTTTGCGCTGCACCTTGATTCCCCGTACAATTGAGCGGGCCGAATGAACATTACGCGAAGCGACGCCCAACAAGGCGGGTTTTTTTTGCAAAAGAGAAAATGCAATGGCCCGAGCCGAACCGCCCGAGCCTAAAATAAGAATTTTTTTACCCTCTATTTTAAACCCCGATTTTTCAATTGACTCGACCGCCCCCGGTCCGTCAGTATTATAGCCTTCGGTCACCCCCGAAGGGTCGATGGTCAAAGTGTTGATAGAACCGATTTGCAGCGCAAGCGGGTCGATTTGATCCACCGAACGGCGTATTTTAATTTTATACGGGATCGTTACCGACAAGCCGCGGATCCCCAGCTGTTTCATTGAGTATTTCAAGTTTAAAATGCTCTTCATGGGAAAAGCCAAATACACCGCATTCATTTTTAACTTTTCAAAAGCGGCGTTATGCATGGCAGGCGAAAAGGAATGGCCCAGGGGGTATCCGATGATTCCGAAAAGTTTTGTATTTACGTCAATTTTCATTTTCTCTCAAATCTCCGCAGCGCTTTCCCTTGCCGCCGATAGTTTTTGTTCCAACACATGACAAATGTATTCCATGCCTTCAATCTCCCGGTGTTCCGGGATATTTAAATAATCGCGGCAAAATTCCAATTCTTTCACGTTTACCGCCGACTGCATGATCATCATAGGCGATTGTTTCATGCCAATACGCGCTTCGCCCAGATCAACATCGCCATACGTTAAACTGGTTCCGTTCCATTCAATGATTTTATCGGCGTGACCCAATTGAAACTTCTCAACGCCAAAGTCGGGAGCAATGTTCATGGCCTCTTTTTTTTGCCAAATGTGCAAAGTGACCGATTGATGGACGTCTTGTAAAAAACGATACAGATATTGACTGCCGTCTTTTTTCAATATGTTTGAGTTGATCTCATGGAGAGGCATAACCCGAAAAAAACCTATTGCTGCATTATCTTTTGCATTTCAAGGTTTAGCAATTGTTCAATTAAGAAATCGATTGGCACGCCTTCCATTTTTTTCCCGTTAATGTAGACAGACGGGGTTCCCCTGATTTTAAGACCGTCGGCTTCGGTCAGGTCTTTGCTTATCGCGGTTTTTGTTTCGTCCGAGTCAAGACATTGTTGGAATTGCGCCATATTTAAAGCGACCGATTTCGCAAACGATGTCACGTCCTTTTCGGTAACCTTTTCCAGTCTGCCTAGCTGTTCCTGGTTGGCATAAATTTCATCATGCATTTGCCAGAACTTACCCTGGCGCCCGGCGCAGTACGAAGCGTATGAAAGAACGCAAGCGCCGTCATGCAATTGTCTCTGCATGCTTTTGTTGCAATTGCTGTCTAACGGATAATGCCGGTAAGTCACGCTGATTTGATTGGGGTATTTTTTATAAAGAGTGTCCAGCGTAGTGGCCGCGATTTTACAGTGGGGGCATAAGAAGTCGGCAAATTCGGTAATGTTTAAAACGCCGTTTTCCGGCCCCTTGCGGGGGCTTTCTGCGTTGTTTAACGTCACCGGCAATGTATTGTTGTACTCATTAAAATACGCGTTTACAGCCATTTGCAGATGATACATGTACGACCCGGACGATTGAGACTTTGTGTTTTCCGAAGCGGCCAGATAAACAAAACCGCCCGATGCCGGCGCAAGTAAAAAAAGCAAAACAATCGAAGTTGTCGCGCTCATTTTCATGTCAAGCAGCGTACTTAAATCCGGGAACAAGGCAATGTTGTTTTTTTTCTTTTCCCGGAACGCCGCGCCTAAAACGGCAAATGTCGCCAAATATGTAATGGCGCAAATGGTACAAACGGTATGCAAAGCCGCCAGCGAATAAACCAGTAATCCGATGTCGATGAGAGCTCCGAAAATCGCCAATAAAAAGATCGATTGAATAAAAAGTTTTTCACCGGTAGAACGGTAAAAAAGAGAGAAAGTGGCAATCACCACATAATACATAAAACCCCAAAGGGCGACAGGCAGCCCGGCGAGCTCCGAAGCGGAAGAACGGTTTACCACATTGCAACCGCTCTTGGCATTTTCACCGCACAACGCATCCATGAAGGCGCTGTGAAAAGAGTGATCCGCATGGTGCATGGTTAAAAGAGTGGACATGATTGCGCCAAGAAGCCCCGCAATCAAGATGATCATTGTATTCCTGTTTTTCATTTGTGCCTCATTTTCGGCGCTTCTTTTTGGTTGGCGCCCCGGAGTCTTCGTTCCCGTGAAACAAACGCTTTTTCTGCCGGCATGCCTTGCGAAAGGCCTTCCATCTTCGGGCGGCTTGTCCGGAAACGATTTTTAATTTCGGTAGCGTTTGCCAATTATGAAGTCGCGTCAAATCCTTTTTCGTCAGCCGCTGTCCGGATTTGCTCCGAAAGCTCTTCTACCTTTGCCCGGAAAGCCGAATCTTGTTCAAGCATTCGATCCACTTTTTTTTGCGCATTCAATACCGTTGTATGGTCGTTCCGGCTGAATATACCGGCAATTTTTAAAAGCGAATATGACGGAATCATTTGACGCATCAGGTACATGGCGACATGGCGGGCCAGCGCAATCCGTTCCATTCTGCTTTTTGACAATATTTCATCTTCGGCGACATGAAACTCGCGGCTCACCGCTTCCATTATTTGACCGGGGTCGATTTTTTGTTCTTTCACCCCGCCCTTGATATCGCTCAAAACCCGTTGCGTCAATGCAAGCCCCGGGTCGCTCTCTTCGTATTCGGTCGCAAATTTTAACCGTATTAAAGAAGCTTCCAGTAAACGCACCTGGTCGCGGATATTGGCGGCAATCCAGCGGACCGATTCATCCGGCAACTCCAGGTTCATTTCCAGAGCGCGTTTGCGAATGATGGCTTCTCTGGTTTCAATTTCAGGCGGCTTGATGTCGACAATCAAACCCGACTGAAACCGGCTCACCAGCCGGTCTTTGAGTTTGGACAACTGCTGGGGCGGGCGATCTCCGGAGATGACAATTTGTTTGTTATTTTGGTATAGATAATTAAAGATATGAAAAATGGTCTCTTGCGTATATTCGGCGCGGGCGGATACAAATTGAATATCGTCAATGAGCAACACATCCACATCGCGGTATTTTGCCTTAAAGGCCGGCAATGTTTTTCGGGCGAACGCTTCCACCAGGTCGCTTTGAAAAACTTCCGATGACACATAACGGCATTTTAACCAGGGAAAATTGTTTTGCACATAGTTTGCCATCGCCATCAAAAGGTGCGTCTTGCCTAACCCCACTCCTCCGTACAAATAAAGAGGATTATGATACTTCATCGGATTTTGAGCGGCGCCTAACGCGGCAGCCAGGGCATGTTCGTTCGAAGGCCCCTTTACAAATCGATCAAAGGTATACGCCGGGTTGACATAAAGTTTTTCAAAATCGTCGCGTTTGGGTTCGCGTACTCCGTAACTCTGCGTTTCATTTTGCGAAACAACGGCCGTTTCGTCGCGGTAGGCGTCGAAAATGCTCATTTGCCCGTTCCCTTGTTTGCTCTCAGGCGGCAACCCGGGGCGCAGACGTTCCGTATCGGAACCGTGGTTGCGAATGTCGCCTTTTGCGCCCGGTTGGGCGACGCGCAGCTTTACGTCAATGTTACGGCCCGACATTTCACGGGCGATCTTTTTTATAAGTGTCGCGTAACGGTTACCGATATGCGATATTACTTTTACGTCGGCGCTCTCAATGATCAGCTGGTGAGCGTCCCAGACAACCGGGTAGACATCCCGGAAAAACACATTGAAAAATTGCCCCGGGATCTCTTTCTTTAAACGCTGATAAAAATTCTTCCATAAGTCTCCTTCCGCTATCTTTTTTTCCGCGGAAGCCTCATTTTGGCCCATGTACATTCTTGATTTTCCTCCGGCACGCACAAAAAAGCTAACGGATGGATGAGGTTGAAAACTTAGCCCGACAAGCTCATTTTTGCAGGCAGGAGTATATTTTTTTCCACCAATCATACCCGCATGTGTATCGATCCGATACTATTTTATGTCTCATGCCTTATTCTTGATATAGATCTATTTTATATCTGGATGTATTTTATTTTACAGCACTATTTGCCGCCGCTTCTTTGTTCAACGATTCGGCCCGGGCGCGGCCTCCGGGGTTTGCTCGCATGGTTTTCCGAAACCGGCGGGCAAGGCAAGGCTTTTTATTCTCCTCTTTTCTACCCGCCCCGGAAAAGGCAAATGCCGGGCTCTAAAACCGGGCTTAATATTGGTTGACCGCTAATAAATGTTACATAATACAGCAGTATGGGCGCCGGTTACCTGATCCTCAGCAGTATCGTCTTTTCTCTTTTAGTCTATGCGCTCATCCGCCTGCGCCTTTCGAGTCTGGTCGAAGAAAGAATTACCGCCTACTATGGGGCCGAAATCAAAGCCGATATCCAGGAATTCTACCGCGAGTTGGAAAGTTATGCGGCGGTGCTGGAAAATCGAATCGGACGTTTTAAGACCCTGATTGAGCGCGAGCAAATCCAGTTTCAGTCGTACCGGGAACTGGCTGAAAAACTGGACCGGGCGCTTGCGACCCTTGAAAAAACCAAAAAAGGCAAAGAAATAGCCCAGCTTCTCAAAGAGGCTTCGGCCCAAAACGCCCAAAGCGCCGACAACAAAGAACAGCTGGAAAAGCTGGCCACAGAAACCCGCGCAGAACTGACCGGTTTAAAAACCGAAATCGACCGGCTGAAAGCGGCGTTAAACGACCGGGATATTCCCGTAAAGCCCGGGCATGACAGACATGACAGACAAGCAACCAAAGGCGGCCTAACGTCTGAAAGCAGCTCGCCGGAGGACGGTCCCGGAGCATTGGGGAGTTCGCCCGCCCCCGGTTTGCCAGGTTCGCCAAAAGAGCCAAACCCATTTGATCAAAACCTGAACGAGTTTAGCATTGCCGAAGAACTCATTGACGATTTGCTTTTGGAAGGGGAATTTCCCCGGCATGGCCGTAGAACACAAGCCGAAGGCCCCGCAAAACCCGCTTCGGACGCGCCGGCGGCCAAGCCGTTTGACCCGGCGGGAGCGCCCGCTTCAATGGCTTCCACTGCAAAAGACACCGGAAAAAAATCACCCGGCATTGCATCATCCATTGCGTCATCCCTGGCGTCAATAGGCAAAGTCCTTATGCCGGCGCTTGACAAGCCTGCCGCTTCTTCCGCCGGAACGCTCCCCGAAACAGCGGAAAGAAGCCGAAACGATGCCCGGCAGAACCGGCCCGGCGATCACCGCGATTTTAATGAACTCATTACCAAAAATATGACAGACCGCCCCCGCCAAACCGTAGTTTCGGAGAGCACACCCAGAGAAGCGGAAAAACCAAAAACCGCGCCCGCCGAATCGCCTGCCCGTTTGCATGAAGAAATAGAGCAGCCATTTAGGCGGGAACGCCCCGCAAGGCAACCTGTCGAAAAAAAAGCCACGGCGCCCAAAGAACCGGCCCCCCAAAACGCCCCCAGACCCGAAAAAGAGATGGAACCCACCGAGCTATTGGCGCTCATCGAAGCTTTGAAACGCCACCGCGGCGGAAAAGAACGGGGAGAAGCCTTGAAAACGCTGCTTGAAAAAGGATTTGAGATGCCGCAGGTTTCCGAACTTTCGGGTGTACCGCAAGGCGACCTGGAACTCATGCTCCACCTTCATTTTATGAACCAAGGGGATCAGGGGGACCGGGCGTCTTCTTCGGAACCCCGGATTTAGCCCTTTAGCTCATGAACTCCCTGGAACATACTCAGCCACCGCGCGGCGGCCGCAAGTCGATCTTGCTGATTTCGCCCCGCGGTTTTTGCGCCGGCGTAGAGCGGGCCATTGAAACGGTAGAGCAAGCTCTGGAAATTTTAGACACCCCGTTGTATGTTCATCACGAGATTGTCCATAACCGGCGCGTAGTCGAAAATTTAGCCAAAAGGGGCATTGTATTTATCGATCGTCTGGATGAGATGCCCGACAACCTGCCGGTAATTTTCAGCGCGCACGGTGTCAGCCCGGCGGTACGCGAAAAGGCGCGCCAAAAGAACCTGACCGTCATTGACGGCACCTGCCCGCTTGTCGCAAAGGTTCACCTTGAAGCGATCCGTTATGCGCGCGAAGGGTATCATATCTTTTTTATCGGTCATAAAAATCATGCCGAGACAATCGGCACACAAGGCGAAGCCCCCGACCACATCAGCGTCATTGAAAACGAAACGCAAATCAAAGCGTTAGAAGAAAAGATAGCCTTTTTAAAAAAAGAGGGGAAAGACCTTTTTCCCTACCATAAGACCGCCTATTTGACTCAAACCACCCTGTCTGTCGGCGAAACGGAACAAATGATACGGCAACTGCAAGATATTTTCCCGGATATCCGGGGGCCTTCTGCCGGGGACATCTGCTATGCAACCACCAACCGCCAGGAGGCCCTTTCGCTTGCCGCCCCGGAAAGCGACCTGTTTCTCATTGTCGGTTCCGCTAACTCTTCCAACTCAAACCGGCTGCGGGAGCAGGCGGAAAAAAACGGAAAACCGGCGTATCTAATCGACTCTGCCGAAATGGTGCAGGCAAAATGGCTGGCCGGAAAAACCCATATTGCCATAACCGCCGGAGCGTCTGCCCCTGAAGATTTAGTCAAAGAAATTATAGAACGCCTTCAATCGGAGTTCGGTTTTGACGAAATTATAAATATGGAAGGAAAACCGGAAAACACTCGTTTTCAACTGCCGCAAGAGCTTCAAAAACTGTTGACGCAGGGTGGACTTTCCTCTTAAATTTAATATACCCGGCCATGAAATCTGAATCTTTAGTTCATCCCTTTCGCATTACGCTTTTTGTGTGCGCAGTCGGTTTTTTCGTTTTGATTCGCCCGCCTTTTGCCCCGCTCTATGCCGCTTTGGATGAAGAAAATATCAACGATAAGATGTCCGGCAAAGCCCTGCAATATTATCACAACAAAGAGTATGAACCGGCCCTGATTTTATTTGAGAAAATCCTGGAAAACGAACCGGGGCGCCCCGAAGCGCACCAATACTATTTAAAAGCGGCTGAAAAACAGATCACCGCTTTGATTTACGGACGCCAGGCTCGCATTCTTCTCGACAACAAAAAGCACCTGCAGGCCGAACGGATGGTGGAAAAAGCCCTTGAGATCGATCCGAATTCAGAGGTGTTGCTTGAACTGCAAAAACTGATCCGGGAAAAAAAAGAAAAAATCAAACCGCTATCGCAATTAAATTCCAACGAAAAAGAACAGTTCCAAGAAATCATTGGTACGGCCAAAGAGGCCCTCAATAGCGGAAACAACGAAGCTGCCCTCAACACCTATGCGCGAGCCCTTCTCTTGGCGCCCGAATCGCCCGAGGCCATTGACGGTTATAATATCGCTCAGCTCCGTTACCAGGAAGACAACTATTCGGCGCGCACCGAAGATCTTTTTGCCAGAGCCGAACAACTGGCCGGGTTGAAAAAGTACACAGCGGCGCGTAACGTCTATGACGAGATCCTTCGCTATGACCCGGCAAACATTGTAGCCGCAGAGCGCCGGGAAGAGCTTTCCAGGTTAATCAACCAACTTTCGGAAGATGCGGAAAAACGGCAACTTGCCGCCGAATATCTGGAGACAGGCAAAAACAACGAAAAAAAATATGAGTACGCCGCCGCCATTGAAAGCTACCAGCTGGGGGTCGGTATCCTGCCCGAATATACCGACTGGAAAAGTCTCATTGAAAACGCAGAAAAAAGCATGAAAGCTCATGAAGAAGACCGTTTTAAAGTCAAAATCGGCGAAATTGAAAAAAGCTTTCAGCAGGGAATTTACTTTCTGGCAGCCGAAGACTATGCCCGCGCTATCGCTCAATTTGAAAACGTCATTCAAATTTCAAATGAATACAACCAGGTAGAGACAGGCAAGCAAGCCGAAGAGTTATTGAGAAAAGCGCAGGAAAACATGCGCAAACGCGAAGAAGAGGTGGTTACCGAGAGTTCGCCCTACTATAAAATGGTCAACACCCTCAAGATCATGGGGCTGAACGCCTACAACGAGGGGCACTACGATTTAGCCAAAGATTACTTTTTCTCAATTTTAGAGCTTTTCCCGAAAAACAAATTTGCGCGTATCTATTATTTAAAAAGCAATATTGAACTTCAACCTGGCTCGAAAGACGAAATTATCGCCCAGTTTGTTTCGGACATTGAGAACGCTAAAAAAACCGATACGGCCGAAGCCATTCGCCTGCTTCGAATCTCGATAGAGATCGACCCGAAAAATCCCAAATTGCTGGCTTTATCGAAAGAGCTTGAAGGTCAAACGGTTCTAAAGAAAAATCCGACGGTGCCGCCTGCGACAATCGAGGCCTGGTATAAAGATGCGTTAAGTAAATCGCAAAGCGACCCGACCGCGGCAATCGCCACCTTGCGCAAACTGATCCAGGCCGACCCGACCTACGTGAAAGCGCGCACTCTCATGGCTCAGCTGGAAGGCCGTATCTCGAAAACGTCCTGGGAAAACAAGGGCGTCTCGATTGACCCCGAAGCGCAAAAATATTATTCGGAAGGGATCTGGCACTACAACAACGGGCGGATCCAGGAAGCCAAAGATTCATTTGAAAAAGCGTTGCGCATTGAACCGAATTTCGCCAAGGCGAAAACCGCCCTGGAAAAATGCAAAGCGTATTTAATGTAATCCAAATACAAAGCTGGCGAGCAAAGTCAAAAGTTTCGCATAACGGCAATTCTTTACTTGATTTGATCCAGGTTCAACTCTTTGTAATAAGCGCTGTCGGGAAAAACCTCGCCAAGTTGATCTTTATAGGTTTGGTACTCTTTTTCTTTGCCGGCAAGCCCGAAACATTTGGACGCCTTAAAAAGAGCCTTCTCATAAAGCTCCGCATTGCCCGAATACAAATATATGATTTTTACATAATCTCGGGCGGCCATCAAATATTGCTCTTTGCTCATTTGAATTTCGCCCAGGTAGTAGTATGACCAACCGGCGTAAAAGGGGTCGTCAACCTTGACCACCTGCCGAAAAAAATCGGCGGCGACGACATAGTCGCCTGTTTCATAGCTGGCCAGGCCGGTGTAGTAACGGGCCCCTAAAGAAAAAGAGGAGTTGCCTAAATATGGCGCCAATATCTCGGTAGTCTTCTCATAATTTTTCCGGCTTAAATAGAGGCGGGCTTCAATAATCGCAAGTTCGCCTTCGATTTCTTCGGTATTGAGCGGGTTCTCTTTTTGCTTTTGAATAAAAACCAGGGCCGCGTCTTCCCGTTTCATTTGCGTGTAGATCATAATTTTTTCGTTAATTAAACGCATCCGATACGGCTCGGCTTCTTCGGGGTATGTCTCAATGTAAAAAGAGGCGATTTTAAGGGCTGAGACATATTCGCCCGCTTCGACAAAATTTTCAATTTGAGAAAATGACGCTTCGATTTTTTCGGCAACCGTTGGCAAATCGTCGACAATCTTTTGATACACCCTGCGGGCTTTTTTATAGTCTTTGTTCTTGCGGTAATAGTTCCCCAGATTGCGCATCATCTCTTGAGCATAGGGCGAATCAGGCGCTCTTTGCTTTAGCCGTTGGGCGAGAGGTTCGACATATTCGGGCATGCCCGCTTTGAGATATGAGTTTGCCAGTGCAAAGTATGCTTCTTCAATGCTGGCCGAACCGGGGAAATCCTGAATAAAATCGTAATAGGCGCCGGCGGCGTCTTTGTGGCGCTGAAGCGCCGACAAAGTTTTTGCGTAATCAAGCGCTGCCTTTTCTTGAAACACATTCCCCTCGGGCGCGGTCTCTCGAACGTTGCGAAAAGTTTCCAGCGCAATTTCCAAATCTTCGAGATAGTAGCGGCTCCAAGCCAGAAAATAAGCCGACTCAACCCGGCGTTTGCCCTCCGGGAACTGCTCAAGATAATAGGCGAACCCTTCAACTGCTAACGGATAATTTTTCTGGCGAAAATAGACCCAGGGTTTTTGGAACAATGCTTCTTCGTATTGCGTTTCGGCCCGGTACTCGTCAATGACCTCCTGGTAATATTCCAGCGCCCCTTCAAAGTCGCGGAGGTTGTAGCGGCATGAGGCAATGGCCAACAAAACGCGGGCTTTGCGGTTGTCGCTGCCGGCGTACTTCTCCGCCATCCGAAAGCGGTCAGAAGCTCTCGCGTATTGCTCCAGTTCAAAATAGCTCCACCCGATTCCCATGTAGGCGTCAAAGTACCTTTCATGGTCCTTGAAAAAACGGATTACATTGTTGTAGTGTTGCAAAGCGCTGGTATAGTCGGTCAGGGCGTAGTGAATCTCGCCCATCAGGTAATACGCGTCGGCGCGCCAGGGGCTTTCGGGGTATTTATTGATAAGCTTTTCCAGGGTCGAAAGAGCGGCGGTATAGGCCTGGTTGCGAAAAAGAGATTGCGCTTCCATATACATCGACTGGGGCGCGTTTTCGTCAGCCGGGTATTTTTTATAGAGGTTCTCATACGCTAACGCCGACTGCTTGTATTTGCCCTGCTTGAAAAGGATATTCCCCTTCTTTTGTAAAATCACCTTTTCAGCCTGGGGATCAAGCGAATATGATTCCAGAATACGATTGTACAAATCAAGCGCCTGGTCCGCCCGCCCGGAACGATCGAAACTTTCCGCCAGCAATTCCAGCGCCTGGGTGAAGTATTCGCTATCGGGGTATCGTTCGGCTACAATTTGATAATAACCGGCCGCCTCTTCGTAATTGCCTTCGGCATGGAGCAGTTGCCCTTTGCGAAAATAAGCCGAACCCGCTTTGCTTGAATTGGGGTAATCTTTGATGATCCGCTCAAGAAGATTTAGGGCCGCTTCTTTATTGTCGTTTTTAAATTCAACCAGGGCAATGTGATAAATGGCTTCCGATTCCAAGTCCGGGCCGGGCCGTTTTTCCATTAAATACAAAAATTGTTTTCTGGCCTCTTCGATTTTCCCTTCCGAAAAATAGGTTTTGCCGATCCAGAGCTGGGCCAACCCGGATTGATCGCTTTGGCCGTATTTTAGTAAGAGATCCTGAAACTGGCGGCGCGCATCGGCATATTCGCCGCTGTTGTAATACGAGATACCCAATTGCAAAGCAAGAGCCGGCGCAATCCGCGAGTCGGGGTATTTTGCCAGGGCTTTTTTAAACGCCTCTGCCGCATCGTCATAACGTTGTTCAATAATATAGATATAGCCGATCGTATAAAGCGCATAGGGAGCTCGCGTGCTTTCTGCGTGCAAGTTGGCAAATTCAAAGTGGTTTTCAAGCGCGGCCCGGTAATCGCCCATAAAGTAAAGGCATTCGCCCCGCCAGTAGGCCGCCTTGACGGCATAAGGAGATAAAGGGTAATCCCTCAAAAGTAACTTCAGGTCAAACAGCGCCGCGTCGTAATCTTCTTCGTAATAATAGGTTAGCGCAATGTAATAGCGGGCGTCATCGCCAAATTCGCCCATCGCGTCTTTATGAACAATTTCTTGCAGAAGCAGACGAGCGGTATAGTAGTTGCCCGATTGAAAAGCTTTGATCGCCGCGCGATAGGTTTGTTGTGACGAAAATTCTTGCGCATAACGCTCTTCGCCCGCCCCGAAAAGGAAGAGCAGAAAAATAGCGACGGCGCATGTTCTTAAACCTGTCTTTACCCTACAAGACATATCGGGAGAGATCTTCGCTCGTGATAATATCGCCAAGCTGTTGCTTTACGTATTCTACGTCAATGACCACTTCTTGGTTTGCATATTTTTCAGAATAAAACGAAACTTCTTCGAGCAGTTTTTCCATGATAGTATGCAGACGCCGGGCGCCAATGTTCTCGGCCTTGGTATTGGCTTCGTACGCGATCCGCGCAATTTCTTCAAGCCCGCTTTTTTCAAACATAAGCGCCACCCCTTCGGTTGACATGAGGGCCTGGTATTGCTTGGTCAGAGCATTTTTCGGGTTGTGAAGTATTTCAAAATAGTCGTTTTCAGTCAAAGACTTCAACTCGACGCGAATCGGAAAACGCCCTTGCATTTCGGGGATCATGTCCGATACCGAAGAAAAGTGAAACGCGCCCGCCGCAATGAACAAAATATGGTCGGTCTTTACGGCCCCGTGGCGAGTGTTGACAGTCGAGCCCTCCACCAGCGGTAGAATATCGCGTTGTACGCCTTCGCGCGAAACGTCGCCGCCGGAAGTCTTGTTTTGACGGCTTGAAATTTTATCTATCTCATCGATAAAAATAATCCCGTTTTGTTCGGTGCTCTCGATGGCTTCAATCTTGATTTTTTCCATATCGAGAAGCTGGTCGACCTCTTCTTCAACCAGTTGTTTTCGGGCGTCTTTAATCGATACTTTTTTTGGCGTTCGTTTTTTAGGCATCATATCGCCTAAAAGATTTTGCATTTGGTTTTCCAGCTCTTCCATACCGGGCACCGCCATGATTTGCATCGAAGGTTGGCTGGTTACCGGCGTTTTAATTTCAATTTCGCGGTCTTCCAGAGAACCGGCATGAAGTTTCTTGCGGAACATCTCCCGGATCTCCGATTCGCCTTCCATTTGAGGAGGGTGATCCCCCTTTGTGTCGCTGCCCGAAACCAAGATATCCAGTATCCGCTCTTCAGCTTTTTTGGCCGCCTTTTCTTTCACTACCTCCTGGTGCCGGGCCTTTGTCATTTTCAACGCTTCGTTGACCAGGTCGCGCACCATGGATTCGACATCCCGGCCGACATAACCGACTTCGGTATACTTGGTCGCTTCCACTTTAATAAAAGGGGCGTCGACCAAACGCGCAAGCCTGCGCGCAATTTCGGTTTTTCCGACGCCGGTCGGCCCCATCATAATAATATTTTTCGGGTGTATCTCTTCTTGGATCGGGTCTTCGCACAACGCTCGTCTGCGGAGCCGGTTTCGCAAGGCGACGGCGACTGCCTTTTTCGCTTCATCCTGCCCAATGATAAATTCATTGAGAGCTTCAACCGTTTCCGCCGGGGTTAATCCTTCTAGCTGACTCATGAATTCATCTCCTCAAGAACAATGGAACCGTTGGTATAGACGCAAATGCCGGCGGCAATTTGGAGCGCTTTTTCGGCGATCTCTTTAGCCGTTAGCGAAGTATTCTCTTTCAACGCCCGCGCCGCGGCAAGAGCGTAATTACCGCCCGAGCCGATGGCAAGCAAATCGTCTTCCGGTTCAATCACGTCGCCAGTCCCCGAAAGAAGGAGCATGGTTTGCCCGTCGGTTACTATCATCATGGCTTCCAGACGGCGGAGATATTTATCGGTGCGCCAGTCTTTGGCCAGTTCCACCGAAGAGCGCATTAAGTTGCCGCTGTATTTCTGCAGCTTCGCTTCAAATAACTCAAGCAGAGCAAAAGCGTCGGCCGTAGAACCGGCAAACCCCGCTAAAACCTTGTCGTTAAAAATTCTTCTTACTTTTACCGCATTCCCTTTGAGAACGGTTTGACCAAGCGAGACCTGGCCGTCGCCGGCCATGGCGATGCTGCCGTTTTGTTTTACGCAACATA
Source organism: Turneriellaceae bacterium (assembly GCA_050304475.1). Classification (GTDB taxonomy): domain Bacteria; phylum Spirochaetota; class Leptospiria; order Turneriellales; family JAOUFE01; genus JBNLDQ01. Next base: position 44,846 of record JBNLDQ010000024.1, on the reverse strand, counting down.
TTGTGGTCCCATAAATTGTCTGGCTGTCGTGGTGCATTATTTTTCCTCTTGTTTTTTTGCATGGGGGTGGCAATTGCGAAATGTCCACTGGATTTTTTCGCGCGCCACATGAGTATAGTTTTGCGTCGTTGAAACGCTGGCATGCCCCAGCATTTCCTGAACAACCCGGATATCGGCGCCCGAGTTCAAAAGGTCGGTGGCAAACGAATGACGAAACGAGTGGGCTGTGACGTTTTCTTTCACATCGCCCTCGTTCAGCGAAGCCTTTCTCATTTTTAACAGGTGGGTCACGCCCCGCCGGCTTAAAGCGGTGCCCCGGTAGTTGATAAACAAGGCGCCGGTTTTTTCGGTTTGCTTCGAGCGTTCCAGTGCGGCCTTGCGAATCAAAATGTATTCCTTAAGCGATGAGCGGGCCTTGTCACCCAAAAAAACGGTGCGGGCTTTTTTCCCCTTTCCCATAACGGTGATCGCCTCGTATATGCCGCCTTGAAAATCGATGACATCTTCCACTTGAAGCGACAGGGCTTCGGAAATCCGCATCCCGCTCGAATAGATTGTTTCCATCAAGGCTTTGTCTCTGGTCTGGACCCAGAGTTTCTGGCCGGAGTCGTCTTCCAGCATTCGTTCCATTTCCAGAGGACGAAGCGGACGGGGTAACGGTTTTTTGTATTTTGGCGAATGAAATTTATTGAGCGGGTCGCGCTGCAGCCAGCCGGCTTTTTCGGCATAACGGTAAAACGATTTTAATGTTGCGCTTTTGCGGGCTTGCGAGCTGCGCGTCAAGGCAAGGCGACCGGTCATTTCGCTGAGAAACCGAATTAACAATTTAGGATCGGCCTGGTGCCAATCCGCCCCTTCGGCCTCGAGAAAATCGGCCCATTGGGCCAGATCTTTGCCGTACGCTTCCAACGTATGCGTTGAATACCCTTTTTGAACCCGCAGGTACTCAAGGAACCGCTCCATTGCCTCTTCTTTCAAGACCGCCGTTTCTATGACCGTTTCTATGGCTTGGTCTTGCCGCGGTTCGTCCGGTTTGAGGTTCTCCGTTTGCATCATCGGATTCAATGGATATTCCCGTTTCCTATTCGTCTCCCTGCTGCTCCATCACAAATTTGCAGTCAGGATTTTGGCAAGTTAGCGTAATTCCTGTTTTCTTGACTTTTTGCCCCATAATAGATTCGCATTGGGGGCATTTTTTATCGGAAGGTTTGTCCAGCATGGTAAATTCGCAACCGTTGACCGCGTAGTTTTCGCAACCGAAAAACTTGCGCCCTTTTTTGGAAGCTTTGCGAACCACATTGCCCCCGCATAACGGACATTTTCCCAGGGGAATACTTTCCGTATAACGGCACCCGCCGGCGAAATCGGAACAGCCGATAAAGTAACCGTTTTTACCCAGCTTTTCCTGAAGTTCATGGCCGCATTCCGGGCATTCCCGCCCGGTGGGAATCCGGATAATATGGCCCATGTCTTCCATGTTTTCGCTCGCCTTTTCGAGCTCTACCTGAAAAGGACCGAAAAAATCAGCCAGCATGACGCTCCATTCAATGGAACCGTTTGCAATTTCGTCCAACGTCTCTTCCATATTGGCGGTAAATTCGGTATCCACAATATCGGGGAAATGTTTGACAATTAAATCGCAAACAATCGAACCCAGTTTCGTCGGGATCAATTGGCGGCCCTTTCGCTCAATATAACTTCGTTTGTCCAGGGTCAATATAGTCGGCACATAGGTTGCCGGCCGGCCAATCCCCGATTCTTCCATGACTTTAATGAGAGAAGCTTCGGTGTACCGGGGCGGGGGTTGCGTAAATTTTTGCAGCTTTTCCATCTCGGAAAGGCTGACGCTTGCGCCTTCTTGAAAAGAGGGCACATGCCCCTTTTTCGACTCGCCCGATTTATAGACCTTGCGAAAACCGGGGAACTTTTGGCGCCCCGACGAATAGCGAAAGCGGTATTTTGAGTCGCCGCTGATAACTTCAAGGGTTGTGAGTTCGTCAACCCCGCCGGTCATTTGCGACGCCACAAACCGGCTCCAGATCAGTTCGTACAGGCGGTATTGGTCGCGCGTCAGGTACTCTTGCAATGATTTCGGGGTTTGGTTCACCAATGTCGGGCGAATTGCCTCGTGCGCGTCTTGCGCATTTTTTTTGCCGTGATAGATATTTGCCGTTTCAGGCAGGTAGGTTTCGTCAAATTGAGAGCCAATGTAGTCGCGCGCCATTTTCAAACCCGCCTCGGAAATTCGAGTCGAGTCGGTACGCATGTAGGTAATTAAACCGGTCGGGCCGCCCTCGCCTAAATCCACGCCTTCATACAGGCTTTGCGCCACTGACATGGTTTTCTGAGCCCGAAAGCCAAGGCGGGTGCTGGCGTCTTGCTGCAGCTTGCTGGTGGTATACGGCGCCGGCGGCTTGATATTGCGTTCGCTGGATTTGCGCACGTCTACCGAGAATTCCAGTTCTTTGCACTCTTTTTCAATCAAGTTCGCTTGTTCGCCGCTTGAGATGACCGCTTTTTCTCCGCTAATTTGCGATAGTTTAAAGAAGACTTCGCTGTCTTTTGCGCTAGAACCTTCGCCTTTCCAGGCGGCTTCGATTTCCCAGTATTCCTGGGGTTTAAAGGCATCGATCTCTTTTTCGCGTTCTACAATGATTCTCAAGGCGACCGACTGAACGCGCCCGGCCGAAAAACGGCGCGAGTGAAACTTCTCTTGTAAAATCGGTGAGATACTGTAACCGACGAGACGATCCAGAATACGGCGCGCTTGTTGCGAATTGACCCGCAACTCGTCAATACCGCGCGGGTTTTCAATCGCTTGTTTTACGGCCTCTTCGGTAATTTCGTTAAATTCAATGCGTTTGATGTTTTCGTTCAACGGCAAAAGAGCTCGTTGCAAATGCCAGCTAATGGCTTCGCCTTCCCGGTCGGGGTCTGTCGCCAGCAACACCTTGGCGGCGCTCTTTGCCGCTTTTTTCAGTTCGGCCAGGGTTTTGCCCTTGCCGCGAATGGTAATATAGTTGGGCGTAAATCCATTGTCAATATCGATCCCCATAGAACTTTTAGGCAGGTCAATCAAATGCCCTTTCGATGATTCCACCCGGAATTCCGAGCCTAAAAATTTAGAGAGCGACCGGATTTTTGTCGGTGACTCCACAACTATCAATGTTTTTCCGTTTTTTCCGTTTTTTTTCATAGTAGAAATTCAGTTCCTGTCAATGATATCAACATCATGTTTCCGTTTATCAATACAAAACACGTTTATTCTGACAATTGCCGTACGCGAAAGTGGAGCTTTCTACCGTCATTGTTCCAGACGGCTTTTTTGGTATTTTCCTGCTCCAGCAGATCGTCGCTTAGACTTTCCTGAACAACAACGGCCCCTGCCGGAGCCTTGTTGGCGATAGCCTGAGCAATACGCAACCCTTCAAAAGAGACCTTATGGGGGCCATAGGAAAGAACCACTGCCCGCGACTCTCTTTGGAAAAGTTCCGATCCAACGGTAAAGAACTTTTTTGCAGACAAATGATAACGTTTTCGAGAAATATAACCACGTAAGTAGCCATTGCCCACTTCCAGGTAGAAAAAGGCGCGAAAAAAAGGTTTTAGCGCAGGGTCATTCAATAAATTTTCCTGATTTTCAATGCGAAGGGCCACAGCTAAAAGATCGCTATCCCCCGAACGGCGCGCAAGATATCGAAACCCCAGGTATAAAACAATCAAACCCCAGAAGATCAAATGAAAATATAAAAAATCGACGCTTTCCCAGATTGGCACATAACGGGTTTCCACGATCAGGGGCGTATAGGTAAAAGTCCATTGCAACTGCGCCCCCTCTTGCCTGGGATGGCAAATCAAACAAGGTTCCGGAGGGGTTTCATAATAGACAATGCTATGATCCGAAGCCGCCTTGTATCCGAATCCGGCCGAATCCATTGCCGTTGTCTCGCCGGCCGCAGCCGGGGCTTTGCTTTCTTCTTTCACAAAGGCAAAAGCGGTTTGAATGCAGTCTTTTTTCACCTGGTCTTTGCGGTACTCCAGCTCTTGGCACCGGAAAAGGGGCTGCCAAATGAAGGGTTCGGCGCCCGATAATTTTAAATGGATCAACTCGCGCCGCCTGATATCAAGCGCTTTATAGTAAAAAGTCTCGCTCTGGTCGCGTTTTTCTTTCTTATATAAGAGGAAAAGAGAGAACGTGCCTACCAGATAAAAAGCAATGACAATCAGCAGAACATAATACGGCCAATGAAACGGGTATCGCCGCCAGTTGCGTATGATCAGGGAAGGTTCCCACATAGATTAATCATCGGCCAGGAAGGAAAGCTTCCAGCTCTTTTTTATGACCATATTTTTGTAATTTTAGAAGGGTTTTTTTCTCAATCTGCCTGACCCGCTCCTTGGATAGGTTAAATTGTTTGCCTGCCTGGGTTAATGAAAGGCGGGGTTTTCCGTTCAATCCGAAACGGTATTCAATAATGGCTCTTTCGGAAGGGGTTAACTCTTCCAGAATCGAGTTAATGGCGTCGTGCAGAGCTTTGTCCATCACTTTGGTTTCAGGCGAATCGTACTTGTCGTCTTCAACCGTCGACATTTGCGTATTTTCGGAATCATTCCCCAGCGGGGCGTCTAAAGAGACATAGTCTGACGAAATTTGCTTGAGCCACTTGATCTCTTCTTCGGGAATATGCAAGCGTTCGGCAACCTGGGCAATGGTGGGTTCTTCGCTTAACTCATGTTCCAGCTCTTTTTGCACTTTTTCAATCCGGTTCAGATCAATGGTCCGGTTCATGGGCAGCCGAATGATGGAAGCTTTTTGGTTGATGGCGAGGATAATGGCTTGTCGAATCCACCAGACAGCATAGCTGATGAAATGGTAACCCATATCGGGGTCAAAACGCTCTGCCGCTTTGATCAGCCCCATGTTACCTTCGTTGATGAGGTCCAGCAAACTAATGCCGTATTTTTGGTATTTTTTAGCAACTTGTACAACAAAACGTAAATTTGCCGTAATCAGCTTGTCTTTGGCTTCTTGCTCACCGGCGACAGCTTTACGCGCGTAATAATCTTCTTCTTCTCTGGTTAAAAGAGGGATTTTATTGATTTCTTCGAGATACCACTGGATACCGGATTCGGTGTGCGTGTGTTTTTTGGTGGAAATTACCACCTCTTCGCTCTTTTCTTCTTGCAAATCCGAATCGTCGCTACCCGGCTCCGGAGCATCCTCGTCGATTTCCGAATCGTTTTCGGATTCGTCTTCTACTATCGAGTCTTCTTCCTGAGGAATATCCCCTTTTTTTTCAGGTCCAATTGTTTTTGTCATCTTCCCTTACATTATCGGAACCGCACTATGCGGATCTTTCCTTGTTAACCACTATAAAGATAGGCTTATACCTGTAAAGATTTTATGTTGTCGTTAAAAAAGGCGCATATCTTTGACAAACTTTTTTAGCTTTTGTATATTATTAGATTCAAAGTCTCATCGCCATTGGTTTATACCATTGTATCGGTAGATAAAATAGATCGCGAAATAGATCGTCATTTGCAGAAGCGGCTTTACATTCCCCATGGTACTTTAAATTAGACGCCAGGAAAAATGAAAATACAGCATTTTGAACATCTCCCCCGGAAAATCCTGGGCATTGGCATTGAATCTTCCTGCGACGATACGGGTGTGGCGCTGGTCGCCAACGGCACCAATATTCTTGCCAACCCTAAATTCGACCAAACTCAATTGCATGAACAATTCGGCGGCGTGGTCCCCGAAATCGCCGGCAGGGCGCACCTTGAAAAAGCCCCTCTTTTATTAAAAGAAGTACTCGACCGGTTAGCGGATTTAGCCCAAAGCGACGATCAACAGGCGCCCGATTACATTGCCGTCACAATGAAACCCGGTTTGGCGGGTTCCCTTTTTGTCGGGTACTATACGGCATTGGCGCTGGCCAAGGCGACCGGCGCAGAGTTGATTCCGATCCACCACCTTGAGGCGCATCTCTATGCCGTAGCTCTGGAAGGGGCAAACGTCTCGCCGCCTTTTTTAGGGTTTCTGGCTTCGGGCGGGAACACGGCGCTGTATAAGATCAAAGGCCCCGGTAAAATTGAAGTGCTTGGCGATACCTTTGACGATGCGGCCGGTGAAGCGTACGATAAGGCGGCTTCTCTGCTTGGTCTCGGCTACCCCGGCGGCCCGGCAATGGAGAAGCTAGCTGCAGAGTATATCCGGGAAAACCCCGGCCCGCACAAAAAATCGCACAACCCGCTCCCCTACATATTGAAAGACCAGGGCGATTCGCTTCATTTTTCGTTTAGCGGTTTAAAAACGGCCCTTTACTATTTATTGCAGAAAGAACCGGGCAAACACTCTGCCGCCAAACTGGCTTGGTGTTTTCAAGAGCGGATTTTTGAAATTATCGAAAGAAACCTGGAAAACGCAATCAAACAAAACCCGGTACGACAGGTGGTAGCCGCAGGGGGCGTTTTGGCAAACCGGACTTTAAAAGAGAGGCTGAAAATATTGTGCAACCGGCTTGACGTTGAGTTTTTCTCTCCTTCGCCCGCTCTTTGCACCGACAATGCCGCCATGGTCGCGGCAGCCGGATATCTCTATTACCAAAACCCGAAACTACGGCGGTACGAAGAAAAAATCTCGCCCAAAAATCCTTTTCTCTGATTTTTTTCCATTTCCGGCAAAAAAGCCCGAAAACGGGTATTACCAGGGCATGGAGAAATATCAAAAAACGTTGTATGTTTCGTATGTTTTGCTGGTTCTACTGATAGGCGGGCTCTGCCTCTTCTTTCTCTCTTGCGCCAATGCCCCCCAACCCCGCCATTTTACAGCCGATTTTTCCTGGTATATGTTCCCGGCCAAAAGCGGTTCTCTAACGCCGGGCCATTTCAGCGTCAAAACGGATGTGAATGCGCCGGCAAACGACGGCGGTTCTCTCGACGCTTTGCTTGAATTGATCCGGCAAACCGAGGACGAACTCATTTGCTCTTTTGGCGGCTCCCGCTACGCTCCTTTTGACGCGGGCATTGAAGATCATTTACTGAGCCCCGGAAAAACCATGCCAGAACCGGGAACGGCGCAGCGCAAAGTGTTTGAAATTGGCCAGGCGATGGAAGAGCTTGCCAAACGCCAAATACGAGTCTCTTTGATTTTTGACGCCGGTTCTCGCTGTCAAGGCGACCTCCTTTTTCTGGAAGCCGGTTACCGTTTTCACCATGAAGAAGACCCGTTCAAAGCGTCTCTGGCAAATGACAACCTCAAAGAGATCGAGCGGCAAACTGCATTTAAAAAATTAATCGCCGCCTGCGGTATTTCGCGGCAAAACCCGGTTTCTTTTCCTGCCCCTGTCGCTTCTCAAAACGGAGGCAATTCATCCGAAGGTTACCCTGAACTTTATTTTGCCGGTTTGCCTTCAGAAGGAGAAAACGCTCGTCTGCGCAATAACCTTTGCTTTTCCCGCAGCGGCTCTGCCAAAAAAGTCTGGGTTTCAAGCGCCGGCTTAAACGGCAGGCAAATGGAACAGCCCGGGTTTTCAATGATTCTTGGCGGCGATGCATCTTCGCCAATAGACAGAGAGCAGGCAAATGGCCCGGGAATGAACTCAAAAAATAATTACGGACTTTTGATCCACGCCATTGAGCGGGAACTTCTTTTTTACAGGCAAGGCATCTCGGGAGACAAAAAACAAAGGGCTGTGATCGACGCCCTCGCGAGCGGGGAGAACCTGAACATTTCGTTGCGCTTTAGCCAACCCGGCACACCCCGGGAACTTGTCACTTCTCTGGCGTCTCAACTTCAGCAAAACCGGATTCATTCTTTTTATGCCGGCCGGCTTTCTTCTTTTTCAAACCGGACAGCCCCAAACGAAAAACCGGCCAGAGAACTCATCGCCAAAAGATTGCAGGAAGGATTGCGGCAAGGCGAGATCCAGGAAGGATTTTTAGCCGAAGGGGGAACCCTGCAAAATTTTTCAAACGGGATTTCGTTTTATGAGAGCATGCATCCTTCTCTTCCTTTTGTTCCGTTATACCGTTTGCCCGGCGCCGGCGCCGGGAACTTTTTTTTACTCGCCGGAAAAAACAAACAAAGCGAAAACAAACCTTACCGCCTTTTGTTTTACAACGGAGACCTTGGCGACGAACCGGCAGACGGCGATACTCTTTTGCTTATCATGGAATTTCAAGGAGAGGCAAACCCCCTGCCCGATTTTTTTCAGGGGGTTCGCAGCCAAGCCCTTGCCCATGAAGCCATGATTCAAAAAGCCAAAGCTCAAAAATCCTCGCTACAAGAAGCCCAATGGCAAGACATTGTAGTCAATGAAATTTTTTGGGCAGGCGAATGCAGCGGCGTAAAAAAAGAAAACAGAGCCTTTGGCCTTGAGCTATACAATCAAAAACCCTACCCCCTCGACCTGGGCAACTGGGTGGTCGCCTGCTCTCCTTCGTCCGTTTTGTTAACGCCCGATTCGCTCTTTGCGGCCGCGCCGGAGCCCGCCCTGACGCCCTCATTAACAAATATCGTCATTCAACTCCCCCAGGGAAGCATCATTGCGGCTAACGGCTTTTATACCGTCGCTTCAAACGAAGCTCTCACTGTTCTTAACGCTTCTACCCAGGCTGCCGGTGTTAAAAGCGACTGGGGCAATATCCGCCAATGCATATTGCTGGCAAACGAAGATCCGGCAAACGGCAACCGGAGGCTCATTGACCGGGTTTTAAGTGGATCGGCGGAAAGCTGGCAAGCTCATGCAAAAGCCGGTTATTCGCGAACCGGCCTGGCAAATTGCAAGAACGGTTTGTCCGAAACTTCGGGTAAAAACCCGCGCGACCTTTTACGCTCACAAAACAGATCCATGGAAAAAATTTCGCCCGAGCTGGACGGCTCCAAGGTAACGGCGTGGCAAACCATGAACCGGACCTTTTTTCAAAACAGAGACATCCGAACGGACTATCGTCTTTTTACGTTTCACACCCTGGGCAGGCAAAACTCCGGACCCGGGCCAAACTATGACATAAAAGTCAGGCCAAAAATTGTTATCAGCGAAATCGCCTGGATGGGAGCTTTTCGCAATGACGGAACCGGTTTCGCCCAAAACGAATATGTAGAATTCATTAACTTTGGCGAAAACGCCGTCGATATGGGCGGTTGGATTTTCGGCTGCTCTTCATCCGGGCGGGGCGCTACCGGCAAACCTCTCTTTGCCTTTCCCCGTGAATTTCCGGTTTATCCGGGAGAAATCATCACGGTCTATCGCCAATCGGCTGAAGCGGACTTTCCGGGGGGCGAACCCATTTTTCTCTATTCGTTTGTTTTAGCTAACGATCTCCGCCAATGCATTTTAACGGACGGCAGCTCTGGCTATTTTTCCGCCATAGGGGTCCCATCTCCGGGGGAGCCTTTCGGCGGCCATTACGGCGACCCTTTGTTTTACGGGAATGCCATCGACATCGCGGGGGACAGAAGCGCCTCTTTTTCTTCGCTCGGTCTGGGGGTAAACGACTACGCGGCCAGAATCCGCCGGAGCGCCGAACGAGCCGACCCGGCAATGCCCGGATACCTCCTTGGCTCGTGGAAAACAAACCCTTCCGATATTGGCACAAATACACAAATGAATGAGCCGTACCGCTTACGCACTTTCGGATCCCCCGGATATTCGGCATTTTCAAGCGCGGCCGCTTCCGTTGCAGGCGGATGGCAATGAGCCTCACCGTAAAGCGGCGCCTGTTCTTAGGGGCCGCCTTTTTCGGGGCTGTTATTTCTTGCGCGAAAATAGCGGAAGATCGGCCCCCAGTAAGCTCATCCCGGGTTTCAATGATTGCCGGTTCCGGACCTGTAGAAACAATTGTTCCGCAGGAATTCCAAAACCTCCCCCGGGGGTATGCAGATATTTCAGGGCAATGCCCCTACCGGGAACCCGACCCCGGAGAAATCGTCATGAGTGAAATTTTTGCAAACCCCTTGTATCATTTACACGGAGAATTTATCGAAATTTTTAACCGCTCGGCAGAGACGTTATGCCTTCGGTTTATCCGGATTCATATAAATGATATTTTATCCGCTGAAATCAAATACACGGAAAACATCGCCCCCGGAGAATATCGCGTTCTTTGCGCAGAACCCGATGCAACCCGAAACGGAGGCTTGAAGGATTGCCTGGCTCTAATCAACAACAAGATAACCCTGAAAAATAACGGAGGTAAAATAGAGATTGCAAAAGACGATGAAACTATCCTCGACCAAGTCTCATACGGTCAAACCATCCAGGGCAAGAGCCTGGAATTATCCGCACAACATTTAACAACGGCACAAAACGATGAACCCGCCTACTGGGGTTACGCCTCACCAAGCGAACCTATGGGAACCGAGCAAACTTCAGCGGGAGCAGCAAACGAATTTTTGTACCGCACCCCAGCCGAATTAATGATAACGGAAGCGGAAACCGAAATTCCGGGCGATGACTACGTTGAACTTTATGTCACGAAACAGGGTTCATTGCAGGGTTTGTTTTTATGGGAACAAAACAAACGAGCGTTCGCCTTTGACTCGAGAGAGGTCCGGCAAGGGCAGTATATTCTGGTTCATTTGAACGGGGACGGCCAGACTTCGCAATACAATGACGAACAAACAATAGATGAATGCAACCTGAGCGCATGCCCGCAGTTTGCCTGGGATTTTTTTTCAACTGATCCGGGGTTGGCCGCCACGGATGGCTTTATATTACTGACAAATGCTCATGGCGTCATTCTTGACGCTTTGCTCTACGCGAACGGCGACGGCGTCTGGACAGGAGCCATACTCCCCGACTCGCTCTACGCATCCCATGAGTGGTTTTTCTCAGGCGGCGCCGCTACGGAGAACCAGGCTTTTTATTCGGATCAAACCGTGCCGGGTTCCATTCAGGTCATAAGCGCCTCAACCGGCGCGGCAAACAACTCAGCCGCCTCATGGATACGCCAGGAAAATACCCCGGGATTTGGACGTTTATCGCAGATTGCCAAAGTCGCTTTAAATCAATGCTTGTACCGGCCGGGCTCCCCGTTGGTAATCCAGGTTTCGGATACCGATGCAAACCGCGACAGTAACGCCATTGAAAAAGCTCGGGTTCAACTCAAAAGCTCCACAGACGCGGGCGTCGCTATTGACCTGGAAGAGACTTCGGCTGACTCCGGCGTATTTGACAATGCCGCACAACCGCTGTATTTTTGCCCCGGGCCGAATTGCAATGTGCCAATTTCACTTTCTCCCGGAGATCGCATTGACGCAGTTTACCGCGACCTCGACCCGGCCGTAGAATCCGGCGACTCGGCACTCTGGCAAAGCACAAACGGAAACACGGTATGCAACCCCTCGTTTGAAATAATAAGCGACGGGTTCCCGCAAGACTGGGAAATAAAAACGCCCGGGAATATTGTCTTAGCCCAAAAAATCGCAACGCCCGGGTTGGCGGCTTATTTTGAGACGTTAACGACTTCCGTTTCGGGACGCGAACTATTGTCAGGATGTTTTTCGGTCGACGCTTCCCGCTCAATGAAAATTTCAGGAACCTTCATGACGCCGGATCCGCCGGAGGCCTCCCGCGCGGCATTTAAATTATTTTTATTTACCGATGCCGCTTGTAACGTCCCGGCTTTAACTTCATTTATCACCCAAAACTCTTCTTCTCTCGCCGCCTCATCCGACTGGGAGCTAAGATCGTTTAATGTGCCCTTCACCGCATGGCCTTCGGATGTCCGTTTTGCTCGAATCGGAATCCGCGCTGCGTATACAAGCGCTGTGGGTTGGCCCGGGATTCTTTTATATTTTGATGATATTAGCGCGGAGCAATATTAAACGTCACCAATAGCTTGTTTGGGGAAACGGTGTAAACAGTAAGGATGTTCGATCCGTAAAAAGGATGGGGAATTCCCCATCCTTTTTACGTTTGATACCCAGCCAGTACAAACCCATTTGGTGCGCCACCCCTCCCTTCCCCGCAATGCTCAACCGGGGCAAGTTCCACTCAAGCGCCATACGAACCAAATGCGTCATCGTACAACCAATCCTCCCCGCAGTAACGCGAATTAAAAATTCATCCTCCCCGTAAAGGCACAGCCGATGCCGATGAAAGCCAGGCGATCGTTTTTGGCGGCAGGCAGCTTCATGGTACGCGCATAATCTCAAAGGCCTCTTTCTATCAATGGCGCGAAAAACGCAATAGCGAACAATCCAAGAATAGCTGCGCCGTTTTGCCCGAGCCGTTGCGATAACACGATCCCACGTTTGCAGAGATAAACGTATCTCTAAAATATTTTCAGGGGGTATTTTTAGGCTTTGAAAAGCGTGGTTGCGATACTTCATAAAAAGTCAATCGCATGATTTTCTTTTTTTTCCTTTCTGGTAAATTAGCTATTGACTTGGCATAATTTACGGGTCCAGCACCAACGGGGGTTTTTGAAGCCCCTCTTCCAGAATGGAAAGGTACTTTTTTCGCGGGTAGGGCTTTGCGCCAAAACGTTCCAGGTGGTCGGTATGAACCTGGGCGTCTAACAGTTGAAACCCGCGCTCGGCCATTCGATTCGCAAGAGCGACCAGGGCGACCTTTGAGGCGTCGGGGGTGAAATAAAACATCGACTCGCCCGTAAAAACATGACCGGTCGCCACACCATAGAGGCCTCCCTCAAGGCATCCGTTACGCCACGCTTCAACGCTATGAACGGCGCCTTGCCTGTGCAGTTGTTTATATGCATCCGTCATCTCCGGCGTAATCCAGGTTTCCCCTTCCCGTTTTTTTGCGCATGCCTCAATCACAGCGTCAAACGCAGAGTTAAACCGTACCTCGTAATCGTTACGCCGTATGATTTTTTTCAGCGATCGTCCGACATGAATTTCGGCAGGAGGCAGCGCCCAGCGAACCGGCGGCGAAAACCAGAGCACGGGTTCCTCATGGTACCAGGGAAAAATCCCGCGCCGGTAAGCGCGCAACACCATTTGCGGCGACAACGTATCGCCTGCCGCCAACAACCCATCCGGGTCGGCCCGGGCCGGATCCGGAAATTCTGACTCGCCTTCTAACCAGTACACCACGGAAATATTTTACTATATTTTATCCATATCAGAAAAAAAATCTTGTTAACATGAAAATAGCTCACGTATTGACGTTATCACGATGGAAAAAAGGAAGAACGTCGTTAATGATATATTTGAGAAGGTCATTATCCGTTTTGCGGGGATCTCTACCATTGTTGTCCTGCTCCTGATTGTCCTTTTTCTGGCTCGTGATGCGCTTCCGTTTCTGGGCGAATACAATTTTTTTCAATTTCTTTTTGGGCTTAAATGGTATCCTCTTTCGTCTATTTACGGGGCTCTGCCGCTCATTTACGGCAGCTTTTTGGTTACCATTATTTCTACGGTAATTTCCATTCCGCTTTCCATCGGAACGGCGCTTTTTATCTCCGAAATTGCCGGCAGGCGCATGCGCACCATTTTAAAAGTCAGCCTTGAAATTCTCGCCTCTATCCCTTCGGTTGTTTTTGGCTTTCTGGGCATTCTCATTTTAGGACCGGCCATGGAGCGCACTTTTCATTTGAATACCGGGATGAACGCGTTTACCGCCGGATTGCTCCTCGCTTTTATGTCCTTACCTACGATTGCTTCCGTCGCTGAAGAATCTTTAGCCGCTGTTCCGAAAAGCCTGCGCGAAGGGTCGCTGGCGCTTGGCGCCGACAGGTTGCAGACCATGCTGCTTGTGACTCTCCCGGCGGCGTCTTCGGGCATTGTTGCCGGAATCATGCTTGGCATTGGCCGCGCAATCGGAGAGACCATGACCGTTATGATGGTCGCCGGCGGCGCCGCGCAAATCTCGATGAACATATTCTCACCGGTCAGAACCATCACCGGGACTATCGCCGCAGAAATGGGCGAAGTTATCCATGGGGACGAACACTACCATGCTCTTTTCATGCTTGGCTTGATTCTCTTTCTCATCACCATGGGCATTAATTCGCTTAGCACTTATATTGTTTCAAAAATCAGGGATCGATAACGGAAATGAAAAAAAAGTATAACATCCGGACAATGCTTGGCTATTCCATTATCGGATTTCTCAGCGTCGCTACGATTCTGCCAATCCTTGGGATCATTATGTATATTACGCTCAAAGGCATTGGGCGCATCGACGCGGAGTTTTTGTTCACCGCATCCACCTCAATGGAAGACGGAGGGATCTTTGCGCCCATCTTTGGAACGATCTTTTTAACTTTTCTTACCATGACCATCTCTGTCCCGATCGGCGTATTTTCCGCCATTTATATGTCCGAATACGCGAAAAAGGGGCGCCTCTTTCGTTTTATTGAAATTACCATATTAAACCTCGCGGGCATCCCTTCCGTTGTGTACGGACTTTTTGGCCTGGGCATTTTTGTGATTTTGCTCAACATGGGCGTGTCGGTATTGGCCGGCGCCCTTACCATGGGTACGTTAATTTTACCGTTGATCATTACCGTTAGCTACCAGTCCCTCCGCGCCGTACCGGACAACCTTCGCGAAGCAAGCTACGCTCTCGGGGCAAACCGCATTCAAACCGTTTTTAAGGTGATACTCCCGGCCGCATCGCCCGGCATTTTAACCGGAATTATTTTGGCAACGGCTCGCGTAACCGGAGAAACGGCCCCTGTCCTTTTTACGGCGGCCGCTTACTATTTGCCCACTCTTCCGACCGGCGTTTATGACAAAACAATGTTGCTATCTTACCATTTATATGCCATCAGCACCCAGGTAACGGGGGTCAGCGAAGAACAAAAATACGGCGTAACCTTTGTTCTCATTTTTCTGGTCCTTGGTTTAAACGCTCTCGCCATCTATATCCGAAGCCGCATCAGCAAAAAACTGGGGTCGCTTTACTAGACTTTATCATGACAGGAGATTGAACGAATGAGCGATGAAGGAAATGATAAACCGAAACTAACCATTGATAACCTGAATCTCTACTACGGGTCCAACCTTGCCCTTGATAATATTAACCTGACGATCCGTGAAAATGAGATCAGCGCCTTCATCGGCCCCTCCGGTTGCGGGAAATCTTCTTTGCTTCGCTGCATGAATCGGATGAACGATCTGGTTACCGGAGCCCGGGTGGAAGGAAAAATCATATTGGACGGAGATACCGACATTTACGCCCGGGGCCATGATGTTACAAAGCTGAGGCGGCGCATCGGAATGGTTTTTCAAAAACCGAACCCGTTTCCAAAATCCATTTTTGACAATGTCGCATATGGGATTAAAATTGGCGGGCAAAAAGATCCCGACGCTATTGCCGAACAAGTGGAAGGCTCTTTAAAAAGAGTCGGCCTTTGGAAAGAGGTCGAATCCAGATTAAACGATTCGGCCATGGCTCTTTCGGGCGGGCAAGCGCAACGCCTGTGCATTGCCAGGTCAATCGCCACGCAACCGGAAGTCCTTTTAATGGACGAACCCACCAGCGCGCTCGACCCGATCAGCACACAAGTCATTGAAGAGCTTGTGCTTGAACTAAAAGAAAATTATACCGTTGTCATTGTCACACATAACATGCAACAAGCGGCTCGAATATCGGACCGGACTACTTTTTTCTATCTTGGAAAGTTGATCGAAACAAATCCGACCAATAAGCTGTTCACTAACCCTGATGTGGACTTGACCGAAAAATATGTTACCGGGAGATTTGGATAATGCCACAAGTAGATAAATCAATACAACAATTAAGAAAAATTTTGGGAGAGATGGCGGACCATGTCGAAGAAATGGTCGGTTTTATTGAAAAGACCATTGACGAAGAACAGTTCGCCGAAAGCGATCAAATTTTCCAAAAAGACAAAAAGCTGGACCGTCTTGAAAAAGAGATGGATAAAGAAGCGGTTTCGCTTTTTGCCAGGGTTCAACCCATGGCCACCGACCTTCGCTTTGTCTTTTCGGTTGTCAAATTAAACGTTGACCTGGAACGAATCGGCGATGAGTGTAAAAATGTCATTAAAGAATTGCGGAATGTAAAACTGCCGTTGCCGGCCGAGTTAAAAAACATGGCGCATAAAGTACGAGATATGGTCCATACCGCCTTTGACGCGATGCTCAACCAGAACCCCACCCTTGCCCGTAAAATCGTTTTAATGGACGATGATGTCGACAAACTCGAATATGAAATCATAGGAAAATATTCGTCGGACATTGGAATTGCCTTTGCGGCAAAGGCTCTGGAGCGTATTGCCGATCATACGACCAATATTGCCGAAAATGTGGTCTATGTTACCGAAGGAATTGATATCCGTCATGAGAATTCAATCATGAATCGCCTGGAGAAAAATAGCGAATAAAATTTTAGTACGATTAGGTACAAATCCGACAATAATAGTAATTAGAATGGGATTCAAAGTTAAATATTATGGGGTTCGCGGTTCGACTCCCGTGAGCGGAAAGGGCTACCTGAAGTATGGGGGCAACACCACTTGTGTCCATATTGAACGGGATAAAACGAACATTATTATCGATGCGGGAACCGGGATACGCGAATTGGGCAATGACCTTCTCAACAACGGTTTTACCGCCGCCGGAGGCCATGCGCATATCTTTTTCAGCCACACCCACTGGGACCATATCCAGGGGTTCCCGTTTTTTGTTCCCATCTACATGCCGCAAAACCGCTTTCATATTTACGGCGAAACAAAAGATATCCCGATGCATGACAAAGACGAAGAGATCACCTGGAACATTGGCGATGTCCTGGCCATGCAGCAAAACTTCATGTATTTTCCCGTTAGTACGAAAGACCTTGCCTCTTATATCGAATACCAGGAAATTACTCCGGGGAAAGACATTATCATCGACGATCTGGTCGTTCATACCCTGCAACTGCGCCACCCGAACAACTCCATCGGATTTCGTTTTGATTGCAACGGAAAACGATTTGTTTTTTGTACCGACATTGAACACACCGAAGGGATGATTGAAGCGGTTGTCGAATTTGCCAAAGACGCCGATGTTCTGGCTTTCGATTGCCAATACACGCCCGAAGAGTATGAACGCTCAAAAATTGGCTGGGGGCACTCGACATATAAAGCGGCCATCTCTATTGTTAAAGCCGCCAATGTAAAAGAGCTGCATATGATCCACCATGACCCCGCTCATACCGACGACAAGCTCGACGCCATTGAAGCCAGGGCAAAAGAAGAGTTTCCGAACGCCCGGATGATCCCTGAGAAATATTCGTTTACGCTTTAAATCAAACTGCGCCCCGTAAGACTTGTAAAAACCGAAAAATTTTCAGTCTTTCTCTTGATTCAACCAATGATTAGAACAACGGCTAAAATAACGCAAGGATTCTTTCCATGCGCGCGCTGCGGGAGCCTTTGACCAGCAAAGCGTCATTTGGCCGCATTTGTTGTTTCAGGAACCCGGCGCCCTCTTTTACTGCATCATCCGAAAGACCAAACAGCATAAGAGCGCTTTTTTTTCCGCCTTCCTGCAGCCACCCTTCCTGAAATGCTTTCCGCATCCGTTCATCATCCGAAAAAAAGGCAAGCCCTGAAAACCCAAGACCGGCCGCCTGGGCGCCCAGGTTGCGGTGCGCCTCTTCCGCATAACCGCCAAGTTCGGCCATCGTTCCAAAGGCGCCGAAATAGCTCGTTTTTTCCGGGCCGGCCGCTCGTTGCGAAAGAAACTCCATCGCCTTTAAAAATGAATCCGGGTTGGCGTTATAACTGTCATCCCAAAGTCGATATTCCGGGTGACGAACCGGCCGCAAGCGTCCGGAGCCCGGCGTAAGTTGAGAAAGTTCTTCCAGCGCTTTTTCAATACGGGCGGGGGGAAAGCCCATTTTCCGCAATAGCAAAAGAGATAGTTCCAGGTTATGGACCTGGGCTTTGCCCGGAAGTCCGAAGCGAAATGGTTTGGGCGGTCCGTTTGAATCCGCCCGGTAGCGCAGTTCCGAATACTCTTCGCCTAACTCCAGAATCTCCAAATCTCCGGGGACGGCGCAAGGCTCCACGCCCAGCTCCTTTGTCTTTTTTTCAAAAACGGCGCCAAGCAAGGGCTCGACCCCTTCTCCCATAACCAAAACTCCGTCCGGTTTCATACCCGCCACAATCTCGCTTTTTTCCAAAGCAATGGCTTTCAGGTCGCCAAAGTTTCCGATATGCCCCGGAGAAATCGAAGTGATCGCGGCAAAATCGGGTTGAGCCCACCGGGACAGCAAGGCAATTTCGCCGGGATGGTTTGTACCCATTTCAATCACCGCATAACGGTGCGAAGGGTTCAACCCCAGCAAAGTAAAGGGCACGCCGAAGTGGTTGTTTAAATTACCGGAAGTGGCATGGACCGACTCTTCGCCTTCCAGCGATCGCAATAAAAAAGAAAGAATCTCTTTAGTGGATGTTTTCCCGTTGCTGCCGGTTATGGCAATGACCCGGGGCGCGACCAGCGTTCGCCAAACCTTTGCCATCTCGCCTAAAAAAAGGTTGGTGTCTTTTACTTCCAATGCGGGCGTATTTGGGGGGAGAGGCTCGGGCAATCTCTCTTTTTCATAAATGATCCCGGCGGCTCCGGAACCAATGACCTGTGAAATATATTGGTGCGCATCATGTTTCTCGCCATGCAGGCAAATAAACCAGTCCCCCGGCCTGACTTCGCGCGAGTCGGCGCATAACGCCCGGATTCGTTCGTCGCCCGGGTTGCGGCCGCCCCCGCCAAAACCGTCCGGCAAAACGGTAGCAATTAAAGAGGAAAGCGGGATGTCTAGCGATCTCATCTCAATATTCATAACCAGCAAAGTTCCTTTTATTGTAATGACGACCGGGGCTGCAAACCAAAGACCTTGCGCACCTCTTCGCGGTCGTCAAAGTGGATTTTACCTTCGCGTAAGATTTGATAATCTTCATGCCCCTTGCCGGCAATGACAGCCGCTTCGCCCGGCTCCAGTTTTTCCAAAGCGGCGCGGATCGCTTCGGAGCGGTCGTAAATGATCGCATCGGGCTGGCAGCTCATCCCCGCGCCAATGGCTTGTATGATGGCTTCGGGTTTTTCGCTGCGGGGGTTGTCGTTGGTCAAGATAACGGAATCGGCGTTTTGTTCGGCGATTTTCCCCATGGCCGGCCGTTTTTGACTGTCACGATCGCCCCCGCAACCGAAAACCAGGTGCAGCTTTTTTGGTGCCAGCTCCCGAACGGCATGAAGCACGTTTTCCAGCGCATCGGGCGTATGAGCGTAATCGACAATGGCGTACCTGCCGTTTGATTCAAAGACCTCCATTCGACCCGGAGCGGGCGGCAATCGCCGAAGGGCGCCAAGCGCGCTTTCTTCGGAAAACCCAAGCGCAAGCAGCGCGGCTAAGATTGCGGCATGGTTCCAGAGATTGAATTTGCCAATCGAGGGAATCTTTAAGTCGTATGTATGGCCGTTATGCCGAAAACGGGCTTGCGACCCTTGCAGCGAAAAACTCATTTGATCGAGAGTCGAGTCATGAGCCGGCCCCAGACCTGTGAGGGAGAACTCCGGTTCTTCTTCTTTGATCCATTGGTACAATCTTTGCCCGTAGGGATCTTCCGTATTGACCAGACCCCCGGCTACCGATTCGGGCTCGCGGCGAAAGCGGTTTAAAATTTGTTCAAAGAGTTTTCGCTTCGATAAAAAATAACTTTCCATTTCCGGGTGGTAATCCCGGTGGTCGGGCGTCAGGTTGGTAAAGATCGCATAACTCCAATCGACGCCGTCGAGGCGGCCCTGGTCCAGCCCGTGAGACGAGGCTTCCAGCGAGCAATACTCGACGGACCGGGCCCGGCACAAGCCCAATGTATATTGTATTTCGGTTAGAGAAGGCGTAGTCAGCCCGCCGGGCCTGGCTTCGTCTCCGATAAAAACGCCTAACGTACCGACTGACGCCGCTTTTGGATTTTCATCATTTTCGATTTGCGAGATTGCCTTATAGAGTCCGTAGGCAATGGTGCTTTTTCCGTTTGTGCCGGTAACTCCAATGGCGCGCGGTTTGCCCTTTTCTCCCCCAAAAAGTTTTTTCATGGTTTCTATCGCCAAGGGGCGGTAAGGTGCGCCCCAAAAAAGGGCCGGCCGGCCTTGCGCCATATTTTCCTGTTTTTTTATAAACGTAAGAAGTTCGTCCCGGTATCGACTGTCTGCAAAAACGGCGGGGGTTTTGTTTTCGGCAACCTGAGTTAAAAAGTCGATCCCTCGAAAAGAAGCCCCGTCAAAAGCGAAAAAAATACAATCGGAATTTGTTTTACGCGAATCGTCCGTAATTTCCTGAAAATGCAACGTCCCCTCGCTAAGGTCGCTTTGCCATCCCAGTTCTAACAACTCTTGAATCGGTATTTGCATGGTTCCGTGATTATCGGACATCGCCCAAAAATCGAAATGTTTTTCTGGACGTGGGGTCTCTTGGTTTCAGACGTCGATTATCGCGTAAACCAAATATTATGAGCGCTCACAATATGCCTGACGAATATGTCACCGCCCTTTACCAGCGAAAAATCGCCCCTTTGCCCGATTTCAAAAGCCCCGAAGGCGAGTTCCTGCGAAAGCTGGCCGCTCGGGCGCATACCCTGATTTTACCCGAATATTTTTCTATCCACAGCGGTTTAAACGGATTTGAAGAGATCATCCGTTATTCCCGGGAGACCCTTGCCTGGCTTTTGAAATTTTCCGCGCTGCCCGAATTGCGTCACACTCTTTTGATCGGCGGTTCTCTACTGGTTTCGCCTGATGCCGATCAAGATGCGGCTCAACCGGTCTCCGGCTCAGTTGAGCCCCCCCCGGAAAAACCAACAGAGAAACCGGCACAGGCAAACCCGGCCTTTTACAACGCCTGCCCCGTTTTGTTCCGGGGGGAGACACTTCATCTTTACAAAAAGCGAAACCTCTACCGCGACGAAAACGACAAGCTGACCCCCGGCAATCGCTCTCTCGTTTTTACGCACCCCGTTACAAAAGAAGCCTGGGGCGTTATGATTTGCGCCGATGTCTATTTAAACGATAATTTCACCGACTACCGAAACGCCGCTCATATCGCAATACCCACAGCCTCGCCCTACCGCCCGGACGATACGCCTCATGACCGGGAACAACGCGACCGTGAGATTTTTGTGAAAGGGGCTTCGGTTGCAAATGCCATGATCTACAAATGTTGCAGCACCGGTGAAAGCGCTACCGCCGGCGAACGCAAAGCCAGGGCCCAGGGGCGTTCGCTCATTTGTTCCCCCGATCTTGTTTTTCTCAAGGCCCCCGATATCGATTGGACAGGCGCCCTCATTTTCAAACGGCGGCGAGACGCCGCAACCGGTCAAAAACCGCAAACCGAACTGGTTCCTTTTGAAGCGGCTTCAGCCGGTTTGAACAACTTGCCGGATATTCTGGAATGCGACAATCTTGAAAAACTCAAGCCATGGTTAAAAGATCTTTTTAAAAACATCGAACCGTCCGCCCTCTTTTTGCTCTCGGGCCACCTGGGGGCCGGGAAAACCACCCTTGTCCGGGTGGCCGCCGAACTTCTCGGCAGCCCGGATTGGGTTAATTCGCCTACGTTTAACATCATCAATGAATACGAAGGCAGGCAAGAAAATACGCCCCTGACGTTGTATCATATCGATTGCTACCGTCTAAAAGAAGAAACCGAAGAAGTTGCGCACTTTGACGAACGCGCAACAAAACCATACTACGCCTTTATCGAGTGGCCCGAGAAAACAGAAATTGCCTGGGAAGAGCGGGAAATTCCCGTTTACCGCCTCACGATAGATCTCATATGGGACACGGACCGTCCGGTGAGGAAATATCGAATCTCAAAATGGTCCGCAAAATAAGACAATTTGATTGACCTTTACTATTTTTTCATACATGCGTTTGCTGCTTATTGATAACTCCACCCAGTTCTTGTTTCTGGGATTATACGCCGCCGCTGCCGGTATCTGGCAAAAATCCGAAAGCAAATGGATTGCGGTCGACGATGAAATGCGCAGTGACGATAATTGGCTTCACCGGCAAGTCGACCTCTTTTTTGAGCAGGATTCCCCGGCAGGTTTTTCCCGCGAATCAATCGACGGATTTGCCATCGGCTCGGGGCCTGGCTCCTTCACCGGATTGCGGATTGCCTTTGCGTATTTTAAGACTCTCGCCCTGGCCTGGGAAAAGCCCCTGGTTTCGTTTTCTTCAATCCGTTTCTGGCAAAGCATGTTAGGTCTTGGCGGCGAACAACTTGCGTTCCAAGCCAACCGGAACCTCTTCTTGCTCTACCCTGCCGGCTTGGACCAGCCTGCTGAAAGCCTGGCGCGGCAAGAGTTAACGGAACATTTCAGTAAGCGCCAGGATGAAATATGCATCATCTGGCCGCCTTTTCAAAAAACCGGCCCAGCCGAAGAGATATTTCTCGCATCTCTGCCAGGCAATGTCTCGTTTGGAAACGCGCCGGACCTGGCAAACAACTTGCCTGGAGATTCCCCGGATCGTGCAAACGGTCTCTTGCCCGCACCGGACCAACTGGCCGGCTACCGGGACGGCTGGAAAGAAGCGCTGCCCGTATACGGGCACGAAACACCTTATGTAAAGAAAGTATCATTATGAAAAAAGAATTCCAACGTATTATTGAAATATTAAAAAGGGCCAAAGGCCAACCTGTTTTTCGGGAACAAATTTACGGACGTTCCGCGGCAAAACTTTTAAACAAAAAAGACGGTTCCGAAAACCCCCGTAATAAAGGACGAAAAAAAACCGATAAAAAAACGTTATCTGACCCGGTTTTATCGAAGATCGATTCGATTTTAAAAGATTTGGAAGAGTACAAACTCATCCATATGGCCGGTGGGAAAATTATACCCACGTTCCCCCTGTTTATTGACGCGCGGCTTTCCGTCGCCGGATCGGGCGTCGCTTTTGGCATGGGTTCGTTTGAAAACGATATTTTTATTTCGCCGGCCAGACGAAACGGCGCAAACCACCGCGACCGCGTCTGGATTGAATTAACAGGTGTCGGATCAAACCGGTACGAAGGCCGTGTCGTTTCAATCATTGAATCGTTTGCCACCGAATATCTCGCCAGAGTGGAAAGCAAATACCAGGACGGCTACGCCTTGCGTCTTATTGATCTGCCCGACCGCCCGGCCGGCTATCTCTATACCAACGAAGAGCAGGAACCCGGCGCTATGATTGTCGTTCAGGAAACCGGCGAAAGCGTTGCCATGTCTTTGCCGGCGGACGAGTTTCCTTCGCGCGGTCAGTCGCGGCGCAACCCCCGCCAAAAGGAGAGGGTTCGAGAGAGAGCGTTTATCCGCGAAGTGCTGGTCTACCGGAAAATTACCAGTTTTGCGTTCCACAATTTTGACAGCGATATTCACCGGGTTACCATGAAATACAATATTCCGCCCGCTTTCCCCAAAGACGCCATGCCTGAGAAAAAAGAAATCAAGGCGGCTCACAAAGAAGGCCAAAAAGACCCGCGCCGGAAAAACCTGAGCAAGTTATTTACCTGTACGATCGACGGGGCTGACTCAAAGGATTTTGACGACGCCATTTCATATGAAGAACGCGACGGCGTTCGTATTCTTTATGTGCATATCGCCGATGTTTCTCATTATGTAAAACCGGGGGAACTGCTGGACCAGGAAGCCTTTAAAAGAGGCAACTCGTATTACCTAAAACATAAAGTTTTCCCGATGCTGCCGCCCATTTTATCCGAAGAGTTTTGCAGCTTAAAACCGAAAACCACCCGCCTGGGATTCACATGTGAAATGCATTATGACGGCAAAGCGAATCTTCTGCGATACGATATTTACAAGTCAATCGTTCATATGAACAAAAGATATACTTATGTCAACGCCGAGAAAGAGCTGGATAACCAGAAATCCCCTTTAGCGCCTATTTGGCTATTATCCGATCAACTGCGAAGAAAACGAATCCAGACCGGAAAAATCGAATTGAATATTCCCGAGGTGGAACCCGCCATGGATGCGCACGGCCGGATCATCGCGTTAAACGACAAGATTAGATTAAACTCGCACAAACTTGTCGAAGAGTGTATGCTGAGCGCCAACACCTGTACCGCTCATTTTCTGCGAACCCACCATAAAGTCCAGGGGCTTTACCGCATGCATGAGCCGATGCCCGATAGCGGCGTAAAAAAAATCAACAGCTTCTTGAAACTATACGGATACCGCATTCAAATGAAAAACAACTCGCCCCAGGAAATTACCCGCGTATTGAAAGCGGCGAGCGGCAGCAAAGAAGAGCAGGTTGTCAATATGCTCTTGCTGCGTTCTTTCTCGCAAGCGGTATACACAACGCGGGCCGGCGGTCACTGGGCGTTGGCTTTTAGCGATTATACGCATTTCACCTCCCCTATTCGACGTTATGCGGATCTTGTCGTACACCGGCAGTTAGAAGCCATTCTCAACAAGACAACGCCCGCGTACGGACGAAAAGAGCTCGCCCACATTGCCACAGAAACCAGCCGGCAGGAAAGAGTCGCCATGGAAGCGGAAAACATGGTGGTCAAACTTTTGTCGCTCCGCTATCTGGCCAACCGCGAAGGCGAAATTTTTGAAGCGACGGTTTCCGGTTTTAACTCATCCGGCGTTTTTATCAGTCTGGATAAAACGCGCTTTGACGGATTTATCCCCGCCGAACGCAAAGGGGTAAAAGCGGAAATGCAGATCATTGACGATTTTCGGGCCGCGCTGCCGGGGGGACGGGTTGTCATGCTCGGGGCCAATATTGTGGTTAAACTCGTGAAGGTCGATCGCGAAAAAATCCAGCCCGCTTTTAGACTTATTGATATTATTAGGTCAGGAAGATAATTGGGCTTGACAAAACGTCTTAAGACAAAAAATTATCCAAAACTAGGTTGAGCTTATGAATGTTTCTCCCATGCATTCAAAAATAACGATATATTACAATCCAAAATGCCGAAAAAGTCGCGAAGCTTTGCAAATTATTAAAGAGCGAGGGATTGAACCGGACATTCGATATTATCTGGAAGATCCCCCCAGTACGCAAGAGTTAGCCGAAATTCTGAGAAAAATGGGCAAGCGCCCGCGAGATATTTTCAGAAAGTCGGAGCCGCTTTATAAAGATTTGGGGTTGAAAAATAAAGATCTCCCGGACGATGTGCTTCTGGAACATCTCAACAAACACCCGATCTTAATTGAAAGACCGATTGTTGTGAAGGGTCAGCGCGCCGTTTTGGGAAGACCGCCCGAAGATATCAAAAAAATCATCTGACGGCTTGACCCCAAATAGAGAATGGAAGGCAGCGACGGACACGATAATCATTTATTTGATCGAATTGACTCCCTCCGCAAATTTTGCCGCGACCAACTAGGCATCAACAAGCGCTTTTTACTATTGCTGGCTTCGGCCGCAGTAGGTATCTTGGTTTCTTTTGTCGCCATTTTACTTTCGCGTTGTATGGAATGGCTGGCGCACGCCACCTATTTAAATCCGTCGTTAAACGATTACCATTTTCTCATGCCCGCCATTGGCGGTCTTTTTGTCGGCCTTTACGTCTATTTTGCCAAAAGCGACCACAGGCAAAAAGGGGGCGTTGAAGATATCATTAAATTTATCCGTTTGAAAAGAGATACGGTCTCTATCCGGGATATCGTAACGCGTTTTATCACCTCTTCAATCACCCTGGGTACGGGCGGCTCTGCCGGGAAAGAGGCTCCTGTCGTTCACCTGGGCGGAGGAATCGGAGCAACCCTTGGCAGGCTCTTGCGTTTTCCCGACTCATTTGTAAAAACCCTGGCCGGCGCGGGCGTCGCCGCGGGGATCGCGTCCGCATTCCAGGCTCCGATAGCCGGTTCGTTTTTCGCTCTTGAAATATTGCTGGCAAGCTTTACGCTGGATACCTTCTCGATGGTTATCATTGCCGGCGTAACTTCAACGGCTGTGGCGCAAAAACTCGGGCATGCAACCACCCATGTTCATATTGTCGCTAACGTACTGCAAAACCCGATTAATCTGCTGTTTTTTTCTCTCATCGGAGTTTTAGGCGGCGTGGTAACGCTCTTTTTTATCCGCTCGTTGCATTTCTGGGAATCGGTATTTTCAAGTCTCTCGATCCCGGTTTGGATTAAACCGGCTACCGGCGGTTTGCTGCTCGGTCTTCTTTGTTACGCTTTCCCCGGTGCGTACGGCGAGGGGTACAATGTCATGAACCTCTTGTTGTCGGGTAACTTTTCCAATTTTGTTTACTATGTTCCGGTCGTTGCGGGAGCCGGTATCGGGGCCGGTCTGGTGATCATGCTGTTCATTAAAATTCTGGCAACGTCGCTTACGCTCGGTTCGGGTAACGCCGGCGGTACGATTGTACCGGCCCTTTTTATCGGAACCAACCTGGGGGCGGTAGTCGCTTACCTTGCGCAAACCCTTTTCCCGGAAATCAATATATCGGGTTCCACATGGGTACTGGTTGGCATGTCGGCGGTTCTGGCGCCCATGACTCAGGCCCCTATTTTTGCCATCATGCTCTTTTTTGAGCTAACCCACAGTTATGAAGTTCTCTTGCCTGTCTTAATTGTCACGAGCCTTTCAATCTTAATTTGCCGGCACTACCTGAACGGTTCTCTTTACAGCGTAACGTTGGAGCGCGAGGGTATCCGCCTCTACAGGGGCATGGAACAAAGCGTCATGGAGACCATGCAGGTCAAAGAAATCGCCCATCAAAAAATCAACATTATCGATCGAAATGTAACTTTAACCACCATACTTAACGGGTTTTTTCACTCTCATTTTATGGCGGGGCTTGTGGTTGACGACAACAATCGTTTTATGGGAGTCATTACCCTCGAAGGCGTAAAAAAATATATCAAGAACCAGCCGTTATGCGACCTGCTATTAGCCTCCGAAATGGCGACCGAAAAAGATATGTGGGTGTTGCCGGAAGACAACTTAATGCACTCGCTGGAAATGATGGATAAAACCGATCAGGTTTTTCTGCCTGTTCTGGAAAACAGAGACACTAAAAAACCGATCGGGTACATCACCCGGAAAGATATTGTCAAACTCTACAATCGTCAAGTCATCAAACGCGGCGCGCAAAATATCTTGATTGAAAAAGACGGAACCTCGTCAATGGACAATTACCTGCAAGTGGGCGAAGAGTTCCAAATCCATACCATGCCTTGCCCGCGCTCCTGGGTCAATAAAACGCTCAAGGGAATCGACCTCCGAGTACGCTACAACCTCACCGTTATCGGCATTAAAAAAGAAGATGAAATCAGCTATATTATCCCCGACATTAACTATCTTTTTCGAAGGGGGGACAGCATTACTGTCGTTGGCAAAAGCGCGGATATTGAACAACTGCTGAATGATCTCGGCAAATCCAAAAATGTTCTTGATATTCTCAAGAGCAAACTCAGAAAATAACAAAGCTGAGAAAAGGTGTGGCATGAAAGAACCCGAACTCCCCGAACCCAAAAAGAAGACAAACCAAAGCAACTTGAGCGGCGCGAAACCGCACCTGATCATCACTTCGGGCCCCACCAGGGAATTCATCGATTCTATCCGTTTTCTTTCCAACCCTTCCACCGGCCGGATGGGCTATCATATCGCCCGCGCCGGCGTAAACCTGGGGTACCAGGTCACCTACATTCATGGTCCTGTTCCCATTCGATTTCGCAAGGTGCCGGGCGCCGAAAATATTCCGGTGATCTCTACGGTTGAGATGATGGATGAAGTGCTCCGCCGCCTGAAAGAAAATACCGTCTTGGTCATGGCCGCCGCCCCTGCCGACTATCGCCCGGAAAAACGCTTTGAAAACAAACTGAAAAAAAGAGAAAACCCGGAAATTCGTTTGGTGCCCAACCCCGACATTTTAATGAGCGCCTACGAGCACACCCAAGAAAAGAAAATTCATCCAGTCTGGTTGATCGGCTTTGCCGCCGAATTGCAAAACCCGGAAGAGTATGCAATATCAAAGTTGCAGCGCAAACATCTCGATATGATATTTTTAAACGATGTCAGCAAACCCGGTTCCGGTTTTGCCGTCGATACCAATGAAATCAGCGTTTTTCATAAAAACGGCGCGTCAACGCGCTGGGCAGCCGATACGAAAGAGAGGTTGGGTTACCGGATTGTCTCCGAAATTGAGCGATGTTTGGCATTGTAATTGCCTTGTACGATGAAGCGTACGAACTTTTCCCTCTTTTGCGCCGAGAAAAAATCGACGGCGTTTCGCAATACATCGGTTCGCTTTCGGGCCAAAAGGCGTCTTTGTTTCTCTGCAAACCGGGCGTCCGGCGGAAGCGTGAATTTATCAAATGGATGGAGCAGCACCCCTTTACTCATATAGTTAACATCGGTCTGGCAGGGGCTTTGCGCCCCGGTTTTGCCGCCGGCGATATCTGCCATGTTCATCTGCCGGACCAAACGTCTGCCCGCCAAAAAGATTCAATTTGCATCGTCTCCGCCGGGGCGCCGGTTTTTACGCCAGAAGAAAAAACCGAGCTTTATCTTTCTACCCAAGCCGATCTGGTTGACATGGAATCTCAAATCATTGAAAAAACCCTGCAAGAGAAAAAGCCGGGGCTCGCGCGAAGTTATCTGAAAATTGTAGGCGATATTTTTGGCGACGAGGCTTATCTTGCTTCGGAACAACAAATGCGCCGCTACTTCTCAACCTTCGGTTTTTTAAATCGTTTGAATATAATCATGAAAAGCGGCCCGATTACTTTTTTTCATTTATATCGTAAAAAACGGTTTCTGCAAAAAAGGATTAAACAAGCGCTATTTGATACGCTGGGCGGTTTACAATGAATTTTCCCGAACATAAAAACCCCGGTCATGGTAACGGCATAGGCGCTTGCGTTTTGGCAATTTCCGGTTCGGACAGTTCCGGGGCGGCCGGTCTACAGATCGATTTAAAAACCATTGCCGCTTTTGGCTGCCACGGTCTCTCTTCGATCACCGCCGTTACCGCGCAAACGCTCGAAAAGTTTAAAAGCGCAAACCCGGTATCGCCCGAAACTCTCGTTTCTCAACTTGAGGCGGCAATGGTTCTCTTGGAAGAATCGGCGATTCCTTTTTCAAGTTTTGCCGTAAAAGTCGGGATGCTGGCAACGAAAAATAATGCGGAAGCCGTCGCCGATTTTCTGGAAAATCTCGCCGGAAAAAAGATCAATCTTGTTGTCGATCCGGTACTGCTCTCGAGTTCGGGAGCTCCGCTATTGGAAAAAGAGGCATACCCCGCCCTTTTCCGTATTTTTAAACTGGCGACTGTGATTACCCCCAATTTGCCTGAAGCGCAAAACTTAACCGGCGTTCGCATTGTCGATGAAGAGTCCAAAAGAGAGGCGGCCCAGGCGCTGCTTGCCATGGGGGCTCGCGCCGTATTGATCAAAGGGGGGCATGAACAAACGGACAAGGCGACCGACCTTCTTTTCATGCAGGATGACCCGGGCAACGCCGAAAGGTACGAAAGCCGCCGTCACCCCTGGCAAAGGGTCCGGGGAACAGGTTGCTCTTTTTCTTCGGCTATTGCCGCGCTGCTAGCGCGCGGCAACACGCTATCGCAATCTATCCAAGGGGCTAAAGAATTTATCTCTTTGGCAATTGAAAAGAGCCAATCGCTATCGGCAGAGGGTTTACAAGAAAAGACAAATGGCGCCGCAGAAACCGGCGCCGCCGGCGGAGAGATCTCCCGGTTGTTATTTATCGATATGTTTTAAAAATGAAAAACTTACTTGCTGATTTTTTTCTCAACAAATTTCACATATTTACGCACTTTCGGGTCGAATTTGCGTACTTCCATTTTTTCGGAATGGAGTTTGCGGTTTTTCGTAGTAGTATAAAAATAACCGGTTCCGGCGGTAGATTCAAGCTTGATAATTTCTCTCATAATGGCTGCTATGGCAAGCTCAGACAGTTTGTCCAGCAATAATTAAAAATGATGCGGAACCCGCCGTTTCAATAACTTTCCGGCATTGCGCTTGACAGACTATCTGAAAATTGAATTTTGGTTCATGTTTGCCGTAATAGAAATGGGGGGGAAACAATACCGCGTTACTCCCGATCAAATATTGTATGTTGAAAAAACCGGACAAAGCGCGGGCTCAGATATCGATATCTCAAGCGTGCTTTTGATTGAAAAAGACAAGAAAGTGACCATTGGCTCCCCAACTGTGCCAAACGCCAAAGTAAAAGCTACGATCCTCGAAGACGTAAAAGCTCCGAAAATCCTTGGTTTTAAATATAAAAACCGTAAGAATTACCGGCGAAAATGGGGTCATCGCCAAGAAATGCAAAAAATTCAAATTAAATCGATTGGCGCCTAAGCGGCAATCGCAAAGTGCCCTATGGAGCTCCCCTGCTCATATTATGAGAAAGTCACGGGGGGCTCATCATAGTGTCATTGGGCGTGATTGAACGCCATCAGCTGTCATAGGGCATGAAAAAAATCACAAAAAATATTCTTATCTACGGAACGCTTGCCTCTGTCCTGCTTGGGATCCTTCTCGGAATCTACACCTTCGTTGTCTATGCCGATTGGAATGAAAGAAAAGACGACGTCCTTGAAAAACTCATTGCCTATAAAAAACAACTGGATTATCTGCGCCAGCCCACGATCTCCGAAGAGTCGACAGGCACATTAAAACTGGGCGCCGTCGCGATTCCCTCGCGCGTATATGACCGCAATGAAAAACTAATCGGCGAGTTTTATACCGAACGGCGAACGCTCGTCAATTTTAATAAACTACCCCCCTACCTGTCCGAAGCGTTGATAGCGTCGGAAGACCGCAAGTTTTACGAACATGGCGGAATCAACATTCATTCGATCCTCCGGGCGTTTCTCACCAACCTGGTGACATTCAGCTATAGCCAGGGCGGTTCAACGCTGACGCAACAGTTGGCGAAAGTTTTATTTACCAACCAGGAAAAGACAATCCGGAGAAAAATTTTCGAGTTTTTCTGCACGCTTGAAATTGAAGACCATTTTACGAAAAACGAAATCCTGGAGATGTATCTCAATTTAATTTATATGGGACATGGGAACTACGGTGTGGAATCGGCTTCGCAATACTATTACAACAAACATGCCGCCGACCTGACCCTGGCAGAGTCTGCCATTTTAATCGGCCTTTTGCCCAGCCCTACCCGTTTTTCGCCAATTAACGATCTTGAAGGAGCCCTGAAACGGCAGCAGCTTGTATTCAACGCCCTTGCCGATGTGGGTTTTCGACAAGAAGATGAGTTGCAAAAAGAGACCGAACTCTTTCTGGAAGCCTGGGAAGTGCGCCGTGAAAACGATGTCTACGTCTCAAATATCGGCGATTTCCCCGACCGCGATTACCGGGTCAACCTGGCCCCCTACTTTCTGGAATACCTCAAAGGGAAGTTGCTGGAAAGATTTACGTTAGAAGAAATATTGCATGGCGGGATGCGCATTCATACGACGCTTGATTATGACCGTCAAAAAATTGCCGCAGAGACCTTGCGGCTGGGCATCCAGAAACAAAAAGAGTATATTGTAGAAACAACCGACGCCAATATCGAGCAAATGTCCCCCGAAGAGATCCGGGACTTTGAAAAAGAAATCGACATGATTAACGGCGTCTTTTTCAGCATTGACCCGAATACCGGCGATATTCTTACCATGATTGGCGGCTCTGAGTATTCGCAAAGAAACCAGTTTAACCGAGCTATCTACGCCTACCGGCAAATCGGCTCTCTCATGAAACCGTTTGTCTACTACCAGGCAATTGAGCAACGTTTGATTTCACCCGCAACAATTCTCGCCGACGAGCCGACGGAAATATCGGGGGTGAAATACGATAACTATGACGGCAAGTACCTTGGCAAAATTACCGCTTATGAGGCGTTAGTGAAAAGCCGCAATACGGTTGCCGTTCGCCTGTTGAAAGATACCGGCGTCGGTTCCCTGCAATCGATGTTTTCGGACATGCTGGATGCTCCCAAAAGCGAAATTAAAAAACGGATACCAAAAGAATTGGGGGTCGCTTTGGGCGCGGCGGAATTTTCGCCCTACGAATTGGCCATTTCTTTCGGGGCTCTCGCAAACGGCGGGTACCGGATTGAGCCCGCCTTTCTAACCAGAGTCGAAGATTCCTCCGGGGCTTTGCTTTGGGCTCCGCCTGAAACAAACCGAAAAATCCGGGTGCTGGATCCGAACGCTGCCTTTGTCACCGTTTCCATGCTCAAGGGCGTTTTTGAGCCGGGGGGCACGGCCGGTTGGGTCGCCAACCAGCGCCGGCAAAACCCTCAACTTTTTTCGTATGAGATGGCGGGCAAAACAGGCACTACCACAAATTACCGCGACGCCTGGTTTGCCGGGATGACCGGTAACGAAGTTATGATTGTCTGGATCGGCCATGACCAGAACGATTCTCTGGGCAGAGGGAGAAGCGGCGGTTCGTTAAGCGCGCCCGTTGTCGTTAATTATCTATCCGAATATTCGGCTTCCCAACAAAAAAGCGATATCCGCCAGCGCCGCGTTTTTGTTTCCATCGACCGCCGTAACAAAGAGCCCGAAGCTCCCGAGCATTTAGAGGCCGGCGATCGCCCCGATTTTGCCCCCAACTTTTTGCTGGATGATATTACATATGAAAGTTTTTGTTTGATGAGCGGGCTGGTACCTCCGGATGAAACCGCTTGCCCCGGCGCCGTTTTCAACCACCCGTTTCTACGGGGGAGCGAGCCGGGGTCGTATTGCCCCCTTCACACATCTTCTCATTAATCGCGATTCATTCGGCTGCAGGCCATCTGCGCGCCGGGCCGCTCATGATTTTATTTTTTTATTTGTTTCGTCTCTGCCATTTTCCGTTTGATTTTCGGCATATGTTAAATTTCTTCGCAGTCGCTCTTTTCCCGCTCGGGCAAAAGCGGTTCCTTTGAGCGAGCCCATTTCATCAAGGCGGCCCCGGGAAAGGGCAAGCGAAGCTTGCGAAGGGGCAAAGTTTTCGTCAACAAAGCCGGACGCGTTATGCGCCTGACGATTGTACGGACAGACCTCCTGGCAAATATCGCAACCGAAAATCCAGCGTTTGGTTTTTTTCTTGCCTCGCCCCCTGTTTTTTAAAACAAACGATATTTTTTGAGATCGGCTTTCGATACTCCAATACGAGAAACAGCGCCGCGCATCAAGCATCCCGTCGCCTTGCAGCGCCTGTCCGGGACAATTATCAACGCATGCGTTGCACGCGGCGCAATGCAGGTCGGTATCTTTTGAAATCGTCTTGTTCCATTCATTGTCAATATTAAATTCATTGATTTCAATTTTACCGCCGCGGGTTCGGTAACCGATACCGGTTTTTTTATCGCCAAATGAAGTTTCAAGCGGCAGTAAGGCAAATCCAAGCAGAAAGTAACTCCCTTCGTCTTGATCGATTAACATTCCGTTTCGACCGATAAAACCGAGGTTTGCCTGGCGGGCGTAATATCGCTCGGGGAGCGGCGTTGTATCGCAAACAATCCGGGCTTGCGGTAAAACATCCTCTAAATCAGCAAATATTTTATGCAATTTTTTCCGAAGAATTTCATGGTAATCTTTCCCCCATGCATACCGGGCAACCCGGTACAGCGCCTTTTTAATGGCTTGCTCCGTTTCGGTTTGAGAATAGGGATACGCAAAAACAAACATGCTTTGGCAATTTTCGCCAATGAGCTGCGGGGAAAATTTTACCGGAATATTTGCCAGGTATTTCATATCGGCCTGATAGCCTTTTTCCAGATATTTTTGATACGCCGCCCGGTACTCGCCTGCCGGTGGATTCAACGGGATATATGAGCCTCTGCTAAACCCCTGCTGCGCCGCCATTTCAAACACCCGGCCTGGAACGGAAGCATCGATTTTCATTTATAATTCCGGCGGGAAAAAAAGCAGCAAGCGTTTCGCAAGTTTTAAAAGCTCCCCGGTAAAAGTTTATTGAGTTTTTCCCGCACATCGGCCGGCCGTTTGTCGGGCGCGGTAAGCACGCCAAACCGGATAGTATCTTTAAAACCGGATACAATCGGGCCGGCGGCAATTCGTTTGGCGTACAACGGAAGCACCTCTTTGATGATTCTTTTTGCATTTTCTGTATTGGAGCCAACCACAGCCATAATTTCGTCTGCCGTTACCGCTCCTTCGCTTTCGCGCCAAGAATCGTAATCCGTTGACATGCAGACCATCTGGTAGCCAATTTCCATTTCACGCGCCAGCTTTGACTCGGGGAGCACGGTCATATTAATGATTCCGGCCCCCCAGCTTTTGTAGAGTTTTGATTCGGCTCGCGTTGAAAAAGTCGGTCCTTCCATGCAAATGAGAGTTTCCCCGGTATGGAGAGGGATACCCAGTTTGTCGATTGCCTGTTTTAACGTAGCCGCAATGGATTGATCAAAAGGATCGCCAAAGGAGCCATGGACAACAATACCTTCGCTGTAAAATGTATCTTCCCGGTGCCGGGTCCGGTCAATGATTTGATCAGGCAGTACAAAGTCTCTGGGGGCAATTTCTTCTTTTAACGAGCCTACCGATGAAAATGCAATGATCTCTTCAACGCCAAGCATTTTCAGCGCCGCAATGTTTGCCTTTTGCGGAATCAAGCCGGGCGATAGAAAATGGCCTTTGCCATGGCGGGGTAAAAATGCGACCCGTAAACCTTCGTATGATGCAATGGCAATTTCATCGGAAGGCTTGCCCCAAGGCGTATCGGGGTAAACGGTTTCCTGAATTTCAAGTCCGTCTACCTGATATAAACCCGTCCCGCCGATAATGGCTAACGGCGTTTTTTTTCCCTCGTCTGTTTTATTTGAATCCATCGCAAACTCCTTTGATACGATCTAAAGCAATACCCGGTTGTACCGGTTTCGGTTAGCCGGCCGATACCGTTTCGGCCAATTCGCTCAGCAAACGCACGCCAAAACCCGTGCCAACGGCCTGGTATACGTTAAAGCCTTTTTTCAGGAAAGCGATACCGGCTACGTCAAT
Organism: Turneriellaceae bacterium; assembly: GCA_050304475.1. Lineage (GTDB taxonomy): Bacteria > Spirochaetota > Leptospiria > Turneriellales > JAOUFE01 > JBNLDQ01. The sequence continues at coordinate 9,915 of JBNLDQ010000024.1, read as the reverse complement.
GTGCGCCCAGGGGATCTTTTCATCGACAAAAATCGATAAAAAGCTGGCTGCGCTTGAAGCCCCGCCGTAGCGCCCGCCAATATTATTAAAATCGGCGATATCTGATTTCAGTTCGGCTTGGTATAACGGACCCATTGGCATTGACCATACGGGCTCTCCCGATTTTACCGATGATTCTTTGAGCAGGCTTTCAATCGTTTCGCCGTTTGCAAAAAGACCGGCATAGTAATACCCCAAAGCGACAACGCATGCGCCTGTCAGGGTCGCCAGATTTACCATATAATCGGGTTTGTGTTTTTCCGAGACATACGAAAGCAAGTCGCCCAAAACTAACCGGCCTTCGGCGTCGGTATTTTGCACTTCTATCGTTACGCCGTTATACGCCCGGTAGACGTCGCCCGGTTTAATGGCGTCTCCGTCGGGCATGTTTTCAACCAGTCCGATAGCGCCCACGACTTTGACCGGCAGTTTTTGTTCGGCAATGGCAGCCATCCCGTGAAGGACGGCGGCGGCCCCCGACATATCGTATTTCATTTCATGCATATCGGAGCTGGGTTTAATGGAGATGCCGCCCGAATCGAAAGTAACGCCTTTCCCGACGAGAGCCAGGGTTTTCGCTTTTGCTTTTTTAGGGTCATACTCAAGGACAATCATCCGGGGCGCAATTGAGGAACCGCGGCCAACGGATAGTATTCCGCCTGCGCCCATCTTTTCAAGCTCCGCTTTCTGAAAAACGCGGATTTTCAGACCAAATTCTTTTGCCATGTTCCGGGCTCGTTTTTCGACGGTCTCCGGGTTGGCGTAGTTTCCGGGTAAGGCCTGGAGTTGTCTCATCGCATTGACGTGCCGGCCCAGACGGGCGTATTTTTCGGCGTCTTTTTTCCAGGCGGCGATTGTTTCTTTGCCGGCAGCGCCGGGGGGTATCAATGTAATTTTTTTCAGTTGTATTAGTTTGGATACCGGCGCGGATTTCAAAAGGTCGACGGGGTAGATCGCCGTAGAAAAAGCGATTGTGGTCAATCGAACTAAAACGGTCTCGTTGACTAGAGAAGGCAAATCTTTGTCAAATTCCACCGCTATTTCCGGAAAGCTCTGCGCTGCGCTTTTGGCAATATTCAAGGCGCATTCGCCAAAACTATCTGGTGTGATATCTTTTGAAGAGCCAAGGCCGACATACCAAGCTGTTTCGCTTTTTACGGTTTCGCCGTTTGCCCCTTTGAAATAGGGAAACTCTTTGAGAAGCGGTTGGCTTTTTTTGCTTTTTGCGTTATCCGTTTCAAGATCAAGGCCAATGACAAACCTGATCGTTGGCAAATTTGCCGATTCCGCCACTGCCGTTTGCAGTGCAGTAGAAGGGTATTTTAAATAATCGCTATCTTTTGTTTTTTTGGAACCGGTTTTACCGGTTTTTTCAGTTTTACTCATAGTACACAGTTTAGCTGTCGAACCCGATGCCAACTTTTTTTCCGTGCATTTGGCGAAACGGCGGATGAAAAAGTCAATTCGGAAATCCGATTTTTTCTTGCATCACCGATATAATTTTAAGGGAGAATCGCCGTAATTTCTTTTTTAAGTTGGCCTGGAATTTGCGATGCTTTTGTCACGTTATTTTCAATGATCTCGTGTATCCGCGATCCGATAATAAAACCGTCAGCCAGTTCAGTTGCTTCTTTGGCATGTTTTCGATGGCGAACCCCAAACCCGATCAAAACGGGGGCATGCGATTCTTTTTTAACTTGTTTAATGATTCGCGCCCATGGTTTTAAACTAAAGCCGCCTTGCGAGCCGGTTACCCCTTTCGTTGACACAAAGTATATAAATCCGTTTGAGTTGCGGCAAACTTCACTCAAACGTTTTGGCGTAACGGTTGGCGTAATAAAATTAATCCAGGCCATTTTTTTTAATTCATCGCTAAGGCGCTCATCTTTTATGATTTTTTGTTTTTCTTCATAGGGAATATCGGGAGTGATCATTCCGGTAACATTATGATCCAAAAGTTTCCGTATTATTTTTTTTATCCCGTATTGATAAAAAAGGTTTGCGTACCCCATTGTTAAAAATTGAAAATCCGGATGTTTTTTGCGGGCCGCTCCCAACAATGCAAAGAATTGCTCCCAGGAAAACGAGTGCTCCAAAACACGTTTAAAAGACCGTTGCAGTACCGGGCCGTCCGCGACCGGATCGGTGAACGGGAGGCCAAGTTCTATGCTGTCGGCTCCCGATTCAATCAAGGCATCAATTAACTTTACAGAGGTTTTCCAATCGGGGTCGCCCAATGCCAAATAAGGTATAAACAAATAACCCTTTTCGGTTAATTTTTCTTTCAAGCGGGTCTCAAGCCGGTTCATGGGTTAAATCGCGTCAAGGCGACATGGGATCAACTGTCTTTCTAATTTCGCTTCCTGAAGCCGGCCGAATTGTCCAGCTTATGTGAGGTCCAAATCGTTTTTCCCATTGCCGCAATGTTTTTTCAACCTCCGAGTGAATATCCGGTTTACCCGGAGGGCCGTAATAGTCTATGTAAACAATTGCGTTTTCGACTCGCAAACGCCGGCTCCTATCGGCGCCCGCCAGTTCCCAAACTTCGAGAATAGCGGTTAACGAATCTTTTGTATTCGCCGGTTCTTGCAGCAACACAGCCAGGTTTTTCATCACATGCCAGGGAGAATAGAGTTGCTTTACTCCGTTGACTCGGTAAAGATCTCTTTGCAGGCGCGACAAATTTTCCCAAAACAATGGCGTAGTTAACGAAACCGGGTCCCAGCCTTCCAGTCGGATAGTGCCGAGTCTTGTATTAAAATGAATATTATGATGGACTGCAAAATCCGGTTCATCAAAAAACCAGCTTTTTATTTTTGCCCTATCCAAACGGTCTTTCCACTCATCCCGTTTTGCATTGTTCATGGTTTCCAGGCACTGGTTTGCCGGTTCCGCACAAACAATCTTGATGAGAGCATATCGATTTTGCGAATCCAGATATTGCGCATATTCTGCCGGGTTTAAGTATAGCGCTTTGCCGGTTTCTTGTCGATATCCGGAATTTTCATAAGGCGGGCGATCGGATATGGTAAAAGGGAAAATGCGATCTTCATTTCGAGCCAAAACCGACAGGGATGAAAAAGAATACACCTCGGAAAATAGCCCGGACTCGGCAATGAATTGTCCGGTAGAGACAATTTGCTTAAAACATTGGCTTTTCAAAGCCTCCCCTGCCGCCCCGCAATCTATCAAAAGGTATGGGTGGGTCACTGGCGGAAAGTCGGGTTCTGTTAAGTGGCTTATGTTTTCGGAGTTTGAGTCTTTGGAGGTTACTGTCTCTTTCCCGGAAAGTTCCTGGCTTGATTCGAGCATGCTATTTTGCATTTTATCGTTTACATTGGTATTTTGTTCCGTATGATCCGTTTTTTTTCCTTTTGTTAAAAAATTATCTTTGCATAAAGTAACCTTTTGGTTGCCATTAAAATACAATAGGAAGAGTAGCGAATATTTGATAAGATTCTTGACAGTTCGTTTCATGACTTATCCTAAAACCATGCGAAGAGCCGGTTTATGCCTTTTTTTCTTTTTACCACTCTGGGGACAGAACAATAACACTTCCTTTTCGGGCGTATTGGAATGGCCTGTAAAGAATAACCGAAAATATATTATTAGTTCCACTTTTGGCGAGTCACGTCTCGATCATTTTCACAATGGTCTGGATATAGCAGGTGAAGGATTTTCCGTCTACCCCATGGCTGATGGGTCGTTGATATGGAAAAACAATTCATACGAAAAAATGGGCGAACTCCCCTTTGGAGGCGGTAAAACAGTCATTATCGACCATAGAAGTTACTGGAGCGGCTATATGCATTTAAGCCGGCTTAGCAGCGACGGCGCCGTTAACCGAGATACGGCATTGGGTCGCGCCGGCGATTCAGGTCACTCAGGAAGAGCTCATCTACATTTTTTCCTATATTCCCCCGTTGAAAAACGCATGCATAATCCTTTGCTTTTGTTACCGGAAGGTTTTTATTCCAATTTAAAAAAACCCGTATCAAGAGGGTATGCCGTTAAGCTCCCGGAAGAGTTTGTTCAAGTCGATTTAGAGCGTTCATTTACGATGAGTCATGATTATCCGATTTATGCAAAAATCCAGGACAGCGGTTCCGGACTGGAACGTTGGGGAGTCTATTTTCTCGAAATATTTAATGATGATCATGGAAACGAACCTACCAGGAAAGTTGTTTTCGATTACTTGCAGTTTTCCAATGGACAATGGATGACATCAAATAATCTTTTATTTTCTGACATTTACTTCGGTTCTTGGTATAATCTTGGTTCGGGTTTTCGACAGGCGCAGTCATTGCGCTGGATTGCCGGCGGATACCAAGGGCCTTCGCAGGAAGAGTCATTTAAACTAAACATTAAACTGGAGTGAGAGAAATAATTATTTTCCAACAGCATCGAATATAAATATATTGGAACAATGATACCGTTACGAATAAAATATTTAGCTGATCACCTTGAGATGGTTCCCAAGATAGCGGGTTGGTTTTATCGCGAATGGCGCCAATTGATACCTGGATATACTTTAGATGACGTCATAAAAAAGGTATCTGAAAGAATACATAAAAACAAGATGCCCTTAGCTTTGTTGGCATACCAAGGAAAAGAATTGATTGGGACTGCGGCTTTGAAAAAAATTGAATTTTATGACAAACCTCTGTATTCCCCCTGGCTTGCAGGGGTATATGTCAAAGAATCACACCGCGAAGCGGGAATTGGCTCGCACTTGGTTAGCGCTATTGAAAAAAAGGCCATTGACTTTGGTTTTAAAAAGATTTATCTTCACACCCCCGGTTCCGTAGATTTTTATCAAAAGTTGGGATGGCAAGTTGTTGAACATATTATTTTTAATCGAAACCCTGTCACGATCATGTTTAAAAATTTAAGCGATGATCAATACTTAATATCTTAGTTTTTTGATCGAATATTCAGTAATAATCTGTTCTTTTAAATCGTAAAAATTTAAATTTCAATTCGCGCATGCATAGGCTAGGTAATTCCACAGCTTGCATTAACTTGATACCCAACCAATACCAAAACGCATCGGTCGCAACCATCCCCTTAGAGCCAACCTGCCTGTGTAAAGAATTCAGTATTGAATCAAGAAACCTCTCAAGCGCAAGGCGTACCAAATGTGTCATAGTACAACGAAGCTGAGCGGCAACAAGCCGAATGTATAGTTCATCCTCGCCATATAGACAAAGCCGATGACGGTGCTTCAAGTTGCTTCCGGTCCTTCGCTTTTCAACTTTAGATTTTAATTTCAGCCATTTTAATTCGCGAGACAAAATTTCAAACGGGAAGCCCCCGGAAAAATATAAATATTGAGATGGGCGATTCCTTTTAATCAACCGAAAAAGGGAATATCGAACAACCCACGAATAACTTACTTTTTTAATACGTGCGATTTGCCGGACTTTCTCCCAGGTATCCGGGCAAAGACGAATTTCTAAAATTGATTCCACATGAGGTCTGTTCCTGAAGTACCATCGTTTATTTACCATGCACTTCTAATCCTGAAGTTTTTCAAAATTTGCCGCATCGCTCATAAAAAAAGTCTGTTTTGTTCATCTTACAGGACTGCCCCTTCAACCTTAACAAACAAAATGGACTTTCAACTTCAAACAGCTTATTCGTTATAAATCGCTAAACTTTCCACCGGTTGGTGACAAAATGGACACCCCGGGCGCTCCCCATGACGCGGAATATTTTGAGAGTATGCCGTTTTTGAGAGGTGGCATACCTCGCAAGGTTCCCGGTTTTGCAACTGGTGTCTCATTGGAGGAGGAACTCCCTCTTCGGTACCACCGGCAGGTTGTGAATCGCTCAAAAATAATCCTGAAAAAGTGTTCTCGACAAAAACCTTCGAACCAAGCCGGGGAACATGACATTGAACGCAATTTATATACTCGGGGTGCGGCGTCACCTTTGCTTGAACGCCTTTTTTTCCCATGAGTTTTGTATTTTTTTCGTAAATTGCACCCTGACCATGGCAATACAAACACTGATCGCCTTGAGTACCTACCACATCATGCGGTATCACAGGTGGGGCGCCTAAATAAGCGCGGCGATCCATCATCTCATGACGAATACGAAGCTCCGGAGCCTGCTCATTGCAAGATAAAATAAATAACGAAAAAAGACAAAACAAACCAAGCAATCGATTCGGCCCTGTACATTTCCGGTTTACTAGTGTTTTCATATTACACCCTCTCCAAACGCACGGCGCATTTTTTATAATCAGGCTGCTTCGACATTGGACAATGCGCATCAAGCGTCACAATATTCACTAACATAGATTCGTCAAAAAATGGTACGAATAAAAGACCCCGTTGGGGTTTCGCGCGCCCGCGCACCATTGCCGGCAAGACCAACTCGCCTCTCCTTGAAATAATGCGAACTTTGTCACCATTCTTTATCTTTAACGGACCGGCATCGCCCGGGTGAATTTCCACATAAGCTTCCGGTACGGCTTGGTGCAAGTCTTTCACACGGCGTGTCATTGATCCCGTATGCCAATGCTCCAGAACACGCCCGGTTGAAAGCCAAAAGGGAAACTCATCGTCCGGAAACTCCGCCGCTGGCTCATATGGGCGTTGCCAAATGAAAGCGCGGTTCCCGCTATTTTTATTCCCGTAAAAAGAGTACCCCTGCCCTGGTTTGACATACGGATCGGAACCTTCGCGGTACCTCCACCTGGTTTCTTTCCCCCCGATCACGGGCCACCTCAGACCCCGCGACTCTTTCAGTAATTCATAACCGGCCACATCCTTGCCAATGCCTAAAGTAAACTTCCTGAACTCTTCAAACAAACCGCTGGCCTGTTTTTCTTCCGTCTCCCAGGGAAACAGTTTCTCATAACCCATGCGGCGGGCAACTTCAATAGTAAGCCATGAGTCAGGGCGCGAATCTCCCGGAGGATCAACCAACTTATTCCATTGCTGGGTTCGGCGCTCGCTATTGCCAAAACAGCCTTCTCGCTCAACCCACATAGCGGCAGGTAAAACCACATCGGCAATCTCAGTCGTTGGCGTCGGGTAAGCCTCAGTCACGACAATGAAAGGCTTATTTTTTTGTATCCCCTTTAAAAACTTATCCCGGTCAGGCAAGGTAACCATGGGGTTCGTCACTTGAATCCACATGGCCTTGATCGTTCCTTCCTTTAACTTTCTAAACATGGCAATCGTATGCGCGCTGGGTTTTGAAGGGATCGTCCCGGGAGCGACCCCCCAAACCTTTTCGGCAAAAGCGCGGTGGTCCGCTTTAGTCACGTTCCGCCCCCCCGGCAAGGCATGGGTTAATGTACCGACTTCACGGACAGTCCCGCAAGCGCTGGGTTGCCCGGTTAAAGAGAAAGGCCCGTTCCCCGGCAAAGAAATTTTTCCCGTCAAAAGATGAATATTATAAATTAAATTATTCATCCAGGTTCCGCGAGTATGCTGGTTGACTCCCATACACCAAAGCGAAACAACCTTCGTTTTGGGATCAGCATACCATTTTGCCAGCGTCCGTATTTTTGTCGCGCTCACGCCGCTGATTTTTGCCGCATATTCAGGCGTATATTGTTCAAGAAACTTTTTATACTCTTCCATCGAAGAGCCTTCGGCTTGTATAGAAGGCGCAGCTTCGCCTTCCAGCCCGTACCCGATATTGGTCGTCCCTTTCTTTTGAGCGGTAAAACGATTTACAAAATCTTGATTTACTGTCCCGTTAAATACTATTTCATGAGCAATGGCATTGGCTATAGCCAGGTCCGATTGCGGCTGAAACTCCATGACGAGGTCGCTGCTTTGCGAAGTCCTTGTGATCCTGCCCGTAATATCAACCAGTTTCACGCCGGGGTTTTTTCTTTTGTTTTCCATGATACGGCTAAACAATACAGGGTGCGTCTCCGCCATATTATTGCCCCAAAAGACAAAGACTGTCCCTTCATCCAAGTCATCGTAACACCCCATGGGCTCATCTTTTCCAAAAGTAGTAATAAAACCAACCACGGCAGAAGCCATGCAAAGACGAGCATTCGCCTCAACGTTATTGGTACCCACGCCGCCTTTTAGAAATTTCGTAGCGGCATACCCGTCCTGGATCGTCCACTGCCCCGAACCGTAGATGGCAATTGAGTCCGGACCATGTTCTTTTATATTTCGTTTGAAATTTTCAGCGATGAAATCCAACGCCTCATCAAGAGGCGCCGGCTTTAGTTTCCCGTTTTTGCGAATCATTGCCTGGGTAAAGCGATCCTTTCCGTACAGAATTTCACCGAGGTGATACCCTTTGACACAAAGCAACCCGCCATTTACCGGGTTCTTACGATCTCCCGCAATGGCGACAATCCGTCCATTGCTGACTCCAACCATGACTCCGCATCCGACGCCGCAAAAACGGCAAGGCGCCTTCTGCCACTCAATGGCGAGTTCTTCTAACAACTCGCCAGGCTTCTCTTTTTTACAATTGCCGATAAATAAAGGAGCAGCGACGGCTGCCGCATATGCTCCCGCAATTTTTTTGATAAACTCTTTTCTGGTGATTTCGTATCCGTTCTCCGGTTTTTTGGAATCCGATTCGTCCCAATTCATACTTCTCCTCCCAGTGGCTCAAAAACCCGCACTCAAATATTTATTTTCTCTATTAACTATATAAGTAAATTGCGCCTCATCCCAATTTTCCTGCATCTTATCAGCGCTATTTACACGCTGGAAAAAACGACAAAGACTTGATCGACTGTAGATAATTCGCCAATTTCCGCAACTAAGGCCGTATCGCGCTGTGCCGTTTCGGTATCCGTTACGACGATAATGGTTCCTTGGTCATTTTTAATAACCTCAGCTCCATCCAGGCGCTTGATTTGATTGATAGCGCTCTCCGATTCACCGGGCGACGCTATAACAATCAATGACGAAACCGGCATGGTCTACATTACCAAACAATGGCAAACAAGCAATCGATATTTCTTTTTTACAGTATTTTGCGGGGGCTTCCCGCCCCCTGGCTGCAGCCGAGTGATTAGACTCCGGGGCTTTGTACGTATGATTTTATTGCATGGTTACGTAACTTCTTTGTTGTTTTTCTGCGTCGCGTTGCGCCGCCCGTCGTCTCCCGGCTTTCGCCACCCCCGGCTTTTTTAGTTCGTCTTCACGGTCTGCCTGGTCTTTTCTTTTGCCGCCAAAAGGCGGCGTTTTCGTTCGCAAAACGCTGCAGACCTTGCAACCTGACGCTACCGCTTTCGGCTGCGGCGGCCAAAACGAAGCAAAAGGCAAACGTTCTGGTCATCCATGACCACGTTTGCATACAGCGCATCCTGCGCTTAAAAACCGTAGGTTGCAACGCTGTCCGTAGCGTGGCAAGCAAGTCATGTTGTGCCTCGTGGATCGGTTTCTCTATGACAGGTTTTTCGTGTTCTGATGTAAATCAAGTTTAGATCGTACTAAACTGATTGCGTTGTCAACACTATGTGTCTACTCCAATATTATATTCGTTTTATTAGTGTAAATTATCGATTCTTGTGTGCAAGTAATGTTTAATGCAGAAAATCACTTTATGAGTTATGCATTGTCGTATTCGTGACTAATGCTTGCAACTGATATGCTGATCGTATTGCTTCTTTTATCTCTCCTGTTTAACATGCTCCTCCTGTTCAAAAGATTCCGGCCTTCATCTTTCATACAGTTTCACCTGAAAAGATTTAAAAGCTACTGGGCCGGAATTTCAAAACAATTTCACAAATCACCTGGCAGACCGCGGATTGATTACAAGATAGAGCAAATGATCATTCAAATTTACAAAGAATACAAGCTGATCGGCGGGCTTCATGTTTATATGATCATGAAAAAACTTGGCGAAGAAGTATCTCTTTCAACAGTCTACCGGATC
>JBNLDQ010000023.1:0-32689 GCA_050304475.1 Turneriellaceae bacterium | reverse complement strand
CTATTGCGACGATACAACGCGAAAAAAACGGCTGGAAGCGCGAAGCGCGTCGGAAAACGGGCGACGCACCGAATCGGACGCCCGGCTGGAGGACATGGAATTTCTCGATTCTTTGTATGAGCCGCCAAACGAAATTGACGCCGGTCATTTGTTTAAACTCGATACCGGCCATGACAAACATGAAGCGCTTTCGGGGCTTTTAGCTGAGATAACAAATTCGGGTCATTCCGGTTTTGTAATGCCTGTATAATATCTTGACAAATAGTCTTTATGATGCTTACTATCTAGCCGGTTAATTTATCATTTAACCGCCATTATAAAATCGCAAAATAATATGGAGAAAATATGAGCGTTTCTACCCAACCGGACTATAAAGTAAAAGACATTCAACTGGCCCCCGAAGGCCGCATTGCTATTCAACTTTCAGAAAAGGAGATGCCCGGCTTAATGTCGCTTCGTGAAAAGTACGGTACGGAAAAACCGCTTTCCGGCGTAAAAATTATGGGTTCGCTTCATATGACCCTTGAAACAGCCGTTTTAATTGAAACTCTACAAGAGCTGGGCGCCGATGTGCGTTGGGCTTCCTGCAATATTTTTTCAACCCAGGATCATGCCGCCGCAGCGATTGCCGAAACCGGAACACCGGTATTCGCCTGGAAAGGCGAAACTCTCGAAGAGTACTGGCAATGCACCGAATATGCGTTGACCTGGCCCGACGGTAGCGGCCCCGATATGATTGTCGATGACGGGGGAGACGCCACTTTATTGGTACACCGGGGCGCAGAGGCGGAAAAAGACGTTTCAATTCTCGATCAACCGGTTGAAGAAGAAGAGCTGGCGATTGTCAACGCCCTGCTCAAACGTTCTATTGCCCAAAACCCCGGGAAATGGTCGGCTATAGCCGAAAACATCAAAGGCGTTTCGGAAGAAACTACCACCGGGGTGCATCGCCTGTACCAAATGATGGAACGCGGTGAGCTGAAATTCCCGGCAATCAATGTAAACGATTCGGTAACTAAATCAAAATTCGATAACCTTTACGGTTGCCGCGAATCGCTGGCGGACGGAATCAAAAGGGGTACCGATGTGATGGTCGCCGGTAAAGTTGTCGTAGTTTGCGGGTATGGCGACGTCGGTAAAGGGTGCGCCCGTTCAATGCAAGGGTTTGGCGCCCGCGTTATTGTAACGGAAATTGACCCTATTAATGCTCTGCAGGCGGCAATGGAAGGTTTTCAGGTTTCTACGCTGGAAAGCGCCATAGAAGAGGCCGATATTTTTGTAACGGCAACCGGCAATAAAGATATCATTCGCATTGATCACATGGAAAAAATGAAAGACCATGCCATTGTTTGCAATATCGGTCATTTTGATAACGAAATTCAAATGGCAAAATTGATGTCATACCCCGGTATTGAAAGAATCAAGATCAAACCGCAGGTGGATATGTACCGCTTCCCCGATGGTCACGGTATCATTGTACTATCGGAAGGCCGTTTGGTAAACCTGGGGAACGCGACCGGGCACCCGTCGTTTGTGATGAGCAATTCATTTACCAACCAGGTGCTGGCTCAAATTGACTTATGGCAAAATAACTATGAAATTGGCGTTTATCGTTTGCCCAAACATCTTGATGAAGAAGTCGCACGCCTGCATTTAGACAAATTAGGGGTAAAGCTGACTCAACTCACCCCGGAACAAGCGGCTTATATTGGCGTTGATGTAAAAGGCCCGTATAAACCGGACCATTACCGCTATTGATTGGTCGAAATCCGGCTATTGTTGAAAGTGCCGCCGGCCGGTTTCAACGTCTTCTACAAAGTCAAAAAATGATTGTAGATTCGTAAGTTCCAGCAATTCGGATACGAATGGCGAAGGCTTTGTAAGAAAAAGCTGCCCGTTGTTTTGTTTGATTGTTTTAGCCAGCGTTAGAAGCATGGCCATACCTTTGCTGTCTATGTATTCCAGTTCCGAAATATGGATAATGGTATCGTAGGTTCCGTCAGAAAAATGTTTTTTCAAGCGTTCGTTTAGGTCGACGCTGTTACTCGATATGATTTTTCCGTTTAGATAGACAACCCGTACGTTTTTGTTGCCAATATTTTCATATTCGACTCGCAACTGTAATAGCGATCCGATTCCCATAAATGCCCCCATCGTTCTTTCCGCAGTGATCACTATCTTCTCCTGTTGAAGCGAATGTTATCAGCTCTACGGTTTTTAGACGATATTGTTTAAATATTTTAATCAATATTTTTCTTTTTTTTGTGTTTCTTTTTTATCGGGAATATCCGTCCTTTTGTCAATTAAATATTCTAACTTTGCGGCTGTAGTTGGTCTTTCGTGGGGAGAAAGAAAGTTGCCGCGCAGGCCTGTTTTGAATTGCCATTTGATTTCTAAACAATTCTTTGGTTTCATAACTTTGACTTAAGCTCAAGCGTTGTGCCGGTGTTTCCCGGTTACGCTTACGGCAAGGAGGGGAATCATTATACCAATGGAGCTGGCGCAGGTTATTTTACTTTTTGCCCTTTCTGCAACGTTAACCGCTTTTTTAATTTATCTGGCGACTCGCCGCCGGACCCCGAAAAGAAAAAAGTCCCGAAAAGTCGAGACAAAACCGAAAAAAAAAGAGCCCGAAGTTTCAGTTTTCGAGAGTTTCGATTATAATGGCATAAAGATATTGCATACGGACGGTGTGTATACCATTCTTGAAGGGGATGGCAAACCGAAGGTTTTTCCGGGGGCGGAATACTTACCTCCGAAATATAGAAAAATGATTCTTGAAATTGACGGTCATAAAACCGGTCAAAAGAAAGGAAAGTATTATCTTGAAAATGTAAACGGGCGCTATATGGTGCGGTTCCCCGACGGGCGTTCAAAAAAATACCGGAAGTACGAAGATATACCGGATCATATTAAAAAAATGATTAACCTCGCATAGATACTTTTTGTTCAATGGCAGTTATTTTCAATCGTCGCGAAGACATGAAAAACGCGATTGTCCGGGGTGACCCGGGATAACCCGGACAATAATTGCTCATGTAAAGATTGTTGAATTTATCGTTTGATAAATGTCATGGTATCGCCCCAGTTGCCGATTTCCCAACCGGCGTCGTAGGAGCCGTCATTGCCTTTGACAACACCGCCGCTACTTGCCGACAACGAACCTGTGTTCCCTTCCGTGCCTGGATTTCCGCCGATTTCTTGAACGCGAATGCCAAACTGGGTTACGGACCCGTACTGTTGAATTTGCGCTTGCATTTGTTGTACATCTTCTTCTGCTGATGCCATAAAGTTACTCCTTTGGTTTAGATTGATCAAGTTAATTTCCTGATAAGGGTAATTTATCCGGATCAGGGGCGCATGTGTCAATAAAAAAATAAAATAATTACAATAATATATATATTATAAACAATAGATTGTAAGAATAAAGTTTGCGCGCGCGATCATTTTTATCGGCGTTAGAAAGGCATGTTGAGCAATATGTTAACGCCGTAATAAATCACTGCCTGATTTTCTTTTGGAGTATATGCGTAGGTTAGCTGAAGATTAAAAAAATAGGGTTTATTGAATATGGCAAAAGGCTGATCCAAAGTGGTTCCGTAGCTTTTCCAGTTGGTTGTATTGTTTGAGGTTTTACCTTCCCCGATTTCGAAAAAACAGGTAAGATAAGGATTTCTAAGGTACAACACATTTAAAATATTTAATCCCGGTGAATTGAATGTTGATGTATATGATATACCGCCCAGCCATACCTGCGGAAAATAAAAATAAGCGTAGCCCAATGGCATACGCACAAGGCCGGTTTCTTTAAAATCGGTATTTAAGCTTTGTTCAAAGCCCCCGTAAAAATTAAATTTATGCCGGTATAAGAGCCCCCCCAGCGAGAGACGATTGAGAACGCTGAATTGCCGGTATTCCGGTTGGTCCGTCAAATAATTGGTATGATAATGGAGCAGCATGCTAAACTCTACCGTGGGGAAACCTTGTAAAATTGTCTGAGCGCCTTTGCGCTGTAGAAAGTAGTTGATTTCTCCGCCAATATCGTTGGCTTCGTATTTTTCCTCATCTTCAAAAGTGAGATTATCGGACCCATACAAATCGAATTGGCGGTATTGGGCAATTGCTTTGACGGAAAGATAGTGCAGGTTGGCGCCGTTTGAAATATAAAACGGCAATTCAACAAAGGCGCCGGCCCCTTGCGCGTCTTGTCCCGTTGTTGTAATGTCGCCATTTTCTTCGGTCGTCAGGATCATGTTGTGAGACGCTTCCCCGCTAATTCCTATGACAGGATAAAACTTTTGATAGAACAAACTGCCGAGAGCCTGGTATGAGCCGTTATGCGGGTGTTGCGCGTAACGGGCGCTCATTCCAATTGTGTTTAGTAAATTTTGAGAGGTAAAGCCACCGCCCACGTAAGGGGTCAAGATCATGGGCGAGAGATCCCAGCTGTGAACATGCATTGAATTTTGCAAACGTTGGTATTTTCGGGGCTCCGGTTTAACGCCGCTTTTTTTGCGTTGGTTGAATATGGGGCCTTCCTGGCGGAAGGTCTCTTCTTGCACGGGGCTAACCGGCTTCCGGTTAAAATTCGCCGTTTGTATCGTTTTCAGCGGCGCCTTTTTTAAAAAATACCCGTCAGCAGAGTATTCGGAAAAGTATAGCTCTTTCTCAAATATAAACGGGTCAAATGCGCCAAACCGAACATTGGTCATTTGATTCGCTTGCGTTTGACCCGGCGTGATTGCGTAAATATTGTCGACTCCGTTTGCCCCGCTGCGAAAATAAATTATACCGTCTCGGTAAAAAGGGGAAAATAGCGTAGATTGTGACGGTTTCATGAGCGGTTGTACTTTGCCCGAGGGGATATCGACAATCGCCAACTGTTTTCCCTCTTTTGCAAACTGAATTAAAACGACTTTTTTTCCGCCCTCATAAGGGTAAGGTTCGCTCCAGAGTATCTCATTCGGACAATCGGTATATTCGGGTTGTTGTAAAATATACCGCCGTTCGATTTTTTGTATGGGCGATACAACCAGTCTGCATTGGCCGTCAGGCAAAATTTCAATGGCGGCCAGGTGGTTGGAGTCTTGCGCTATGGCCGGTTCATACAATTCGCCGTTAAATTTGATTTCATCCGTTTGTTTTTTTTCAAAGGAATAGAGTCCGATATGCGAATGGCCGGCAATCCATCTTTTGTCCGGGTTCCACTCGCCCCAAATAATATAAGCTTCGTTTGCCGATATCGAATTCACATTATCAGAAATGGCAAAAAGGTATTTATCTTTTGAATTTTGCGTTTCAACGATAATCGATGGTTGGCCTTTGCCGTGTTTCAAGGCAATCACGCGCCCGCCGGGCAAAACCTGGGGCGAACGGTATGCCGTATATAAATACGTTTTGGAAGAGTTGATTGAAGTTGTTTTTGTTAGCCCGGTTTCCCGTATTTCCCTGTCTTCCAGCTTCCATTGGTTTGAGTAGTAATTTTTCATTTCTTCATACGTGTTTTTTAAATTTTTCCCGGTGGTTTTTTTCACCGATAAACTAAAACCGTAGGGATTAAAGGGACGGTTGCTATTGTCCAAAATGATATTTGAAATCGCATCTTGACCGTACTTTTCTCGAAGGTATGAAGTGAATAAAAATCCCATTTCATAGGGGTTGGGTTGTCCGATTGTATCGGAACCCAAGAGGTGCTGGCTATATTCATAATTTTGGTTGCTTAAAAGTTGCGTCCGGGTGATCATCCAGAATGTCGGGTTTCGCCCTCGCCCAAAATCGGTGAGAGCCGTTTCCATAAAAACCGAGTCGCCTTCACTAAACCAGGAAGGGGTGGAAACCGCTTTGGCGACGCCCAGTCCGGTTTCGCCAAATAAAATATAATAAACTTTGTTCATGTTTTTATTGGCGGCGTCGAGTTGCGCTACATGTCTTAGTTCGTGTATCGCCAGTAATTCCTCCCAATCGGTGAAATGCATAACGCTTCCGTTGGCGGGCGTATGAAAGTACCTGGAGTGCCGCGGAAAATACGCGACATAGCCGTTGCCAATATTATACTCATTGTTTAAAATAATCGTAATATGGTCGGGGTTATCGCCGGCGGAATCGCCGATATCCGGGTAAAGGGTTTCCAGTATGGTTGCGTATTCAATCGCTTTTTCTTCATATTCGGGCGGGTATATAATTTCAAAATGATCGGTTTCAATGGACTGCCATTTGATCCCAGGCCGTTCTTGAGCTTGAATTCCGGCGGTGAAAAGCAAATAAAAAAGAAGAAGGCGCCAGGTTTTGTGCGCTAATTTTTTAAAAAGAAATGTCATGACTAGAGACCTTGTTCCACTACTGTTTTTTTTGTATTAAAAAATCCGGCGCACTTTTGAACGCCGGATTTTTATCAAAGTTAAATCACGAATTTAAAATAAGATAGAGCAACGCAACATAAAAACCGTTGCGTCGTCAACTGTCGAGCTTGCGCTCGGATTCATAACATACTGTACATTCGGTTGCAATGAAAACCATGGGGTCAGTTGCAACAGGTACGTAAATTCAATGGTTGTTTCGTTGGCTTCCGGAGTTTCGCCGAGCGCTTTTAAAAAGTCGCTGAAATCGGGGGAAAGCCGCGCTGTGGTGACACCCAAACCAAGCATGTCGTCTTCTCTGCCCATAAAAGCGGGAACAACGGTAAAACCGTAGGCAACGTTCATATCGACTTCATACACATCCGCCGACGCCATACCGATACGAAAGAACAAAGAAAAGATGTCAGCCAAAGTCTTATCGGCCAGAACATAGTACCCGGCTCCGGTTGAAGGAGCGGCGTCTTTCATGGTGATGATTTCTTCGGTATATTGCCAGTAACCGGCGGCCAGTTTTATGTCGCCTTCTATGTAGTACCCGGCTTCGCCAATGGCAAGAGCGCCGTCGTTAAATTCAAAATCAACGTAGGTAGTGTCCGGCGCGTCAGGGTCCCCGGCTACGGCATCATATGCTGCAGCGCTGATGTAGACGTTTTCTACCGGCTGGATCATCAGGCGGGCGGCTAACCCGGCTACGGGAAAAATGGAAGGGCCGTTTGCTCCGGTTTGCGCTATTTCCGTGCCAATTCCCTGGGAGCTGTTTAAAAACAAACCGGCCGGGTCGTTTGCGTAAAATTCGGAGTTCAGGTCATGAATTCCGAATAGCAACGATATTTTGTCGTCTAACAGGTTTTGCTGAAACCAGGCTTCGTATAGCTTGAAGTATTCCATTCCTGTTTCTATGTTGCTGGTCCCTTGCATGTCGCCGACATATTCTGTCGGAGACGCGCCGGCGTTGCCCAGGCCATAGAAAAAGAATTCGGCTCCGTTCCATCCAACGAGCGAGCCCATATCCAAATCCAATGTGAGATCCAGGTTTTCCAGATAATTGCCGCCTGTTTCGACGCCGCCGGAGGCATTATAAAAGTAGTCGATCGCAATTCCCAGTTCCAAGGCAACGCCATTATCGGCCATTTTATTTCGGGCGCCGCCCCAAGAGCCTGTAGCATAATCGCCGGAAACATCGGTTGCCGCCGGTTCTTCCTGGGCCTGTATTCCGGACCAGGATAAGACTGTTACGGTCAGTAGAATCCATTTTTTGAAGCTGTTCATTATTTTCTCCTTCTAGTTCTCCGTTTTATTTTATCAATAATACATGAGTAAAAAATTTCATTACGCATATTTGAAAGTTCTTTTATGATAACCCCATAGCCATTGCCATAGTCATTGAAAAGCGAAAAAATATTAATTTAGGGAATTTCAAATCCGGGTTTTTGTCAAATGTTTTCCGATGATAGTTTTTATTGCGCGAAGTTTTTACCCGGCCAGGAGCATCAAGAGAGAATCCGAAAAGAGAGCGCTGTTTTCGTTTAGCTGGAATTGAGCCTGGCGGCATTTCAGGTATTTTGACTTTTCGGCCAGAGACAGCCGGTCTAAAAAAACTCCATAGTCAGCCAATGAAAGGTTTTTTCGAAATCTGGCAAGTCCCTGTTTGCCGAGAATGCGGCTTGCGCCGATCATCAGTTCGGAAAAGTGGTCGGCTGCGT
The DNA here is from genome assembly GCA_050304475.1 of Turneriellaceae bacterium. Classification (GTDB taxonomy): domain Bacteria; phylum Spirochaetota; class Leptospiria; order Turneriellales; family JAOUFE01; genus JBNLDQ01. The sequence continues at coordinate 24,630 of JBNLDQ010000023.1, read as the reverse complement.
CGATCTTTTCGAGTTGCTCCGGAGAAGATTGCATATAACGCTTTAAGTCCCGAGGGTCGCAGATTCGCGAGTTTGCGAGAAACGAATGAGAGGCGGGTCCAAGCCCCAGGTAAGGGCGGTGCGTCCAGTAGATCATGTTGTGCAGCGATTGATAGCCCGGAAGCGCGTAATTTGAAATTTCATATCTTTGAAACCCGCGTTTTGTTAATGAGCGAGAAATTTGTTTCATGTGGGTGATATAGCGCCTTTCCGATAAACGTTGTTTATGCCGGTTTAAAATTTGCCTGTTAAGGGGAGTATTTTCTTCGACAGTCAAGCCGTATGCCGAGACATGCTTCACGCCATACGAGAGGGCAAGGTCAATGTCTTGCTGTATTTCCCGGTATTTTTGGCCGGGAACTCCGTAGATTAAATCTATTCCGTAGTTTTTAAAGGAGCTTTGATGCAAGTGAGTTAGCGCTTTTTCGACTTTGGCTAATGAACCCCGGCGCCCCAGGTAGCGCAGGGTTTGTTCATTGGTGGTTTGAACCCCAAGCGTAACCCGGTTAAATCCAATTTCTGTTAAATGATTGAGTCTATGTACATTCCCCAGGGAATCCGGGTTTGCTTCCAGGCTGATTTCCATATGTTTGGCAGTTCGCGGAAATATTTCAATAATTTCGCCGATAATTTCCTTTAAAAAATTATCTGGCGCCAAACTAGGCGTTCCTCCCCCAAAATAAATTGAGGCCAATACCAGGTTGGATTGAAGTTGCAAAGCCCGGTGTTTTAATTCCGCAATAATGCTATTGCGGTAGTTTTGCCAAAAGTCTAAGCCGGTTTGCCTTGACGGAAGCGAGTAAAAATCACAGTAGTCGCATTTTTGATTGCATACCGGTATATGTACGTAAACGCCAAAAAAAGAAACGCTCACATTAGTAGGTTAAAAATGAAAGAATTTTTTCCTGGGCGAGATTTAGTTTGCGGCGCCCTTGGAGGTCGGTTAATTCGATTAAGAAGGCGCATGATTGCACATGCCCGCCAATCTTTTCTATGAGATTTACGGCCGCGCCGGCGGTCCCGCCGGTGGCAAGAAGATCGTCTACGATGGTTACTTTTTCGCCTTGTTCTATTGCGTCTGTATGAATTTCCAGAGCGTCTTCGCCATACTCCAGGGAGTATGTTTCCCGGTGTGTGGTGAAAGGCAGTTTGCCTGGTTTACGAATGGGAATGAATCCAACGTTGAGTTTTCGGGCGACGGCTGCGCCAAAGATAAAACCGCGGGATTCAATTCCGGCGATTGCATCGGGTTTTCCCGCCGCTTCAATGGCCATAGAGTACCATTCAATCGATCGTTTAAAGCCTTCGGGGTCGGCTAGAATCGGAGTGATGTCTTTAAATAAAATGCCCGGTTGAGGGAAATCGGGGATATTGCGAATGAGCGATTCAATGTATTTCATACTAGATACCTTTGGTAATTTTGGTCCAGATATTTTTCATATCCAGCTTTGCTTTTGATGTAGCATAAAATCTCAGGCGATAGTTTAACAACAAATTTTTTATTTGCATGTTTTGTCCGAAGAGCGGTTCCACTTCTTCTTGTTCGGTATCGATAAAGAGCAGAACGTATTCGTGAGGTTTAATGGGATAGATCATGGCTTCCCCGGATGTCATTTTTTTCAGTTCTTCCCGGATTTTAGCGATCATATCGTAGCCAAAATAATCTCCGGCAAAGTTGATGTACTTATGAAACCTATCAAACTTCAGGTGCAAAAATAAAATAGGAAATTCCGGTTTCAAATTTTTATTGATATCGCGTTGCATTGATTCAACCAGCTTTTCGTACAGGTTATTAAAGCGCAGGTCATGCGAGCCCCCGTAAATATCCAGGTAAATTTGATAGATATTCATCACCAAGTCCAAGGCTGCGTGATTGGCGGTATCCAGCGGTATTACTCCGATAAAATAGGATTTTTGGTTATGTTCCACTTTTTCCAGAAACAATCGAAAGCGCAGTTGTTCCAGGTAGACGGGCACATCTTCGATTGACTCAACGGAAGGTGCGTTTGTAAGTGTTTCGGTGATGTTGGTATCTGGCGATACTCCCGAGTCATGCAGAATTTTGCCTTTGTGCGGGTCGAACAGGAAAGCGTAAACAAGCCCCCGGTTAATGGATGCATGGAATAAATAATAGTCTAAAAATTGATCGTAAACCGGATCTTCCGGGTTGTTTAGTTTTCCACGCCAATAGGCAATCATAAGGTCGGCAACTTCACTATTGATTGTTTGATCTACTACCATTTGTATGAGGTAGTTTAAGTCAAACTGTGAATTTACCTGGCGAAGCGTCTTTTCTTCTTCATAAGTGGTGATGTTTAAATCTTCTTCTTCATCATGATACATGTTTTACCTTCATATTGTATTATTGCGCGTTTGTTGGGCGCGGTTTCTGGCTTCATATGCCTTATAGCTACTTCTCACAAAAGGTCCGGAAAAAATAACAGGTATGTTGTTATTTTCGGCAATTTCTTGTATTGCGTTAAACTCTTCCGTTGTGTATTCTTTTTTTACCGGAGCGGATGTTGGCGCCGGCGCTAAATACTGGCCTATTGTCAAGATGTCTACCAGGCCTTTCAGGTCGCGGATAGTTTGTTCGATTTCAAACAGCGTTTCTCCTAAGCCGGTCATAAAACCGCTCTTTGTTATTATTTTCGGATGTTTTTGCTTGTAATATTGAAGCAGATCCATACTTTTTTTATAGCTGGCGCGATTGCGGATTAGCGGCGTTATTCTTTCTACAGTCTCAATGTTATGCGCAAGGACTTCCGGGTCAGATTGTACGGCTAAATCAAGGTATTGTTGATTTAAGTTAAAGTCCGGAATTAAAAACTCAAACATTAATTTCTTTTTTGCCAACAAGTTTCCGATGTGATTAAAATAAGCGGCTAATGATTTCGGGTCGTCGTCGCGGGTAACTGATGTGATAACAACATATTGCAATCGAGCCATATCTATCGCTTTTAATATTTTTTCGGTTTCTTCTTTTTGAAAGGCGATGATGGGCCGGGGTTTTCCGGTTTGTACATTGCAAAATTGGCAGTTGCGGGTGCAGACGGATCCGCCAATGAGAAAGGCTGCGTGATTTTCAGCCGAGCATTCGGCAATATTGGGACAGCGGGATTCGCGGCAAATGGTGTTTGATTGATGAAATGGTTTTATGGTTGGGCTTTGAAAAGACCAGGTTATTTTTTTTCGAGTATGCATTTGCTTTATTAATTATAATATGAATGCATGAATATTTCAAGCATAATATGATGATTATGTTTGCGGAAAAAAATAAGTTTTCAATGGATTTCTTTAAATGATAATGAACAAGGAGTTATTTTGGAAGATGACGCTAATAAAAGCGATGCTGAGTGGAAAAAAAAATTAACAGCCGATCAGTTTCATGTTTTGCGGGAAAAAGGTACAGAACCCCCTTTTTCCGGAGAATATTGCAACAACAAAGCTGAGGGAGAATACCATTGCGCGGCATGCGGCGCTCCTCTTTTTTTGTCCGATGCCAAATATGATTCCGGTTCGGGTTGGCCCAGTTTTTTTATGCCTGTCGATTCGAATGCAGTGTGCGAAGAGCCGGACAATTCTCACGGTATGGTTCGGATTGAGATTTTATGTTCTCAATGCGGCAGCCATTTGGGTCATGTTTTTACGGATGGTCCTGATCCGACAGGTCTTCGTTATTGTGTGAATTCTTTGTCTTTGGAGTTTTTACCGGCCGGGGAGTGAAGATGAACGCATTGTCTTTTTCAATTTATGAACAAATTTTTTCGGAGCGTCTTTCAAGCTTTTATTTTATTCGTTGTGATCGCTTTAAAGTAAAATCACTTTCGGGGTTTAATAAAGAAGTACATTTTATTCCAAAGTTTTGGAGCAATTCTGTCGAGCGATTTATTCAAAATGCAGGCGAAAAGGATTTTAAAGAAAGTTGCGATATGTATGCTGACGCTGTTCGGCATTTACTTTCTTTAAAAGTCAGTGATTATGAATATTCATTGGATGGGGGGCGTTTTGTTTTTAAAAGCGATTCCTGTGAAATTGAAGCTCACGTTTTTGCGGATCGAAGCGATTTGAACTATTATTTTCATGAAATTCGTTTTATGCCTCGTAATTTCTTGCAGCATGAGATTGTTGAAGAATTACTTTATGTTTTGGGCGGGTTTTATGAGCTTGAATTTCTTTTTACCGAGACAATCGATGTGCGAAATGCCATTGCAGCGATTGAAAAGAATGAAGCTGTATCAGGTGTCGCGATATCTTATCCGGCGGATGCAGAATTTGCCACTCTTTGTTTTTCGGACAGTGAACGTTTGATCCGGCTTTATCCTGATAGGGGTAAAGTTAAATTCGGTTCTTCTACTGATTTGCATTTATTTTTAGCCGGTTTTGGCGATATTCTATTTTAAGTAATAAAATATAGACCGCGCCGGTATCTGGTAAAAATAAACTGCTTTGTTTGGATTTGGCAGGTAGGGAATTCCACACCAATGAACACTTTTATACCAAGCCAAAACCAGAAGGAGCGCCCAAAAAAAGAACGATGGAACCCCAGACAAGCCCGTAACATAGCAAACAAATACATTTCAAGAGACAATCGGACAAGATGAGTCATGCTGCACCTAAGTTGAGCGGCTGTTAAGCGAATCAACAATTCATCTTCGCCATACAGACATAAATGGTGCCTGTGTTTAGATGACTTGTTATCCCGCCGTTTTAGCGCCAGATCATGGTACGCTTCATTACCTTTTAATAGAGCAAAGTATTGGCAGCAATTCCGGCGTTTAATGAAGCGAAAAAGCGCATAACGAACGACCCAAGAATAACTGCAATTGCGGACAATGGATATATGTTGGATGGATCTCCAAGTATCGGGGCATAGTCGAATTTCTAACGTCGATCTAATATGAAAGCTTGAGTAATATTCAGAGTTGGCATGTTTCATGCCTTATTAATAAGGCAAACGATTTATTTTTTTCAAAATTAAAACGGGGCTCGAACGCCAAACCGAAGCAGCGTGTCTTGACTAATGTCATTGTCGGTAAGTTGATGTTGCTTGTAGTCGAAATAAGCAATTACTCCGGAGGTAAACACGCTTGAAAAGGCGACAAAATGAATTAACTCTGGCGGAAATTCTTTTACATCAAAATTGTTGTTGGGGTCGGATAACACATATGCTGTACCGGCAACGGTGGCATGAGCTAAGAAAACAAAAGGTAAAGATAGAAAAAACACAATTTCAGCACGCCGAAAACTTGATTCATGGTATGTGTTATCTTCATTGATAATTTCATTTAAGTCCGGTTTTAGATTTTCATCGGGTAAAGTGATTGCGTACAAACTGTGAAAAAATAAAAATAAAATAAAAATTACAATCCGCCGGCAGGTTTTATAACTCATCATGAAATAAGTCCTTTTCGGCAAATATAGGCTTTTTTCCCAAGTGTGCATAACCCTTGTCGGTAAGTATTCTTCCCCGGGGCGTTCTCTGGATTAAATCAAGTTTAATCATATACGGTTCAATAAAATCTTCCAGCGTAATGATATCTTCGGAAAGAACGACAGACAAGGGCTTCAGACCGACCGGACCGCCTTTATGATGATCTGCCATTACCCGTAAAAACTCATTATCAAGCTCGGTTAACCCTAATGAGTCTATTTTCATGCTGGCAAAACCGGTTTCGACAATATTTTGATCAATGACCACTTTTTCTTTTTTATTTTTAACTAAAGCAAAGTCCCAGATACGGCGTAAAAGACGTAAAGCAATGCGGGGAGTTCTTCTGCTGCGCTCGGCAATCAACTCCAAGCTTTTCTCGCCAGCCGGAATTTCCCAAAGTTTGGAGGCCCTATATAAAATAGCGGCAATTTCATTATTTTCATAAAAATCCAGGCGCAAGTGAATACCAAAACGGTCCCGTAAAGGCGCAGTTAAACTGCCCGGTTTAGTGGTAGCACCCACCAAAGTAAAGGAAGGCAAATCAAGTTCTATGGGCGTAGCGCTTAAACCTTCGGAAATCGCAATGTCGACTTTACCGTCTTCCATGGCCGGGTATAGAATCTCTTCTACCGGAGCGGGTAATCTGTGAATTTCGTCTATAAACAAGGTATCATTTTGTTCAAGCCCTGTGAGAATTTTTGCAATGTCGCCAGGCCGCTTTAAATTAGGAGCAGAAATTTGATAAAAATGTCCTTTTTGGTTTTCAGCTAAAATTCGGGCTAACGTAGTTTTTCCCAATCCGGGGGGACCTGAAAAAAGAGTATGGTCGAGTGTTTCATGCCTTTTTTGAGCCGCCTCAAGGTAGACTGTTAAGTTAGAGATAATTCCTTTTTGCCCAATAAAATCGTCTAAAGATTTTGGCCGAACGCCCACATCGTTGTTTGCGACAGTATCATCAAAAACAGTATTATTCATTGTTCAACTTTTCCAAAATCACAATAGCGGTTGAGACGCTCTTTTCATGACTAATGCTGCATTGAATATTATTGATTCCCAGTTCATCCAGCATCTTTTTCGCTTTTCCGGTAAAAGTCGGATGTTTCGCGCCGCCGTGGTTGCCGGTTAACCCGATTTCCCGATAAGCGGCGATTTCCTGTTTCAATGCTTTGACAAAAGCTTCTTTAAAAGCAAATCGCGCCGCCAAATGCGGAACCGGATTTTTTTTAGACAAACAATATTCAATTTCATCTCGCATAAAGACTTTGCGTAAAAATCGATGCCCATATTTATGATAAAGGTCGTGAATCCGGGAGTTTTGACAAATATCTATTCCGATTCCAAAAACCATGATTTAATACGCTTGTCTCCGCTTCAGATTTTTTTTCATTTCTGCGATAGTTTCGTAAATACCATGAAATAATGCATTGCTGAGCAGGGAATGCCCTATATTCACTTCGATCAAATTATCAATTTGTAAAAGCGGTTCAATATTTTGCAAATTTAAACCATGACCGGCATTAAATTGAATTCCCGCATTTTTGCATGCTTGAGCAGTATCCGTTAATCTTTTTAATTCCACATCCCGCATTGCCGGTTGAAAAAAAGAGCGAGCGTATTTCCCCGTGTGAGCCTCTATGCCGGCGCAACCTAAATCTTTGGCAAGTTGAATATTTTTCGGGTCGGGTTCAATAAAAGCAAATAAATGAATATCCGCTTGAGCGCATTGTGCGGCAAAACTTTGAAACTCTTGTTTTTTAAGTTCAAGGTTTAAGCCGCCTTCGGTCGTAAGTTCTTCTCTTTTTTCAGGGACAAGGCATACGCTACCGGGTCTTAGTTTTAACGCAATTTCGCACATTTCATTTGTTAAAGCCATCTCCAGGTTAATGGGAATTTTTATGTGTTCTTTAATGCTATAGATATCTTCATCGCGAATATGACGCCGATCTTCACGCAAATGCATGGTAATTGTATCCGCACCCGCGGATTGAACGGCAAAGGCAAATTCAAGAATAGACGGGTCATTTTCTCCGCGGGCATTGCGAAGGGTCGCAGCATGGTCAATGTTTACGCCAAGTTTTATTCGATCGCTCATTCGTTTACGCCTTTTTGCGGAGTCTCTTCGGCTGCGGGAGCCTCTTTTGGCCCCGGCGGTTTATCCGCTTCTCCATTCGGTTCTTTTAAAAATTCCGGTTTTACGGAAAAGCGTACCGTTAGTATTTCGGGGGCAATGCTGACAATATCGACCTTGCCTCCTTCCGGGCCGGCTTTGATTTCTATCGGAATTCCCCCTTCGGTATCAAAGGGTAAAATTGATCCTGTTTTCGGGTTGTAGCGCGTGCCTTCCAGGTTTACAAAAGCTTGAAAAGAGTTAGGCGACATTGATTGCAGCAAATTATGCTCGCCCCTGACTCTCACCTCTATTTCGGGATCCGAAAGCAAAACGGTAAGCGCGGGATCCAGATTAATGATTTTTACCGGGACATGAGCAAATATTTTTTCGTTGGTTTGATCTTCTTTAAAAATGGAGATTTGCACTGCAACAGCTTTGCCCTCTTTGGCGGAGATGTCGCCCGGTAGATCGAGTTTTACATTACCGTTAAAATCCGTTTTTCGATTTTTTAAACTAATTACTTCGGTGGAAACTTCACGGATATCGGATAACTTGGATTCGGGTCCCCGAATGGTCACCTTGGAGGGCTCGACGACAGTTCTTCCTTGAATATAGCCTGTGGCCGTCTCGCCCTCTGTCGCAGCCTTAATACGAACCGACTTTTCAATCATGCCTTCAAAATTAATTGCAATATTCCGGGGGATAGCTACAATCCGGATTTTTTCAGGGATTTGGCGTTTATCAAAATATATGCGGTACGCGTGATTTCCCTTTCGAGCCGACCCTAAGTTGACTACCGACTGTAAATTAGAAGTCGGAAACTTTAAATTTTCTTGCCGGCCTCGAACCGTAATTTTAATAAAACGCGGCGGTTCTTCTTTCCAAGACAGGGAAGATGGCATTGATTCATACACTACGGGAATATTGATGTTCATGGTTTCCATTTTCAATTCGCGTACATAACCCCAGATCATGGAACCGATGATCACGCTGACAAGCTTGATCTTCCAGTTATTTACTACGAGTCGAACTATATTTACCATGATACTAACTTGTAAAAAGAGTTTCCCACTCATCATCCAAACGGTCGGCATTAAATGATGTCAATAATGATTTTAACTTAACCGGATCCAGATTTTCCTGTAAGTCGCCCAGATAACAAGCGCTGATTTTACCTTTTTCTTCGGAAACCACCAGCGATAGAGCATCCGACTCTTCGCTAATTCCCAAGCCGGCCCGGTGCCGGGCTCCATGAGTTTTCTTTAACTGGCTTGAACTTGATAATGGCAAATACGTGGCTGCCGAGACCACCTGACCCCCTTCAATGATGACAGCTCCGTCATGCAGAGGGTTTTTTCCGAAAAAAATGGAAAGCAATAATTCGCGCGTTAGCTTGGCTTGAAGAAAAATACCGCCTTCGGAAATGTGGCGTAACCCGATCCGGTTAACCAGTACAATTAACGCGCCCGTTTTGTCAGCCGCAAGCTGCTGGCAAGCCTGCATGATCTCTTCAATCGGAATTTCCTGCGTTTGAAACAGCATACGATACCAGCGGGTTTGGCCCAGCCGGTAAAACATTCGGCGCAACTCGGGTTGAAGAATTACAATGACCGCAATTAAGATATAACTTGATACGGACTCAAACAACCAGGTGACCGTTTCAAGTTGCAATAGACGCGCTACAAAAGAAATAATAAGTAGAATTCCCATTCCAATGAGAACAGGGGTGGCGCGGGTATGCCGCAATAGCTTATACGTTTGATAGATGAAAAACGATACCAAAAGGATATCGATGAAATTCATTGCATATTCTGTATAGCTGTCGATCATGGTTGCAGATTACTCTATAGCCATTACTATTTTTCGAATCATCGCTGTTTCGGCTACATCATGAACTCTCAAAATATCCACACCGCGTAAAGCCAAATACGTGTGTATTATCATTGTCGGATCTTTCCGCCTTTCAACATCATCAATTGCAAGTAATTTTCCGATAAAGGATTTTCGGGAAACGCCGGCGAGCAGCCGAAACCCGTTTGCTCTAAAGCGCTCGCCGGCGTTTAAAAGAGCTAAATTATGTTCCAAAGTCTTGCCAAAGCCGATACCGTAATCCCAAATGATATTTTCTTTTTTGACGCCCGCCGAAAGAGCTTTTTCGCTTCTTTCGTTTAAAAACCCAAGAACTTCTTCAACGACATCTTCATATTGCGGGTTATCTTGCATTGTCTTGGGCGAACCCTTGGAATGCATTAAAACCAGTTGCGCTTCGTAACCTGCAACCGCTTTTAACAGTTCTTCATCAGCGCCCCCGCTAATATCGTTGATAATGCCAACCCCCATTTCCAGGGCTTTTTGGGCGGTTTCGCCTTTATATGTATCGATAGAAACAACTTGCTTGAAACGTTCGGGGCCCAAATGATCTTTTAACGAAATTAACGGACCGTGTAACCGGTTCCACTCGTCTTCGGCAGATACGGGATCGGAACCCGGGCGCGAACTTTCCGCCCCAATATCCAGTACACCGGCCCCGTCTTTCAGGTACTGTAAAGCGCGCGCGACAAAGTTACCGGCATCGATCCTGGATCCCGGATAAAACGAATCCGGCGTTAAATTCAATATAGCCCAGATTTGAAACACAAATTAAAAAATCAGATTCATTTCAACGTGATGCTGAAAACCGGTCAAAAGCGGGTCGCGATTGATAGAGTAAGCCATGTCTAAAAAAGAGAGTTTTAAACCGAAGCCAAGCGACGGATTTTTTTTGGTTAAACCCACCATTGCGTAAAGATTCTTAGTAACGTCCATGATCAGCCCGAAATGAGTCGATACCGCTTGCACTTCGCGGGCGTCGAGGTTTGTGTCCATACCCATCATAATATGCACGTTAGATTTTGGCGGGGGAGCCGACAAAGTAATATTCATGCCCAGCACCGCATCCATCTTGCGGTAACTGTCCGCATTGCCTTCCGAAGTTTGATAAGCCCCTAACAGGTTTTTCACGACGAGACCGATGTCCAAGATTGGCAAAGGCGAAACTTGCACCCCGGCGTTTATTCCGCCGCCAAGAATGCTGGCATCGCCCAGATTTTCCTGAAAGCCATTGAAGGCAAGACCGACCCGGGTCATTCCGGATTCTCTGGCATACCCAAGATAACCCGCCCCCAGGCTATAGGTGATCGAACCGGTTGGTTGGGCGTTTTCGTCGTACCCGTCGATTCCGGTGACTTGCACCCCGCCGCCGCCAATTCCGAAGGTGCCGCCCCATATCGTAAAACCGATGGCGCTAAAAACTTGCAGGCGGTCCATCGTAAGTTGATCGTATGAATTAAAAAACTGCAATTCAAAAGAGGTGGCGGTCGATGGTTCCTGGATTTGCGCATCCGGAGCGTTGTCGAAGAATTTCTCAAAGTTTTCTTCGGAAAAGGCCGACTCAGCTTCGTTCATTAAAGCTTCTTCGTCTGTCATCTTCGCCTTTCCGTTAATGCGCGCCAGACCGGCCGGGTTCCAATACAATGCCGATGGATCGTCGACGATGGCGCTGATCGCGCCCCCGGCGCCGGTGGCTTTTGCGCCAAATGCGCCCAACAGAGGCTGGCCGGCCGATTCGGCAAACAAAGGTTTGTTTAGCGAGCTTATATAAAGGTAACCCGCAACCAATATCAGGTATAAAACTTTTGTTTTCATATTATTGAATAATAACCTTAATGATTTTTACCCCGGTGCTGTTGTCGCTTCCGGTTAAAATCAGTTTGATAAAATAGATGCCCGGCGCCATTTGATTACCCGATTTCGTATAACCGCCCCAAACAATAGCGGAGTTCGTTGCCGAACCGGAGTAAACTTCTTGCTGATGGTAGTTATAAACAATGTACTCCACTTGCCCGTCAAACGCAGCGGCATTGGCCGGCTTAATGGTTAATATTTCTTTTACGGGATTGAACGGGTTCGGATAGGCAATGACATCGCCAATTTCTTTCCATTTGGCGTTAACCGAAGAGATTACGGTGAAAAAAGCGAGTAAGGCAACGCCTATTTTGGTTTTTGTCTTTATTTTCAACCAATTTTGCATAACCTACCCTGCAAGCGTTTTGCAGGAAGTCAACCATTTTGAATTCCTTTCATTTTGCAAAAGACAGTAAAATCCTTGACCACCCCAAGAAAATCAAAACGTTGCCTTATGAAATTCCGGTTAAATCGAAGAAATCTTACAGGCGTTTTTTTATCGCTGTTACTTATTGTATTTGGCACCTGGGGCCAGGTCCAAGGCAGCAGTTCCGGTCAATACAACATTTCCGAACCGGGCCTGCATGAACTATTCAACACTGTCTTATACCATTTAAAAAATGATTATGTGGAAGAGGTTTCCAACGAGGACATTTGGTTTGGAGCCATCAAAGGCATGCTTGCCGCAACAGGCGATGCTCATACCAGGTTCATGACTCCCGATGAGTTTAACAATCTTGAAGTGGATACCAAAGGTGTCTTTGGCGGTCTTGGCATTGAAATCGGAATGCGCGATTCGGTATTGACCGTGATTTCGCCCATTGACGATACTCCGGCCATGCGGGCGGGTTTGCAGCCCGGCGATAAAATTGTCAAGATCAACGGAGATTCGACGCAAGATCTTACATTAAATGAAGCGGTAAATATTTTACGCGGCGAGCCGGGAACTTCGGTAAATATTTCCATTTTACGCGACGGCGAAGATGAGCTGCTGAGCGTGGATATTGTCCGCGAAGAGATTAAAATTCAGGTCGTTAGCTATGGCATTATTGAAGGCGAAAACCTGGGGTATGTTCGTTTAAAAACCTTTTCGGGAACGGCAACCGCCGATATTGCAAAAGCTCTTCAAAGTCTTCTCTCTTCAAATGTCGAAGGGCTCATACTTGATTTACGATGGAACCCGGGCGGTTTGCTTTCGGCGGCGCATGAAATTGGGAACTTTTTCATTGATGAAGGCGTAATTGTCTCAACGCGCGGCCGGCGCTCAGAGAGAGATCGCGTTTTTGAAGCTAACCCGGACAACGCCATTGCGCCTAAAATTCCTCTGGTGGTTTTGGTAAACGGCGGGTCGGCTTCGGCCAGTGAAATCGTTACCGGTGCAATTAAAGATCATAAAAGAGGAACCGTGATCGGGACCAAAACATTTGGCAAAGGTTCCGTTCAAAATGTAATTCAAATGCCGTACAATACCGGCATTGCGTTAACCATTCAGAAATACTATACGCCTTCGGGAGAATCGATCCATAAAAAAGGAATTCAACCCGATATTGAGGTCAAAGAAAAAGAAGTTACCAAAGCCGATAAAGAAGCGGTGAAAATCATTATTGAAAAGAAATTGCTTTCCAAATTCGATGTAAAAGATTACTCGAACGGTTCGGTGGCTGAATTTAAAAAGTTCCTGAAAGAAAACGGCGTGAGCGAAATTTCGGATTTTGCGGCCCGCAGTCTGCTTCGCCAGGAAGTTCTCAAAATTGGCAAACGTCCGTTATACGACCTCGTGGACGACGAGCCCTTAAAACGCGCCGTTAAAGAACTCAAATAACAGGCGCGTAAATAGCGCCGGCGGCATCGGTCATGAAAATTGATCGATGCTGTCTTGAATCAATTCGTTAATCTGGTATTTGGCAAAGTTTTGCGTCAATTTAATCGCGTTTCGAACCGCCCAGGCATTGCTGGAACCATGACCGATGATGGCGATGCCGGCGATACCGAGCAAAGGCGCGCCTCCGTAGCTGGAGTGATCCATCTGCGCTTTGACAGCCTGCATGGTCGGTTTAAGCAGGAGCGCCCCGGTTTTGGCAAGTTGCGACTCTTTGATATTTGTTTTCAAGATATTAAAAATCGCTTTAGCCGTACCTTCGATGGTTTTTACGACGATGTTCCCGGTAAAGCCGTCGGTGACTACGACATCGACCGGTTTGCCATCGCCAAAGATATCGCGCCCTTCGACGTTCCCGATAAAATTAATCGGCAATTTTTTCAGCTTATCGAATGTCTTAAGGGTAAGTTCGTTACCCTTGTTGCTCTCTTCTCCGTTTGACAGGAGCCCGATTTTCGGGTTAATCACTCGTATGATTTCTCTGGAATAAATTTCCCCCATGAGCGCCGAATGCACGAGGTATTCCGGTTTGCAGTCGACGTTGGCGCCGGCATCTAACAACACGGTGGTGCCCATGTCGGGCCGGGGGATTGGCGTAACAATGGTCGGCCTTTTTACGCCTGGCAGCCTTCCCAGGGTCATCATGGCCGCCGCCATGCTTGCCCCGGTGTTGCCCGGCGAAAAAAAACCTATGGCGCGCTTTTCTTTGACAAGGTTAGCCGCTACCACTACCGACGCGTTTTTTTTAGATCGAACCGCCTTTGCCGGCTGTTCATCCATGGAGATAACTTCGGTGCAATGTTCGATTGTTATTTGTTTTTCATTATGGGGGTGGCCGTCCAAAATCGGTTTCAGACGGGCTTCGTCGCCTACTAAAATAATATTTGCATGCAACTCTTTTGTGGCCATGATTGCGCCGTGAACTATTGGTTCCGGGCCATGATCTCCGCTGGCTGTGTCAATGGCTATCCACATGTTTCATAGTCTAATGGTGTTTCTTCCCAGCAAGCAAGTTTTCTGTTATTTTACGGGCAAAACGGGTCAAATATGCCCTTTGGCCTTAGATAAAGTTGGGGGTAGCGCAGGCTCATTTGACTTATATCAAAAAAATTTTTCGCATGTTGTTCCATTTTCGAAAAAAAGAAGAAAAACTGCCGATTACACAAGCAAACCATGAAAAATTTACGGGCTTCAAGCCCCCACCCATATTATGGGTGGGGTGGAGGGTTCGTGGGAAAAATAATCAAATAGCCGGAGCGAGGGGGAAGACTTTCCCCCTTTTTATAAAATAGTTGTTTACCTTTCAGGATAAAATTATACTTCTTCTGAAAAAGGGAGTATTTTTTATCTTTCGGCGCTTGCCGTTAAATTGATTTTAAAAAAGAGAAGCGAACGATGACAAAAGCAAAGCAAGTACACGACGGGCAGGCCGTTTATAATAAAACGGTATTGAGTATCTATGATTTTTGGGTGTTGGGGTTTTCAAACCATTTTTTATGGAAATGCCCGACAAAAATTTTGAGAGAAGAGTTTTCTAAAAACGCCAGCGAAAATCATCTTGATGTTGGCGTGGGGACCGGTTATTACCCGGATAAATGTTTCAGCGAAACGCCGCGCCGCGTCGCTTTGCTGGATTTAAACCCCAATAGCCTGGCGGCCGCCGCCGAAAGGCTGCGCCGTTTTGCGCCGGAATTGTATCGCGAAAATGTGCTGGAAAAATTTCAACTGGATTGCCATAAGTACGATTCTATCAGCGTAAATTATTTACTGCATTGCGTTCCCGGTTCGATCAAAGAAAAGTCGGTTTTGTTTTCGCATTTGTTGCCGTACTTGAACCCGGAGGGTGTTGTTTTCGGAAGCACCATTTTAGGCAAGGGAAAAAAGAAAAACATGTTTGCCCGAAAACTAATGTCGATTTACAATCAAAAAGGTATCTTTCATAATGACAATGACACCCTCGAAGATTTGGAGTCTTCGTTAAAGAAATATTTTAAATACATTGACATTCGCGTGGTCGGCTCTGTCGCTATTTTCTCGGCTCGGTCTTAAAAGTTAAAAACGGCGCCTTTTCGATTGGCAGGCAATGCATGGCGCAAAAAAATAAAAAACCGGCAGATTCAATGGTATGCAATTTGTTCTGCCAAAACGTTGGGCTGCCGTTGCCGCCCTGGTCTGGGGCGCCGATTCTGCCGCCTGGGAAGCCGCCCTGGAAGAGTGGTTTTCTTTTCCGGTGCGCCTGCCTTTTTTTTACCGGGAGGTTCATTTAAAGTTGGCTCTTCGAGAGCTGCCGAAAACAATTACGATTGAACCGGGGCCGGCTGCGTGCGGTTGGCGGCAGGTGATGTATGCTTATAACATGCAAGCCGAGTTGGAACAGCGTATGTTTTTAATACTAAAGAAGCGTTTTCATGAGATGTCCGCCCGGATGCGGTTTTAACGATGTTCAACCAACGTTAGAACGGTTTAAAGCGGGTCATCGCGGTAGTAGTAGTCAAACAAGATGCGATAGCGGTCATAGTAGCCCCGCGTCTTTTGTACATACGCGTATGTCTCATATACGGGTATTTGTTCGAGAAAATATTCAAGGTCGTTTTTTTCGTAGCGTTTTGACCATTGCGAGAGTCGCCCCGGCCCGGCGTTATATGCAATGGCGATTTTTTCAAGAGTTCCGTCGTTCATTTTGTAGAGCATTTCGTAAAAGCCCGCCGCCATTTGAATGCTATGCGCGGGATTATACAAATTTAAATTGCTGATTTTCATGCTTTTATTGAGCCACTTTGCAGTCGCCGGCATAATTTGCATGAGGCCCATGGCGCCCGAACGGCTTGTCGCCCCGGGGTGAAATGCCGACTCTTGCTTCATGAATGCGTAGACATGTGCTTCGTCAATTTGATACCTGTCACCCGCTTCTCGAACTTCTTTTAAATACGGCACCGGAAAAAGAGCCCGCAAGGCGGAGTCCGGCATGGTCATGATGTCGGCTTGTTTTTCGGTCAGAGCCATATACCAGCGGATGGCCTGGTAGTTTAAGTAGGTATCTTGCGTTTTTTTCGCCGCCACCATATAGGCTAGCGTTTTCTTTTCAGCGTTTGCAACAGGGTAGCGCTTTGCCGTTTCATTGTAATCTATTAATTTAAAGTAGGCGGATTTTTTTTCATTGTTGCCCCCATGCTTATCCATATCTGCCATCTTGTTTTCCCAGTCCAGCCAGTAGGGGTCGATGCCGAATTCGGGGTGTTCTTTTCTTTGTTGAAAAAACCGGTCAAGATCTTCGGGGTTATAATGCGTCGCAATCCATTGGCGCAACTGTTCAAAAGTCATGTTTTGCTTAAGCGTTGCTTCTTTTGGCGCCGGCTTATCGTCTGTTTCTGTCTGATCCGGTTGAGCCGGTTGAGGCAAATGCGGGCTGAATTGCGCCGATAAGGCTTCGGCTTTGGTTAAAGCGGTAAAGGCAAAGTAGTGTGCCGGCGAATTCAAATAAACTTCGCGGTAATATTCAATCGCTTTATCGGTTTGTCCCCGCTCTTCGTAAATCCGGCCAAGATAAAACCGCGCTCTGCCGCCGTTGGCGTGATTTTCAGTCGCTTGCCGAAGATCTTGCAGGCAGTTTTCAGCGAGAGTCATCTGTTTCTTTTGCATATACGAAAAGCAAGCCTTGAAAAAAACCGTTTCAATATAAACGGAATCGGGGTCATGCTTTCGCAGGTAATTGGCGGCTTCGGTCTGCCGCCTCGGATCTTCGACTTTGTCTAACGCTCGAATCCGGTGCAAAAGTGTACCCCGGCCATTGTCAGGCGAGGTGAGGCTGATTAATTCGCGATAATAGGCATGATCATAAAAAACGGGGGCGATTTTACCGGTGACCTCTTCTTGCCATTCATTGTCCAGTTGGTCAATGTGGGTTTCAATAAGCGATTCGGCTTTGCCCGGTTGGCGGATATCGATAAGCAACCTGGCGTAGTGAACAAGATAATACGCCAGGTCGCGGGGTTCCAGCTTGTCCGGTTGGATTTCTTTCCAGAGGCGCAGCGATTCGGGATATTTCTTCTTGAGACGTAACCCTTCGGCCATCAATATTTTCTGGCTGTCAAGCGGACTTAACCCGGTGTGATTTTCAAATGTTTCAATCAGCTTGTCGGCGGCTACCGAGTGCGCCCAGCCGTCATTTGTCATCTGCAGGACAATGCAGTAATTTTCAATCGCCTTGTAAGTGTCGCCGTCAAGCGCTGCCAGGCCTGCCAACTTGAGGTAATAAACCGGCTGGGGGTCTATTTTATTGAGGCTTTGGTACGCCTCCATTGCCGCGGCCCGGTTTATTTTGGCAATGATTTGTACGCGCAGGTTGAGAGCTTCCACTTCGGAAATTTGCCCGGGTTTTTCGGGTAAATATTCAAGGGCTTTTAAGCTGTATTCCGGGCCATGGGTCTTGAGATAAATTTCTGCAATTTTCAGGATCGACTCTTCGTATAAAGGAGAATGCCCGGCCAGCGAATTTAAATAGGGCAACGTAACAGATGGGTAATATTTAGCCGGGAGTTGTTCTCTCGAAAGGAAGGCTGCCCTGGCAAACCAGCGAACAGCCTCTTTTTGGTTCTTTTCCCGCTCATAGATTAACCCGTTTAAAAAAAACTCGGTATATGCCGCGTCTTTCTTTTGGGCGATTTGTTCGTGAATAGTTTGGTAATTCTTAATACGGGCGTGTTCAATGCTTTCTTTGATGGCTGCCACATCTTCCCATTCCATGGATGTTGTGGCTAATAGGTTGCAAGAGATCCCCGCTGCCCCTATCCAGAAAATAAAAGCGGCCAAAATGGCGGGAAATCCATGTTTTGCATGAAAATGACGGTTCATGATAACTAATTAGACGATTGATGGTTCGGTCTCCCCAATATCATTGTCAACAATAATTTCCGGGGTCGCTATGCTGGTTTGGCAGAAGTCCGGAGACTGTGATGAGTTTATGCGCAGGGGCATTGGTGTATGCCGGGTTGAATATAATATGCATTTACCCACTTACCCACCACCCCGCCCATAATCATGGGTGGGGGCGGGAACCGGTAAAAATTTTCAGCTCCGCATCTTATTTATACCGCTTTTATGAAAATTTTTTCAACTTACCGTCCCTATTGCAAAAATTTCATCAATATTGATGTAAATGTAGAACAGGACTACGTCCAATTCGATATTATGATTCATCCGAAACTGCCGCTCCGGGAAAAACTGACAAAGCTTGCCGGCGCACTTGTGTTTCTTTTCGCTACTTTTTCGTTGCTCCGGTGCCAAGGATATCCGGAAAACGTGCCCCCTGTTCAGGATTTTAACGTAGATCAATACTTGGGGGTTTGGTATGAAATCGCCCGTCTCGATCATCGTTTTGAGCGCGGGTTGCATCGCGTGACGGCCGAGTACTCGCTTCGTCCCGACGGCGGCGTAAGGGTGCTTAACCGTGGTTATGCGGAATCAAAGGGCGAATGGAAAAGCGCCGAGGGCAAAGCCTACTTTGTCGGTAACGAAACAACCGGCTATTTGAGAGTCTCTTTTTTCGGTCCGTTTTACGGATCGTATGTGATTTTTGAATATGATCCTGACCGGTATGCTTTTGTTTCCGGTTCCAGCTACGATTATTTATGGCTATTATCCCGCGACCCTCACCCAGATCAAAAGTTAATTCAAAGGTTTGTTCAGAAAGCAAAACAGTTGGGTTACAATGTTGACGCGCTTATCTTTGTTGAACAAAAATAAACGCTCAAAACTGGAAACCTTTGCAAGTAAAAAAATCTGCATCGTTAACTTTCTTTTTCCCGCCGCACCGGACTAATTAACGGGCAGCCGGTTTTTGTTTCGGATTTTCTCCCGCCAGGTGTAACTAATGTGCCCGGTTTGCGCCGTCTTGGGGTTTTCTACATTTGGCGTATATAATGGCCATTTATTGAAATTATTTTTTTTAGTGCGGAAAAATTTTAAAAAGGTGCCGTTTTTTCGGCTTGGACACGTTTTTGCCGTACATGTCACTTTATTTATTTGACAATGTTGTTATAGACGAAATTCTAGCAATGGAATAAAATATATATTGAAATGGATTTAAAAAATTATCATGCTAAATACAATTCGAATCGGATACTCTAACACGCATCATGACTCTTCCATTGCAGTGGAATATCAGGGGAAAATATTTGCCGAGCCCATTGACAGAACGACGCAAAACAAAAAGAACTATATAAGTTTAGGGTTTCATGTTATACCCAGAATGATTCGTAATGCCATACGGATACTGGATATTGATATCAATGAAGTGGACAATGTTGAAATTATCACCACCTGGAAATTTGGGCTGTTGGGCCGGGTGAAGTTGTACTCGGTCTATGCCCTGCTAAAGTACCTTCTTTTTGCCACGCATTTTGTTTCAAAAAACTCTGACCGGTACGAACATTATCGCAAGTTTTTGGCGCATATCATGGTCTCAACTTTTGCCCAACCGGCGTATGTACAATTTCAGAGGCTCTTTGCCCTCAGGGTTGCAGACAAGGTTTTCCGGCATCGCTTAAAATCAGTGCGCCTTCATCAAAAACCGCACCACCTCACTCATGCCTCTTTAGGGGTGTTCAGCTCCCCATTTGAGGAATGCGTGGTTTTGGTTTTGGACGGAAGCGGTGAAAATTCTACCGGTACTTTGTATCTTTACCGGCACGGTAAGTTCAAAAAAATCAAAACCGTCTACGCTTTAGTTGGGGTGCTCTATGGCCTGGTTACCATTTTATGCGGTTTTGAACCCTCGGAAGGCGAAGAGTGGAAAGTAATGGGGCTTGCCCCTTATGGAAAATTTAACCGGGAACTCTATGATTTCTTTTCCGGCCTTTTTGTAGTCAAGGGCATATCAATGAAGTCCGCTTTATTCACGCCCAGCAAATATAAAAAGTTGTTAAAAATTGCGGGAGAATTCAGAAGCGAATCAAACAGCGATGTAATGAAAAGCGCCGATCTTGCCTATAATTTTCAAAAGGTGGTTGAAGAAAAGGTATTGGAATTTATTGATAATATATCGAAAAAAAAATATTCCGAAAACCTGATTTTTACCGGGGGAGTGGCGTTGAACTCTTCATTAAATGGGCTCATCCATACCAATACGGGCTTTGCCAATGTCCATATCCCTTCGGCGCCTGGCGACGATGGCAATTGTGTCGGAGCCGTGATAAACGAATCCTTTTTGAAAAAGAGAGATAATGATAATAAGGAATACTTAACTCCTTATCTGGGATCAAAGATCAATATGGCTTCTCTTGAAAAAATAGTCAATTACAAACAGGTGAAGTATAAACAGCATAAACCGGACAAACTGCCGCGCGTTGTTGCAGAAGAGATTGCCAAAGGTAAAATCGTAGGCTGGATGCAGGGCCGTTCCGAATTTGGCCCCCGCGCCTTGGGTAACCGGTCCATTTTAGCCGACCCGCGCCAAAAAGAGATGAAAGAAAAAATCAACTCGCGGGTTAAATTTAGAGAGCTCTACCGTCCCTTTGCTCCTTCGATTCTTGAAGAATATGCCGAGGACTATTTTGAAAACTACTACCCTTCGCTGTATATGGAACGAACGTTGAAATTTAAGAAAAGCGTGCGGTCAAAAGTCCCCGCAGTAGTACATGTGAATAACACCGGCCGTCTGCAAACCGTAAGGAAAGACTGGAACCCGCGTTATTATGAATTGATTGACGAGTTTCGAAAGATTACCGGCGTCCCTCTTTTATTAAATACCTCGTTAAATGTTATGGGCAAACCGATCGTCGGTTCCGTTGAAGATGCCTTTACTTTGTTTTATACGACAGGGATAGACTTAATGGTCATTGATAATTATGTATTCTCAAAATGATTTTTTATTAAAATATTCGCGAGGCATTTTGGCGCAATAAAATTTGCAAGAATAAGCAGCCTTGAGTTTGAAAAAATAAAAGGGTTGGCATTCTATTCAAAGTTTTTTTATGTACCAAAGCTTTTAAAGCTGAGTGAGATGGAATTGTATCACTGGCTGGGTATTTTACCCGGTATAATTGTAACGCTTAGCGCAGCCGGGGTCAACACCGCTTTAAGACGGCAAGCGTCATCCGGCAAAACCATGGACTCATGGAGCGCCTGGCTCGGTTCGGTGACTGTCCGAATCCTGGGCTTTCTTGCTTCGGCGGTAATTATCTTGGTCGGGGCAAAGCGGTACAATCTGGCGCAAACCGAAGTCAAGGCGGCTTACCTTTGGCTCCTGGGGGTTGTTCTGGCAGGGATGCTTTTGGACATGATTCTCTCTATCGGTTATTTAAAAGCGCGACAAAAGGTTAAATGATGTTTGCATTTTTGACTCAAGTAATTCATGGCGGAACTTCTGCGGAAGGCGCCGAAACAACAGTAGAACATGCGGTCGAAGGTATGGCCGGCTCGGCGGACCATGCGGCGGAAGCGCACGATGCCGTTTCCGGGGCTGTGACCGAAGGCGCTCATGCCGTTGCCAACGCTTCATCATTCAACATGAGCGAACTGATCTCGCACCATTTAAGCGACGAAAATATCTGGAACCTCGATTTTCAAATTCTTGGCTTCGATATGTCCATCACCAAGCGCGTTGTCATGATGTGGATTGCATCGTTGCTTCTTTTCGCTGTTTTTATTCCCGCTGCGCGCAAAATCGCGCGCAATATCTATGGCCGCCCCAGCCGGTTTACGGGGATCGTCGAGGTTTTCGTTAACTTTGTCCGAAACGACGTAGCCAAAGGTTCCATGGGGAGCCATTCAAAACACTACGAGCCTTTCTTATTGTCATTATTTTTCTTTATTCTTTTTTGTAACCTTCTGGGCTTGATTCCGCCGTTAGGTGAAATTGCGAATTTGGTTTTCGGTTCCGGTCATGGCGGGCATGGCGAAGTTCCATTCTTTGTAAAACTTTGGCCCGGTATTACGGCGACCGGCGATATCGGGGTTACCGCAACGTTGGCTATTTTCAGCTTTTTAGTGATCATTATGGCGGGTTTTATTCACCAGGGCGTCGCCTTTGTGAAAAACATCGTACCCGCAGGAATCCACTGGTCGATTTGGCCCATTTTATGGCCCATTGAAGCAATCGGTCTTTTGACAAAGCCCTTTGCTCTCGCTATACGGCTTTTAGCCAACATGACCGCCGGACATATGATCATTCTCGTATTTTTAGGTTTTATTTTTGAATTTCAAAGTTATGGCGTGGTGCCGGTAAGTGTCGCCGGTTCGATCGCTATTTATTTGCTGGAGATTTTTGTCGGCTTTTTGCAGGCGTATATTTTTGTGTTTTTAACGGCTTTGTTCATTGCCAGCGTGCAACATCGTCACTAGGATTGATTTTTATCGAAAATATTTTTGAGAAAACAGGAGATTGAAGATATGGAAATGTTAGGTCAAGGTTTAGCAGTTATCGGAGCAGGACTTGCCGTTCTCGGCGTGGGTCTTGGTATTGGTAATATCGGGAAAGGAGCAACCGAAGGTATCAGCCGTCAACCGGAAGCTTCGGGTAAAGTGCAAACAGCAATGATTATTGCCGCCGCTCTGATTGAAGGTGTGGGTCTGTTTGCTCTCGTGATCGCCTTCATGTTTGCTAATAAGTAATCGTAAGGTAGGTCAGGGCAAAACATGCCAATTTTATCAAGCGGGTCGCTGGATCTTCTTGCGGTCAATCCGGGCTTGGCCATTTGGACCGTCATTACCTTTTCATTGGTAATGGTTATCCTGTGGCGATTCGCCTGGACTCCGATCGTAGAAGCGCTGGATGCCCGAAATACAAAGGTTGAAGATGATCTGAAAGCAAGCGAAGAGCTTCGTAAAGAAGCGGAAAACTTGCTGAAGGATTATGAAAGCAAAATTGACTCTGCCAAGCATGAAGTCAATGAGCTGCTTGACGAAGCCAAGCGGGATGCCGAGGCACTGCGCGGCAATATCACGAAAGAAGCCCAGGATGAAGCGGGCAAAATCAAAAGCCGCGCTCAGCATGAAATTGAACAAGCTAAATTAAAGGCTATTAAAGAAGTTCAAGATTATTCTGTTGAGCTTGCTATGCAGCTTTTATCTTCCGTTCTGAAGGGCGGGTTGGATAAAAGCGTTCACCGTGATATGGTTGTCAAAGAGCTTGAACAACTGAAAAGCAACAACTGATATGAATACGGATAGCGTCGCATACCAATACGCCGAGGCACTTGCCGAAATAGGCGAGAAAGACCTGTTAAAAATGGAAGCCGGATTAATATCCGTACGTGATGTTCTTTCGGCTGAACCCGGTTTGATGAGCTATTTTGAGTCGCCGCGCGTACCGGCTGACTTAAAGAAAAGCCAGTTGAAAAAAGCGTTTGGCGGAAAGGTGGATGAGAATATCGCCAACTTCCTGAACGTACTGGTGGAAAAACGCCGCGAACCGTTTTTACTTGATATCTGCGACGCGTTTATTGAGCTGGTGGATATCAAGTTTAACAGAGTCAGACCAATTGTATATGTCAGTCGTGAATTTGAATCGTCCGATCTGAAAAAGATCAATGAATTGGTTGAAAAGGTCATCTTGAACAATAAATCCGGTTTCGGATTAAACGAGAAGGCCGATAAATTCGAGTTTATTATAACCAACGAAGTAAGACCGGAAATCCTGGGGGGCATTGCTCTTCGAGTGGGCGACAGCTACTGGGACGCTTCGGTAAGCCGTTACCTGAAAGATTGGAGAATCAGGATCGGTTCTCAACAAATCAATGAACAGGCATTGATACAGGAATAATGAATCAAGATATTTTGAAAGAGGTTAAAAGTGAAGATTAATACAGATGAGATAGTTTCCGTACTCAAGAAAGAAATTTCGGAATACGGTAAAGACCTGGATGTAGATGAGGTCGGTACCGTCCTGGAGGTAGGCGACGGTATTGCTCGCGTATACGGACTGAAAAACGTCATGGCCAACGAGATGGTCGAATTTCAAAATGGCGTTACCGGTTTGGCTTTTAACCTGGAAGAAAATTCAGTCGGTGTTGTGGTCATGGGCGATTACCTCAATTTGCGGGAAGGCGATACGGTCAAAAGAACCAATCGTATTCTCGAAGTGCCCGTAGGTCCCGAACTGATTGGCCGCGTGGTAAACCCATTGGGCGAGCCGGTTGACGGGAAAGGTCCGATTAACGCAAAAGCGACCCGCCCGATTGAAATTATCGCCCCCGGTATCGCCAAACGGCAGCCGGTACACGAGCCAATGCAGACAGGCGGCAAGGCGATTGACTCAATGACCGCACCACCGTCCAGCAGCTGGCCGGATGTGCCGACCGTTTCTGGTACCTCATATTTGTAAACCGGCAGGCCGCCGCCTGCCAGGGTGGCCTGGGGCGGGCGGGTGGCGTCGCGGTAGTCGCCAGCCGTAGTGGTAAAAAGTAAATCCACTCGCGTGACGTCTTGCACAACGGCCGTCCAGGTCAC
>JBNLDQ010000022.1:0-14388 GCA_050304475.1 Turneriellaceae bacterium | reverse complement strand
TTAAAAAGTATTTGAATCCGCGGGGTGATTCGTTCTGGTTTTATTTGGGTATCAAATTGTTCGAAGATGTGGAATTCCCCACCATAAGCTCATCACATCAACAATTTATTTTCAAAAAATTTCAAAAATCCGATTACTTTTGAAACTTCATTTCACTTAGAACAATCTTGACAAAACGAAACCCAGCCCAACGTTGTAAAAATGAAGAATAGCCTTACCCGTATAGTGCAAAAAATGAAACATCAAAAAAATCAAACGGGTACAAACAATGAGTCGAAAGAAACAGAAAACTTAATTTTAAAAGCAACAGATTTAGTTAAAAAGTATGGAAAGAAAAACGTCGTAAATGGTGTTTCATTTAGTATTTCGCAAGGTGAAGTTGTTGGCCTATTGGGTCCGAACGGAGCCGGTAAAACGACATCTTTTTATATGACCATGGGGTTGGTAAGACAAACAAAAGGTAGTATTTTTCTAGGTAATGAAGATATCTCGTTTATCCCCATGTATAAAAGAGCTCGAAAGGGTTTAGGTTACCTTGCCCAAGAGCCTTCCATATTTAGAAAACTGACAGTACGTCAAAATATTGAAGCGATTCTTGAGATTAGAAAATATGATAAAAAAAAGATAAAGAATCGAACTGACCAATTATTAAAAGAACTGGAAATAACACATGTGCAACACCAATTAGGAATGACCTTATCAGGTGGCGAACGTCGCCGCGCCGAAATTGCTCGTACATTAGCTGCCGACCCGAAATTTATATTACTGGATGAACCTTTTGCCGGAGTCGACCCGATTGCTGTAAAAGAAATTCAAAAAATAGTGGAACAGCTAAAAAAACAAAACTTAGGCATTTTAATTACAGATCATAATGTGAGAGAGACATTAAAAATTACAGATCGTGCATATATTATGTTTGAAGGTAAAGTGTTAATAGAAGGTAATGCTCAACAATTAATTAAAGATCGAAAAGCCAGGGAAATTTACCTTGGGGAAGACTTTAAATTATAATGACCGCCGCCCTCCGAATAAAGCCAGGCCTAAAACAGCGCCGGGGAATTTCGCTTCAATTAAAACAAGCATTAAACATTCTATCAATGAATCATATTGAGTTGGAAGAGTATATAAAAGAACAATTGGAAAGCAATCCTTTTCTGGAAGAAGAAAATGATTCCGGCGATTATATTGAAGATAATTATTCTCAGTACTTATCAAACCTTTCGGGAGATCAATCGCAAACCATAGATTCATTTGAATCGTATACTAAAAGCGAAATTACGTTACAGGATTACTTGCTAAATCAACTTCATGATTCTTACTTTACTGACGTTGAAAAGGAACTTGTTACTATTATAATATCTTCTATTGACGAGCATGGTTTTACCGGTCAGGAGCATTCACTTATTGCCGAAAAAAACGGGTTTTCGCACAGAGAACTGAATGGAGCCCTGGAAATAATAAAAAAACTGGATCCTCCGGGAATTGGCGCTAAAGATTTATGGCAAAGTCTTGAATGGCAAGCTTTAAAAAAATATCCGCAAAATCACCTTTTACTTGATATTATTATCACATTATCATCGACATATGAACATTTTCCGGAAATTGATCAAACAACTTTAACTGAATTAAGCCGGCAATTACGGATTGAATTGAATGATTTACACCAAGAAATAAAAAAATTATCTACTTTAAATCCCTACCCCGCAGTGAATTTTCAGGGTAGAGAAAACCGGTATATTTATCCTGATATTATATATCAAAACATCAATAATAAAATTACCGTGCAGGTAACAAACTATCTGGTACCGGAACTTTCGATAAACCAGGACCTAACGGAATTGGTTCAGCAAAAAAAAACCGACGAAAAATGGATTCGTTTTTATCGCGAGGCAAATCACCTATTACAAAGTATTTCCTATCGCAAAGATTCTATGCTCAAAGTCGGCGCTGCTATTTTAAGCAAACAACCGGAATTCTTTGTACGAGGTCCGGACTTTGTCATGCCGATGGGATTAAAAGATATAGCCGAAACTACTGATTTACATATATCTACGGTATCCAGGATTGTTTCGCATAAGTATTGCCAGACGGATTACGGTACGTTTCCGCTAAAAGTTTTTTTTAGAAGAAAACTAAAATCAGCACCCGGTGAAAACTATGGAATTGACGATTTAAACAAAGCTATTATGGAAATTATTCAGAATGAAGACAAAAACTCTCCGTTTTCCGACTCCGATCTTGTTTTACAACTGGAGAAGCGCGGGATATTTGTAAAACGAAGAACCGTTGCAAAATATAGAAAATTACTACACATACCGACTCGAGAAAAAAGAAAGGTAACATAAACTGAAGAAGAGTATTTATTGCCTAAAGCGCATCAAATACGTAATATTAAGTATATAATTTACAGGGGATAATTATGGAAATTTCATACTATTTTAAAAACCTGGAGCCTACCGGTGCAATTAAAGATTATTGCAGCGAAAAAATAGGCAAGATAAAAGAAAGACTGCATCACATTGAATCCGTTGATGTCCGGTTTAATCTGGTGCGTCAAAATCAAGTATGTGAAATTACTGTTCATGCAGATTCTACCGTGTTTCATGTGACTAAATCGGATAAAGATCTTTACGCGTCTATTGATTTAGCTACCGATACGTTAAATACACAAGTAGATAAATATCACAAAAAAATCGACACTCGAGCGGTAAAAAAAGAGATGAGCGATTTCATGCCTTCTTTTGATGCTACTTTTCCGAAAGAAGAAGTAACAATTCATGTGTATGAAGCGCCCGTGAAACCGATGACTGATACGGAAGCGATTTTACAACTTCAAAATGAGAAGTACCGCTTTCATATGTTCCATCATATTGAAGAAAAAAAATACTCTATGGTATTTGTGCGACCTGATGGTAACTATTCATTGATTTCACCGACCACAAAAATGGGTGAATACAATGAACAAGTGGTCAGTTTCAAAAACGGAGAATTTAAAGAAATTTCACAAAGTCTTTACCCGCTATCTATTTTAACAATATCCGAAGCTGTAGAGAAAATTCGTGAAAATGCGCTGGAATACTTTGCATTTGTCAATGAGGATACACGCAGAATGAATGTTCTGTTTTATCCAAAAAGTGGCGAGTTAGCATTGAAACGCCCGGCATAAAATGAACTCCAAAGGTATCCGAATCGATGAAATACTGGATGCCAATTTACAACTAGGGTTGCGCCTGTTAACAACCGACGCCGACCTGACAAAAGTAATCACTGAATCAGATATAAACCGGCCAGGCTTAGCAATGGCCGGTTTTTTTGATCACTTTGCCTCAAAACGAGTTCAAGTATTTGGGCGGGGTGAATCCGCCTTCGTTCATCATTTTTCTCCCGAAGTTCTCAAAGAACGCCAGCAAAAATTTTTTGAGCATAATCCCGTATGTATGATATTTACTCACAATATTTTACCGCCGGAGATGTTTATTGAAGGCGCTTCACAATATAATATACCTACTTTTGTTACCCCGCATAAGACTCATAAACTAGTAGAAATCATTTCCGAATTTTTGGATTACCGATTGGCGCCGAGAACCATAGTGCATGGAGTGTTTATTGAAGTATACGGAGTGGGTATTTTATTAACCGGTAAAGCCGGTGTCGGAAAAAGCGAAACTGCCTTGAAATTAATTGAGCGCGGTCATCGACTCATAGCCGACGATGCCGTTAAAGTACTTAGAATAGGAGAAGCGCATTTATACGGTTATTCGTCCGATCGAATCGGCCATCACATGGAAATTCGCGGACTTGGAATTATCAATATTCGAGAACTCTATGGATCAGGCGGAATTCGGAATAGCCAAAAAATTGATTTAATTATTCAGCTGGAAGATTGGGATGAAAATAAAGAATATGACCGCCTTGGGATTGATAATGCATATGAAACCATTCTCGATATTGACATTGATTTGTTAACTATACCGATTAAACCCGGTCGAAATATTCCCATATTAATTGAAACAGCTGCAAAAAATCACCGCTTAAAAGAAATGGGAATTCATGCAGCTAAAAACTTTACTGAGAGATTATATTTAAATAGTAAGGAGAATTCCTGAAATGCAAAAAGCCGATCTTATTATTCGTACTGACAGCGGCGTGCATGCACGTCCTGCAGCGATGTTTGTAAAAATTGCAAACCTATACCCCTGTGAAATATTTGTAGAGAAAGGGGAGGAGCGTGTAAACGGAAAAAGTATCATGGGGATTCTAATGCTTGCTCTTTCGGCAGACAGTAAGATAACAATAATTACCGACGGAGAAAAAGAAGAAGAAGCATTGAAAGCATTAGTAAAATTGGTAGAATCGGATTTTTCTGCATAGGCTTATTATCACTCAATCTGCAGTTTATAATTATTTCCGGTTTTCAACCGTAGATGACGGACAAATATCATTTAAAAAACACGACGCACAATGCGGTTTTTTGGCTACGCATAATTCCCGGCCAAGATATATCATATATAACGAAATATTTATCCACATATGTTTTGGCAATACCTGCATTAAGTCACGTTCAATCTTTTCAGGTTGCTGTTCTTTTGTTAGTCCGAAACGCTGAGAAAGACGTTTTACATGAGTATCCACAACAACTCCGCAGGAACGATGAAAGGCGCAATCCATAATGACATTTGCGGTTTTTCTTCCTACGCCCGGTAGCGATAGAAGCTCTTCCATAGTGTCAGGAATTTTTCCGCCGTACTTTTCCGAAACAATCTGACCGAATTTTTTAATGTTAGCCGCCTTGGCCCGGTAAAACCCGGTTGAGTATATGATCTGTTCAATTTCTTTTATATTGCCTTCGCCCAAAGACTTCATGTCCGGGAACCTTTTAAAAAGTTCCGGCGTTACACGATTGACTTGATTGTCCGTTGTTTGAGCTGATAAAATTACGGCAACCGCCAACTGTTCATTGGTTCGATGAGTTAGCGGCGTAACCGGCGTGCCATAGCGATCTATCAGCCGCTTATATAGTAAATCAATAAAACTAACGTTTTCAGACATAACGTACTAAAACCTGGTCAATGATTCTCAAAGGAATTGACGATTTAAAACGTAAATCCATACTTGGATTTCCGGGCGGATTGTCAATTCTCAGGGAAAATTATCATGCGCAATAAAACCATACTTATTACCGGAGCCACATCGGGGATTGGCCTGGAAGCAGCGAAGATACTGGCAACCAGGGGGGCCAACATTATTTTTTTCGCCCGCACCGAAGAAAAAGCCCGAATCGCCAAAGATATCATTGCAAAAAATGCCACCTCGAACCAAGTAAATTACCGGCTTTGCGACCTCAGCTCTATGCAGTCTATCCAGTATTGTTGTCGAACTGAATTGGACGACATTGATAAAATTGACGTTTTGATTAATAATGCCGGCGTTTGGCAATCCAAAAGAAAAACATCGGCTGACGGTATTGAACTTACTTTTGCGGTAAATTATCTCGCGCCTTTTTACCTCACTTCTCTTTTAGAAAAAAAATTGAGAGCAGGTAAAAAGGCGCGAATTGTAAACGTCGCTTCGCGTATGCATATGGGAAAAATCAACTTTGACGATATTGAATTTAAAAACAATTATTCGGGCAGACACGCATATGCGCAATCAAAACTTGCCTTGATCCTATATACGCGCCTTTTGGCAAACAAACTAAGCGGTTCCGGCATTAGCGCATTTAGCGTGCACCCCGGGTTTTTATCCACCTCTTTGGCGCGTGACAGTTTTAAATTGTTACAGTTTGCTTTTCGTAAATTCGGGAAAAGCCCGAAGGTCGGAGGCGAAAAGCTGGTTTACGCTGCGATGGCTCCCGAACTGCAAGAATTCTCCGGCGAATATCTTGATGGAAACAAACCCGGCCAGGCTTCCGAATATTCCGCCGACATGACGGTAGCCGAAAAACTATGGGCTGTTAGCGAACTTTATTGCAATTTGTGAGCTGAAAAACTTTTCAAAATCAACTTGTTATTGTCTTGACCAAGTCCCGGAGAAAATCATGTTGCCTATCTGGCTATGAATAAACTCCACCGGTTTTCCGTTCAATTGATGATCAGCGATTTAGACGCGCAAATGCATATTAACAATGCGGCGTATGAGCGTTATGCGCAAGAAGCTCGCTACGATATTTTAAAACAATTGGGTTTTTCTTACGAAGAAATTATACAGCAAGATATTCATCTTCAGCCTCAGGCGGCAACCGTAGAATTTCGCCGCCAGCAAATCGCACAGCAAGAGCTTATTATTGATACGGAGTGGTTGATTAATTCAAACGGAGAAGCCTTTTGGAATCATAATTTTAGCAACGCCAATAGCAAAGAGACTGTTGCAACAATGACCTATTTTCACCGGCTTGAAAAAAACAGTAGTGTCTGGACTCCGCCGGGACATACCGAGTTAACCGATAAAACGCAAAGACCGCCCATGCCGGTCATAAAAGAATTCGGCGAAGCATGCCGTCGTTCCGAATACCGTACTCCGGTTAGGCATATTGATATCGACGGTTTTAAACGGATTCCGCCCTCGATCATTTGGCGCTATAGCGAAGAAGCGCGGTGGATATTTATTGATAATACCGGCCTTTCTTTTGATAAAATGAAAGAAGGCAATACGGCTTTATTCTGGCTGGAAGGTTCGTACCGTTATGGCCGCCCGTTACGTCACCATGATGAAGTTATTATTTATACCTGGATTGAAAAGATGCAAGGAGCCAGAATATACATACGTCAGGATGGCGTTCATGGAAAAACAGGCGAAATGGTCATGTCCGTTTTGGGTGAGTTTGTTACGGTAGATATAGAACGATCCAAAGCGATACGCATTCCTGAATTTGTATTGGAAGCGTTTCAGCCTTTTACCGAAATTACGGTACCCTGAAAATGCCTGTTTGGTTGATCAATGAATATTAAATACTATTTTCGAGAAACCATTGATTTTGTTTTGTTGTTTTTCTTCTGGTATTTTTTTACGATAAATATTGGTTCGCTTTTTGCAGAATCGTGGCTTCAGGCTATTTTGTTTGCCGTTTCGTTTATTTTCATTTTTGTTATGGCGGGCGTTTACAAAACGGGGTGGGAGTATATGAACCTCTATCACCTTGAAGTACTTTTTTCTCTTTCTTGCGGTACGGTTTTTCTTTATTCTTACGCAAATTTTCATTTTTCCTGGCAAACGTCATGGGAAACTTTAATCGCGGCGTTGGCTCTGGCTTTTCTGCTTTTATTGAATCGTATCTTGTGGTATTTCAAATTAAACCCGGAACACATCAAAAAGAAAACAGGCGAGAAGTCGGTTTTTATTTATGGCGCCGGTAGCGTTACGATGCATCTTTTACAAGAACTGACTGCGTCCGATATCATCGGGCGGTATCATATCGCCGCAATTTTAGATAACGATGAAAAAAAAATCGGGAGTCGCATCGGTCCTTATAAAATAGAAGACGGTAAAAATATCAAGCAACTGGTAGACCGTTATGGCGCCAGCGAAATATGGTTGACCATGCCCGCCGGGGCGATTGACCTCGAAGAAGTTATCGATACGCTTCGGGATAACTCCATTTTGTACAAAGTGGTTCCGAGAAAATTTGAACATATCATGCCCGACATTCGAAGTTTGCGTATAGAAGATTTAATTCAACGGCCGGAAATTCGACTGAGCCCGGAGCCGTTGAAAGAATTGTTTTCCGGAAAAAGGGTAATGGTCACGGGTGCGGCCGGTTCTATTGGAAGCGAAATTGCGCGGCAGATTATCTCTTTAGGGGCAAGCCGCATTGTCTTGCTGGATCAAAGCGAACACGGGATTTACGAATGGGACAAAGAGATATTGGCAAATAAACGGGCCGAATGCCATATTGCCGATATAGGTAACCGACAGCGAATCATGGAAATTGTTCAATCTGAAAAACCGCAAATTATTTTTCATGCGGCGGCGTACAAGCATGTTCCTTTGATGGAGAAAAACTTTAAAGAAGCCATTTATACCAATATTATCGGTACGTACAATTTGCTTTATTGCGCAACGGAATATCTAAAGCAAGCCGGCGAACATGCTGAAATAAAGTTTGTAAATATCTCAACGGACAAAGCGGTATCTCCGGAAAATACAATGGGGTTAACAAAAAGAATTTCCGAACTGATTGTTTACAATATGTATCGCCGTTTTAAAGGGAAAGGCGGTCGTTTTGAGGCGGTTTCGGTTCGCTTTGGTAACGTGCTGAGTTCTTCCGGTTCGGTGGTCCCGCTTTTTTGGGAGCAAATTCAAAAAGGAGGTCCGCTAACAATTACCCACAAAGAAATGGAGCGCTTTTTTATGACGATTCCCGAAGCGGTGAATTTGGTATTGCATGCGGTTTCCGTTTCCAAGGGCGACGATATTCTTGCTTTGGATATGGGTAAGCCCGTGAAAATTCTGGGGTTGGCCGAAAGGTTAATTTTGCTGAGCGGGCATATGCCATATAAAGAAATAGGTATTGAATTTGTCGGTATTCGGCCGGGTGAAAAATTAAAAGAAGAGGTTTTCTGGACCAAAAATTCTGTGCCAACGCAAAATCCCTATATTTATAGGTCGAGCAATGAACTGGCGAAAATAAATATTGATAAATTAATCAGAGATATCCAGACGATTTTACCGGAACAACGCTCTTTAACTTGGTGGAAAAGCTACTTAAAGCAATATGAAAATCCTCAGTAATGCGGCCATAATGACGCCAGATTATTGAAAATTCAATTATCGTTTGTTTTAGCAAGAAAAGATTTTGTATATTGTTCGATGTGGCGTATAACTTGCGCGCCGGAATCTCCGCCGGTAACTTTTGAAAAAAAATCGCTTATGATAGCATAATAGGTAGACGGCGTTTTAGCTAACAAATGAAAGTTCTCCAGGGTAATTCCGCCAATATATACAACCGGTTTTTTCCATTGCTTAAAAATTGATGTCATTGTCCCCCGGTCAAAAACCGGAACTTGCTTTTTAGTAGAGCTGGAAAACATGGCCCCCAGCCCGATATAAGCCGGTTCAGGGTTTTCTTGCGCTGCGGCGATGACTTCGCCTATATTATGCGTTGATCGTCCGAAATAGAGGCCCGGTTCGGATTTTTGGTCTTGTCCAATATGCGCGGGAGCTTGGAATTCTCTGGCTATTTCGATATAATCGTTGATAACGGGCGCCACGTTGAATTGTTGGCTTAATTTCCAGATTTTTTCCCAGGTATTTTTTTGCGTTATGCGATTGTTTATTTTGTCGCGGTATTGTAAAAGGCGCCCGCCAGATTCAAAAAACGCTTTTGAAAAGTCCACGGGGTGTATATTGTTTTTGTGGCAGGTTTGAGCGTCTGCTATTGCGTACAATGGAGCGGCATTTTCAAAAATACTATTTATCATGGGGGATATATTCACCGATTATTTATGATTGACAATCTATATAAAGTCAATAATTATCTAATGAAGTTGTGAATTTTAGCGAGATTTTTTCATTGAACGTTATCTTGTATTCTGTATTTGCTTATTTTATCGGTTCGATTCCGACGGCATATATTGTCGGTCGGTTTAAAAATATCGATATTCGACAGTTTGGTTCAGGTAACGTAGGCGCAACCAATACTTTTCGTATTTTTGGCCCGAAAGCCGGGGTTTTGGTTTTATTGATTGATATTGCCAAAGGTTATGTCCCGGTTTTTCTCGCGCAACGCTGGACTCAGGTCAATGAAAGTCAAATATATAGTTTGTTTTTCATTGGCGCTTGCGCGGTAATAGGTCATATGTTTCCTCTTTGGTTGCGTTTTCGCGGCGGTAAAGGAGTCGCGACAGCAGGCGGTATCATGCTTGCTATTTCTCCGCCGCTGATGATCATTGGATTAATCATATTTTTTATTTTTCTTTCCACTACTCATATGGTTTCTCTCTCTTCCATTCTTTCCGTAGCTAGTTTGCTTATTTCGTTTTTTATTTTCTTTGATTTTGAAAAAAATGAACCGTTTTTCTTTTTTTTGCTGTCTTTAGCTATTACAGTCGTGATCAAACACCGGTCGAATATAAAAAGAATTTTAAACGGAACAGAGTCAAAAATCGGTAGTTTTGCCCGGTAAAAAACTCTTTAAATATTTGCCGCAAAAATTGATTAAAAAAAATTGACGGACATTCATAAATTTGTTATAATAATTATACTCATGTACAAGTCTCAACTTGTATAGACTTGGAATTTCAGTTGGATTTGTTTGAGCTTTCAAGCAAACAACTGTTCTCCTTCCTCCTTTCTCAAACATTGGCCGGGGTTGAAAAACCCCGGTTTTTTTTAGGCGTTTATTTTTGAAACGCTTTTTTGGAGCAGAGCTTCGGGAATACCGTCGGAACTTCCTACGAAGATGCCGCTCCCTTGTGCCATTTCTTTTTTCCCGCCGCCGCCGCCTTTGATTCCATCGATTTCGTTAATTGTTTTCTGCAAATGTTTGGAAAGATCCAATTGATTTTTTTCAGCGTAGCCCTTTGTAGTAGCCAATAGATAATTCCATTTGTCTTCGTAAACGCCGGCGAGGGCTAAAATTAAGTCCGGATCTCTGGTTCTGATTTCATCCGCAATTTTCTTCATGTACGGTATGCTTTCATTCACTATTGCTGTGGCTATTTTTGTATTACCGGTTTCTTCAACAGATTGTAAAATGTTGGCAATCGTGTCTTGACTTACCTCTTTTTCTACTGCGCCTTTCTTTTGTTCTTTTTTAATGGCAATTTCGAGGTTTTTTAATGTTTGCCCGGCTTTTTTTAATTTATGCCAGCTTTCAATAATAGTGTTTTTTTCTTCATAAGCCGCTCGCAGAGCTTTGATTTCTCCGGATAATTTGTCTAATTGCTCCGATTTTTCCCGGTCGGCGGATTGAAGCGCGCTCTCAATTCTAGTCATAGTTTCAACATATGTGTTTTCGATATGTTCTTTAGCCATGACGCCGCTCAAACCTTCGATTCGGCGGTTTCCGGCTCCGGGACTTGATTCTTTTGTAATCAGAAAAAGTTCAATATCTTTAATATCTGTTACGTGGGTTCCGCCGCAGAATTCCATAGAGTAATCGCCCATTTGAACAACGCGAACAAGATCGCCGTATTTTTCCCCAAATGTCATAACTGCGCCTTTTTGCTTGGCTTGTTCCAAGGGCAACTCCTCGGTTTCTACTTTGGTCCCGGTTTGGATTGCTTCATTAACAAAATTTTCCACCAGTTCAATTTGTTCTTCGTTCATTGCTTTTGGGTGCGTAAAATCAAAACGTAAATAATCAGGATGGACCATTGAACCGCTTTGTTTAATATGAGCCCCAAGGTGTTTTTGTAACGATGCGTTTAGCAGGTGAGTACTGCTGTGATTTTTAGCTAACGACCGGCGCCGGTTTTCGTCTACGCGTATATGCGCACTATCTTTTTTCAGGATTGTTCCGGAAAGTTGCGAGCATATATGGATTATAGCATCTCCGTATTTTTGAGTGTCATTGATATTGCAGGTAAAGTTTTCTCCGGTTATTACGCCGGCATCGCCTAATTGTCCCCCCGACTCAGGATAACATGGTGTTTGGGGTGCAATAAGAATAAATTCCTGATTATCTTTTAATGTAGCAGCGGATAGTTGGTCGACATTTTTGTTTTCAACAATTATGTCCGATATTTCCGTGTCGGTTTTCAAGCTATTGTATCCAATAAAATTTGATTGCACCGAAGTTTGTATTGTTAAAGTTTCTCCCGGTTTCCAGGCGGCTTTTCCACGGTCTCGTTGCTTTTCCATTTCTTCATGAAAACTATTCATTTCAATTGCAATGCCCTCATTTTCAAGCATTTCAGATGACATTTCAGGCGGAAAACCAAATGTATCGTATAAAAGAAAAATTTCTTTTCCGGGTATTATCATGTTTGAAAATTCACCGTTTTTTGTTCTTTCAATCAATGATGTGATTTTTTCAAAACCGGCTTCCATTGTTTGCAAAAATCTTTTTTCTTCTGATTCAATGTAGTCTTTTAGAAGCTCTTCGTTATTGCCAAGATCCTCATAAAAGTACCCGTAAGTGGATATTACTTTGGGTATTAATTTATAAAGTTGAGGTTGGTTTTGGCCGATTTTTCTTCCAAATAATAAAGCGCGTCGAAGCATTCGGCGAAGGACATAGCCACGAGATTCGTTAGAGGGCAGGATTCCGTCGGTCATTGCAAAGCATAGAGCTCGTATATGGTCGGTTATCACGCGAATGGGAGTAATATTATCGCCAGTGTATGAAGTTTGATAAATATTAGCAACTTCGTCTCTCAGTCCGGCAAGTTCGTCAGTATCATATACTGAATCGACTCCTTGCACTAATGTTGCTAGTCTTTCCAGACCAGCCCCGGTATCAATTCCAGTTTGTTTTAAGGGTTCGTATTTGCCTGAAGAAGTTAGATCAAATTGATTGAAGACAAGGTTCCAAAATTCCATAAAACGTTCGCCATCGTCTCCCGGTTGACAAGGATCTCCGTGACAAGAATATTCAGGTCCTCTATCCAGGTATAATTCACTGCAGGGTCCGCAAGGCCCTGTTGCTCCGGCGGGTCCCCAAAAGTTGTCAGCTTTGTCAAGCCGTACTATTCTATTGCTCGGAAGACCAATGTGTTTTGTCCATAGGTCATATGCTTCATCGTCATCTAGAAAAATACTGACCCAAATTTGTTCTTTGTCAAAAGGAAGAAAGTTTGTTGTGTATTCCCATGCAAATTCTATTGCCTCTTTCTTAAAATAATCGTTGAAACTAAAGTTGCCTAGCATTTCAAAAAAAGAGAGATGCCGCTTGGTCTTTCCTACTTCTTCTAAGTCGGTAGTTCGAAAACATTTTTGAACTGTCGCAATTCGATTTTGAGGCGGTACGGCTATTCCTGCAAAATAATCTTTAAACGGAACCATTCCTGCAGTAGTAAATAATAAGGTTGGATCACCCAATGGAATTAATGAACCACTGGGCTTGATTAGGTGTTTTTGATTCTTAAAAAAATCTAGAAATGATGATCTAATCTCTCGGATCGATGTAACTTTTTGCCCCATTTTGATATAGATTTGAA
The DNA here is from genome assembly GCA_050304475.1 of Turneriellaceae bacterium. Classification (GTDB taxonomy): domain Bacteria; phylum Spirochaetota; class Leptospiria; order Turneriellales; family JAOUFE01; genus JBNLDQ01. The sequence continues at coordinate 1,291 of JBNLDQ010000022.1, read as the reverse complement.
TAGAAATACCATGACAACTTTTTTCTTGCCCGCATTCAATGACCAAGTGCAATTTTTATTTCTTCTGAAGGCGTTAGAAAACCTAGTGATTTCCTTGGTCGATTATTCCACTTGCTTTGAATTAATCGAATAAGGCGATCCGGGATCAAGCGGAAATCTGTTTTCTTAGGTAGATCTCTTCGAATAAGCCCCATACGATTTTCAACACCACCCTTTTTTCAACTTCGGTATGGGTTACAAAAACAGGTATTACACGCAAGGCTTTGGCTATCTTCTCATGGTTTGCGTTCTCCAAGCCGTTATCGAAGGGTGATTGAAAGTACCAAATCGGATCTGATTCTTTTGAGCATTTGTACAATCTTCATTTGCACATTATAGGCCGTTTTCTTTGGAACTTTTCGAATAAACATCAATAAAAGTTTTCTCTCGCGAACCACCACGAGCACTGACTTACTCTTTTTGGAAAGTATCATGTCGGCTTCCCAATGACCTAGCTCTTCGCGATGGTTAATTGATTCCGGCCTTTGCACGATCATTACTCGGTTACAGATAGTACCCCGTTTTCCTTTTCTTGACTCCCGGTTGCGACGCTTTCCGGTCGCTCTGATTAAGTATTCACCTAAATCGGGTCGGCTCTTGGTAAATATAGAGGTAAATCGATTCATAATTTGTTGAACACCCAGGGAGGTCCTTGGTAATTCTACCGGCGATTTGTTCCGGTGAATAGCCGGCTTTGAGTTTCCTTATCACATATTTTCGAATCTTCAGGGATATTAAGCGGGGCTTGCGGTATAGCGATTCCCTTCGGGTATCAGCTCTTAGTTGAGCTCTGTTGGCCCGGTACTTGACGTTGTAAACATCCGGTGTATTTCTTGAAGTTCTCTTGCAATAGTCGATGGGCTTCTTCCAATCGCTTCGGCTATTTCTTTGCGTGAATAACCTGATGTGAGGAGAACGGCGATTTCCTCACGTTCAAATATATTTAAATGTTTGTAGACTTTTTTCTTACCTTTGTCGATGGCGTTCATTGCAGGGCTTCTCCTTGTGGTTTGGTTGTGGTAATTCGACTGTGGGAAATAGCCCTGCTTTCTAAAGCCTTTTTAATAGATCATATTAATAATTGCACTTCCTTATTGAATGCGGGTTGGTTAAAAGTAATCGGATTTTTGAAATTTTTTGAAAATAAATTGTTGATGTGATGAGCTTATGGTGGGGAATTCCACATCTTCGAACAATTTGATACCCAAATAAAACCAGAACGAATCACCCCGCGGATTCAAATACTTTTTAA
>JBNLDQ010000021.1:0-53254 GCA_050304475.1 Turneriellaceae bacterium | reverse complement strand
CACCTGATCGGCTATGCGATCCGCTTCTTGTTCGTATTTATCATTTGGAGCGCCGATTTTAAGTTTGGCCTGGATGCCGATGCCTTGAGCCTGTTTGCGTTGGCACTCGGGGCACCCGCCCCCGCACGGGCAGGCAAGCGTGCGCCGGATCAACGGTTCTTGTAGCAATGGCGCCTTTGCCGGCTTCTCTTGTTTGTTTGCAGGTTTGTGCGCGCCGCCGTTTCTTGACTCATTTTTTGATTCGAGCGAGACCGGCTGTGGGGGCGCTGCTGTTGGCATCCTGTTTTTTCGCTGAAGCTAATATCCGCTGCTGCTATGGACCATTGGGTTAAGCCTATATTTTTTGGGCCATGAATCTTTTTAACTTAATCGCCATCTTCTTCACACTTTTGAATAACCTGGTTCGATAGATCGATATTATTATTTGCAATAGGCGGTATGCTGGTAGCGCACTCCGCAATAATGCAGTGATCGCCCTGGTTGTCGCTGGTATTGTTGAGTGTCTCCGCCTTTGTGTATAAAGACAAAGGCTTGGTTCTTTCACTGAAGGTTAAATCCGGCAGTAAACCCCAAAACCCAGGCTGCAGAATCAGAGGTAAGTTTAATCTTTCTTGACTAACACGAAGTTGTTCCGCTAAATAGGATAAATCTTGAAAACTTTGTTCCGCTTTTGTAATTGTCTGAAAAATAAAATCCATAACATCATACTCCATTTAAATTAAAATTGTTGCTGGTACCGTTTTTCTTAATTCCAATAATCTGTTTCCGCTAGCTCTAATTGTTTCGGCATTCAATACAGTATTGGTTTCAAGTTTGTCATCATACTTTTCAATAATAGATTGATTGTTAAAAAAACCGATATCGCCGCAAGATTGTAAATTCTGAGACGTTGTACAATTTGTTGAGAGCTCCAGGCGCGTTTGATTATTGATAAAATGCAAAATGTATCCTCTGGGAGATGGCAAGAACCCCGGAGTTTGTTGTATTTGTACGGTTCCGAAGGATTGATTGACATTTAGATTGGAATGAAACGAATTGTTTTCAACAGAAATATCCACGGCAGATGCATTGATAAACAAAGCCATTCCATAGGGTTGTAAAACATAATTATTGGCGACCTTGACTTTTCCATTATGATTTATTTTCAATCGATTTTCCATCGAGATTAACGCGTTCTTCATTGTCGTACGCGAGTTCGATCTTACGAGATTTTGCACTACAATTCCCCCTCTTAGTCCGCCGGTTACCGCTACAATTCGTTTATCGAAAGGCCCGTTATTGAGTATTTGATTTCGACTTATTTCAATTCCGTTTCCGGTTACAAATATTCCGCAAAGAGGTAACTTGTGGCTAAGCCCGTTTTCTTCAATTGTGTTGTCATGGATCACCACAGACTTGCAATACGATAAGGCTATTCCGCCTAAATTAAAATAACCGGAAGAATAAATACTGTCATTTCTAAAATCATGGGTTGCACAATTCAAAATATGATTTTCTCTAATGATAACTTTATCAATAACCTGTTTCATTAAAATATTAACCGGATTATTGATTGTCACCTTTTCAAATTCAGCGAATTCTTCTTTAGACATTTTGGCGAGATCGGCTGAAAGCGATCCACCGATGCCGTTTAAACTCATCGCCTTGATTAAGTTTTCTTCAACTACAATATCATATAAATAGGTGTTTTCGGTTTCAATGTCTTGAATCGCAAGTGCAAGTGTAATTACTACCTCAGCATCCGGGTTAGAGGGGACATGTGTTACAACATGCCTAAGAGGATAATCGGTTTTAAGCACACTGTAGCGTGAATCTACGAGTTGAACTCCATAGATTTTTTTAGTTTGCGCTTCATTGGTATAAGTATATACTCCATTGACATCCGTTGTAACGGTTTTTATGAATTTAAAATTATCCCCGCTGATTTCATATAATTTCATTATAACATTAGCAACCCCTTTTCCACTGCTATCATTGCATATAACCTTGATGTCGGTATTTGAATCCGTAGCAAGTGCAATTAAATTTTCTGCGCTGGGTTCTTCCTGTATAATCGTGCCTTCGTCAAACGTTGTGTTTGACAATAAACTTCCATCCCCCAACGTAATTCCGTTTCCGCTTCCGCCTTCGATCACATTGTCGCTTATCTTGATTGTATTGCTTGCGCCGCCTACCTGTATACCGCCGGGAGCCTTCCATTTCTCTTCGTTTATAATTTCAAAAAGAAAAGAAAAGTCCGGCTTAAACAGAAAAAACCAATGGAACGACAGCTGCAGATATCTGCTTCGGTAAAACTCAAAAGGGTTGGCGCAAATATTGGCAGGATTAGATTGCTCATTCGGGATATTCGATTCCTCTGGCGGAGCGGCCTGGGCCGGTATGACTCTGATTTCATTTTTTTCAATCCGGCAGTTCTCTGTTTTTACATAAATTGCGATTTTTCCGTCTTCGCGATCAAGCATTCTGATTTGATTCGAAACAATATAAATATCCGAACCGCCGATTACTTTTATGGCGCTTTGACACGCCATGATGCGGTTGTTTAGAATCTTGATCTCTCTTAACGCAGCGGCCTGTTCCGTTTCACTTTCCGGATTTGCCTGCGATGTATCTACCAACATGATTGGCGGCTCATCGATACATACGAGATTCATATTTTCCAGAGTTATGTTTTCAGAATCAATGATCGTAAATATCGACTCTGTTTGCTCGGTATCGTTTTCTTTTGGCACGACCATGGTTTCTTTACCGCAACCTTTGATAACAATATTCTGGCAATTTTGAATCTTCGCGCCAGTACGATGAGTACCCGGCAGAAGACAGATTTCTCCCCCCGTGTCAGGTAAAAGATCAAGAGCGTCTTCGATAGAATTAACATCGCCCTGGCTTTGTATTCCGTCTCCTACTCGAAAACTGCAACATCCCCTGAGTTTTAAATCCGTTAACGGCCGAAATATTTCGCGGCAATCCAGAATGGGCCATTTTGCTTTAGAAATAAATTCTATTGTACTTTGACTTTCAGGCCATTGTAAAATGGCAAGCGGCGCGCGATGATAATGAATACCTTCCGGTTTTCGTCGATTGGGAAAATTAGAATGGCCGCTCATTTCATCGGCATATACCTTAAAATTCCAATAATCGCCCGGAGAATAATTGTCATCAACGGGATTTTCCAATTTTACAACGAGGCCGCTGTTCGTTAAAATCTTTCCTTCCGGCGAGGTATAATCGTTAATTTGTTCAACTCCATCCCATAACCTGAAAAAAACTTTTCCGCGAACAACATTGCCGCTTTCGTCATATAATACTGCAACCGGATCAGTATACATCGGTTCCGTCCAAGTTAAACTTTGTTGCGCGCTATCATACGTACACTGAGCGCCCATGGTCACGCGATAATGGCCCAGCAATGAATCATACTCAACGATTTCCAGATAAAATGCCCCGTCATTTATGGACGCTACAGATTCAATGGCCTGTAGGTTGCCTGAAATTTCTATTGTTTTATTCTCAATATTTCCATTGCCAACTAATCCCCCATTATAACGGGACCATTTAAAATAAGGTTTTCTTTGAAAGTTATCCGTACGGGCAATTTCTATGCGATAATGATAATGTTCAAACCCGGAATACCCTTCCGTAAATTGCATCGGGCATAACGGATCGCTGTCGCCTTCTTGCGGAAATTCTACGGTAAGTGTACCTTTCCCGGACAACTCATCCGAAAATTTCTCCGCCATATCGGGGCAATTTTCATTGTCTTCGAGAGGCAATAAACAAAAGGCCGTATTGATAATCAATCGTTCCGTAGTGTCGATTCCACCCAGCGCAGGTTCCATGAGCGAGTCTTCCTGAAAGGCTGATAAAGTTTCATGCCATAAGGATAACACAACGGCATATTTTTTGCCGGGTTGAACAGAGCCATCGAATGAATCGCTCCATTTGTTCAATGTAACCCGGCGTTCAATTGTGCCGCCGACTTGATCGTAAGTATGATCACGGTTCAGATATACCAAGTTCCCGTTTACCCATACGCGCCCGGGAACAACCGATAACAGAACGTTCTTTTCTATGATCGCAGCCGATTTAACCAGGAAGCTTTCCGGTTTTATGGAAGGAACCGCAACAATGTCCTTTCCAAATGAATCAAGAGCGGTAATTCGATCTCGTTCATGAAAAATTCTTGTCTGGGAGTTAAAGTCTTCATCGATAAAAACTTTACCTTGTTGTTGCAACGAACCATGGTAGTTTTTTTGCAGTTCGCTATTATCCCAATTTGAAAAGTCGCCCTTCATTTTTTACTCCTGTTTTTGCACCGATCCATTGTATCAGCCGGTATCAAGATCGGCCTGACTCCAATGGGCATAAATTCACGGTAACGGGTTTTTATATTTTTTAATTTATGCGCTTCCTGTAAAAATCCGAACGCGCCCATGGAATCTTCTCCGGGGCCTTCTTCGCGTATACGCCGGTCGCATGCAAAGCTTAACTGTCCGTATGTGGCAGCGCCAAATTGTACGCTGTTAAAATCTAACCGGGTTTGTATTTCTTCTCTCTCCGATTGGCCGAACACACAGGCATAATGCTGCGGTAAACGGTTGAATTTTTTCAAAAGATAACTGAATTTAATACAACCCTTTTGGTTATTATATATATCCAATTCATTATTGAAAATGACTCCCGAAGCTTCTATACTTTCTAAAAGGACATTGCCAAAAATTGTAACTCCGTTAAGAATCGCATGCGGAGCAAATTTATGTTTTGCTCCGCCAATAGCTATAATCGTATTGGCATGAACCTTGGATGATTCGCGCGTATCGATATAAGCGTCAATCATCGAATCCTTGATCTTGATTACATAACCGGAATCAATTTTCAAAGAACTTGTAATTGAGTTTATTATCAGGATTTCGGGCGTTTCGGCAAATTTTTTAGATAGACCATATTTTTCGTTTAATTTTAAAGCGCAATGTACAAAAGGCTTACGGCGCGGGGTTGGGTTTGGTTCTATCGAGTCAAGGGACGCTTTTCTAAAATCCTGCCCGCAAACCAAGGTAGAGTTTAAGATATCCAGACTATTTAATGCGGCCTGGGTTATCAGGGCAAATTTTCGTCCTTTCGGGCTTGTAATATATAGACCTTCCAATTTAACATTGAGGTTTTTTAATTTTAAATGATTATCAAACCCATTGAGTAAATCGTTATGCGGTAAAAACCGTAACGGTTTTTTCAACACTAGAACAGGACGTTGGTTGTCGGCTGCCCGTATAATTAAAGAACTTTTAAGAGCAATTTTACCGATGTCGAGTTCATACGTTCGACTATCAGTAATTTCAATTACAGTGGGTTTATTTTCAAACTTAAGAGCTAAACAATGATCAAGCGCTTGGCTTAAAGCTTGCTCGCCTCCCTCATCCCATTGAACGGATAATTGTTGCGTCTTATCGCCATAAAGCCTGGCGGGTATGCTTGCGCGCGAGACAGGATGCGCGCCCACCGGTCCGGGAGCGCCATAAGCATACGTGACCAACAGATGTTGAAGCAACTCATCAGCTTCTGTATCATCGTCACACCCGATAACGAATCTGCCATTGCACGGATCCACAATGATTTCGTCATTTTTTGCCTCTTCATGCCAATGAGTAAGGTTTGCGGTTCGAAAATTGTATTTTAATTGAACTTTACGATCGTCATTATGATCGGCAAGATTTTGATTGGCGTTGTTACTTGCCCCGCCGGGCACAACGGATTTCGGAACATGCAATTGAAAACTAATTCCGGAAACATCCGACATTTTACTTTCGATAGACTGCGGATCATAACTATCAATGCTAAAAAAATCTTTCGGAGTAATCCAGGTATCTTCGCCGGGTTGAATTTCCGTTGGCATGGGTCCGGGCATCGATTCGATATCTTCAATCCCGCCCGACTTTTGATCCGGTATAATTTTACCGATAGTAAACAGCCTTTCCTGTCTTCTCAACGGATTCGCATAAAATCTAAGTTGGCGTACGGCATCAGTCTCGGCCCTCTTTTTCGGTTTGAGATGGGCCGGTTGCACCATTGTTATTCGGTAATCGCGGCATCTCCAAAAATAAACGGCAAGATTTGGAACATTATAACTTACCTTACCAAACTGAACCGGTTTTGTATCTACCGTATGAGCAAATGAATCGAATGGCGTATTCAGCAAAGAGAGTAACTCTCGTTGGCGTAAGGGAACAGTCCCTCCGTTCGGAATGTACCGGTGTATGGAATCAATCGGATATACATTATTTTTATCCGAAGGATACTGGTAAGGCGGGTCGCCGCCGGCATCAGGACGCTGGTGATTTATATGCTGGTTTCGGACTAAAAGATCTCTAAGCTCGACACAGTGAACGCCCCAGCCGCTTAAATTATACGTCAGCAATTCAATGGCGCGAATTGTTCCTTTTCGCCGTCTCAATTTGATTGTCTGGGCCACATCGGCGCGAAGGGTCCAGGGGTCGCCTTTGAGACGGCTTGTTCCGAGAAGATCGCCAATGTACGGGATAACCCATTCGGCGCAGCTTTCGATAAACAAGTCGTCATAGAGTTCTTCGATGTTTCGATGGATTTCGGAAAACATCTCTTCAAATATTGAAAGATACCCTTTGAGCTGGTAATTTTGTTCGGCGTCTTTTGTGCGGTAGATCTCGGGAAGCCTTTCATAGAGGGGTACGCGTACTTTACTCATGACCGGTGCCTCCCGAAGCAAAATTGATTTTAAGATGTTCTTTGTGCAGAATAAGGAGCGTTTTGTTGTTACAAAAGATTTTATCGAGTTTTTCACCGCCATTTCGCGCTGTGAGAAGGTCTTCCGGGTCCGTCTCTCTGAGCGCGCCAAAGCAGTTAACTTCGACCCACTCCACAGCCTCTATATTTTGCATTACCGCCGCCACATTGTTGAGATATTCGGACTGGCCAAGATTTCGCCTTTGCAAAGAAAAGAGACCGGGGTTTTCAACAATACCGGTTTTTTCCAGGATTACGCTAGCGCCGAGACTTTTCACCAGTTCAGGCTCAACCAGGTCCTGGCGGTATTTTGAGCCAATGAAAATAGTGATATCGAGATAAACATATTTAAAGCTCGCCTCAACCAATTGAATACTGTGACGAAGGCTCCCCTTGCTTTGGTTGACCTTTTGGATCTTCTCTTTTACCGAGCGAAACTCGGCGCTGCGGCCCTGTTCCATCAAGACAGTCATGACAATGGAAGGAGCTCCATGATAAAGCACACAACGCGCTGACACCTTGAGCACCCCGGCAATTGCCATCGCTTCGGACTCATAATCCTGAATGCTCACCAGTCTTTCCAGGCTCTGCAGCTTGCCCGGCGCAGTAAAGCGGGCGTTTTCGCCGCTCTCTTCCGTTGCGCCGCCCGAGATAATCCCCGGCAGGCCAATCTCCTTTAAGGACTTCAAGGGAGCCGAAGCCTGTGCCTTGCTCTCTTCTTTCAAAGGTCCATAGGCGCCGGTCCCCGTTTTATATTTGATTTTGACATTATTGACGCCCGAAGGCAGGCGCGCGCCGGTCTTACCGTCGCCAAACTGAATCCAGTTGACCCCTTTGTGGTCGCGGCGAAGAATATATATCTCATCTTTGGGTTTTTGATTATACAAGGAAGAAACAAGACTCCATTCGATATCGTTGACATAAACCTGGAGTTCGGGAACCTCCGGCGGCGAGGCGTCGCTCTGCAAATGATAGGTTAATGCCTTTTTGGGAATCTGAAACGTTTGAAAAACCTGGCTCGAATCTCCGTTGCCGAGAATCTTTTCTTTCTCGCTTTTCCCCTGGGCGGCATAGACCAGGTTGGCGCAGGCTGCGACATCGGGCGCTTCAAGGGGGAAATCTTCCAGTCCAAAATTTTCGGGTACCGGCAAAAAATGAACCGGATAGAAAAGTTCTTTTCCGGACGACTCATCTGCGGAAAAATCAATAGAGCCGGTCAACTGCTCGCTGAGACTGCCCCGTTTCAGCGCAATCATTCTGTTATGCAGCGCCTGATATGAAGCAAAGGTTCCGTAATAATAAAGAGTGGTAGCGTCATTAAAATCGTCATCGTTGACAAAGCCGCCCTTTAAAACCATTTTCCCGCCGGCGATTTCCCAAAGCTGTGCGGTACGAATGTTGACGGTGATTCTATCTTTTAGAGCCGCGACCCCCACCTGGATCAGCTCATCGGAGCCGAGCGCGTTTAAAAGAAATTTAGTGCAATTGCCCTCAACACTGGCTTTCTTGTTATGGAAATGTTCAATACCGGAGACCGTGTGCCTTGATATCATAAATTTTTCCGATTGGGAAAGCTGTTCCGGATCAACACGTTTGAGATTATCATCGAGGTCATTGATCTTACCTGTCAGAAGAACTTCGGCTCCCGGCGATATACCTTCAATTTTTCCATCGGCTTGAAAAACGGTATGAGCCCCGGGCAATAAATTTTCCAATAGCCAGTTTTCACAGCTACCGTGGGTATCATGTTGCATACGTTTTGTTTTATCAGGGTCCACATCATAGATTTTATACATCTGCACCATGCCGTCAGCTTGTATCATGGGAACTTCTTCGGGAACATTATAACCAAAATAACGAAAGTTGCGCTTCAACTTGAACGCTTCCAGCGTATCGCCCGCATCGTTGTTTTGCCAGCTTCCCGTGATCGTCACTTCATGGCCGCCAAATTTCGGCTTTACCTTTTTGACATGGACAATCTGCATTTTTTCGTAAATACCTGGCTGATCAGACGGCTTGCCCAGAAAAAGAAGGTCGTCCTCTTTCAGGTCTACCTCGCCATAAATCATAAATTTTGAAGTTCCATTTGAGATCATAGCGTGCTTGACCGGACGGTATAGAAGAAAGTCGCCAAGTTCGGGCCATGCCGTAATATCGGAGAGCGTTTCAAAATCAGCTTCCGGTTTTTCCGGGCCTTCGAGTCTGGCGCGGAGCGGAAAATTTGCCGGAATCGATACCGGTTTTTCTCCTTTGACTAGAAAGTTAAAGTATCCATGCCCACCAACCGGGGGTGAAAGCATGTACCCTGTCAAACGTACCAGGTCATAGATACTTTCACGCCACTTCGCTGGAACAAGATATCCTTCATTGGCATAGAGTTTCTGGTAGTATGTTAAAATATCGCCAAGAATTGCCGCCCCTTCCAGAAGGGCAATCGCCGGGTCATCGGATGAGCGGTATGTCCACCCGGATAGCGCCGGAATAGTATCGATTTTTTTGAGCAAAAATTCGCGTATGGAAGAGTAGTCGCCAATGCGATAATCAATGGTAGAAAGCCCCGGCCTGTTATCGATCTTTTCGGGAAAACGGCCCGGCTCCAGGCAGTCGTTCTTACACATTTTGGAACCAGGTTCAAGCGTCGAACTCACCTGCGGCCTCCCCGGATATCAAAAGTGATGGTTCCCAGTTCGGCATGCGACGGGTCGTTTTTCACCAGAATGATCTCTTCTGCGCCTACCGTAATGATCTTACTGTAACTCTCTACATGAGAACGCTTTTTCATCTCTACCAAAATCACATGATCGACTTCGGGAAATTTCATGATCTCGCCAATGATTTGAGAGGCGCGAAGCGGTTGCCCGAATGTCCATTGGTCGGGGTGAAAAAAAGCCAGACGCCCATCATCGGTATAATTGTCCGAAAACGTTTGAGCGAGTAAAAATTCGATATCTTCTTTCCAGAATTCCGGTTTCAGACAAAGCGAGACCTTGATCCGCAGCGGAACAAAACGCGGAGGGCGAATTTCAAGATCGTCGCCAATCAACTTGACCGCATTGAGATGGCGATACACCTTGCGGTATGCCGCCGGGCTCAACTCCAGTGAGCCGGCGGGGTCAACCACCACACGCACTACCCGCCAACTGCCGCTCCAGCCGTATCTGGCCGCCGCTTTAAATACCTCGGGTAACTCTTCGGCGCGCTTGATATAATCGTTTAAAGTGACTGCGCGGAGCTGGCGAGCCTTGAACGCTTCTGGCGCCTTACGAATAATTTCGGCGGCCGGCTCGGGGGCTCGCCCATTGTCGATAGAAAAAGGAAGCCGGACGCTTTCAACAGGAGCAGGGTGGAACGCAGGCAGAAATTCATGCAGACATTTGGGTAATTCTTCATTTTTAACAATTTCTACATGTGAATCGGCTCCGGTGTTTCCATCGGGCCCGTACCCTGACTGGTAATAACACTTGACTATTGCGTTTTCGGCAAGCTGAGCTCCGTTTGCGCCGTTGCCAAAACGAAGTCGGCTTACCCCAAGCTCGTCGGTTTCAACCGCAAAGTGAGTGTCATTTGAGTCGCTGTTGATCAGATCAATTCGTTCTTCCCATACTTCGCCGGCTCCGCCTAGCTCAACGCTCAGCATCAAGGTCGAACGGGGCGGCACTTCGCCGCCCAAAGGCGTGTTTTTATACAAAAGAGGATTTTGTAAAGTACATAGAACGTACTCTTTTCCCGAGTTGTCTGTTTTTATTTCGTAGTACAGCGCATCGTCTTGCGCCGATTCGCCCTCTCTTAAAGGAGGATGAAAAGTATCGCAGGAGGGCTTGCCATAAAAGATATCGACCAGATTTCCGTAAAAGAGCGATGTGTCCGTTTCGGTTGCCGAAGCATCCCGGTTACATTCAATATACGTACAATAATCGTTCAAAAGAGCGTCTGTACCTTCCCAGTGAACGCGAAGCACATCGCTACCTGTCAACGGATCGATAATCACCTGGGCGTTTTTTTGCAGATGTAAGATTTGCCGTTTCGCAATGTCACGGCCGGCGGCTTTTCCGGTGGCCGGTGAAATTTCTTCCCGGATAAGAAACCGTTTGATACTACCGTCGTTGATTTTCTCGCAAATCCGTGCCGATACGCCAGCATCGATCTTTAAATCGGCGCTTGTCGCCCCGGCCTTTAAAGCGGTAATTGAGTCGCTCCAGGTATGGATTGAAATTTGATTCAAGTGTTTGTGAAAAAAGTATTCCGCGGCAGTTTGAAACCAGATGAAATCCGGGATCGCAGCTTTTACATAAAAAGAGCCTTCGTTTTCCATCTCAGTGTAGTTTTCGTCCACTTGAACGGCGAGAACTCCCGAAGCCTGGTTGCCCTGGTGAATATGGTAGTCAACCAGGCGGGCGTGGCGCGCCAGCGAGACCCTTTTTCTGGCATTGGTAAAGAAAGCCTCATTCATGACCCGGTCCTGGAAATCGCTCAACTCATCGCCGGCCACACTGAAAAGCTCCAGAAGCATCACATCAAAATCAGCCTCGCTGGTGGGTTCCCACCCTGCAATGCGCTCTTTCATGGCATTGATCATCATATGCTTGAAGGACTCAAAATCTTTTGCAAGATAATCGATTTTCGGATTTTCCGAAGGCTTTGTCAGTTTTTTAAAAGAGGGCGCGCAGTTATTGTTAAAACACCCGGGCCTGAATTTAAAATCGATTGAGCTGAAAAAAGGGTCGATCTTTTCATCATGAAAAGTAAGAGTATAGGTTGAGTAATCGCCGGCTGGGGCCACGAGTAAAATCAGTTGATTTCTCGATTTTACCGCCGGCGATATAATTTCAGGAGCGGGTCGTTTGTATTGGTTTGTTATGGAACCGGCGCTTTTTGTAATTGTAAATTTGACATTTAAATTGCCGGCATCCGTTGGCAGAGCCCCAAGAACATGATTATTAAAAAAGCGGATCGTTAGTTTAGCGACAGTTTCATCGTTAATTTTTTCGATTTCTACCAAGACGTAGTCGATTCCGTTTAGTTTGCGGTGAGCGGCCAGCTTTTCGCCGCGTTTGGCCAGCGCCTCTTCATTGAGCGTCATGCGATTCATGCCCCGGCCTCCTTTTCAAACCGGAGAGATTTGCGCTCGCCGCTCCCCTTGATTTTATACTGCAATTCGATTTCTATTTTAGAATCGGCAAGGCCTGCCTCCAGTGTTTCTATGATGACCCGATGCCCCATCCAGCGGGAAAGAGCCTGAGCCAGGGTCGCCTTTGCGATTCCCGCTGTTGCGCTCGACGCACCCTCAAAGACAAGGCGTTTCACGTTACCGCCGAAGTCGGGCACGAAGGCGCGCTCTCCCAGGTCGGTCAAAACCAGTTGAATAATCTCATCGCGGATATGAGCTTCTAATTCGTCGACGGTTTTTATTTTGCCGTCAGATGAGGCTCGAAAAGGAAAGGAAATATGTTTTCCGTAATTTGCCATACCCGTTCTTTATGGATTTAAAATAATATCAATGTAATTTGAAGCGTTGGTTCCATCGCTACGTTTAATTTCCATTGAGTTGGCGGCATGAGCGTTCAGATGATCGAGCACAGCTTCGGCAATGGATTCAAAAAGGATCATCCTGTCTTCATAGGCTCTACCCGAATTTTCCAGGGGATTCGCGTGCGAACTATCCCATTTGGTTTTAAATTTTGTGTTGATCAACCGCGCTAATGTATTTTTACTATATGCCATATTTATTCCTTTATCCGGTTTTTACTTTTTGCGATAGCATGGACTGTTGCGGCGCCTGAAAAGCCGGCTGCGGGGGGGTCGGCGTTACCGGCCCTGACGGGCTGCTCTGTCCCGAGTGCATATGAGCATTGAATATGTTGACAATTTGATTTAAGTAATTGAGTAAATCGTCGCCAAAAACCAGCGGATGGGTTGAGTCTTCAACCAGCTCAATGGCCGGGGCTTCAACCACTACTTTGGTTTTTCCTAAAATTTTAATTTTACCGTCTTTTGACAAAACCGTAATCATGTTCGCGCCGTTTTTGTCCGAGAGCGTCAGGCTTTCCTGTTCATCGTCAAATGAGATCAGGATGCCGCTTTTCGTGCGAATTACTTTCAAATCCGGACCGGCTTGCGTATCGCTTTCATTTTTCGGAATCTTGTCTTGAAGCCACCAGGCGCCTGTCCAGATCGGCCGCGAAATGTCTCCTCCTTCAAATTCAATCCAAACGCGCGAACCCACCGAAGGCAAAGTCAAGTGCCCTTCGCCGTCGCCACCGAAAGGAACGCAGGGGAACGCCCAACCGCTGTCCATTTCTTCTCCAAAAACGGAAGGAACATTCGCTTTGATGCGGCCCATCTTGTCGGGATCGTTGTTGTCGGTTACAGTACCCCGGTACTTACCAAAAAAACGGCCCTTCACCCGTTCGTTTACGTCAATCAGAAGATCTTCGGTTGCTGGATTCATCAAATAACCTCGCTTCCCGGTATCGCGGCCATTGAATCCGATACGCTGACGCCATTTCGCACCAAAGTAAAAGATTGCCGGTACCCGAATTTATCAATTTCATGAGTGACTTTTTTAATCAGGTAATTTCCCGATTTGTTTTCGCCAACGCCTGTGACGTCAACAGCCAGGTACGGAAACATCACCGACTTGTAGCATTCCAGGTTTGTCTGACCTGTGACTTCATAAACATAGCCTGTGGCATCGGCGGCATTTTGAGACAGGTTCTGCATGTTCTCCGGGGTGATATCGTCAGGCGATAAAAGAAGGGTTCTCTGGCGGTCTCTGGGAACTGCTTCTCCTTCTCCCTGGGTTTCTTCGTTTTCTTGAGATTCAACCGCCTCGAGATGTTCGTTGATGGAACCGAGAGCCGAAGTAATAAAAAGAGCGGCATTGGAAGAGTTGTCCGTGAAATGAAAATTGAGAATATTTTGCCCCGCTCCGACAAGAACCAGGGGGTCAAGATCATATCCCGAAATTGTCGCCGGCGCCGAACGAAAGTAAGCGTTACTGTTCCACTGTTCTTGAGAAGGCATCACCCAGGCATGAAAATGAAACTGTTGGGCCAGTTTTTGTAAAAACTTGATGGCAGTGTCTCTGCGGTTAATCCGGGTATTGGGCGTATCCTGTTGAAATGCCGGAATATCCTCAACATCGGGCGGCGCGATGGAATCTCCTTCTTGAAAAACTTCGCTCACGACACCGCGGAGATCGTCAATATCGTATGAACTTTGTACCTGTTGACGATCAAGATTGTGAGTGTCGTCTTGCACAATCAGGATAATCGAGCTTTGCCCGGGGTTGGAACTTTGGGGCGTTTCTAAACCGACCAGAGGCCCGTCAATCAAGGCGGTAGAATCGTTTTCCCCAATCTGTACCTCCACCCGGACACGCGGCAACTCTGCAAACGTATGCAAAGAAAATTCTTGCCAGTTGCCAAGTTGATCCATCAGCAAAGGCAGTTTTATACGGGCTTCCCAGGCTGTATCCATCTCCTGTTCAACCGTGATCAACTCCGCCTGGTCTAAAATTTCCTGCGGCAAAACCGGTTCCTGGATGATTAAATTGAAAGTTCTATCTGACATTAGACCTCCGGCGCCTCAATGATTCGGCCCGGTTTACGGGTTAGTTCGGTTGCATCCAGTTCCGTGTTGGCATCGGCAATATGCCAAAACTTGGTCGAATGATTGTAAAGCTCCTTGGAAAGAATATCTAGCCGGGTATTCCCCTGAACTTGAAGCGGAGCCCCACCTGTTTTGGGCAGTCTGCGTAACTTGATGGCAGAAACGGGCTTGCCGTCTGCCCCTGTTTCGGTGATCATCTCTGTTTTTTTATACCGGGAATTTTTACTGAACATTGACTTCTCCTGAAAAAAATTTTCCCCCTCAAAACCGGACAATGTCGGTTACAGTATTAACGGCGCCTTCTGCAAGCTGGTTGGCCAGGTTTAAAGCCGCTTGCGTATCTTTCATGATGTTGGAATAAATCATAGCCCCCATTGCCATTTTGTCATTTGAGCAAGGGCCGACCGGTTTCACGGCAAGCCCCAGAGAGACTTCGGCGCGAACCGGATTCAGCAGCGAATCATATTGCTTTTCGCTGATGGACATGCTCTCAATGCTTACGGGTAAAACCCTGGAGAGCCCCCAAATGAATAAAGTTTGCGGGCTTTTTTCCCGGGGAATCGGCATAGTCACATTTTGCCCTGTTCCCCTGGCCAGAGCCCCCAGTTGATCGACAGCCTCTTTCCACAGGTCGATGATATTCCCCTCGGGAGGATAGACAAGTTTCTCAAGGGCGGCCAGCGCCGGGCCAATGCCAAACGCGACCGAAATCGGATTGCCATGTGCAACGTAATCGCTGCAATCAAAGTGGGCTGTAAGTTGAATTTTTTCCAAAGGTTTTTCGCCTGCCTGGTCTGCCTCGGCGGCGCCCGCCTGTGCAGGCGGCTGCGGAATCTCGATGGTTCGCGAAAGTTCCTGGGGATTAAACTGAAAAATGATTATGTTTGGCAGGGGACCAAGCAATCCTGTGTTGCCGGCGACGCCGCTATATTCGACTAAAATACCTTTCATCAATCCCATGAATGTCCCTCTTCTTTTGTAACCGGTTTAACCGGGTTGATTGAACGATAGATATTTTCAGCGATTTGCGCCGGTAAAAAATTGTTTGAAGGATGATGAGATTCGATCTTTCCCGCGCGGAGCGAGGCCAAGGAGAGATCCCGGTTTACGGTTGCTTCATGAGAAAACGACGTTCGTGAGATCATTCGTTTTAAATGAATCCATGCCTCGGGCAAAGCATCGCGAACCGCCTCGGGAGAAACGTTTTTCAAACGTATTCGAAGTTTGTCTATCTTGATATGGTTCATCGAGATTGCCCCCCACGGTTTTCTCTATAAGCGGTGAAAGTCTCGGGATTGAACGGCTGGTTGATTTTTTCATACGTTCGCTTTGCCGCCGTCAAGACCGCATCCATGGTTAATTTTTTCAATCCCATACCGGCGCATTGCAAGGAAGCATTGTACACGATGGAACGGATATGCCCCCCCGATAGAGTTATCTTATTGGCCAGAAAAGGTATATCCAGATCACCCGTTTCAATTCGATTTGATTTGGGTAAGACCTGTTTCCATATTTTAAGCCGCTCGCTTTCGCCGGGAAAAGGAAAGTGAACGGTATAGCGCAAACGCCTTAAAAAAGCGGAATCAAGATCGCTTTTTCGGTTGGTCGCTAAAATAGCAAGGCCTTGAAACCGTTCCATTCGTTCCAGAAGATAGCTTACTTCCAGGTTCGCGTAGCGGTCATGGGCGTCTTTGACTTCGGTTCTTTTTCCGAAGATCGAGTCGGCTTCGTCAAAGAAGAGGATCACCTCGGCCTGGTCGGCCGCATCAAAAAGCCTTTTCAGGTTTTTTTCGGTTTCGCCGATATATTTGTTCACCACCTGTGAAAGATCAATGCGGTAGATTGGCAACTGAAGAGTTTCGGCAATCAGTTCCGATGCCATGGTCTTTCCCGTACCGGGAGGACCGGCAAACAAAACCGAGATTCCTCCGTCGCTCCACACCTTGCCGATCTGCCACTCATCATGGACAATATGGAGAGCCCGCATGGCGGTAATCACTTCATTAAACTGCTCTTTTTCTTTTGGCGGTAAAATCAGTTCTTCACCCGAAAAACGCGGGTCTACTTTCTGAGCCAGTTCGCCCATATTTACTTTCAAATGGGTTCGGCAAGCGTTGAGAAGATCAGCGATTTGAGGTTTTTTATTTTGTCTTTGAAAACTTTGGGCGATCTCCTCGATAGTTTTTTTCTCAAACCGGAACCTGCGCGAACACTCTTTGATCGCTTCATCCGCAATACCCTTTGGCAATAGATGTTTCCATAGCTCTCGCCGTTCGTTCAGGTTTGCCGGAGGGATTTCAACGGATGAAGTGAAAAGGTGGGGGGGGAAGGCCTTCACTACTGACTTATCGCTGATAGCTGCAATGATACGGATCGGCAGGCCGGCCAGCGCGGTCACTGTTTTATGGAACTCCGTCTTATCCTGAAAAAGGGTATAGGCGGCTGCAGGGTCGATATAAAGATCTGCGTTGTGAAGCCAGGCCGTACTTAAAAGCGAATAAAAAGTTCCCGGGTCGTTAAAATCGAAATTTTGCGCCGTCGCGATGAGAACCTTTTTATGAAGACGTTTTTTTAAAAAATCTTCATAATGAGTTCCCGGTTCTCCATGGAGCGCGATGATGGCCAGCCTTTTGGGGGATCGGTTGAGCAAAAAAAAGGCAGGGTCCTCGTGAAAAGCCGGCAAATCGGAAGCCGTACTTTTTCCGGAAAATATTTCAATGTCCGGGGTTTGCCCGGTTAATAATCGAACGGTAAGAGGGGGGATTTGTAAAACCTGATCCCAAACATGATCGGTTCTGGTTCCCGGCAGGCGTTGTAAAAGGGCGTGACGGTATAACACATAGTCGTTTCCCACCAACCTTGAAGCAGTTTCGGGATGATCCCAGAGCGACTGAGCCAAGGCCGGCGTTGGCAAAATTTTAGAGGAGTCATTTAAGACTGCGGCGATAATTTTACCCGCCGTGTGATCCATCCATGAGAGAATCGCCAAACCCAGAACAAACAGGTCAAAGTTATCCAGAGACAGGCGCCGGGCAACCCCGCTCAAAGCTGAAGGATTAGCTTCGACAATTTCAGGCGGGGGCTCTTCCGCCTTTTCGCTCAGATACCGGGCTGTCTTGTCATTTTTAAAAAATTCGAGTTTTTCATACAAAAAACTTTGCATATTCAGACTGATCGAAAGACCGTCATAAAGCGGCGGAATCGACGGAGCATCGGAAGGCATGCCCGAAAGATAGCGAAGCCAGCAGATTTCGCGGCGCAAACGAAGCATCGCCTGGCTCACCCAGTATTCGGCAAGAGGATCTTTGCAAGCCAACCCGGGGAGAAAAAAACCGGGGTTTTGTGTAAGCGCGTTGTTTAAGGCCATAATGCGCCACCCCCCGCGCTATAGATGAAATATGGTTTTTGCAGAGCATATTCGCCGTTTACCCGTACGACTAGAGTATACGAATCGCCGTTCTTGAGTTTCTCAATCGTAACGCTGATTCTCTCCTGATCAACCTCTATATCGGGATAATGTTTAATGACGGGCGGGGTACCTTCTTGATAAAAAGCAACGATGATATCGTCTTTTATATCACCAAGATGATTTCCGTTTATTATAATTTTATTGCCCGCTTTTGCAACGGAAGTGACCTTTGGTAAAAGGTGTATGAGATAGGGGACGCTGGAACGGCTCTTTTTATTGCCCAGGTCTTGTATAATTTGAAGCGTATAGCTGCCCGCCGACACGGGCCTCTTTGTCCAGTTGGCATCAAGATCGACCATGATCTCCGTTCTTCCGGTTTCCGGATTGGCTTGAAAAACCGGGTTCTGAATGATTGCATTATCCATAAATACATTGAGGTTAGATAAATTAAGATTTTCTCCTTGAATTGTAAATGTACCGGTTTCCAAAATGGGCGGGTTAACCATGGTGATCTTCGGACTGGATACCGGTAGAAGTTCCACATCAACATGAATCCCCTTTCCCCCAATCTCTTTTATATTATCTTTATAGTCAATACCAACCAGATATTGCAATGATGGCGGATCTTCAGGATAGATCAAAACCGGTCTGACCTGAAATCCCAGCGAGAAGCAGTAATCCATACTTGAGGATTGGATGATCTTCGATACCAGATCGGAACTGATCTCATCAAAGGTGATTTTCAACTCTTCCGGGTTATCCAGCAAACTGGCCCTTATTTCGTTAGCGCCGTTTTCAGGCGGTATTGTAAGAAAGCTCATAGATTGCAAGGCCGCCGCCGCAATACCGAGGCAGTTATGAGCTAAAATGGTATTAGTCCCTTCATCTTTATAGGCGATGTCGTTGCGTATAAAGTTTTCAATATCTTCACTGGTACTTTTTGCATCGAATGCGGTAAGCAGATATTTTAAAACAAGCCATAAGGGGGCCGGACGGTCGTCATGAAGCGAGATATTTTTCATGGAAGCGTCAAACGAGGCTTCGTATAAAAATATTCCCAGACAATACGTCGCCGCGTTCTCCGAATCTTTGAGAGCCTCAAGTACATTTCTAGGGTGGTTGGCATAGACCGGAATCTTTGTTATACCGTTGAGCCTGTCCCGAATTAATTTTGTGGTAGCGGCAATGGAGGTATATGTATTTACTAACGCCATACTCGTACCTTATTTACATTGTAACAAACCGTCTTCGAAGCCGGGTATTGCCTTGGGGGGCTTTTCGGGGAACGTTTGCCGGGCGTGCAGCCGGGGCGCTTTTCAATTGGGGAGCCCCTTCAATCACAAGCTCAACTTCTCCGATCGACAGAGTCACGCCTTCGCTTTGTTTTTGCGACTTGCTCTCTACACGCAGGGCGCGGTTTTCATAGAAATAGTCCATCACAATTAACGATTCGTTTTTGCCGCTTTGTTCGTTGTTTTGAATCAATATGTGAGGCACTTTACCCGGAGATTCCGTTTCAAAGAAACCCTCTTTTTGTGCGGTAAAATTTATTTGCACATCGTCATGAAACAGGTTTTTGCTTTGTCCGTATTTCTTGCTTTTGCCGGAATTTGCCGCAGAAAATTCAGAGAATTCGGTTTTTAAACCCGGCAGATTTTTGCCGGTATCATTTTGCGGCGGATTTTTTTCAATATCGGTTTTTGGCGCCAATTTTTCAAACTGTATATTTTCTTGCTGTATATTTTCCTGAACAATAAACTCTTTTGAAACCTTATGCGTGGACGTCCGGTTCTCAGGAACAAAAGTTTTTTGCGAAGAAGTAATATTTTCATGTGCAGGCAGCGAATCGCGGTAGCGTTCTTGCGATCCAAGCTCGCCGGTAAAAATGCTATCCGATGGCGATTGGTTCCTGTTTTTTTGCGGGCGCATGCTTTCGTCAGCCGGCACGGCGCCGAAAGAAATTTCTCTTTCTATGCCATATTTACCGGCGGCAAACGGATCGGCGCTATCAAAAAAAGGTTGAGCCGCCTCATTCCGCATGGTTACATTTTGGCTTTCTAAAAATGGATCGCTTGCTCGCCCATTCGTATCGCCAAATTCCCGTGCCTGCCAAACCGTTGCGGGAGATGCACCCCGCGTGTTTTGCAATGACAAGCCGCTTTCTTTCAGGCTGGAAAAATAGCCGCTCATGCGCCGGTCCCCCTTTCGATTAAGTTAAGGTAATAGTCTCTTCTCCAGTGTGGAAGACGAAGAATTTCATTCTCGCTCCAATGATAAACAAAAGCAAGCCGGTGAATATCCAGCAGGAGTTTTTGTTGAGCGCGCTGCAAGAGCCGCAGGCAAATATCTTCCAGATTGAGCAAGTAGCGGTTTTCATGAGAGCATTCGGGGCACTGGGTCGTCAGCGTGAAATGAGTCAGGGGGTCGGCCTCTTCCATGGCCGCCTCGATCCGCTTGATATGATCGTTCATTTCTTTTGAATCATGACCTTTTGTTTTATAAAGTTGTTCGAAAGATTTTTTGCTATTCTCATCGGCGATCAAAGCTGCGATCATGTCCACGTTACTGATCGATTCCCGGCGTATCCATTCGCGCTGGTTCGCTCCGGTAGGGCGTTTAAAAAAAATTTTCTTGCCGTTTAGATCGACTTCAATTGTATCTGATACATAAGCCTTTTTTCGAATAGATGAAATTTCCCGTGCGCTAATCTCGAGTTCCATTTTTGATTTGCAGGCGTCATCTTCGCAAACAAAACAGAGTTCGAGGCGCGAACCATAGGGCAAAGAGGCCAGTTCAAACAGAGCTTCTATACGCATGCCTACTGGAAGATCGTAAAAATAAATGTCGTCTATTGCCTCTGTCTCAGAGTAAGTACAGAGTTTCAAGATTTGTATGGAGAGAAGCGGGCGAGGAGTGGTTATGAAATTAACTTTAAGGTCGGCTTGCATTGTACCGAAAAGGCGCAGCCTCATCTCCCGGATAGAATGGTTTTTCAAGAAATTGGCGTCGAATTCCGAAAATACCGTTTTCTGTCTTAAAAAGTCCATAAGCGAATAAGCATTTAGAAAATTTTAATGGTCCGTTATCCGGCGCTAGGGACAGCGTCAGCCTCTTTGGGCTCTTGGATATTGCGATCCCGTTCCCAGCCCTCCAGCTCAAGCTTGATACTCTCGATCGCTACCGCGTTTGCATTGGCGTCGAGATCGGGCATGGCTGTGTATTCGCTCACCCAGCAATCATATAGAAAGTAGCTGATGGCAACCTGGCCGCGTTCGTTCATTACATCCAAGATTAAGTTCTTTTTATAATGGACTAAATCCATACCGGCGTCAGTGGCATAAGGGTGAACCTTATTCGCCCACGTTTCAAATTCAAGATCGTGTGTGATTCCCCGCTCCAGCGTGACTCCTTCAAAACTGGATCGGCCCGGGGATTTATGGTCATGGGAATTTTCAGCTCCGTCTCTATGTTTGACCACCTCTGTGGTGCGTTTCAATGAGGTAACTTTACTGACTCCGAGAACGACTTTAAATTTACCGTCGTCGCCCTCCATCTGTACTCTAAACTTGAAATTTTTGTAGGGGTCAAAGCGGTGCGCGTTTTTGACAAATCCTTTTCCCATGATATCACTCCTTACTTATTTTCCTGTTCTTAAAGGTCGCCGGCAATTTGCTGTATTGTGATCACCACGAACTCGGCCGGTTTGGGCGGGGCAAACCCCACCTGAATATTGACAATCCCCCGGTTGCGATCATCCTGGTTGGTTGTCTCCGAGTCGCATTTGACATAGTATGCCTTGTCGGGCGTATCGCCCTGAAAGGCGCCCTCGCGAAATAACCGTTTCATGAACGCCCCCACATTGAGTCTGATTTTCGCCCAGAGAGGTTCGTCATTGGGTTCAAAGACAACCCACTTGGTCCCGCGAAAAAGAGATTCTTCGATGAATAAAGCCAATCTGCGGATGGGAATATACTTCCATTCCGAACCGAAATCATCGACTCCGTCAATCGTACGGGCTCCCCAGTTTACAATCCCCGAAGGAAATTTTCGGATACAGTTAACCCCGAGTTTGTTTAGTACGCCGTTTTCCGGGTCGGTAAGGTCGATCTCCAGGTCGAGCAGACCGGTGATTGTCGAGTCGGTACCAGCCGGGGCTTTCCACACACCGCGCGTCGAATCAGTACGAGCCATTAACCCGGCAATGGCCCCCCCGGGACCAATGTTCTTTTTCAATCCGTTTTTCATGACAGTGATTCGAGGATAAAAAACGGCCGAGTAGTCTTTTTCTAAACCGATTCGCATCGCAGCGATTCCGGTTGCAGGGGCGTCGCTAACCTTTGTGTAACCTCCTTTCCAGCTGGCAGGCGGTTCGATAATCAAGAATGCCCGGTGTTTTTTGCAATAGACCGAAGCGGAAGGCCAAAGCTGGCGGTACTCATCTTCGGTAAGGTTTTTGTCATACGGAATCACCATAATGTTGAAAATATCAACCGTGTTTAATGCATAAAAACCGGTCTGGGTGAGTTCCTTACCTTTGTAATCGGCGACTTCGGGCGGGGCTCCGTCTGCACCGCCTGCTAGGTGATCGCGCAATATATTAGATGTAAAGCAAGCGCCGATATCAGGCGCTGACCAATCGTCACCGTTTCTCTTCTTAAGCGCAATCGTCCCTGCATGGTTTGCCGCTCCCCCTTTTTTTCTAAAAAAAATACGACTGCCCGATACCTTTGCTTCATAACCGGCATTGGGGTCATTGTTTACTGATTCAGCGATAATTGCAAAACGTTTGCGTATACCATCATGCTCTTCAACAGTTCCCGTTCTGTGCGAAAGATACCATTTGTCCGTTTCAACAAGGGTATCAAAAACCATTTTGGTTCCAAGGTCAATGGCAGGCGCTGAGCCATTTAAAGTAATTTCTTTTATATCTGTTAGAATTTTTTGGGCAAGCGTATCTCTGGCATCAATTTTAAAGTAAATTCCATTTGGCGCCGGACGAAATTCGGCAAAACGAGCAATTTCAATACCACCGTAATCAATTCCAAGCATCATCTCTTGACTGATGTCGTTTTCCGGCGCAGGTTTAATAACGACACTTTTATTGTCATCTCCAGCTGCTCCGCCGGTTCCGGCTTTTGAAATAATTTTAATTATTTTTTTGCCGCCCCTTGCAGCATAATCGACCTCTACATCACCGCCAGGACCCGCAGTATTGTTGAT
This sequence comes from Turneriellaceae bacterium, assembly GCA_050304475.1. Classification (GTDB taxonomy): domain Bacteria; phylum Spirochaetota; class Leptospiria; order Turneriellales; family JAOUFE01; genus JBNLDQ01. Next base: position 30,258 of record JBNLDQ010000021.1, on the reverse strand, counting down.
CACCGCGGCAAGGTTTTCTTTAGTCGCGTAATCATCGCTCGTGCTTAATTCCACCGTTTTAAATCCAGCCCCATCAACGCTAATCTGAAAAGATGTGTTACCTTCAGCAAGCCAGGTTTGGATCTTGCTGTTTACATCCGAGTTGTTTGTGTATACTCTTCTTCCTTCCGAAAAACCGGCGGCATGGCCACGGTATGTCGCCTCAACGCCAATGCCAGGGTCGGGTAATTCGCAAGTGACCAGGTTTGAATCGTTTTCCAGAACGCCGACAACATAGTGGGGGCTGTCTTTATCCATGCTGAGATTGTAGTACTCTTCAAAAATTTTCTGAGAACCGTCTTCATTGTATTGAAATATATACATATTGAATGTCGATTCGGGATTTGATGTAAGGTAATTCACCTCAATTGCAATATTGTCACCATACGCGCCTTTTTCTTTCGCCGTTAAAGTTAAAACATCTGTCGCACCATCTTCGGCTTTTAAAGTAATGGTCGATTCAGTTCCGGTACCTTCTTTTGCTAATCGCACAACATAACATTCGGTGCCTCCGTTTTGAAAAAACAGGCGAACCGAGGTGCCGAGTTCGCTTTGCGGGTGTGGCGGTCCAAATATTTTTTCAAAATCCGAATAACTAAGACACCGCACCGCCTTATCTATGGGACCTTCTGCAGCCCGCCCAAAAAAAGCCGCCACCGAAGTTGCAACTCCGGCAATCGTATGAACACCGCTTGATTTTTCCTGAACGTAGACGCCAGGGTAACTGACTTGTACCATTTTTTTCTCCCTAATGCCAACCGGCATTTTCGGAGACGGGCATGTGAAAACCATTCGGCGTTTTCACTCCATTCATGGGGAATAAATGGCGATTGCGTTTATGATCGGATTATAGTCGACACCGCGTTTAAAGATGTCAAAATTTAGTTAGGCATTTTGAAAGAATATATGTATCCCTCGTCAAATCTCCAAAAGTTCCTCCGTCTCCGGTAATCCTTTTCTCTCATCAACTCAGCGCAGGATAATTTTTCTTTTCTTTTTCTATTCGCATGCAATGCATCTATATATTTTTTGCGCTATTACCAAGTTACATATAAGTAAAACTTAGTCCCAAATGTCAAGAAATAATTAAATTTTTTCTAGAATTTATATACTTTTTGCAATTTCAAAGAGACACAAATAGTTAAATGTAATTTTTATATTTTTTTTAAACATATTGGAATGCCATTTTCCAATAAATCATAAAAATCAACAGAAAGGTAATAATGTAAAATACACATTTATATATGATCCCATACACTTTTCAGCCAATCATGATACGTCTTTATATGCGACATAGCAGTGAAACCTTATTTATGAGAATTAAATATTTTAGCGAAAGGGCAAATTATATAAATACATTTGTCATCATTAGAGAACAACTCTCAAAAGCGGTTAGCCGGAAAAAAATATGTAAAAACGTACATCGCCGGGCTTTAGAAAACCGTCAGAATAATTTTAGCAGAAGGCAGGAAAAAAGACAAAAACAGGCGATTGAATACATCGAAGTTCTATTGATTTGAAAAGAGACCCCGGTGGCGGAGGCGGTAGAGGGCGGATATATATGGGCCCTTATATACCCGCCCGGTTATACCAAAATTGCGAATAAAATTAATTCGTGACAAAGCAAAAAGATACCGCTTACTGGCAATCAGAAGGAAGTACCCATGAAGCGCATTGGAAAACATTTGCTGCTGTTCATTTTTTTTGCCGGCCAACTGAACTTTTGCAAGAACGAAGAGCCGCTCATCACAAACCCGGGGGGAAGCCGGCAGTTGGCATCTTATACCCCTATGAAAATAACCACCTACCCTTGTTCCAATGGCAATCAACTTGATACATTCGTAGAACTCTACTATTTACCGGGAATGCCAAACTCCCAAATCATTCAAAAAGACGATAACAGCGGGTTTGCGTCATTTTCACAAATAAATGCGGATCTTTTGGAAGGAGCCACTGTATATATTCATGTTCAAAATGGTTTTTCAAACGACACAGGTTGTTACGGCATTTATGTTTCCCGCAGTACGGCTCAATTTACGCCAACGATAAGCGCGAATCTCGTTACCGGCGACACCGGAGATCGTTTCGATGCCTGGAACAACGCCGCCCCTCTTGTACTGGAACAAGATACGGTGCATTACGATGACGGGTTAAACAGCGACTGGTTTTATTTTACCGTTCCCGGCGATTCCGGGACATTAAATATCGTTACGGAGAACGCTACCGTCATGAGCGGGTACGCCGCTCAATTTACGGCGCTATATACCGCGCCTAACGGGAATGTCACCGATGTAACGTCTCAGGTCGCCTGGAGCTCATATGATCCTTTCTCCGCAGATTTTTCCAGAGAAGCCGGGCGCGAAGGTTTGCTGGAAACACAGAAATCCGGGAACGTACAGGTTGTGGCGCAATACTTTTCCGGAAGCCTTGTCAGCAATGCAGCCTCCATTCAAATTAACGATGCCACCACCCCCGGAGATTTAATTATCTCGGAGGTGGGCGAAAAGAACTGGATTGAACTTTATAACAGGGGCGCTACGCCGGCAAATTTAAGCCTTTATAAACTAAAGACGCCGGTTATAAAATATGACTCTACAGGCGCATCCTTGATCAATGCTCCTCCGATATCGCTTAGCGCTTCGGGCGTAGCGGGAGTCATGGATGAAGTCATGTTCTGCTACGAAAAGGACTCTTACTTAAACGCCGGGATGGACCGCGTCTGGATTGACAACATACAAATCAGCGGCGCCAACCCGGCAGTCTACGACTTTACCGGCAACCAGATACCGGCAAATCTCGTCAATGATTCCGGCGGTAACCAGTGGGTTGTTGACTCATCGACCGGCAACCCTCGTTTGATGTCCGGTCAGCCGGGGCCTTCTTCCGGTAGCTGCTTTACCCTTCTGGTTGACGGGGGTTCCTCGATTACGTACAGTTATATCACCGACACCGAAAACAACTATGACTTTTTACGCGTTTACCAAAATCGTTTGCTGAAACATGAGTGGGCAGGCTTTAGCGGTTCCTGGAAAAATTCGGGACCGGTCGCCCTCACGGGGGGAAGCGACCTTGTCACCTGGTGCTATGAAAAAAACGCGGCAGCCAATTTAGGGCGAGACTCAGTCTGGGTAGACAATATTAACGTTACCGGAGTCGTTGGGGCCAATACAAACCCCATATACACTTTTGAAGACGGGCTATACCCTTCCGATTTTACCCCCGACCCCGGGGGAGCAAGCTGGAGCGTTGGCAATGACGGGTCGGGGACCGGGTGGAAAACAATTCGATCTGGGCCGGCCGCTCAATTGGGGAGCAGTTGTTTTTCAATGACCGTAACCAATGGCGCTTCTCTGTCATTTGACTACATGCTGGATACCCAGACCGGTCATTATTTGCGCGTTTATGTCAATAACGTCTCGGTCCTCGCCTGGACAGGACAGGGGTATTCTTATATTTATGACTACGCCGGAGTAACCATGAACCTCCCCCCCGTTACCGTTCCTCCGGGCGGATTTGTCGTTATTGAAGCCGCCTCACAGTCAAGATATTTCACGTATGACCCGTGGACCTCGCCCGGGTTAGTCGTATTTCGTGACGCCACCGGGTATTACCCAAACAATACCGCTTCCGGTTTTGTCGAACTTTCTCAAGGGGGAACCGTCGTCGATTTTACGGTTTATGGGAGCAGCGTTGTATCGCCCACCGACCCCGCTCAGTGGAGCGGCGCCGCATCGGCGGGTCCTGCCGCCGGGGGTTCTCTGGCCAGAGACGGACTCATGAGCGATACCAATGCACCGGCTGACTGGTCCGTTCAAAACATCACAACAAAAAGCGGCCCCAATGATGTTCTCTGCAATACGGACGCCGATGGCGACTTGATCCCGGATTGCAGCGAAGTTGCCGGCTCTACCTTCATGGGAATGCCGTTATACGACTGGGGAGCCCGGGCAAACCAGAAAGACATTTTTATAGAGATCGATTATATGGGAGACCAAAACTCCGGGCCGATCCCCTACCTTGAAACAATCAACTGGATCAAGGCAAAATTTTTATCAAAAGGATATACCGTGCATATCGATGCCGGAGATATGTTTGATCAAAATGCCGGGCTCAGCCCCGCGAATTTTGACCTGGGCGGGGGCGAAAGCGTGCCATCCTTTTCATATGCCTATTGCGGCAGTTCCGGGCAGGCAAACATTTCAACCAGCCCCAACTACCAGGTCGCCAACCTGCGCTATTTCCGCGATACATTCATGGCGCCGGAACGGCATTCCTTTTTTGTGTACGCTCTCTATGCAAATAGCTCGCCCCCCGATCGAGCTTTTGGCGGCATCACCTGCGGAAATTACTTTATGCTCAATGCCCCGAGCACCGGGCATGGAGATCACTATAATATGCAGCTGAATATTTTCTTTCATGAATTCGGTCATGTCCTTGGATTGGGGCACGGGGGAGGCAATAGCAAAAACTATAAACCCAACTATGTCAGCTCAATGAATTACCTTTACAGTTACACCTTCCTCCCGGTCATGGGGTCCCCATCAGAAGCTTATTACTACTATGCACAATCCGGATGTTTTTCGGCTTTGACAGGCTTGAGTTCCGGCACCTTGGAGTTTGACTATTCGACCGGGCTGAATCCGCCAATCGATGAGAATAATATCCTGGAATCGAACGGAATCTCCGGGGGTGTTTTTGTCGATTATAATTGCAATGGCTTGGTGAATGACGGGTATGCCAAAGACTTAAATCATGACGGCGCCCTTGATGTTTTAAACGACCATGACGACTGGGCTGCTATCGGGTTAAAGTTTTCCAGCCGGGCCTTTTTAGCTGCTTCAGGCAATTATGTATATCGCCTTCCAACTGATGAAAAAATTATCTATGAAGAACCTCCCGCTCTTTTAAAGGAAAGATCAATCCAAAGCGGGCTTATTCCCGGCAACCAGTAGCTTGAATTTATTTCGCCAATTCGGGTATATATAGGGTATAATTCTACCCATATATACCCGCCCTCTGCCGCCGCCCCCGCCAAAGCTTTTTTTATTTATTATCTCTCATTTTCTCTTTTCTTTGCAAGTAAATATCAATGGGAACGGTAAAAATGATTCTTTTTTTAGAGAATCTCCTGACTTTTTGAGACTTCTCTAAAAATAGATTGCTATTTCAGGCAAATCCTGCTATATGTCAGTGAAATTAAAAAGCAAGGAGAACAAGATGAATGTTATTGGAAAAAAGAACATGGTTTTTGGGTTTGCCTATATGATCACAACCGTCGGCCTGGGTTTGTTCCTGGCGAGTAAAATGCAGGCGAATGATCCGAACTGGGCCGAAAGCCAAATGCACCACCTCCTGAAAACTGCTCATGTGCACGGCAACCTCGAATCCGTACTGAATATCATTATAGGATTTTTACTCTGCCGTTACGGTTCAAGCACCTTAAGTCTCACGAAAGTGGCTTCGCTGTTAGGAATTGTCGCCGCGGTATTTCACTCCGGTATGCTTTATCTCGGCGGGCTAGGCCTTTCTGCAGCGATGAATCTGGCGCCTGTTGGCGCGCTTTCCATGCTGGTCACCTTGGCCCTAATGGCCTATATCCTTTTCCGGGGAGTCAAAGAAGAGTAGTCTCTAACACCACACACAATCAATCCGGACATCCTCCGGGCTATTCCCGGAGGATGTCTTAACGTCCAGCCAGATACGATAAAAACCGTACCCGAAAAATTACCCGGAGTCGCACCATTCAAAATCGCTTGACTCACGCATGCGCCGCCCGGGATGGCTAACCTGCAAACACTTACGGAACAAAGAAATGACCGGACTTGAACGTTTACTGCGCTATTTTAGCGAAAACCACTACCTGGCAAATTTTTTGTTTGCAGCCGTTCTTTTGGGGGGCTCTCTTTCCTGGTTTGTCACAGAAAAAGAAGCACGGCCAAACATCGCATTTAACACAATTCGCATTACCGTCATCTACCCCGGAGCTTCTCCCGACACTGCAGAACAACTTGCGGCAAGACCGTTAGAAAATAATCTGCGCGGGATCCAGGGGGTTTATGAAGTTGAATCGGTTTGCTCTACCGGTTCCTGTTCGACATCGGTGCGCCTTGACCCGGACTACCCCGATAAAGATGAAACCAAAATTGAGATTCGAAACGCTGTCCTCTCCACCGATTTCCCGGTTGAAGTCAGCGAAATACGCAATAACCCGAAAATTGTCGAACACAAAACCTCAAATATCCCCTTACTGGATATCGGTCTCATCAATACCGCAGCGCAGCGCTATGACGACAAGTTACGTGAAAAAATGCAGGGGCTTTTGTTGGCGCTGGAAAACAGACTCCTTGCGTTGCCGCACATTAGCGAATCCCGCCGAAACGGTTATTTAAAAAAAGAGCTGCGCGTCACGGTGAACCCCGAAAAAATGCGGATATATGAAATATCCTTTTCGGATGTAATCACAGCCATTAACACTTCGTCGGTAAAGCGTCCTATCGGAAATCTAAGAGAACAAAACGAAACCAGGGTTAGCGTAGACGCGGAACTCAGGACAGTCGATGAACTGAAGCGCCTGGTGATCCAGGGATCGTTTTCCGGTTCCTCTTTTGTGCAACTGAAGGACATCGCTACCGTACAACGGGATTTTGAACAAACCGACTCTATTTTTAAAATTAACTCTCACGAAGCGGTCTCTTTAAGTTTAATCAAAAGCCAGGGGTTTGATATCCTTCGGTCGCGCCAGGCCGTGTTTGAAGTTGTCCGCCAGTTTAAAGAAGAGAGTTTAAAAAATCTACCGGTGGAAATCGTTTTTATCGACGACGAGTCGCGGGGAATACGAAACCGCCTCTCTATTATCGGCACAAACGGCGTCATCGGTTTTGTTTTAATCCTTTTGGTATTATTTGCCTTTCTGGATCTTCGCTCCGGCTTTTGGGTCGCCATGGGAATCCCGTTCACTCTTGGTTTTACTTTCATGGCGCTCCCGTTTCTCGATTATACGATCAACAATGTTACCTTGGCAGGGGTTATCATTGTGCTGGGGATGGTGGTAGATGATGCAATCATTGTATCCGAAAATATCAATCGTATGATTGAACAGGGAGCTTCCCGCAAAGACGCCGTTCTTGCCGGCGCTTTCAGCATGAGCTTTCCGATAACGGCCTCTATTCTAACGACCATTGTCGCCTTTTTGCCTCTTTATTTTATCCCGGGCACGGCCGGGCAGTTTGTTAAAATATTACCCGCTATTATTATGCTGATGCTGGGAGCATCATTGCTTGAATCTTTGTTTATTCTCCCGGGGCACATGAACCTTCGAGGGGAAAAAGTCATGAACATCATCGGAGCCCTTGCAATGACCTGCCGTCATTTGCTTTCATCCGGACGATCTTCTGCTCGTGACTTTGACGACTTTAATCGAAACCTGAACCTTGCAACGGAACGGAAAAAAAATCCGTTTTCCCGCCTGGAAGAAAAATTCGAGTTCATCGTATTTCATATTTTGAAAAAGAGGAAGCCGGTTCTCTCCGCGTTTCTTCTTGTCTCTTTTTTCCTCATCGGCGCCGGTTTTTTACAATACCGTTTTGTCATGTTCCCCCGCGAAGAAATTACGGAATTTTTTATTACGGGAGAAACCGCGGTCGGCACGAAAAAAGAAGAGACCGCCCATTTGGCGGCCCAAGTCGAAGATATCCTGCACCCATATCTCGGACATGAAGTTATGTCATACATGACCTCTATCGCCAGAAGCCGCAGGGGAGCCGTCGAAGATGAGAATTTATTTACCATTACAATAGAAATCCCTTTTCGGCATGAACGTCCCCGACCGGTAAGAGAACTTTTCGCCGAATGGGAAACGAAATTCCGGGAAGTAAAAAACATTCAAAATTTGCGCATTGTAAAATCGCGCTGGGGCTCATCACAAGGTTCCGCGCTTGAGCTTGAGGTGCAAAGCAACCATGACAGCGAACGCGAAAAGGCAATCATTGATTTAATTGCGGGCTTTGAAGAGAATCCCGAGATCGTTCATGCGGAACGGGAACACCGGGTACGCTCTCAAGAGTACCGGTTAAAACTAAAAAGAAATGAATTGGTCAGGTTAAATGTCGCTCCCGAAAAAATATCGCCAACGTTACGCGCCACTCTTGAAGGGGTTGTTGCGACGCGTTTCTACGAAGGCGATGAAGAAGTCGATATCAGGGTCTTGGCCCGGGACGCTTCCGCAAACTCCATAGCTTCGGTTCTGGATGTCCCGGTGGAAAACCGGGCGCGCTACCTCGTTCCGCTGCACCAGGTTGTAAACGTCACCAAACAAGATGCGCCCAACACAATTACCCGCCGGGATTTTCAACGGTGCGAATCGGTTTTTGGCGATCTGTCCGAAAAGTCGGAAAAAACGCCGCTTGAGATGGCTGAATATTTTGAAGAGACACTGATCCCCGAGTTAAGAGGGAAGTACCCCGGCGTGGAATTTCATTTCCGGGGAGAAGTGGAAGAGAGCCGGGAAGCCCTGGGAGGACTCAACTTTGCTATCGGCGTTGTTTTGTTTTTAATCTTTTCCATATTGATGCTCTTATTTCGCTCTTTAGTTAAACCGTTGCTCATTATGTTTGCCATTCCGTTTACGTTAGGCGGCATTGTGCTTACTTTGTTTTTCCATGGTATTGATATTTACGGATTTTTTATGCTGGTCGGGGCCCTGGGTTTGTCAGGAGTAATTGTCAATGACTCCATTGTCATGGTAGACAAGCTGGACAAAGAGATGATTCAGATAAAACGCTCACATGATAATTCACCCAAAAGCAAGAAAAAAGACAAAGCTCCCCGCTCGCTCTTTTATTTGCAAGAAGACGTTTTTCGATTCATAGCCGGCGTTGCAAAAACCAGACTCAGGGCGATCACATTAACGACATTAACAACAGTAGCCGGGCTTTTCCCTACCGCCTACGGCATTGGAGGTCATGATTCCATGTTAAGTGATATGATGCTGCTCATGGCATGGGGGTTGGTTTACGGGACTTTGATTACTCTATTTATTATTCCTATTGTATATTCGTTCTGGGCGACATCCAAAGCGTCTTTGGTTTCGAAAGCAAAAGAGGGGAATCTCAGTGCGTAAAACTACAATAAAATTTTTATGGAAAACCGGCGGTAGTCTATGCCTCTTGTTTACCGCGCTCCTTTTCATGCTCCCGAACACAGCCTCGCTTATCGCTAACGAAAAGGAAGAGCGCGTTCTAACTCTCGATGAATTTATTCGCGAAGCCTCTGCCAAACACCCCCGTTTTCGGGAACTGCTGTATCAAAAGGCGGCGGTTGCCTTTGAAAGAGAAGCGGTTTCTATCAGCGGAGACATCACAGCGGACATTGAGGGAAGCTACGGATTAAACCTGTCCGGAGGCTCCCCCGAGCCCGCCCTGCAGGTTTCCATTGAAAAATTGTTTGTCTCAACCGGAACATCGATAGGAGCAGACTACACAATAACAGGCGGAGATTCCGGATCCTCCGTTTTTGAAACGTCCATTTCTCAGCCCGTACTAAACAACGCTTTTGGCCGGCAAAACCGTCTTCATGAAAGCATCGCAGACCTTGATGCGGATATTCTGCGCTATCGTATTATCGAGGCATACGAAGATTTTTTTGCGCTTTTGATGCAGACATATTTACAATGGTATTCTTCTTACGCGCGCCTTGAAACGGCAAAAAGCAACCACCATGAAAATGAAAAAATATTAGCCGAGATGAAAAAAAGGCGGGCCAAAAGCATTGCCCTGACGGTCGATGTCGAAAAAATTGAACTCAAAACAATCGCCAGCAAAGCGGATATTGTCAGGCTTGAAAATCTCTACCGGGAATCATTACGCCTCGTTAATCACGCCTTACTCCGGGACGCCCAAACGCCTTTACGACCCGAGCTGCCCCTTGCCTATCTCACCCCTCCCGAAAACTCCGGCACAACCGAAACCCTGCCAATACGCACTATGAACATGCTCGAAAAGATTGAAAAAAAAGCCAAGTTAGAGCATGATTACCTGGCGGAAGAGTTGTTCCCTTCGACAAATATCTGGTTAAAATACAGCGTAACCTCCGCCGGCGCCACAAGCCAGAGTACGGAAGAGCTGCAAGCCGGTTTCACAGCAAGTTACCCGCTTGGCAACACCCAAGCCAGAGCGGCGGAAAAAAAAGCCGGTTTGAAAATAGAAGCGGCAAATTCATCGACCGAAAATATCAAAATTGAGCTGAAAAACTCGCTCGGAAACTTAAACGCAAGAATGAACACCCTTCTCGAGCAAATTGAACTTGCCGAAGAACAGCTTGCCATCGCCCGCAGGATTCTTGCCGCCGAAACCTCATACTACCAGCGCGGCAGAATTTCTTTAAACGATTATATCCGGGCCGTCAACCAGGTTGAAACGCTTGTTTTTCAAATTGATGATCTCAAGGTCGAGCTGGCGTCTCTTCTGGTAGAGTGGCTGCGATTGTCTGACAAACTGGTAACGGAACTTCCCTAGAATAGTATATACGGGCCCATATATACCCGCCCTCTTCCGCCTGACGGTAAACTTACCGTCCGGTACAACCGCCTGCTCGCCAAATCACCGTTCCGGATGCCGGAAGGATCAATGATAATAACTTTTTTTATTATAGAATCGCAGGAATTCTCTTTTTTTTCAGGCTTTTTATCGCTTTTTTTCTTCGCTTGAGGGTAAAAAAAGCCAATTTACCCGGCTTGGTATTTAGAGATTATGTCGGAAAAAGACTCAACTTTTTTCGGGATCTGCCGATTATGTCCCATAGGGGAGTATTCAAAGAGAAAAAGAAGGTTTTAGCTCTTCATAACATTTCTCCAAGGAGGGGAAAAATGCAAATCAACAAAAATGACATTCTAAATATTATCAGCAAAATTGAAAACCGCCAGTCCGATCAAAATGTCGACACGAAGGGATTTACCAGCCATAAATCAAGCGAACATGCCAATGGCCGCGACACCGGGGCTCTTAAACTCGATGTGATGAGAAACCAGGTCTTGAATCTTCAAAAAGAAGTAAAAGACATTCAGACGGAAATCTCCACGCGGCAGATTCAAATTGCGTTTCTTGAGAATTTGCAAACAGGCGATTGGCAAACGGAGCTCAAGGCTTTTCTCTCCGGCCGCCAACCCGGGGATGCCGGGAAACCGCAACAAAATATTGCCGAATCAGGGAGCAAGCAGCTCTATGTCTCGAGTTTGAAAAATGAGCTGACGACGTTAAACAATGACCTTTTGACCCATGAAGTGAAACTGGAAAATATCTTTTCATCGGGCATGATCGACCATGAGCGGGGCGATATCTCATCGGCAATCATGAAAGATTCCGGTGAAATTCACCGTGTTTTTTCAAAAATCCGGCACCAGTCAATACAAAAGCTGATTCAACCGTAATTGCTTTTCCGATAAAAGTTTGTTTGACAGGCGACATTTTGTTTATATTATAACAGCTTCTTGAAAACACTTTCAAGGAGCTGTTCGGTTCGAAAAACCCGGCCGAACACACCCGGCATGATATCACGTGTGGTTTAACGATAAGAGAAAAACGAATAGAGGTAAAGATGAATATTTTTGTGATGATGAAACAGGTTCCCGATACGGAAACCACAATAAAAATATCGGGGGACCGAATTGATGAATCGTCAATCAAATGGATTATCTCCCCTTATGACGAAATTGCCTTGGAAGAAGCAATTCGGACCAGGGAAAAACACGGCGGCACGATCACTGTATGCTCCGTCGGACCCGACCGCGTCGTTTCCGCCTTGCGCACAGCTTACGCAATGGGAGCCGATAACGCCATTCATATTAAAACGGAACAATACTCGATGCTTGATGCCTACGGAATTTCGCAGGCTATTACCAAAGCCATGGGCGATGAAAAATATGACATTATCTTTGCGGGCCGCCAGGGAATCGATTCCGATAACGGACTGGTTCCCCTTTATGTCGCTCGTCAAAAAGAGATCGGTTCCATTATCTGGGCCAAAAGCATTGAAGTCGAAGGCGACAAGGTCAAAGTTGTCAGCGAAGCGGAAGGGGGCGAAGCTACCTATGAATCCGCTTTTCCGGTATTAATCACGGCCCAAATGGGATTAAACGAACCGCGTTACCCGTCGCTCAAAGGCATCATGGCGTCCAAGAAAAAGCCCATTGAGACAAAAACATTTGCCGACCTGGGTTTAACGGAAGAGTCGCAAATTGAAGTGCTTGGTTTTGAAGCCCCGCCTCCGCGCTCTGCCGGGCGCATCATTGACGGGGCGGATGCCGCAGAGAAAGCCGCCGAGCTAATCAAAGCTCTGCATAACGAAATCAAGGTAATTTAACGGAGGCGCAACGTGGCAAAAGCATTAATATTAGGTGAAACGAAAAACGGCGGGGTGACTAAAACCTCAAAAGAAGCGGCCTCAAAGGCGGCCGAACTTGGTCTCGAATGCGAAGCTATTGTTTTTGGCGGCAACAAAGAATCCGCCCGGGAGCTTGGTAACTTTGGCGCAGGCGCCATTACCTTTGTCGAGACCCCCGATTACAACGGCGAAGTCTTTGCCGAAGCGATCATTGAAAAAATCAAACAAAGCGGCAGCCAGGTTGTCCTTATCCCCCACTCCTGGATGGGGCGCGATGTTGCCGGCAGAATCGGAGCCGCTCTCAACAGCCCGGTCATCGCCGACGTTATTGACTTAAAAGCGGAAGGCGATCGATTGATTGCCCGAAAACCTGTTTATGCAGGGAAAGCGTTTGTAAACCTGAAGTCAAAAGCCGAAATTCAGATTTTTACGGTTCGTTCCAACGCCTTTGAAGTCAAAGAAAACGCTGCAAGCGCACAAATTAGCGAACAAACCGCTGACATATCTTCTGCAAAAGCAAAACGCGTTGATTTTCAAGGTTCTGCCGGTTCCAAAGTCGGCCTGACCGAAGCCGATATCATTATTTCCGGGGGCCGCGGCATCAAAGGGCCGGAATTTTTTCCCGTATTGCAGGAAATTGCCGATATGCTGGGGGCGGCTTTAGGCGCGTCGAGAGCGACAGTCGATGCCGGCTGGATTGACCACTCGCACCAGGTGGGTCAAACGGGGAAAACAGTCTCGCCGCTTCTTTATATTGCCGTCGGAATTTCAGGCGCGATCCAGCACCTTGCCGGGATGGGCTCGTCCAAATACATTGTCGCCATCAACAAAGACCCCGAAGCTCCTATTTTTAAGGTGACATCGTTTGGAGTGGTAGACGATTTGTTTGATGTCATTCCGCCTTTAAAAGAAGAAATTCAAAAATTAAAAGGATAAACATGGACTATACGAGACAGGGAGACAGGCTGGTTATTGCAGGGGCTCTTCGCACGCCCATTGGCCAGGCCGGCAAAAGCCTTTCAAAAATTGACTCATATCGATTAGGCGCATTGGTAACGGAAGAGATCATCAAGCGCGCCGGCATTTCAAAAGAAGCCATTGACGGCGTCGTCGCCGGCGAAATCGGGCAAAGCTCGAAAGCCCCCAATGTCGCGCGGGTCATCTCTGTGAAAGCGGGACTGCCCCTCGAAGCCCCCGCTGTCACGGTCGCCAATAACTGCGTTTCCGGGTTTGAAGCCATTTACGAAGCCGCCCGGCGCATCCTTTTAGGGGAAAATAACCTGATCCTTGTCCTTGGCCTGGAGTCCATGTCTAACATGCCCATTTATCTCGACAAAGCTCAAAGGAACCCAAAAACAGCCACAGTCGATAAAATACAAAAAAACTGGAGCGAGATCCCCGAGATGGAGGAAGTTCGCCTGGTTGACGGCGTTGAAGAAGGCCTGACCGACCCGGTCCGGCAGGCAAACATGGCCGAAACCGCCGAAGTTGTCGCCCAGCAAATGGGGATGAGCAAAAAACAGCTGGACGATTACGCATACGGGTCGTATAAAAAAGCCCTTGAAGCCATTGAAGCCGGCAAATACAAACCGTACCTCGTGCCTGTCGAACATGAAAAAGGCGTTCTTGAAAACGACGAATATATCATGTCAAAAACCGGCTTTGTCGAAAAACCGGAACGCTTTGCCAAAGCTACGGCGATCTTCGATATGCCGCCCCATACCAGCTTAAAGCAATTTTATGAAAAATACGGCAGTTGGATCGGCAAACCCTGGTCTGAAAACGCCGAAGCCGCCGTTTCTCTTTTTAACGCTTGCCCCCGTTCAGACGGGGCCGGCGGACTGCTCTTGACGACCGAATCGAAAGCGAAAGAGCTGGGACTACCGGTTCAAGCGGTTTTGCGCGGTTGGGGCAATTTTGGAGTCGACCCGATCATCATGGGTCTGGGCATCGCTCATTCGATGAAACGGGCCCTGGACAATAGCGGCCTGGAATGGACTCAAATGGACAATTTTGAAATTCACGAAGCTTTTGCCGCTACCGCCCTCGGAAGCATCAAGCTTGTCAAACAAACCTACGGCTTTGACCTGGAAAGTCTTCTGGAACAAAACAAGGTCAACCCCAATGGAGGCACCCTCGCTTTGGGCCACCCCTTGGGCGCAACCGGCATTCGCGTTGCAATCAATCAAATCATGGAACTTTCGCGGCCTGAAGTAAAACTTTCGATGGGGGCCATTTGCGCCGGCGGCGGCGTGGGCGGCGCGTTGGTGCTTGAATCGCCTTAACCGGAACCGGACTTTTCACGTTTGCTACCCTTTGGAAAGATCCAGGTAGTCCATGACTTTCTCGAGAATCGATTCCGAAATGTGAATATTCATTTTTTGAAGCCTGTCAATGTACTTTTGAAAACTCTTGTTGTGACTTGAGGTTCGCGTAAATTCAATCAGAGCGTCGGTCAGCGTCTCTTCAATTTCATGAAACAGCTCGGGTTTGCTCATGAGCATCTTCTCGTACGGGTGTAAAATCCTCTTGTTGACCCCGCGGCAAATGGTCCGGTAAAAAACAAAACGAGCTACAATATCGCTTTTGTAATCCCCGCTTTCAATGGCATGCTTTAACGAGGCAAGATTGATATAGTCAACCGCGTGCACGGTGTATTTTTCGCGGCTGATTTCATGAACCAGAGAGTGAATGATCAACACTTCATAAAACCGCAACCTCGGGCAATTGTCGTAACAAAGCTCTACTTCGGGACTGATCTCCGGCGCATAGATATACATCACAAGATCGACATCGGATTTTTCATTGGCCATGCCAAAGTTCACCGAACCGAGAATATCAAAGGCAATATCGTCGCCGGTCGACTGAATGATCCTGGCTATTTTTGCAATTTCGCGGATTCGATGGTACGAAGAAACGGTTTGGTGTTTTTTAAAATAATCTTTCAGACCCAGAAATTGAGAAAACACAGGGTTGTCCGGAAAAGGATTTCTCATCGAACAAACCCCCCCAGGAAATCATGTTCTTTGTCGTTATATATTTTCTGCTCAATGGAAAGATCCGGTCCAATGGTCGCTTTGACAATGGGTACGATTTCGCGGTCAATCAGTCTGTACAAGATCACTTCTTCAATATGAATTTTTTCTTTTTTATGTGCGACCAAACGGCAAAAATAACCGCCATGTTCGTTACCGTCCATCGTCTCAACATGCCCAAAATTCGAAGGGTTTAAACAAAGCGTATTGTTGATTTTCATTAAACCGAAATCGGAATGCACATGCCCCGATAATACGAGCGCCGGTTCGTGTTCGTCAATATGGCGCCTCAAACCGTGCGAGCCGACTCGCCCATACGAATTGAGTTTGTCCAACGTTCCGTAGGGGGGGTTATGCAAAACCATCACATCGGGCCTGTTTTGATCGAAAAACTCTTTGGGTTCGCTGTGAAGTTTTGTGCCGACCATGTATTCGTAAAAGACAACCGACACCAGCTCGGGAATGCCCGAAGTGGCGATAGGGGCGCCGCCGTACCCGCAAAACTTGATATCATTATAGGTGACGCACTTTTTATGCAAATCATAGGGATACAAAGCGGTGTATTGCAGGTCCATGTCATAATTACCTGGGATAAAAATTAAATCCGCCTTGGCATATTTTTCAACCAGATCTTTGAGAATCTGGTATTTGTCTTTCATATTTGAAGAAGCTTTTTGAAAAAGGATTTCATATTCTTTGGCTTTTGTGAACAAATCCTCCGGGTAAGCGGCGGGGTTTCTTAAAATGGAACGGGCCAGCTCGGAAGGCGTTCCCCTGACTTTTACCTGGGCCAGATAAGAGTAAAACTCTTCCTGGATACTGACAAAACTGTATAATTTTTCTTCGGTAAAAAAGGCCTTATAAATCAAGTCGCCGGAAATAATATATAAATCGGCCCTTGTGTTGATAATCACATGCCGCAGTCTTTTCAGATTATCATGAATATCTGTCAGATAGACTATATCCATGGTTTTTTGCCAACCTCATCCGAGATCTGCCGCAAAAAAGGGTCCAGCTCTCCCGGTAAGGGCGGTTTCTGTTCCCGGTATTCCCAATCATGGGGCGCCATTTTTAACGGCTCCGGGATAAACGAAATAATAAAAATCATTGCCGCCGCCAACCCCAGGCGCACCCGGTTTACATCCAGGTGAGAACGCGCATCCCGCATCCGGATAATCGGGTGCCGGATTCCCATGGCAATCAATAGAAACACCCAAAGTATCCATGCCGAAGAGACTTCCATTGCCAGAAAAATCAATACAGCTAAAAAAAGATAAGCGATATTTTGCTGGCGTTTCCCTAAAAACACATAGGCAATGTGCCCCCCGTCCAATTGACCGATCGGGAACAGGTTAATTGCCGTTACAAAAAGACCAACCCAACCCGCGAATGCGACCGGGTGTAAAACCAGGGCATGGCCGTCCGGCACATCTTTCATGAGTTGAATGAACGTATCGAAAAGAATCGAGTTGCCAAAAATCATGCCGGTATTGCCCACTAAAAAACCGTTTGTTTCAAAGTTAACCGGCGTGGTATCGGAAAGCAAAATGCCAATGATCACAGCCGGGAGGCTCAAAAGGAAACTCATGCCCGGCCCCCAAAACGAAATATCGAAAAGGGCTTTTCGGTCAGGAGCGATTTGTTTCATCCGAATGAAGGCGCCCATGGTTCCGAAAGGGCTTAAAAAAGGCATGGGGATAAAAAACGGAAGCGTCGCTTCAACCCGGTATTTGCGGGCCTGCAGGTAATGGCCAAATTCATGCGAAACCAATATAACCAAAAGGCAGGCGGAGTATAAAGCAGCTTCCCATACGCGGCGGGCGGTAGTCTCTCCCCTGGAAAAACTGTAGTAGGTAATGAACATGGAAAACCCGGTCATAAAAAAATAAAACAGATGCTTTTGCACAACATCCGGCGGGTTTACGGCCAGAATTTCCCTGACTCTTTCCATTGCTCTGCTAAGCACCTTTCTTGCCTCTTTTTGACGCGGCCTTGGCGGTTGTTATTTGTTTACCGGAGGTCTTGCGGGCTTTTTTACCGGCCTCGCTTTTGGTTTTCGATGCATTTGTTTTTTTAGCCGGTTTGGCAATTTTTACCGGTTTTTCCTGAACGGCGGTTTCACGCGCCCTGGCGTCCTGGCTTTTTTCAAGTTTTTGCGTTTGTTGCTTTGACGGGTATTTTGGCCGAAGGTGATAGGTGCTGATGAGCGCCTCCAGAAAACTCTCTTTGATGATTCTCAAATCGTTCAGAGTCAACGGCGATTCGTTTAACTGCCCTTCGGAGATTTTCCCTTCCATAATTTTATCTACCAGTTCGGCCAGGTTTTCTCTGGTCGGGTTGCTTAAACTGCGCGACGCCGCTTCGACAGAGTCGGCAATCATCACCACGGCTGTCTCTTTGCTCCGCGGTTTTGGCCCCGGGTATTGAAACGCTTCCCGGGTCACTTTGGTCTGGCCGCTTTCTTTGAGCGCCTGGTGATAAAAATATTGCATGACAGTGGTGCCGTGGTGTTCGGGGATAAACGAAATAATTTTTTCAGGCAACCGGTGTTCGCGCGCCATTTGAATTCCGTCTGTCACATGCTGAACAATTGTGCGCGCATATACGAGCGGCGAAACGCCCTCGAATTTTTCAGCGCCTTCTTTTAAATGTTTGTTCTCGGCGTAAATTACCGCATTGTTCATTTTACCGATATCATGGTAGAGGCACCCCACCCTGGTCAAAAGCGTATCCCCATAGATCGCCCCGACAGCCCGCTCGGACAAAGAAGCCATGAGCAATGAATGCGCATAACTGGAAGGCGCTTCAACCGAAAGTTTCTTCAACAAAGGGTGGTTAAAATCGGCGAGCTCCATTAAACGAAAATTCGTAGGCAGGTTAAAAAACGATTCGTAAATCGGTAAAATACCCGTGGTTAAAATAATGCTGAAAAAAGCGTTCCCTACGGCTATGGCAATCCGGGTTCCCGTGCCGTTGCCAAGCATGTTATAATCGAGATCAAGCCCGACCACTACCAGTGTCAAAACAAAGCCGGCAAAAAGAGCCACTTTAAAAAAGTGATTTCTCTTTTTCATTCGCAACGTAGCGTAAATGCCGGTAATCACCGAAACAAAACTAAGCACAAGAGTGGCCGTATCGTGCCCCGATAAAAAATAAAGATAAAAGGTTAAAAAAGTTCCCGAAGCAAAGGTAACGCGGGCGCCCAACAAGAGGCAAACCATGGTTGACATAAAAATCATCGGAACATAAAGACCGAAATACACGGGCGTATCCATGATTGTCCCCGAACGCGAAATAAAAAACGAATAAAAAATAATAATATAAAGAACGGAGAGCAGCATAATGTAAGAAGCCAAATCCCGCATGGAAAATTCGGAATAGCGGTAGACATAAAACGATGTCGCCAGAATTAAAATCAATTGAATGAGAAAAACACCCAGGATTTGTTTAAAATTGGTTTTCCCATGGTGGCGGTTTAAAATGGATATTTTAGTTAAAATATCATTATCAATCGGGTCGCCTGCCCGTACAATTGTCAGCCCTTTTTTCAAAACCGAATAGACCGGTTTGACATTTTCAGCCACTTCCGTTTTGCGCCGCTCTGTTTCAGCTTCATTGTAGGTTAAGTACGGATTTTTATAAAAGACCTGCAAAACCCTGGTGAGGGCAATTTTTTTCCCCTCTTCCGATATAGGCACTTTAAAATCCTGCTCAGCCAGTTCGGTAAGACGGGCGTAATTGATATAGTTAAAAATATCTTTATGATAAATAATCCGGTTTGAGTTCCAGTTTAAGTCAGAGGCGGTCTCGTTCCCCGAAATCGTCCGCACCGCGGCGCCGACTTTTTCCAGTTTTTCCGGTTCCGAAAACGGTTCGTCAATCAAACCGTAGTTATCGAAAATCAATGTCGCATAACCCGCCGCCCATTGGCCGATTGAGTTTCTCGACCTCTCTTGCCGCGCTGCCAGGCGGATGTCTTCGGGCGAAAGCGATTTCAGGTTCTTGAGATTGGGGAACCGGTCTATGATCACTCCAGGGTCGCTTGTTTCCCGGATGGTTGTTAAAAACCGCGCAAACTCATTGTTTAATTCGCCGGTAATGTTCCGCAAAACCTGGTAGTCGCGGTCGAAAACAAAGCGCGCTTTCTCATACGCGTCTTCCTGGCGTTTTTTCGTCTCTTCGGGCAGTTCATAGCGAATATCGCGGTTAATCCGAATGTCTTCAATGGCAATATCCCCGATTTTATATTCGATATTGTTCCCGATATACGGCGATGACAGAAAATAGGTGGTAATGACAACCGTCGCAATAAAAAACAGGTAGACGATTTTTCGTAAATCGCCGCGCGGGCGGGGCTTTTGCATAAACTCCTCAACCCTGATTAAAAAATTTTTAAACCGATTTGCGAACATCTCTTAGATATCAACTCTATCACATCTTTTGAAAAGCTGTCAATACGTTTACGAGTGGGACCTCTTGTCAAATACGCCGGGCTAAACTGGATTACAAGCGCAAAAAAAGACATTTCGTAGAAATGACCCGAAAAAAGGGATGACGAATGGGATTTTGTTCAGTATACTGTCGTTAGGGGGATGAAATGGATGGACTAGATATTAGAAAAATAGCACAAGTACTACCGCATCGATATCCTTTTTTATTGGTTGATCGCGTTCTCGAAATCAAAGAAAAAGCCATTGTTGCGCTAAAAAATGTAACGCGAAACGAAGAGTTTTTTAACGGTCATTTTCCGGATTTACCGGTAATGCCGGGTGTATTGCAAGTAGAAGCCCTCGCCCAAACGGCAGGCATCTATATTTTAAGCCAGCCGGGGAACGAAGGTAAGGTAGGTTTTTTTGCGACCATCGAACATGCCCGCTTTAAACGGCCCGTGATTCCGGGAGATCAACTGAAAATGGAAGTCGAGATCATTAAATTCGGATCTCGCCTGGCCCATGTCAAGGGGGTCGGAACGGTAGAGGGCGAAATGGCTGTAGAAGCTGAAATGAAATTTATGATAGCGACGGATGAATTAGTCAAATAAGGAGCGCATGAAATGGAATTTTCCGAAATGAAAGATCAAGTGGCGATTGTCACCGGCTCAGGGCAAGGGATTGGCCGGGCCATTGCGGAAATATACGCCAGTCACGGCGTAAAAATCGCCGTTAGCGACATCAACCAGGAAACGGCAAACCGGGCTGCGGAAGAAATTGCCAAACTCGGCGTTGAAACGACTGCGGTTGCCTGCGATGTTTCTCAAAAAGAGCAGGTTGACAAAATGTTTGCCGCCGTTCTGGAAAAATGGGGCAAAATTGACATCCTGGTCAATAACGCCGGCATCACGATGGACGGTCTGTTTATTCGCATGAAAGAAGAGCAGTGGAACAAGGTTCTCAATGTAAACCTTAACGGCGTTTATCTCTGCTCACAGGCAGCGGCGAACATTATGCGCAAAGTGCGCTCCGGGTGCATTATCAATATGGCATCCATCGCCGCGCAAGGCAACCCCGGCCAGGCCAACTACTCTGCATCGAAAGCCGCAGTGATCGGCTTGACGAAAACTCTCGCTCGAGAGCTTGCTCCCTTGGGAATCCGGTGCAATGCCATTGCGCCCGGTTTTATTCACACGCCAATGACCGACAAAATGGCCGATAAGCATAAAGACCGGATTATCGAAGCGATCCCGTTAAAACGCCCGGGAGAACCGTTAGACGTGGCAAATGCGGCCCTTTTTCTGGCTTCGTCAATGTCATCGTACATTACCGGCCATGTATTGGACGTAAATGGGGGAATTTCCGGCCTTTAAGTAATAAGATTTTGCGGAATTGCTTTACAAAAAGGCTGTTTAATTATGATTGCCACTAGCCGCAATTTGAGCAAAATATGGCACTATTATTTGAAAATTGAATTTGAATGGAATTGAGGAGGCCTTATGGCAGACATGGATAAAATCAAGAAGATCATTGCCGAGCAATTGGGCGTTGACGAATCGGAAATTACTCCGGAATCTCATTTTATTGACGATCTGGGCGCCGATTCTCTGGACACAGTTGAACTCGTAATGGCTCTGGAAGAAGAATTTGGCATTGAAATTCCCGATGAAGACGCTGAAAAAATTCAGACTGTCGGGGATGTTGCCAAATATATCGACGAACACTCTTGAGAACCTGTTTAGTCATACTCAACTTGTCGTATGGCTAAAACGGTTTTGTTATCGCAGCTCCGGAATAACTTTGTTATTCCGGAGGACGCGTAATCATACATGAATCCAGAAAAAACGGGAATTGATCCGGGGAGAAAACAAGAACTTTCGGACTTGGCCAAAAAGATCGGAATCAATCTTTCCAAAATCAATGTATCCTTCTTTCATCAGGCTTTGACGCATAAAAGTTATGTCAATGAGTTGAAAAGTCATCTCTCTACAAGAGAAGCGGATTTATCGAACCAACGCCTTGAATTCCTGGGCGATGCCGTACTTGGTATGGTTGTTGCCGCCGAACTTTACCAAAAGTACCCAAAAGAAAACGAAGGCGTACTCACAAAAAAAAAATCGATGGCTGTATGCGAGCCCACTCTGGCCGAAATCGGGAGAAAACTCAATATCGGGAACTTTCTCATGTTAGGCAAAGGGGAAAAAAACACCGGCGGGAAAGACAAAAGCTCAAACATAGCCGATGCGCTTGAGTCCATCATTGGCAGCATTTATTTGAGCGCCGGCTACCCCGAAGCGCAACAGTTTATCTTGCGGCACTGGCAGCCCTACATCAATGAAAACAGACAAGCCCAGTTTAGCATTGACCATAAGTCCGTCTTGCAAGAAAAACTGGTTAAAATCGACAACACCCGGCCCGAATACCGTGTTTTAAGCACATCAGGCCCCGAGCATAACAAAACATTTGAAATTGGCCTTTTTATCCGGGGGGAGCAGGTTTCCAAAGCGTCGGCGCAAAGCCGAAAAAAAGCCGAACAAAAAGCGGCCCTGGAATACCTCAACCAACTTCCGAAACAGGCGCTTTCTAAACGACGTCAAGAACCTTCCGGCAAAGCCGCCGATTCAAAATAATTTTCCCCGCCAAACTCTTCATATTTCGAGAAATTAATAGGCGCCCCGTTTGGAAAATCTTTGTGCCTGCTTTTTTGCTGGCTGCCGTAAAACAGCGAATATATACCAGCGGCAATCGCTTCGGCATGCGTATTTTTATGGTAAATAATCCGGTTCGCGTCAATTTCATTGTCAATGTATGCCAGTTCCAGGTAAGCTGAAATCGCATTGACATAGGTCGGAACGGACCATGTCGAAAAATACGGTTTTCTCAGTTCGGGCAGTTCATTGGCTTTCCTGACGCGGTCGACATGGAGCCCCTTGCGAACAAAACGCAGCAGTTCGTTTGAGGCGTAGTAATTGTCTCCGCCAAAACCTTCGTAACCGCCTTCCCGCCGCCACCTCTCCTGGATCGACATCTCGCGCTCCCAAAAGGCGCCTGCCGGTTTAAATTCGATCAAATCGCCGGCATACGGCGTATACGGGCCGCGCTCGACTTGCGGGTAGAGCGTATCGCGGTACGCCCAACTGATCATATTTTGCCGGCTGCCGCGGAATAAGTCCGGTTCCACCGCCAAACCGTCAGGTTTCGACCAATAGCCGGTAAAGTAGATCCAGGCGTCGCAAAGAAACCATTCAAACAAAGAACGACCGCTCCCCGACTCCATCCATTCCGCATAGGGGCTTTTGGTAAAAGTTTCTTCGATCATATCGCGCATCAAGTCATCGCCATGCACGTAATCGAGGGCCAGGGCAAAGGTATCAAAACCCGGCGTAATCACGGAACTAAGAGCGCCGTAGTCGCCGCTGGTCCCGCCGGTCAAGTGGAGGCTGACCACAAGGTGCGGTTGAAAAGCGTTGATCCGGCTCAAGGTTCCCGGTTGCAGTTCGCGCGTTTGCTGGTCCGGGTAGTCATACAAACGATACGCGGAATTGAGATCTTGCGCCACTTCGGGCGTATAACGGTCGCGGTACCCTGGCGGGCGAGAAAGGATAACTTCGATCGGCTCCGCAGGGAAACTGGCATGGCGATCATATTTCAATAAAATCTTATGAAACGCTTTGCGCCCTTTGCTTGTCTGGGTCAGTTCAAGAAGATCGCGAACTTGCTCGGCAATTTGATATACTTCTTCATGTTCGTAAACCCCATGAAAATACGCCCCAGGCCGAAAAATATCCAGATATTTTTCGGAAACCGGGTCATACTTATCTCCGTAAAACGCTTGCGGTCCAATTCGTTTGCCTCCATGCCCGGGGTCAATGACCACCCGGTAGGCATGGAGGTTATGAACAAATGAAGTAAAAAGTAGAAAATAGGCGAGCTTACGAACCCGAAGAGATTCGATTAACGGCATCCGTAGTGTCTTTTTCAAACTCGCCTCTCAAACTTTCTTTCTCATCTTCCGTTTGGGCAAGGTTAATCAATAATTGAATGCCATGTTCTTTCGCCATTCGGTAATGAACGATGGACTGTGCAAATTGCTCTTGGTGAATTGCTTCGTCACCCATATTCAACTGGTCATACGCAATCAATAACTTGATTTTGTTTTTTTGAACCATCTTATAGGTATTGGCAATAGCATCGGGGTCGGAATCGGGTTGCGGGTTGATGCCCAGTTCGGTCTCGACCAGGGCGTCAGCGCAACGGTCCAGTATTTCATTTGCGCGTCCCCTGTACTTGTCAGACATAGAGGTCGCCAGTTTTACGATACCTTCGCGGTTTTCCTTTAGAGCCATATCGGCGGCAAGATAATTTCTTTTGTAATAATCTTTTAGCGCCTCTACATACTCGGCAGCCAATTTATCATAATTGCTTTGATCGTCGCCTTCGCCAAAATTACGAACCGCCACCTTGATTTGCTGTAATCTTGTTTTATTTTGCTTGATTAGAATATCAGCGCTTTTCTTGGCAACCTGAATTTCCATATAGTTACCATAGATTTTTTCGCTACTGTTGTCACCAGACGCATTGGACGTATTTGCAGCTTGGCTTGAGTCGGCAGCATCGCTTTGCGGATATACACCGGTTACCCATAGCATCAAACATACAGGCAAGATATAATATCCGATTTTTCCTGTTTTCCTGGTTTTCAAGATCTTACCGGTCATTTTTTCCCTCCAGATTTTAATTATATTCATTCCTATTTTAAGATGAAGATTTATCAGTTGCATGAAAAATTATTCTATCGATATTACAAGCATTTTTTATTCTTTCCGGACCGCCGCTTACTCTGGTCGCCAGTTGTCGCCAGTTGTCGCCAGTTAAAGAGGCGAACTTCCGCATTTTGTTTTAAAAATTCCTGTTTTTCAAATCAAAATTGCGCCGTTGCGCCGTTTCCCATAATAAAACATGAGAAAACGAAAAAATCGTTATCGTCAGTTTGATTCCCGGCTTCTTTTCATAAACAAATCATGACGAATTATTTTCTTTTAATCCGGTAATAATATTGATAAAACGGGAATTTTTTTATTTTATTATATAAACATAGAAACCGCGGTGGCGTTGAGACCAATGGCAAAAGCAAGCAAAGCTCTTTCTGAAAATGCAGACGGGAATTATTTTGTAGACAGCACTTGCATTAACTGCGGGGTCAGCCGCCATTATGCGCCTGAAATTTTTGGCAACACCGGCGTTTACGCGTATGTAAAAAAACAGCCCCGGGGGGAAAAAGAAGAAGTTTGCGCCCAACGAGCTTTGCTGGCATGCCCAATGGCTTCGATTGGCATGAAAGAGAAACGGAGTTTGTCTTCCGTTCGGAACGATTTTCCCATAGAGATGGCGCAAAATATATTTCTAAACGGATTCAACCATCGAAATTCGTTCGGAGCGCATAGCTATTTCATTCGATCCGAAGAAGGAAACTGGCTGGTGGATTCGCCGCGGTATATTCCGCACTTGGTCAGGAAATTTGAAGAGATGGGCGGTATAAGATATATTTTTTTAACTCACAAAGATGACGTTTGCGACGCCCATAAATTTGCGCGTCATTTCGGAGCCGCCAGAATTATTCACAAGTACGATTCTGGCGCGCAAAAAGACGCAGAGCTCATTTTGTCCGGCGGCGATCGTTTTACCATCGGCTCAGCTGAAATCCATTATATGCCGGGGCATACAAAAGGTCACATGGTACTGCTTTGGAATCAAACATTTTTATTTACCGGCGATCACTATGCCTGGATCAAAAAATTAAATCAATTTGCCTCGTTTCGAAACGCCTGCTGGTATTCGTGGTCAAAACAAATTGAATCTGTCCGAAAAATGCAAGAATTTAAAAACGTTCAGTGGGTTTTCCCCGGTCACGGGAAATGGGGCCGGGTGAAGAAATCCCAATTCCCGGAAATCGTAAAGAAATCCGTTCAATGGATGTTATCCGAAAATACCGTCTGAAGTTGTTGTTCCGGGAAAACATGCAATCTTCCGGGAAAACATGCAATCTTCCGGTAAAACAGATCACATATTTTCCGTTGCAGATTTGAAGTTTTCGTATTCATACGTAATCGCCGTCTTGTAAATGGCGATGGCTTTATCGTCGTCAATTTCAGACGCAAACGGCTCCCGGTTCAAGAAGTTGCCCATGGCGTATGCGCCGGACGGATTTTTATTATTGTTGATCCACGCTTGGTACAAATTGTTAGGCGCAAGGGGAGATTTTGACAAGGTCTGCGCCAGCCACGCCCAAAGATATTCGCAAGGCAACATAACGGGGATACAATAGATCGGTTCCCGGTTGGCCGCCACAGACGACTCAAAATCCGAATAACTTTTACAAACAGGCGTTGGGGTTATTGCCGCAGCATCTTTGATATGCCAGGTTTCGCTAAATTGTTCATTGTATTTTGCATAGCTATTGCGTTTTCCGGCGAGGTACGCTTTTAGTTCGGGTTCATTCGTTTTGCCTTCGGCGATAAGATAGTCACCGGCGCCATGAAAACAGTAGTATGCATCGCTCACATGGAAAGCCCCGTACATTGCCGGGTGAAGGGTTCCGTTTTTAATGCCCTGTATGTATTTTGTATGTAATGCGGACTCGGCAATGGGTTTGCACTCTTCCCACATTTTCCAAAAAAGGGAACCGGGCGGCGGCTCATTTGTGTTTAGCTTATGTTTCTCGACCATCTCATTTGTTATCTGCAACGCTCGGGGGTTTTTCATGTTTGTCTCCTTTTACTGCCGGGTTCGCGATACAAATTCATGCGACATGCCATGAGATTCTCTACAACATCATGTATGCCAAACTATATGCTGTCAAATATAGAAATCGCTTTGAGTTAGAACGTTTTTCTGAGATTAATTTTAGACCGCTTGAAACCAAGCTCCATTTCAAAAACGAATTGTTGACAACCATTGCGAACCAAACAACACCTGTTTTGTATTTTACAATTTATTTTGACGATGATATTCTGATCAAATGGGCTCGTACGGCAAGTTTGGCAAAAAAGAATTTGAAGAGGATTTACCCCTGAGCGCGAACCAAATTCATTCGTTAGATACGGATGTTTCCGACTTATTATCGCCTGAAGAAGTGGAACTTCTTCTTCAGCAAGGAAATTCGCCGTTAACGCTATCCATTTCCAAATGGACTCGTATACAAGCCTTTCTTGTACACGCCGATTCTCCCTCCGCTTTAATTCGGTTAAACGACTTCATTACCTATGAATCCTGCGCGCTCTGTCTGACTGCCATCGAAAAGGCCAAAACCGCTTTGCATCGGCTTAAAAGCTCCGAAGATAAGTGCCGTTTTTGCCGGCTGGCTGAAATCGATTGCTGCCTAAAGAAAAAATCAATTTTTTATCGTATTGCCGAAAAGATCAACCAATATTCGATTGAACATATTCCCCAAAATTTTGTATTTGAAAAAGATAAAGTTTTATTGATTAAGTTAACGAAATCGATGCTGGCCAACCTGGAAAAAATGGATTAAACCGCGGGTTTTTAGATCCACCGCCCGGCTTTGCGGAACAACGCCAGGCGCCGCCGAACAGGAGAAAGCCCCCTAAGGCTTTTGTTTTTGCGTTTGCTTTTGTTTCAATTTAATATTTAAGTCGTCTATTATTTTCTGCGCTTTTTTTTCACTGTCAAATTTAAAGCATGAGTGACTGATTAGACTTACCAGCAGTATCAGTAAAAGTTTAAATCTTTTATTTCGCATCTCTACAGTTTATAAAACACCTTCGTTTTATCCTCACTTACGATATCCGGGCTGCCAAGAACTTGATTAAACTTGTGTTCAATATTTTTCCCATGATCTTTATATCCGGTTCGTTCTATATATACGCCTTGATATCCAAGTTCCTTGATTACCTTCAATTGTTTCTGCACGGGTTCTTTTGAAAGGTTGCTGAAAAAATAGTCCGCTTTACGTCCTTTCATGACCGGGAAACTCCATTTTAAATCGTTTGAATGCAAGTACCCTTTTAAAAGTTCATAATAACTGCCGCCTCCCACAAGACTTCTTCCTTCCGGGTATTGAATATAAGGCAATTGGTATATTGGCGCACCCGGCGGCATTGTATTTTCAATTTTTTTAATAAATTTTTTATCGAGCAAATAACTGGAACTTTGGCTTCGCATATAATTAAAAGAGGTTTGATCGCAATACCCAATGACCAGTAAAAACAGCAAGGCGCCATAAGTATAGTATGGTTTCGTTTTGCTGTCTTTGATTTTATTAAATGCATAATCAATTAATATTAACAATGCCGTTATCGAAATAAACGCTATAAATATTGAAACCCTGCTATACGCCCTGATTGGCATTTGTATAAACAAAGCAATCAACACGCTGAAACCGCCCATGGTAGATAATAACAAGAGAGAGATAAGCTGTACCGACAGTTGCGACATTAATTGATTAAAATGTGTAAATAAATCGGGAAACCTGAATAGTAAAAAAAACAAAAGAAACAAAAAACCTATTGCCGCCAAGGTACCCATGGCAGCGTCGCCTGAGCCGGCTAAAGAACGATGATTGTATGTTTCAGTAAGCTTTCTAAGTTTTTCAACCCGGTGCTCCCGCTGCGGAAGCAACAATGAAGATATTTTTAACGAATATAGTTCGGTGCCGAGCCAGTGTCTGGTCACCGGTTTTTTAGGATTCGGTCCGGAAACGCTGCTGTAAATAAAATTCGGAATCAGGTTTATTGTTAAATTCAACACCATAATAGAAATAATGATACCGGCAGAAAACACATTGTATTTCGACTTACGATAAAGCGAAGCTGAAATACCGGAGATTAAAATGATCAATGATGCAAAGATATTATAATAAACAAGAAATGAAGAACATAGAATAATTAAAACCGTATCGGTGATAATTTCTCTTTTATTGCGATTGCCCTTTTGTGAAAAAAAAGGAGGCTCATCCGAATAGACTCTTACGGCAAACCAGACAAAAAGGGGCACCATAAAAATATTCATATAATTCAGGTGACCCAATCTTAAAAGATGTAGCGGAGAGAACGTAAACAGCAGAGCTCCGAATATGCTAAGCGGTACTGAAAATTTAAACTTGCGAAACACCCAGTACGAAGCTACGGCAGCGATCGGAAAACTAAACAGAAAAAACAGATTCATTGTTACCCCGATATCCCGGGTAACCGCCCCTATGATTTTCCAGACCAGGTATGTACCGATACTGGCATCCGGATAATCAAGCGAATTATACCCGAACGGATAACCGACATCAGGGTTCCATGTATGCCACGGATTTTCAATTAATGTTTTAATTCGGAATAAGTAAGATAAACCGTCTTTTTTATACCAAACCGGCAGATCAAATTGAAAATCCGGCCCACCGCAGATAATCCAGGTAAGTAACAAGGTGAAAAAAAACAAAAAATACATAATATTCTTTTCTTTTTGCCACCACATCCGGTAGTAAATTTTAATTGTTTTTAACCAGTCAAGTATAATATGAATGATACTTCGGTTGAAGGACTTCATTACCGAAGCATGTTGATTGATTCATATCAGTATACAGGCGCCAAAAAATGAAACGAAAACAAATGATTGCTTAGTTTAATTGAGCAAACAAAAAGAATTTATTGTATTTTTTAAATATCGGATGCTTGGCTCTCGCTTATAAGCCATCAAATACTGGAGTATAAAAATGAATACAATATGCCAAAGTTGCGGTTACCCATTGAAAAAAGACAAAAAGGGCGGAGGTACAAATGCCGACGGATCAATAAGTGTAATGTATTGTTCCATGTGTTACGAAAATGGAAAATTTCTGAGTCCGCCGGATATTGACACAGCCCAAAAATTTCAAAAATACTGCATTGAAGAAATGAAAAAAGACGGAATGAACGGAATATTAGCCTGGGTGTTAACTCGCGGGATTCCCAGGCTGGAACGCTGGAAAAGCCCATAGTGTTTTCATGGGCTGCCTCATGAATTCAACGCTCACCGCCGGTCAATAATTCAAGAAAAAGGGGGGCTGCCCGCCCCCTGGCTACAGCCGTCATGCCAGCCTACGGCTATAACCTGCCTGGCCAGTCGTATGCATTTTTTATTTTTTTTGTTTTTTTCAAAGTCTTCGCTTTGCTCAGCCTCCGCAGGCTTGCCGGCTTTCGCCACCCCCGGCTTTTTTAGTTCGTCTTCACGGTCTGCCTGGTCTTTTCTTTTGCCGCCAAAAGGCGGCGTTTTCGTTCGCAAAACGTTGCAGACCTTGCAACCTGACGCTGCCGCTTTCGGTTGCGGCGGCCAAAACGAAGCAAAAGGCAAACGTTCTGGTCATCCATGACCACGTTTGCATACAGCGCATCCTG
>JBNLDQ010000020.1:0-48407 GCA_050304475.1 Turneriellaceae bacterium | reverse complement strand
TTCGTCCCCAGGCCACTTTTTGAACCTTGGCCCAGGTTTCCTGGCAAAGCCTGACTTCGATAATTGATTCAATGTATACTGGCTTTTTTTCCCAATGTGCATGATTAACCATGCCTAGAGAATAGGCGTGAATTCGGTTTTTTATCCGATTAATACATAATCATTGCTATGACTTACAACAATCCGATCTAAAACAATTTCATCTTCTGCAAGTCGATCGATAATATTTTCAGCCGCTTGCTTAGCACTGGAAAATTGGTTAGTTTCACCAATCACGGTTGTAGTTGGAGTTAATACCTTGCGATTTTCTTGTATTTCAAATTTTTTCAAACCGAACTCTTTTTCAAGAATATCGTAAACTTGACTATAAGAGTGCTCTTCATCATGGCTTAAATTAAAAACGACAACGATATTCATATCAGCTTTTGATAAAGTTGAGTTAAAAAGTCAAATGTTATTTTCAGTTTTGAACTTAACATTATCATGCAATTATTTTTTGAATAAAACGCTTGATACCCAGTCCATCCAGCCTATTAGCCAATTCCGGATATTGATTCCAATAACTTAAAAAGTAGTTGGCTAATTGGTCATGGTATTCGCTGATATTATATAAATATATTTGTTTTCCGAGAAACAAAGCTTCAAAAAAAGTTTGACCAAAATATGTCACAACAATTTGCGAATTTAATAATTTGGAGCGAAATTCATTTGGTTCCATTCTGCTTGAAACATTCTGCATGGAATCTTGAATCAAAACATTTTCACCTTTTCGACTGAAAGCTTCATCTTTTGAAATTAAAGTAACTGCTGCATTTTGCGCTTTTGTCTCATGTATCCGAATTTCTTCGGGCAAAAAGCAACGATTTAATGCAATACCAAATTCTGATAAATTCATTGCAGGGTGTGGTAATGTATCCCAAATTATATCCGCTTGCTTTCTGCCCTTTCCCCGGTTATCAAGAGCAATAAATAGCGATCCGGCCTTACGAAAAAAATCGGTCCAACCCGGAAAATCTATGTCCCTTCCATCTAAAACAACATATTTAATTTCTTTGGAATGAATGACCGGCATTTCATTTGCCGAAACTGTTTGGCACTGAACCCCGGAAGCGGCTAACGCTTTTTGAACCATTAAACCGCGGTGATAGTGACCGCTCCCGTATTCTAAACCATGCGGAGCAATATACAAAACGCCGAAATTATTGCTTTTCATAGTCATACATGGTTCGTTGCTTCATTTCTTGATTTAATGAGAATATTTCTTTGTTTTTTTGATGCAACTGGTAAATGTCATTAGAACAAAAGAAGGGATTTTTAAATTGATTGAAATGTAAAAAAACAAGATTGGCTGTTTCCAAATCTTCCCTATAGTCTACTGTCAATCGAATGTTCGGCATTTCCTTGTATGATTCAACTTTATGGATTTGATAATAATCGGGGTTTTCTTTGATATACACTGTTACATGTTCCAGATGGTAATTTGACAATGGATACTTCATTTGACTTCGTAACGCGCCAACGGAAACGATTTCAAAGCCCATACCCAGAGGGAGTTTGTACGGATAAATCAAGTCAAAATTACTTTTTTCATGTAAAAGGTTAATTATTCGATTTAGTTCATAATGATCGAGAAATGGATTATCGCCGGTTAAACGTACAATAAAATCATTATCAGATAAATCTTGACTAGCCGTTAAAAACCTGTCCAATACATTTAGCTCGTCGCCAACGATATAATCAACTCCGTTGTTTTTTAAATAATCTGCCAAAGCGCCTTCTTCGGAACAATCGGGTATGGCAAACCGAAGCGAAGTATTCTTACAGGTGATGAGTTGAAGGCGATCGAAAATATGATGAATTAAGGGCTTGCTTCCGATGTTCATTAAAACTTTGCCGCTCAATCGTTTTGATTTTAGCCGCGCTTGAACAATAAAACGGATATGCATAAGCTACATGTTAAAAGTAAAATACTCGTCGCAATTGACGCACTCGGGAAAAGCGGTAAAGTTCTTTTGATAATTTTCCGCCCAATGACGAGCTTGGTCTGTCCATATTTTCGTCAACTTTGATGTTTGAAGATTGCCTCGCGTACAGCTCCCTTTCGCATCTTGCTTGCAAAAAGCAACATCACCATTTGCTCGAATAAAAATATCTCTGCGAAGGTGCCAACAGAAAAAGCGTTCAAGAGGCGTCATATCAGAAACTCGCCGTTCGGGCATAGCATTGATATATGAATTATATTTTTGCAGTAAAAAAGTATAACCGTATTGAGCCGTTAGTTGATAAATATCATCAATTTCGCTTTCATTTTCTTTGATTTTCAGCATTTGAATATATGTTTTTGCCAAAAGGCCAGGGTCGCGTTGAGATACTTCTTGTTTCCAAAAATTAAGGTTTGTTATTACTTTTTCATACTTCGATTGATCTACGCTATGCAAGGCAGCATAATTTTTCAAACCATTTATATTTACAATGACCTTAAGACGGCTAAATTCCTTATGCTGCACCAGAGGAATTAGTTTTTCCAGATAAAAACCGTTGGTTTCGATTAAAAGCTCAACCCCGGAATCAAGAAACTTTTGACTCAATGACACAATGTCCGGGTGTTCTAACGGCTCGCCTAACCCGCCAAATGCAACGCCGGTATCCTGAAAACCGTCTTGTAAAAACGCAATTACTTGACTTGCGTTTTCTTGAGAAAAATGCACATTGTCCTGCGGGTGTGCAAAGGTTCGCGGACAAAAAATGCAGTTATATTCGCAATTGCCCGTGACCTCAATTTCAATATAACCGGGAAAAGAAAAGATCAATTCGGGCTTCTCTTGAATTGTCTTTTCAATCTGCCGGTAAGGGTACTCCGCGCTTTCTAACGCCTGGAATATACGATTTAAATCATAAATCGAACGCAGAGATTTCCCCGAAAAATTCAAACGCAACAAACGCAAATCAGGCGCCTCAAAATGGACTTCAACATGAAATTGATTGATATTCGATTCAATATACGAAGAAAGAGCGACCGGAAGTTCATCCGGGATAACAGGCGCCTCGACGCTTGTATTATCACCCGATTGAATTTCCATGGCTTCAAATAAAGAACGGCCAAAAACGACCGGCGCAATGCCAGGGGGAAGATTCTCCGTAAAACTGTAGTCAGCCCCATATTCGTTATGAAGGGCAAGCAGCTTTTCCAGAACCGAGCTATCGAACAAGGGAAAAATTGCATCGAAATAAACTACCGCCTTGATACCGGAATTACCCTCAGCGCCGCTAAAAATCGTTTTGCAAAGAGAAAGTTCATGCCGGTAGTCGGCTTCTTCAAACAGCGTTTCGGCCAACCCGGTTTTAAATCCGTCTCTAATGCGCGATGCAATCTTGTTTGATTCTTCGGCGCAGAAAACAACCGGCTGTTGTAAAGATTGAACGGCGGAAACAAATTTTTCGGTCAAACGATCGACATCAATATCGCTCAGGTTTGCCGCATTTTCCCAGGTATTCAGTACCGATCCGGAAAGCCGAATCAATATTTTTATTTCGGGTTGGGCCCCTTCTCCCATCGATATTAAAGTTCCTCGTAGTTTTTAAGATAAATTTCAACGGCCATCAATTTCCGCTGATCTTTTAACCACTTTCCAAAAGCGGCTTGCTGGTTTTCGGCGGCAATTCTTTGGCGAATTAAATCTTCAACCTCTTCCAGTTTTATTGCCGCCGTATCGTCAATTTTAACGATATAGTATGCGCCTTCGGCTACAAAAATGTCGCTTACTTGACCTTCCCTGGTTGTATAAACTTTTTCAACCATAACTTGCGGGTACATGGCAATTAATTCATCTAACCGGTACCAAGACAAAAGACCGCCGCGCGCGGCGCTGGAGTGTTCCGAATACTTTTGGGCGGCTCCCTCAAAATCATTGACTGCCATAGCATAGGCTTCTTTCATCATCTTATTGACACGAAGTTCGTCTTTTGTATCACCCGGCGTAAATTTAATTTGGATCATTCGGATATGATATTTTTTACCGATTTGCTGCTTGTTTTTTCTATACCAGCTCTCGATTTGTTGACGCGTCGGGTTGGGAGTATCGACACGCAACTGCATCACGTTTTGCCTTTTCATCTGCTCCCGGATTTCTTCTTTAAACTCGTCTACCGTCATATGCTTTTCTTTCTGCAAAAGCTTCTCGTATTGTTCCGGCGTCAAATTCATACGTTTCTGTTCTTCTTCAACCCAGGAGTTGACTCTTTTGTCGGAAATAAAAACAGCCTCTTCTTCCAGAACGATATCGATAATTGCCTTATTGATCAACTGATCCAGCACTTGACTTTCAAGATTCCGGTGGTCCCGGGGCGCTCTGCTTTGTTTGAACTCTTGAACGGCAATATCAAGGTCCAGCGCGGTAATGGGATAGTTATTTACGGTAGCAATTAGCTCATTTAAAACCTCGCCGGCCGCTACGGCGCCGGCTCCTGAGGCGATACAGACAGCAATAACAACAGCTTTTAAGAAAAATCGCATGATAGAAGTCACGAGACACGAAACCGACGGATTGTAAACCTTTTTCAATTTAAAGACATTCGACAAAATTCCGTTCGCCCGGTAAAATATGACGGCAGCGTCGTTATCAGAGCAATTTAATAGTTGACAATATCCTTTTTTCGATATACTTAAAAAATAAAGGTCCTTCTCCGGGGAAACTATCTTTTCGTGTTAACAACTTGACACTCTTTCAACGCAAATGATCCTTGGCGGTAAACCTTCTTATGAATAAAATGGATACAGAATATTTATACCGGGAGCATGTTTCCTCTACCAATGAGGAGCGCGTTCGCTTGATAGAATCCGTACTGGATTTTCTCGAATCGCAGAAAGTGCATACCTTGATTGATCGATATGAGTTTTACTTGATTCTCGACGAAGCGATCAGCAACGCAATGGAACACGGCAACTCCTGGGGAAGCGATAAAAAAGTTCTCTTAAAAGTTACGAAACCAGAGTCAAGCTCTATTGAAGTAATTGTATCTGACGAGGGGAATGGCTTTGACCCGGAGGAAATTCCCGATATGATGGGCGATAAAAAAAATCTCAGTTTACGCGGAAGAGGCATTTTCATTATGAGAAAATTCTGCAGCGTAGGGTGGAACAAAAAAGGCAATGAAATTTCCTTAACAATAAAGATAAAAAATTAGTGGGTATAAAGTGGCGTACGAAACAAAATTTGAACAAGGGGTCTTTACCGTCCTACTGGAAAAAGAAAGGCAAGAGGGCGAACAAGACATATTAAACGGATTGATCGAATCCGATTATTCCGGTATGACAATCGATAAAGTTATTTTCGATTTCGACCGTGTAATTTACATTAATTCCCTGGGAATTGCGGAATTTATCAGTGTAATGAAATTCATGATCAGCAAATTTGAAAAAATCAAGTTTAAATTCATCAATGTTGACAAGAAGATTGCAAAGATCTTTAAAATGGTCGAACTAGGCAATCTGGCTGACATTGACACAAAATAGTTCAAAATAAAACCAACGAAAAAAATGCCGGGCGTAAACCCGCGCCCGAGTCTTAAGCTTTTTCAAGCGGCGTGAATTTAAGAACGAATTTTCTCGTCTTACCGTCGTTAAAATAAATATGCCCTTTCGCCGAATCGCCGCCCCCTTCGATGCGTAGAATTTTACCCAACCCAAACTTGGGGTGCCGGACTCTTTCACCCGCTTTAAAACCCCCGGCAGACGTTGAAGTTGCGCCGCTGGGAGCGCCCGATATCTTATTGGGAAAATTGCCGGCAGGTTTTTGCTTATACCCGAAAGACTGGCGATACTGATAAGCGGTAGAGCCGCCCATTTTCTCTTCTGACGTAAACTCAATCAACTCGCCTTTCATTTCTGCCACAAAGATTGAAGGCGTCATATTTTGCATTACCCCATGCTGGAACCGGGTTCGGGCTCGCAGCAAATAAAGTTTTTGCCGGGCTCTGGTAATCGCCACATAAAGCAGCCGCCTCTCTTCTTCGCCTTCGTCCCGGTCGCTGGCCAAATAGTGAGGAAAAATATCCTGGTCAAAACCCGGAACAAAAACCACGCTGAATTCAAGCCCTTTGGCATTGTGAATAGTCATGAGATTTACGCCGCCGTGTTCCCGTTCCATGTCTTTTGTGCTGACCAGCAAAGAGATCTCTTGCAGATAATCGGAAAGGCGCGCATCTTCTTGCTTATTCATAAAATCGATCATGGAATTTTTCAGTTCGTATATATTCTCCATTCGGCTGGTACCTAATAGCCGGTCTTCTTGTTCAATGGCGTCGCGCAGGGTCGATTTTTCCAGAATATCTTCAATGAGCAAACCCAGGTCAATCGACTTGGCGGCTTTGGCGCTGAAATTTTCAAGCCACTCTGCCATATCAAGCAAAGTCACCGCCGCCTTTTTGGAAACGCCCGCCTCTTCGCATCGCTTTAAAAGCGATATATAATCGAGAAAAACATGCTCTTCTTGCCCGATTTTATTTTGATAATCCAGAAGCTTTTGCACGGTTTTATCTCCGATGCCGCGCGTCGGCGTATTGATGATCCGCAAAAACGCCGCTTCATCGTACGGGTTTACTAAAAACCTGAGATAGCCTAAGAGATCTTTCACTTCTTTTCTGCCGAAAAACGAAACGCCCCCGAAAACACGATAGTGAATGTGACGCTTTAATAACGCTTCCTCAATTTGCCGCGACTGCGAATTGGTGCGATACAAAACCGCAATATCTTCGGGGCGGTACTGACCTTCCAGAGACTGTATCGTTTCGGCGATCCACTGGCTTTCTTCCCTGTCAGACATTTTTACAAAAAAACGGGGCTTGTCTCCGGCACTGTTTTGGGTCCAAAGGGTTTTATCCATGCGGGCCCGGTTATTTTGAATCACATGATTGGCGAGATTTAAAATAGACTGCGTCGACCTGTAATTTTCTTCCAGCTTTACAATTTTCGCTTCGGGAAAATCTTGCTGAAACTCCAGAATATTTCGCACATCAGCGCCGCGCCAGGTATAAATTGCCTGGTCGTCATCGCCAACTATGCATAAATTGCCGCGCGCCTTTGCCAAAAGTTGAATCATCATATACTGGGCGTGGTTGGTATCCTGGTACTCATCAACGAGAAAATAGTGATACCGGTTATGAAATTTTTCCAAAGCTTCCGGGAACTCTTGAAAAATTTTCACCGGCAAATAAATTAAATCCGAAAAATCTACCGCTTGCGACTCTCTTTTGCGGTTTTCATACATGGTATAAAGTTCTTGCAGATAATCGCCGTATTCATAGGCTTCCAAATCCTCTTTTTCAGCCAGTTCGCCCGGAGCAATGAGCTTGTCTTTAAATGAACTGATGGTTTGGGCCAGGTATCTCAATTGCGTGCGGTTCGGTTTTTCTTCGATCATGTTTTCAGCCAAAGCCTGGATTGCGCCCATTTGATCGACATCGTCCCAAATGGTGAAGTTTGGCGTATATTCAATGAACGGGGCGAGTTGGCGAAGCAGGTAAAGCCCAAGCGAGTGATACGTACGGACTGTGCATTGTTCACCCTCTTCGCCGGCGACTTGATAAACCCGGTGCGCCATTTCCTGGGCGGCTTTGTTGGTAAAAGTAACCGCAACGATTTTCCGAGGCGAAACGCCGCAAATATGAATTAAATATGAGATGCGATGAACGATTGTTCTGGTTTTGCCGCTGCCTGCGCCGGCAAGAACAAGTACCGGGCCGTCTGTCGTGCAAACCGCTTCGGCTTGCGCCGGGTTTAAGCCTTCGAGGATTTCTTCTTTGCTATTCACGCCTTACCCCTCGCAAGAGAGACACAGGTTGAAAAGTAGAATATCGCCGCAAACTTGTATTTTGAAATGCCGCCTAATTGTCTCTTTACTATGCGAATGGGTCGAGAAAGTGCCGCCAGGTTTTCGTTTTTTCCGGGGTCTTTTCTACTTGTCTTTTTATAATCGTTTGTAACCCTGCACTCCTTCGGAGAATGCTCCCATTTCAAATGAAGTTAAAAAATGAACACAAGTCCAACTGATTCGATAGCGCGTAAGAGCATTTCAATCTTATTTTCCAGAAAAGCCTTCAAGGCAGCGGGCCTGCTGACGGCTTTATTGATGACCGCAGCTTACCTGTATTTGATGACGCCGTCGGTTTTCGAGAAAATTCTAATTGAGCAATTTAATGCCATGTCAAACGGCCGGCTTTCATTGAAAGTGCACCAGTCATCTTTGTTTCGCGGTTTTATTTTTGAAGATATTGAGATTCAATCGGGGCCTGACTTTAACGCAAAACCGATTTTTCAACTGGAAAAGTTTACCTGCCTTTATAGCGTCTACGGTTTTTTCGCCGGCGATTTCGGGCTGCATGAACTCGGCCTCTACAAACCCCGCGTTTACCTTTATCAAAAAAACGGCAAGTGGAACGCCGAAACATTGATGAAACCGGGCGAGCCGGCCCCGGAAGAGCCCGAGACCGAACCGGCGGCTGAAAGTTCCGGCATGCAGGCTTTGGATCTTCCGTTTTCGGTTCGCTTCTTTTTTAAATTTGTCCTTCAGGATTTTGAAGCCTTCATTGACGGGGGAGACGATACCGACCCGTTGCAGGCCGGGGTAAAAAATCTGACTTTGCGGACAACGATGCTAACGGACAAAGTCAGTTATATTCCCTTTGACCAGTCCCTTATCCGGATTTTTAAAACGTTTATCATTAATCTCGACCCGCAGAAAGAAATCGACTTTTACGTAAAGGTCCCGGAAACTTCGGTGGAAGGGCCGATGGAATTTCATTGGCTGCTGGCTGCCGACAACGAGACCGCACCCGCCCGCTTCACTTCGCGCATGGTCATTGGCGAGAGCAGTTTACCGGTTGAATATGAGGGCGTTCATCTTTTGCCGTTGAACTTTTCATTAAATTATGTAATGAACTATGACAGCAACCGCGATCGCCTGACAATGAATCACCTGACGTTAAAATTTCTGGATGATGTCTGGTTTAATCTCGAAGGGCTGATTGAAAAACCGGCCGACCCCACTTCGACAACGCTAAGCCTTACTCTTGATCGATCGAACATTGACCTGAAAAAACTACTGCCTTATTATCGCAGTTTTACGGGCGATGAAAGTCTGCAATTTTCCGGCAAAGTGTCTATCGCGCCGTTGTACATCCAGGGCTCTTTTGACGATCTGAAAATCGACGGAAAAATGAACCTTGAAAAATTGCGCCTCTCGATGCCTGACGGAAAATATTATATTCCGTATTTTCAACTTTACTACGGCGCAATGTTAAATATAAATCAAGAGAATCCCCTGGTATATGCGAAAACCGGTTGGAAAGGCGCTCTCAATGGCGCCGCTCTCTTAACCGAACTGGAATATCGCCCCGAAAGAAAAATTTATGCCATGGCCCAGGTGAGTAACTTTAACCCGGCCCGGTTTGTTGAAAATGTCGCCGACGGAAATTTTAACATGACCTTTAAGCTATGGGGCCAGAACGAAACGCATTTAAATTCGACATTCAATATGAATTCGCCCCGGTTTTTTTATTATTTAGACCGCGGCCGTTCCGGGGTAAACCGTTTCGATTTTGACATAAAAACCGAAATCAAATCGAGCCCCGATTTTAGCGTTATGAACGTTTCCGTTCCTCTGGCTCACTTGAGCGTGAAAAACAAGAAAATGGAAGAAGCCATCGTTTTTGACGCAAATACCCGCGTCAATATGACGCCCGATCGCATGACGGCTTCGTTCCGTTTAAATGAGATGTCGGTTCATTTTCAGCATCTTTTGTCGACGCTAACCGAAGCCCTGCAAGAACCGCTTCAGCCGTTGGCCGAAAAAACCCGCCATTTTATGACCTTAAAAGGCGATACCGATGTGACAATGGTGGGCGAAGAGATATCCGTATTGCATGTGACGAATTTGCTCATGAAAGACTATGAAATTGATGATGTCTTTTTCAAGGCGAAGGTCGATACCGACACAAGAAATACCATCATTCATTACGTAACTCTCGACGGACTGAACGAAGCGCTGGAGATGTCGCTGACGGGCGATATCCGCGAGAAAATGAAAACAATCGACGACCCGGATAGACCGGGTCATAAAATTCGCGCCCTTCAACCTGTCCCCAATCTTGATTTTTCTTTTTACCTGGGCAGACATGAACGGGGCCGGATTTTTCAAAATCAGACGATTGAAGGGGCTGTTGCCATGGCCGCGGCCGTTCGCGATTCCATCATTGATGGTACGTTTGTCATTGACAAGTTTTACTATGACGACGGTGGTTTTACCAGGGTGAACAATGTCAATATGCTCTTTCCTTTTCATCATGACATGGAACTGCAAAAAACGGTCGATCTGGGTTCGGCGGGCAAAGAACAAATTGTAGCTGATTTCGATAAAAACTACAATATCAATTTTACGATTGACTCCATTGAGATTCCCAACCCGAACAACCACACCGAACCATTGACGATTGTCTACCCTGGCGGGCAATACAGCGGGGTAACGGCCGCTATGCTTTATGATGAAAATATTTTCCGCATGCCCATATTCCAGGTGTTTGCCTTGAACGGATTAATCACGATCCAGGATTTGGCGTTTAACGTAGGGCGGGCCCGCCTTGAAGAGATGGGGTTTCATATGCTCACCCAGGTAAAGAGCGTCGACTTAAAGTTGATTATGCCTGAGCAAAGGGCCGAAACCATTAAAGACGGTACGGTTAGTTTCGATATCATGGCCGACCTTCAAAGGATGGATGATCCGATCAATAACATTAACGGCTATTTTTCCATATACCAGGTAGGCGAAGAGTTCGGAAAACAACTCATCAGCATTGGCAAACCCGACTGGAACGGAAGGCTGCTTTCTACAGCCAATAATACCGCTATCTTGCGAAAAATGGACGTAAACATAAAAGAAGGGTTGGTTGACATTATTACCATCATATCGCAAAAAGGAATCGGAAGCGCCATTGTCGATATTGAAGAAGACTTGATTGAAACCCGCCGAATGCATATCCAGGAATTTATGCAAGAAGCGACCGAACAAGTAAGAGTTTACCAGGTGCGCAAACCTCCGGAAGACGAGGAAGAGTTTTAATGGCTATAATTGACGGTAAATTCAAGTATAAACCCGAAAGGAACTATTTTGCCATCTCTGAAAAAAATTCCGCTGAAGTCATTGAAATTTTAAGCGAATTTAAAAAGGGGTATTTGCCGCCGCTGGAAGCCCATATTTTAAATGCGGATGGCCTGCGCCAATACCTGAACTCATCGACGATCCCGCAAGAACTGCAATCGCAAATTAGAATTAAAATTGAAGATATCGACCGCGAAATCAAACAAATTGTAAGGCTTTATTCCGAAGCCGAATCAAAGCTCGAAACTCATGAACTGGACGATTTGGCGATGCACTTGTTTCACGCCATTTTTACCAATGAAGAGTTGACCGAAAGCAAAAGAAACTATGCCCGTATGATCTCGGCGCACAAATGGATTAAGCATTTTAACAAAGAAGTCGCTTACCACTGGAAAAAAATAGCGGAAACTCTGGAGTCCGTTCGCTTCTCTTCCGCAAGCCAGCCCTTTATGGAACAAGCGCTTGAGTATAAAGTCTACCCGCGCATTGAACTTTGCGAACTAACCGAGCTTTTGGTTCGCCGTCTTGAATATATTTTAAAGCTGCCTTCGGATCATAGCGATACCAACGCGTCTTTGTACAAAGCCAATTACAGCAGTCTGTTGAGCTATAATATCGGAACCATATTTATTGAAGATCTCGATAAATATATATTGGCCGAACCCGTTGAAGTGGAAGAGGAAATAGAGGCGCCGGTCGGGAATGATAACACCTGCATTTCCAATCCGTTTTTTCTGGATAGCCGGGGCGCCGAACCGTTCAACCAATCGTATTTATATACCTTATCGTTGAGCGAGAAGTCGGTCAATAACGATCTTAACAAGATTAAAAAAGCGGTTTATCTTGAAACGCATCTTACGGCCGAAGATATTTCGCTTCGCCAGGATATGATTCGTCATTTCGTTTCAGCCTCGGTTAGAAAGAATAACCAGCAAAACTATAAAAACTTTCTTAACAACCATTTTAATTTTACTTACGAAGGTTTGTTATTGCATTTTTCATCATTTACCAACAAAGAAAAGATTTTACTCGTATATCATCTGGGGCCGGTTTTTTTTCTAAAACTCATCATGCAATTTTTACGCGAAGGGCGGACGGGTTATATTCACCGGTTTATGGGCCGCAACACAATGGCCAGAGAGTTGCCCTTTGAGTATATCAAATTTACGCTCAAAGATTGGTGGGATATCACGATCTATAAATCTTGCGATATCAGGGACAGGAACTCAAAAGAAATTTACGATAAAATCATGGGTGAGTTCCAAGACAAATGGACTGTCGACCAACGCGAGCTGTTTAAAAAAATAGTAACGCAACCGTTGATCATTAAATCATACCACCAGCGTGATTACAAAGCGCTGCGGCCGTTTCTTGAAAAAGAGCTTTCGTTTTTGTTTTATATATTGTATAGCCGCTTTTTAGGCACAGACTTTTTGTATTTGCCGTTTAACAAGCTGCCGCGGGCTTTAATTGTATAAACTCTGCTGGCTTTCTAACGGACATTGTCTTTTAAAATTTGTTCCACTTCTTGCTCGCTGGCCATTTTTCTCAGCCTGATTCCATAGCGGATTTCAAATTCCAGCGGTTCAATTTTATCGTCAGAAAACTTGAATTGCAGGCGCGTAATATCGTCGGCAATCAACTTGTTCAATTCGCTGATCTCAGCCGGGCGCGAAGGTCGAATTTTGGCAATGGTGCCTGTATCTTCGTAGAGCTGAACTTTAAAAATGGCTTCGTTAAAACGATCAATTTTATCGTATTTATGAATTTCATCGGTAAACTGCTTTTCGCCTACCGGGTCATTGACAATGGTAATTGAATTTTCATAATTCACCTGGTTAACCACATAACGTTCCGAATCGGCGTATACTTGAAAAGCTTCGATTTCACGCGGCGCGTGAGAAAAAAACTCGTTTCGAATCGCCCGGCTGCCGGAACAGTGAATCCCGGCCAGTAGAATTAAAAGAGGTAATTTAAAGGCGGTATTTTTTACAATTTTCATAATATAACTGCTTTTTTCCCGACTCTTGTGTCAATAATTTATTCGTCCTGGCGTTCGGGCCGTTGCCGTCGCTTGTGCAAACGAACGGTTTTCAAAGGGGAAAAATATCTATTTATGATCTTTTCGAAAAAGTTGAATTGCCGCCAGCCGCAAACGGTCGCTAAAGATTTTTTCCAGGGCGATCCCCAGTATTGCACCCGATAGAAAAAGCGCGATAGAGGCAAAAGAGTCTTGCGGGTAAAAATAAGCCAGCAAAAAGCCCCCGGCCGAAAGCGCCAGATACAAATACCATTTTTTCGACGATTGTCGTTCGGCAATGCGAATGAGCGATTCAATTTCTTTTTCGGTTAAGCTGTCTTTATTTTTCATGATCAGCCATTATTTGTCATCGCGAAATTCGGCAGAGTAAATAATCTTGTTACCGTACTCAATAATTTCATCCGGTTTAACGCCGTAGTATTGTTCAAACATCGGCCCCATCTCAATGACGCTTTTGTACAACCCATGCGTTAAAAGCGATACGGAAATCAGGTACTTATTGGCTTCGTTAATATTGGTAACCGAGCCGTCTTCAATGCCTTGCGCTAACGCCTTTTGAAATACCATAAACAAGGGCATCTCTTTTTCTTCAATCAGCGCATCCATTTCGTTCTGGTGTTTTTCAAAGAGTTCCCGCATCTCGCCGCCCGAATAGATCATAAGTTCAAACATTTCGGGGTTGTTCCGGTAGAAATCCAGAAACGCGTCTCGAAAGATCAAAAGCTTTTCGCGCCCCGATTTTCGATCTTCAATATTCTTTTCCACAAAGTCGTTCATTCGATCGACCAGCGTTGCCCAAATGGCGAAAAAAAGTTCCGCCTTGCTTTTGAAATAAAGATATAACGTACCTTTGCTGAATTCGGCTTTTTCGGCAATGTCATCCATAGTCGTATGAGAATAGCCCTTTTGAATAAAAACAGAGATAGCGGCATTGATAATGGTTTCGCGTCGATCGGCTTTTTCACGTTCTTTTCGTTCTTTGATTCCCATTTGGTTTCCCACCTACAATAAAGCAAAAAAATTATTGACGTTTTGTCAATAAATATATACCAATAAAGCTAATGACCGGCAGTCATTTTATTGTCGACTGTCTAGTCATGATTTTCCCTTAAACAACATTTTACGCAAAGGGCAAGAAAAAGTAGATAAAGAGACAAGGAGCCAGGCAAATGGAAAAGTTAAATCAGGAAAATGGAACAGTAAACCAGGAAGACGGCATTATCGCCCGTTTTATTATCGCCTTGACCGCTTTTATGGCGGCGATTCCCGATTTCTCCCGAAAGCATCGGTGGATTATTTTGATCGTGACCGCCTTATTTACCGGGTGGATGGCAAAAGGAATGCAATACGTTCAACTCGATCAGTCCATGGACTCGTTTTTTCGGGAAGACGATGATACCATTGCCGACTACCATATCTTCCGATATCTTTTCGGGTCGGATGAAAATTTAATGATTATGTATGAAGCGCCTGACGGCGATATTTTTTCCGCCGCGTCATTGCAAGCCGT
Organism: Turneriellaceae bacterium; assembly: GCA_050304475.1. Lineage (GTDB taxonomy): Bacteria > Spirochaetota > Leptospiria > Turneriellales > JAOUFE01 > JBNLDQ01. The sequence goes on along the minus strand of JBNLDQ010000020.1, from coordinate 33,706 downwards.
CAAAAAGCTGGAAGATGAACTAAACAAGCAAAAAGACGACCCCGATTCGCCGCTGCACCGTATCAAACGAATTCGTTCCATTGTAACAGCCGACTACCTTGAGAATCACGGCGACACTTTAATGAACCGAAAATTTATCGGCGATGGCCTGCCCCAAAATTCAACCGAAGTTGAAAAAATCCGGGCCCAGGCCCTGGCGCATAACGACCTGCCTGACACCTATTTTACCAGGGATTCAAAGCGCGGCGTGATTTTGCTTCAGACCGATTACGGCGCAAAAATCATTGGCGCAGATAGCGTGGCGCAAACCGATGCGGTTGAATTTGACTTTGAAGCGAGTTTTGAAGAGCCTGCCGGGGCGGTGCCCGCAGATAACGCCGTAACATACAACGGAATATCATTGCCCGAAATGGAGCGGCCGCAAATGGACGCTTACGGTGATCTAATGGCGGAGTTGAACCGGGTTTTGGCCGAGCATGGCTGGTACAACTCGTCTATCGACGGCGTTGAAAGACCGGCCAACGCGAAAGTCGGTTTTGCCATTGCCGGAAACCCCTACATCATGAACTTTTTCTTTAAAATTATGATGAACGAGATCGGTATGATCATGACGCTATCGACATTGTTGATTTTAATTGCATTGGGGCTTGCCTTTCGTTCGCTCTCTTCGATGATCTGGCCGACTTTAATTATTATTCTAAGCGTTGTCTGGACAATGGGAGCCGTTAGTTGGTTGAATATTGTGATGTCGATGATGATTCAAATTGTTATCTTTTTAAATCTGACGGTCGGTATTGCAGCTTCTATTCATATTTTGTCAGGTTATAAACTCTACTTGATGGAAGGTCAGGAAAAAACAAAAGCGCTGACTTTAGCCTTGAAGAAATCCGGCGGGGCAATTTTTCTCGCGGCTCTGACCACCATGGCCGGTTTAAGTTCGTTGATTTTTGTGCCTATCATGCCGATCCGGAACTTTGCTTACGCTTCTACGTTGGGCATCTTTTTTACTTTTATCGGAACCCTGGTGTTATTGCCTGTTTTTATGACGTTTCGCGCTCCGAAGCACAAAGAAAAACGGAAAAAATTTGGCACGAACATTGAACACTTTTTCCAAAGTATTCTTCATAAAATTGCCATTTTCAATGAAACCTACCCCAAACAAATCGTTGTATTTTTCACTTTTGTTATGCTGGTTGTGTCGCCCGGCATAGGCAGAATCATTGTAGATACCAACTTTACCAGCGAGATTAAGGCCGGCTTGGGTTTACGCGAATCGTATGACGCAATTGACAAATATTTTGGCGGGGCGGCCAACCTTGAAATTCTAGTTGATACCGGAAAAATTGACGGTGTAAAAGATCCCGAGCTGTTGATGGCAATTGACAACTTTACTCATAATGTTCTCGATGAAAGAGGCGATTTTGCGGTACGCGGCTTTTCGGTGGCAAAGGTGGCCAAAGAATCTCACAAGGTTTTGACAGACGGCACCCAGAAAAATTACTATATTCCGGAAGAGCAGGGCAAATTAAGCCAGGTATTGTTTAATTACGACTCGGCGGATCCTGAAACGCGCAAACTTTTTGTCGACGACGATTGGCGCACCGCCCGTATCTCTTTTCAAGTGTACAATAAAAGTTCGTATGAATATGCGGAATTCATCGACGATATGGGAAAGCGCATTGATGCATCGTTCGCTTCTGTCAAAGAAACCAACCCCGATTTAAAAGTATCGTTAACAGGGGGCGTTCCGCTTATGATGAAAATGGTCAGTTTTATTTCGTTTTCGCAAATTAAGTCGTTTGGGCTTGCCTTGCTTGTGGTCAGTCTTATTATTCTGCTCTTTTTCGGTTCGATTAAATTCGGAACCATCGCCATGATTCCGAATATTTTTCCAATGGTGATTGTCGCCGGCATTGTCGGTTGGTCGGGGGTAGCCCTCGATACAGACACGCTTCTGGTCATGCCTATTGCCATCGGGATTGCGGTCGACGATACAATTCACTTTTTAACACGTTATCGGACAGAGATCTTGCACGGGGCGGGGAGAAAAGAGGCGATTGATACAACGCTCAAAGAGGTCGGTCAGGCGATGATGTTTACCTCGCTGATTTTATCGATCGGTTTTTTGGTGTTTTTGACAACCAGCTATATTCCCATGAACAAATTCGGGGGCCTTTCGGCCATGGCAATTTCGTTAGCCCTGGTTGCCGATCTTTTTTATCTGCCGGCTCTATTGATGGTATTTAAGCCGTTTCAAAATGTGGCGGATTAAGATAGCCCTAAAACAAAATATGCAAAGGAGTTTAAAATGTCGGAAAAGAATATGACAAATAGATTAAAAATGAGAAAATCATTATGGGTGGCCCTGGTACTGATACCTGCCATAGCGATGGCGGCGCCAAAGCTGAAAGAAGAAGAGAAGGCTCGCGGTATTGTCAAGAAAGTAGTTGATCGCGATGACGGGCGTTCTTCTTATTCGCTAATCCGGCTAATGTCATGTTCTTTTAAAATGACTGACGGCAAATACCGTTGCGCTTCGTCCCCGCGGATGAAGGTGTTTGAAGGCGTCTCAAAAGATGTTGGAGCAAATGGCAAAGATTCCATTTCATTGAGCATTTTAATTGAACCTGCCGATGAAAAGGGCGTGGCTTTTTTGCAAAAAGATTATGACGATGAAAGCAAAGATTCCGACCAATGGATTTATCTGCCGGCGCTCAAAAGAATGAAACGCATTGTTTCCGAAGGTGAAAACGCTCCGAAAACCGGCACCATGTTCGGTTCCGAATTTGCCTACGAAGATATGGAAAAATTTCATATCAGCGATTATATGTACTCGTATGAAGGCGAAGAAGAAGTCGACGGGCGAACCTGCTATATTGTGATCGCGTACCCCACAGCGAGCCGCGCGCCGAAAACTTCGTACTCAAAAGTAAAAATGTGGGTTGATAAAACGACGTATCTTCCGATTAAAACCGAAAATTACGATCGAACGGGAAATTTAAAGAAAACCACTTATTCCAAAAAAATTGAAAAACAGAGCGGGGTCTGGATCTCCAGGCAGATGATCATAGTGAACCATTCCAATTCACGGATGAGTATGATCGATATGCAAAAAAACGTTTTGAATATTGAGGTTGACGAATCGGTTTTTGAAACGCGGGCCTTGCAAGATGCCGATTTTCTCGAATCAAAAATGCGGCCGATTCGAGCCAAGGCCAACTAGATTTTTTCGCATATAAAAACAACGTAGAGGGGATAAAAGCATGTTACTCCGGGTACCGCTGATCAAAATTTTTGTGACTATAATTCTTTTCATCGCTTTTTTACCGGCAGCCGGGTTGTTTTCGCAAGACGATTTTGACTTTGGTTCAGAGACCGGGTCGGAAACGAGCGTTGGCGATACCGGCGAAAAAAGCCGGTTCCGGTTTCCTCTGCGCGGTTCCATTAACGCCGAAACGGCCCGGCAGACCGGCGATCCCCGGTGGATTCGTTTGGGCCCTTCGGCCAATTTAATTTTCGACGCATCGAGCCAAGCCGGTCTTTTTTATTCGGAAGTCACAGCCCGCTACAATTCCGCTTACGGCATTGAAGAAGATTCCCAGGAAACCATCGACGGGTATGAACTCGAAGCGGTACTGCGCGAGCTTTACTGGAAAAAATCTTTCGGGATATTTACGGTAACGTTAGGCAAGGTCATGACAGTTTGGACCAAAGCCGATATTTTACCGGTTACCGATGTGGTTTCCCCCACCGATATGACGCAGGCTTTTTTTGCCAACCCGGGCGAAAACCGGCTGGGACAAAATATGGCTCGCATCGATTTTTATTTTGATAATTCCGATCTCTCTTTTGTCGCAAGCCCCTGGCCCGAATTCGACCGGATCACGGATGGCGATCACCCCTATTCTTTTTTGGGTTTGGGCGGTAACTCTTCGATGAGCGGGGGGAGCGGTGGCGATACACCGATACGGTTGAAAGAAAAAGACACCAAGTATGACCCGGAAGGCGGGGTACGGTACAACCGGATTATGGGCAAAAGCGAAGCTGCGGTCATGGCCGGTTGGTTTCATGTGAGACAACCGATTATTGATCTGGAAATGACATCGGGCGGGATCGATATTTATAAAGTATACCAACCCTACCTTTTTATGGGCGGTTCCCTGACATATGCAATGGACCCGGTTCTGTTTAAGCTGGAAGGGGGTTACGGTAAAGATAAGCCGGTGCAGCGAATCATTGAATCGCAGTTTTGCGTTTCAGGCGGGAGCTGCATTGATGTTCAGTTGCCGGCCGGTTTTATGAAAGTCGATCAAATCGCCGTTTCGGCGGGGGTAGATATTAACCTGGGTAGTTACGGAACGATCATTGGAGAAGGTTCGTTGCAGCAAAACCAAAGTAATGATCCGGAAATTTACCCGGATCGCGATATGGTCTCGGTGGGCGCAGGGTATTCCAATACATTTTTAAAAGAGACGCTGTCTTTTTCGATTTTCGGATTTTTTCTCGAAGACTATCGGAATATTTTATACCGGGCGCAGGCTACGTACAAAGCGACGGACAATTTTTCCGTTTTTATTCAATACACTCAAATTGAAATTGGCTCTTATCAAACGGATTATAGCGCGATGGCCGATTTTGACCGGGGCGATTTGATGTTCCAGTATCATTTCGATCTTAGCGTAAGATAGAAATCTGTTTTACAAACAGGGGGCTATCCGCTTTATTAGCTTATGTTAAAAGTTGGCGAAAAAGCTCCCGTGTTTTCTCTGGCAGATCAACACGGGCGAACGGTAGAGTTGCGTCATTTGCTGGTTAAAAGTCTGGCTCTTTTTTTCTACCCGAAAGATTTTACGCCGGGTTGTACCGCCGAATCTTGCAGCTTTCGAGACCATGAAAAAGAGATCAAAGAATTAGGCGCCCATATTGCCGGCATCAGTTCGGACCAAACCGAAAGCCACCGGGGGTTTGCCGAAAAGTATTCGCTTACTTATCCATTGCTTTCCGACCCTGGCGGAATAGTTGCGAGACGTTATCAGGTAGGTAAAACCTTGGGTTTGATTCCCGAGCGGGTTACCTATTTGATCGATACCGAAGGCGTTATACAACTGGCCTATCGCTCTCAATTCCGGGCGAAAAACCATGCAGATGTTGTCATGCAAAAACTAAAAGCCATGAAAGGGCAGTAGGTATTATCTTGCCCGTTCGCGCTTGATTCGGAATGAATTGACTTGTTGAGTAGTCGCTCGTTTTGGTCGTTGGTATGGAAAATGATCAAAACAAGGCTATTCTTTTGGTTACTTGCCCCGACCAGCGCGGATTAGTTCACAAGTTCGCCGAATTTATATTTAAGCATAACGGCAATATCATTAAAGCGGACCACCATACCGACTTTGAATCAAATTTGTTTTTAACGCGCATAGAGTGGAATCTCGACGGTTTCAAATTGGTGCGCGATGAAATCAGCGAAAAGTTTCAAAAAGTGGCTAAAGAAATCAACGCTACCTGGCAGCTGCATTTTACGGACAAAAGACCCAGAATTGCGGTATTTGTGAGCAAGCAAAGTCACTGCCTCTACGATTTGTTCTGGCGGGTTGAGTCGGGTGAATTCCGGGCTGACATTCCGTTGGTGATTTCCAATCACGATGACCTGGAAAAAGCCTCAAAGCAATTTGGCGCGGATTTTCACCATGTGCCCGTTGAAAAAGAAAACAAGGCGGCGCATGAACAAACTCACTTGAATCTTCTGGAGAAATACTCCATTGATTTGGTTGTGCTGGCAAAATACATGCAAATTGTAAGCCCGGAGTTTTTGTCAAAGCGAAAAGAAGTCATCAATATACATCATTCATTTTTGCCGGCTTTCCCCGGCGGAAACCCTTACCGGCGCGCATACGACAGGGGGGTGAAAATGATCGGCGCCACCGCGCATTACGTGACCGAAGAGTTGGATGCCGGCCCTATCATAGAACAGGATATTGAGCATGTAAGCCACCGCGACAGCTTGCGTGACTTTGTTTTAAAAGGGAAGGACGTCGAACGCCTGGTCTTGGCGAGGGGCGTGAAATATCATCTGGAACGAAAGGTCCTTGTATATCAAAATAAAACTGTCGTTTTCAGATAAAAAAACGAAAAACCATCGATTTAAAATAAAAAACCATTTGCACAGAATATGCATCGCGGCGGCGGTGGCGGAAGCGGGCGGGTATATATGGGCCCATTTATACCGGCATATGCCGAAGACCGCTGTGTTCCCGCAAGAAATTGAAAACAACCGGCAGATAATTATATAGGTTGACAGGCATCCTTTTGTTCATTTTTTTACTACATACATCATTATCATAGGAGGCGGAGAATGAAAAGACAAATTGTACTATTCATTTCAATTTTAACTATTGTAGTATTTTGCGATAAGGAAGCAAAACAGGCGGATGACAACACGGTTATTGGCAGCCGCTATGCAAAATACAGTGCAAGCGTGAAAAAAGAACAAGAATTAAAAAACTGGTTAGCCACTCTGGAAAAAGCCGAGCAGGTGAAACTAATCAAAGAATTTGATTACACAAATGCAGACAAGGAAGTTATTCCCCTGGCAAAGATTCAACTGGCAGATGATCAAATCGGATACATAGAACTTCGCCACCTGGCGAACGACCCGGTTGTGTTTACCGACGATACACCGGCTTATAGCCGGCCCATTTTAGCCAGCAAAGTAATTACCACCATACCGAAAGGAACAATTGGTTTTATTATGGAAAAGAAAGAGGGCTGGAGCCAAATTTATGTCGGTAAAATTGATGAAATTTGGGTTACAAAACAATGGGTGGAATCCAGTTCATACGCCTTTGATACCGGTCTTGTCATTGCGGCGAGAGACCTTGAAGCAGCGCAAGAGTTAATTAAAGAAAAAAAATCCGACGAGGCGCGTGAAATGCTGCAATCTATTATAGATGGCGGTACTTTTTTAGCCGAATCGGCTCAGGTATCCCTGGATGAAATGGGAGATGCCGGTTCAGCCGTACAGGCCGGCGAAAACCACGGCGAATAATACGAAAAAGATCTGTTACAATGATGAAAGTGTCCGGTTGCGGCATCTTTTTCTAACGGCAGCGTCGTCTTTGTTCCATTGCTGTTTTTCACACGCTTTATACTAACAAGGCGATGTTGCCGGAATGCCCTGCAGGCGTTGAAATCCTTGATTTAACATAAAACTTTCGGTCAGCGATAAACCCCGCGACTGCAAAAGCTTTCGCCGTCTTTGCGCGGGAGGTCGAATATACGGTTTTACAAACCCCATCAAAAATTTAATACAATTTTATGTCGCAATGTTGCCGGTCTTTAATTTAAAAAAAAGATATTTCGCAATTGACAATGAATATTGTCCCATTATAGTGAACCTATAATAATATTTATGTCTTTATTTTGATGCGTTCGCACGCGCAGACAATAAAATTTTGAATGAATCGGCGATAAACGGTTATCATGCTTATTTCAATAAATAAAACGCTTTGGAAAAAAGCGATAAGGAGTTTCACATGACAAATTTGAACGTAGCTAACAGGGTTTTACCGGTTATACTTGCGTTTACCCTGTTTCATTGCGCCTTACTCAATGAAGAAGGCGCCCCGGGAGGGCAAACCGGCAAACAATTTATCACATTTTCAACAACAAATGTATCGCCGGGCGATGTATTAACAATCACGGTGCAACCGGAAATGAAGGGAGATGTGGTGTTAACATTAAATGAGGAAATTGGCATGCTCCCGTCGATCTTTGATTGGGGTTATTATGACGGCGTTCGTCCCGTTGAGTTTACGATAAATATAGATTCGTCTATAAACAATTCAACTTACTATGCCGCAATTAGCGTGAGCCCATCGGGAACCTTTAATGACTCAATTGAATATGATTTACATTATTTGTCGGATCAATATTATACTAAAAAAGCGCCCGGTCAGACCCCCGTATTGACTTCTTTTGAAGTTCCGGTGGTAAGGGGAAATAATTCGCAGAAACCGGTTCCGGCGAGTTTTGTCGATAATGCAGGTGTGCCCGACCTTATGGGGAAACCTTCGTTCAGCGTAGCGCAAACCACAGCGGGGAGTACAATCATGATCGATATTCCCGTCGATGCGGAAACAACGAGCGTCAGCCTGGGATTTACCGATCAAAACGGAAATGATTATTTTGACGGTACGTATTATAAGTCGGCTACCGGTCAGGTTGCGCAGATAATAAGTTTTCAGGTACCTTCCAATCCATATCATCCCAATCAAATTACAATTTACCCGGATATCTATCTGGACAATAGTAATTTACCTACATTGAGTTACCGGCATTATCGGTTACGATACGATAAAAACACCGGACAAATGGTCGGAACTGTCGGCGGATCCGATATCGCTAATTTCGAGTATCTAGTCTATCCTCCCATGGGCGTTCCTTCGCTTGTGATTAATCCGCAGAATCCGGCCCCAACATTGCCGGTTCTGGAATTGACAACGCCCATTACCTTAACGATAGACGGGGTCTCTTCGGTGATTGACGCAACTAATCGAAACATTACGTTTAATTTAAATGCATTGCCGGCGAGCGCCAGCCTGAGTTTTTCCATATCGGCCGATACCAACGATGGAAGCGCTTTCTTATTCAATCAGACGACCCTTGAACGCAGTAATGCCCAATGGTTTAATTGTAACCTGACTGACTGTGTCGTTGATTTGGTGCAGGCCGTTAATTTTTATAGCCCCGGTCAATATACGCTGGAATTGCAACTGTATGTGTTTGATTATGACTATTTTGGCTATTACTTTGATGCAGGTGGTGCAACCTATGATAAGGCGGATCTGGCCATAGGCGATTTTATGGGGGATTATCGGTTAAGGGAAAATAAAAGCCGGCAATCTTCCAACATTCCAAAAATCACACTCACATTAAACTAATGTTTTTGCCGGTTTATTTACTCAACCAACCGGCATTTTGCGACGCCTCTTTTTTATGGAGGCGTCGCTTTTCCCCGGCTTTTTTCGATCAGCCGGAAAAAAAAGCGATAATAAACGATTAATATACAAAAACCGTTTGCATGGAATATGCATCGCGGCGGCGGTGGCGGAAGAGGGCGGGTATATATGGGCCCATCTATACACAAGTCTATCTCAGCTTGACATCATATTTATTTGATGAAGGCTGGTTAATGCCATACATTCCTACGATCGGGCTTGAAGTCCATGTACAACTGAACACGAAAACCAAGGTATTTTGCGGTTGCGAGACATCCTTTGGAGATCCGCCAAACTCGCATACCTGCCCCGTATGTCTGGGTTTGCCCGGCGCTTTGCCTGTTTTTAATGAGGCCGTTTTAGAGAAGGCCGTCCAGGCCGGGTTAGCCATTGACGCCGAAATCCATGCCCAAAGCCGGTTTGACCGTAAAAATTATTTTTATCCCGATTTACCCAAGGCGTATCAAATTTCACAGTTTGAATTGCCCTATTGTACCAGGGGAACCATTGAAATCGATCTTTCCGAAGGGGGCAAAAAAAAGATTGGCGTTACCAGAATTCATATGGAAGAAGATGCAGGCAAGCTCATGCACAGCGAAGACCCTGCGATTCAGGAAAGCTATGTTGATTTAAACCGCGCGGGTACACCCTTAATTGAAGTGGTTTCCGAACCGGAAATTGACAGCCCGGACGAGGCGGTCGCCTACCTGGACAAACTAAAAGCCATCATGCAATATATCGATGTTTCAGACTGCAACATGGAGCAAGGCTCGTTGCGCGTTGACGCGAACGTCTCCGTTCGCCCCGAGGGAACCGAAAAACTCGGCACCAGGGCCGAGATTAAAAATCTAAACTCTTTTAAAGCGGTGAAAGCCGCCATCGAATATGAGATTGAACGCCAAAGCGATTTGCTGGACGCCGGCGACAGCGTTGTTCAAGAAACTCGCCTTTGGAATGCGACAACCAACCGAACCGAGTCCATGCGCTCAAAAGAAGAGGCGCATGACTATCGTTATTTTCCCGAGCCTGATCTTGTGATGGTAAAGCTGACCGAAGAAAAAATCAAAACCATTCAAAACGAATTGCCTGAACTGGCGCACCAAAAAAAGGTTCGTTTTATGGAAGAGTTCGGTCTGCCGGAATACGACGCCGGCGTTCTGACGGCGTCGAGAAAAAATGCGGAATATTTTGAAGCCGTGATCTCACATGAAGCGCCGCCTAAAAAAGCTTCCAACTGGATCATGTCGGAAATGATGGCAATTACCGGGGAACGCCTTTGCGAACTGGACGATCTCTTCCCTCCCGAAGATCTTGCCGAGCTCATTGGCGAAATTGAGTCGGGAGCCATTTCAGGTAAAATTGCCAAAACCGTTTTTCAGGAGATGCTGGAAGGCAAAAAGCGCCCGAAAGAGATTATCCAGGAAAAAGGTCTGGTGCAGATATCCGATACCGGCGAGATTGAAAAACTTGTGGATGAAGCCATTGCCGAAAACCCGGAATCGGTTGAATCGTTCTTAAACGGAAAAGACCGCGCTCTCGGTTTTCTCGTTGGGCAAGTCATGCAGAAATCAAAAGGCAAGGCAAACCCCCCCATGGTAAATAAATTGCTCCTGGAAAAAATGAAGAAATGATCTATATTCTCGCCATACTCGCTTTTGCCGCGGCAATCTACTTTTTCGGGTGGTTTAGTTTTCCGGAAAAAGTGGATCCCAATGAATTTCAGGATCCGCCTTCAAAAGAAGCTTTGATGAAAGGGGCCGAGCCTTTTTTTTTTCGCGGTTCCAGCAAGCGCGCTTTTTTGTTGATTCACGGCTATGAATCTTCCCCGTATACGCTGCGCTTTATTGGCGAGACTTTCCATGCTCAGGGCCACTCCGTTTTTGCGCCACTTCTGCCCGGCCACGGGACAACTATCAAAGATTTGGCGAAAACGCGTTATGACCACTGGTATGAGGCCATTCGGCGTGTTTATGTCCGCGAACGGCCCCGTTTTGACGAGTTTTTTATTTTAGGTTTTTCTTTAGGGGCGAATCTCGGGTTGCGGTTGGCCACTCAATATCGAAATGAAATTGCGCCTTCTGCATTAATTTTGATTTCGGCGCCGATTGTCTTAAACGGTTTTTTAAACGGAGCATTGGTAATGCGCGATTGGCGGCTCATGTTTACCGGAATCGGACGTTTTTTTATGCGGCCGATTTCAAAACGGCGCGATTTGGTTTCCGCCGATTTAATTAATCCGACGGTATCATACAATGAAGCGTATGCCGTTCCGCCGCTGCATTCCTTTCGCACGAATCTGGAAAAGGTGAAACCCTATTTAAAGTATTTGAAAATGCCCGTTTGCATGATTCATGCCACCAATGATTGGACCATTAACGTAGAAAACGGCTATTATATTTTACGAAAACTGGGTTCTCAGGAAAAACGAATTTATTTGTTTGAGATTGACGAAGACGTTTCAACCAAGCATGAGCTCTTGACTCATGAAATTGTCAAGAATAAGGTAATTCATTACATTTACTCTTTTCTTGCCGATTTTGAAAGTCAATTTGAATACGATGCGCCAATGGTAAAATCTACGAAAAGCGTCTTTAAATTTAGCTGGAAAAAATAACGGAAATATTTATGAAAAAAACAATCCCTCTACTTCTGATACCGGTTTTGACGTTTGCCTTTTTAACGCAAGGTTGCGCGCGATTTCGGATCAAAGAGCTTAGCGCTGATATTGCTTTTGAGATCCCGTTAAACGAAAAAATTGGCGGTTTGGCGTACCCGAACCGCGACGGTTTGTATTTTGAACTTCCTTCCAGGGTGGGGGTTTCAGGCAACCGTTTGATTGTATCGGAACCTTCAAACAAGATGATTAAAATTTTCAACGACGGCGTTTTAACGTCGTTAATCACCGGCCCCGATGTCCCGGTCTCGGTTGATGAAGTCAAAGATGCCGGGCTTCCCGAATCGCCGGTTACCCTCTATGTAAACCAGCACCTTTCCGTTCCGGGGATGATTGCCGCAGGTAATGACGATGATTTTTATGTTCTCTCCTATGTTTTATCGGGCGTAGAAGCCGGCGTTGGCTATTATCGCGTTCTCCATTTCGACCTCAAAGGGAACTTCATTAGTCTCATTGGGCGTTCCATGCAAAAAGAGCTTCCGTTTGACGCTGTTTTGTGGATGGATACGGACGAACAAAATAATCTTTGGGTTTTATACCGCTCCCCCGGCGGGATTCAACTGGATCAATACACGGAAACAGGGGTGGGGCGCTCTTACAATTCTGAAAATTGCATCAATGCCGTGATTGGCAAAAACAGCAAAGCGGAAAACCTGTTTTATACCTGCGAGGTGATGTACCCCTTTTACGAAGGCGATCGTGTGTTAATGGTGGGCAAAGTTGAAGAAGTTGTCAATGAAGGCAAAACGCAAACTCATCATTTTTCGCATCGCATCTATGTCATTCGCGATATAAACAGCGGGCAAGATGAATATGTCTTTGATAAATATAGCGACACATCCAGTTATCCGTATTTACCCGCGGGCGATAATATTTTAATCTGGAAAACTGTCGGTAATCGCCGAATTCGCATGGCCGTTTACGACAACGACGGCGATCTTTTGCACAATCTGCAGCTTGAATTATACGGTCACCGGAATTCCTGGAGAACCACCTATTCAACGCTGGCCGGCGAGATCTATAGCATACGGGTAAACAATAAAAATTTTGAAGTAATTCATTGGCAATAGCTCATGTCAGATAACGATTTTAGACCGGCCCCTGTGTTAACAGGCGAAGAAGCCGCCGAATGGGATCGTGATTCAATTGATTGGGGGGTTCACTCCGAATTGCTTATGGGCTGGGCCGGTTTTGCCGTTTATCGCGAGATGGCAATGCAACCCTGGTTTCAATCGGCCGGTTCAATCGATATTTTAGCGGGACCGGGAAACAACGGCGGAGACGGTTTCGTGATTGCCTGGCACATTGCCACAGCGACCGGCAAAAAAATCCGAATCTACCGTACAGGGCTGTCGCGAGGGAAAGACGCTCAATACTTTTCAGGTTTACTTGAAAAATATGCCGGTGCGGGAAAACCGGCTCAAGCTCAAGTGGAGATTCATGAAGCTTCCGATTATTTAACAAACGCGAAAGCCAACCAATCCGGCCGGAAAAATGGAACCGTTATCATTGAAGCTCTTTTCGGAACCGGCCTAAACAAACCGCCTCACGAAGATATCGCCAGGCTGATTCAATGCGCGAATCAAATGAAAGGAGTTGTTCGCGTTGCTGTCGATATTGCCGGCGGCGTTTACGCCTCAGGCCAAAAGTTTGAACATGAGGCGTTTCGCGCAGACCATACCTACACGTTTGGCGCCGCTAAAATCGGTCATCTTCTCGAGCCGGGGATTTTGTTTCGGGGCGAACTTCACGTTCTACCCATCGGGTTCTTGCCGTCCAGGCTCCCTCCCCGCCGCATGTTGCAAAAAGCGGTTTTGGAACCGGTGCGAAAAAAAGATTCTCACAAATATAGCAGCGGCGTTGTAACGGTTTTAGGCGGCGATCCCGGAATGGAAGGAGCCGCCATCATGGCCGCCCGTTCTTTTCTGGCTTTGGGCGGGGGGCTGGCCCGGATCGTCACATCTTCTTCCGGTATGATCCGGGCGCTTGGAGAGACGCCCGAACTGATGATTCAGCAATGCGATGAACCGGGAGAAAAGGCCCTTGAACTGCTTGAAGGTTTGGCGAAATCAAAACGCAAACAAACGGCGATTATCGGGGTCGGCTTGTCCGTCTCTTTGGCGCCTGAAACCTGGAAACGAATCGTCTCTATTGAAAATTTACATCTGGTAGTTGACGGTTCGGGTTTAAATCGATTGGCGCAACACAAAGAAATCATTTCAAATCATTCTCTGGCCAGTTTAACGCTTACCCCCCATCTGGGAGAAGCGGAAAGGTTACAGGAAAAAAAAGTGGAACATTGCCGTTTCGCCGCATTGGAAATTTCATCGCGCTACAATGCCAATGTCTACCTCAAGGGGCCGGGGGGGATCGTAGTCATTCGCGACCAAAAGAAAAAGGAATTGAATCTTGAGATTTATCCCGGCTCGCTCCATTACCAATTGGCTACCGGCGGAACAGGAGATGTGTTGTCCGGAGTTCTCGCTAACATGATTTACCGTTTTGGCCCGGCCGGGATAGAAGCCGGACTATTTGTTTATTTTGAGGCCGCCAAAGGCAAAGGCGGTCTTATGGAAAAAGACTTCGTGACACCGTCGGAAATAATCGATAATTTAAGAGACGCTGTGAACGATCTCGGGAGAGCAACATGAAGTATTACAGTAAATCCCCAAAAGAATTTTACGAAGAGCGCAACCGGGAAAGCGCAAAATTAAAACGTGTTTTTACGCGCGGCCGCATTATTCTGCTTTTTGACATTGCTCTGGTCGTATTGGTTATGTTTTTTTACCAAAGCGCAGTCAAAGATAGCGGCGTAAAATCCGAAAGAATAAAATCGTTTCAGTTGGGTCAGGCTTCCGTGACGGCGTATTGCGAAATCAAAGCGGGGCGTTGTGTCCTTGAGATGAATGATGCGAAAGGCGAAACGCCGGCCGATCAATGCCATTGGTCCGTGAAAGACAAGGGCGGGGCTTTGATTTTGGAAGAAACCATGCTTTTGGCTAAAAACGTAGAAGAGCGCCGGACCATCTATCGTTCGGAATTTCAAATTCCGGAAGAGTTAAAAGAAGAAGGGGATAACATCCGGGTTATGTTGCGCCTTACAAATCAAACCGGCAAGGATTTGATCGCTTTTACGATTTATCCTTGATTTGCTTTTTGATCCGCTTTTGAGATCGGCAAAGGCAGTAAAGAGAGCTAGAAACTTTCAAGCGCATTTTTCAGGTATTGATCCATTTCGCCGGTCGGTACGCTTTCTTGAGAACCGTCAATCATGTTTTTTATGACGATAGTCTCCTTTTCAATTTCTTCGTCGCCAATGAGAGCGACGAAGGGTATGTTTTTTGCATTTGCTTCTTCAAACTGTTTTTTCAGTTTTTCTCCGCCGCCCGAAGTTTCTACCTGAAAGCCGGAACGCCGTAGATTTGCCGCAGCGACCATGGCAGCCTCTTGGAGTTTACGTTCGGCGAAACTGCATACGTAAATATCTTTGGCAGGTTTCAGTTCGGGCAAAAGTCCGTGCAAGCGCAGAAATTCCTGAAAAGTAACGTCCCCCATTCCGAAACCGACGGCGTTTAACGACTCTTTGGAAAACGCACCGACAAGATTATCATAACGGCCACCCCCGAACAAAGAGCGCCGGTTTTCCGGGTGGTTATCGAAAATTTCAAAAACAATGCCCGTATAATAGTCAAAGCCGCGCACAACGGAAGGGTTATATTCAATAAAATCGCTTAGACCCACCGCTTCAAGCGCGGCAAGCAAGTCAAAAAGATATTGCGCCGGCTCGCCCAGTTCTTTGGCGTTCTTTTTTAAAAAATCCAAACCGGTTTCAAGGTACTGTTGCAGTTGTTTAATTTGGGTATCATCAAGCCCTTGCTCTTTTAAAAGTTTGTTAAATTCATCAGGTTGGACTTTCTCTTTTTTATCCATCACGCGGGTTACTTCGGCCCATTTTTCAGGAGCCAACTGTAACATCTTCTCAAGAAAATGGTTCA
This sequence comes from Turneriellaceae bacterium, assembly GCA_050304475.1. Classification (GTDB taxonomy): domain Bacteria; phylum Spirochaetota; class Leptospiria; order Turneriellales; family JAOUFE01; genus JBNLDQ01. The sequence goes on along the minus strand of JBNLDQ010000020.1, from coordinate 18,041 downwards.
GGATCTGGCGGTGGTTTAAATAGACTTTAAATTGTTCCCGGTTGGCCATAAATTCATGCATGATGGCAATGGCTACCTGCAAGATTTCAACATCCGCAAGAAAGGGGTCGCGGCATCCGAAAATATCGACATTGAGTTGCCAGTGTTCGCGCAATCGTCCTTTGCCCGGTTTTTCATAACGCCAGAGGTTGGGGATCGAGTACCATCGAATCGGGCGCGGGAGTTCGCGAACTTTGGCGGCGACCATGCGCGCTACGGTGGGCGTCATTTCAGGGCGTATGGCAACATGGCGCTTGCCACGATCGGTAAACGAATAAATTTGCTGGCTGACGATTTCTTCCGAGGTTTTTGCCAGGTAGATATCAATAGGTTCAATAAGCGGCGCATCGATACGTTCAAATCCGAAACTCTGAACCGCCCGCCCCATTTTATGGAACATCCAGCTGCGAAAACGCATTTCATCCGGGTAAAAATCCCGGCTCCCTTTGTACGGGTTTGTTGTTAATTTTTCAGACATCTTTACAGTTCAGGGTTTTTTGCAGGGAAAGCTTGTTCAATCCGGGAGGCGACATTAAACAATAGATCTTCTGAGAAATAATCGCCTTGCAATTGAATGCCAATCGGCAAGTTATCAGACGGCCCGGGTACCGATAAGGCCGATATTCCGGCTAAAGAGGCGCCGACGGTAAGTTCGTCCGAGAGATACATTTCAATCGGATCAGCCGATTTTTCGCCCAGCTTAAACGCTTCTGTCGGAGCGGTAGGCATGGCAATGATATCGGTTTGTTGAAAGGCGGTGCGATAGTCTTCTTGAATCAAACGGCGGACGCGTTGGGCTTTTCCGTAGTAGGCGTCATAGTAACCGCTTGATAACGCGTACGTTCCCAGAAGGATACGGCGTTTCACTTCGGCCCCAAAGCCTTGTGTGCGGGTTTTTTCGTATAGATCAAGCAAGTCATTTGCATTTTCGGCGCGATTGCCGTAGCGGATACCGTCAAACCGGGCCAGGTTCGCTGAAGCTTCGCTGGTGGCAATGAGGTAATAGACGGCAATTCCAAATCGCTGGTGGTCCAAATCGATTTCGACCAGTTCGCCATGAGGGCAAACTTCTTTGGTTAAGTATTCAATGGTGGTTTGAAACGATTTTTGAACCGGGGCGCTTACTCTTTCAATGAGTTTAGTAGGGATTCCGATTTTCAATTTTTGCAAATCGTATTTTTTCGATTTCCTTAAATGGTCCGGCATTGAGGTAGAATCATGGGAATCATGCCCTTTGATCATATCGTAAATAATTTTCGAATCTGCGACCTTTTTCGATAAAGGTCCGATTTGATCCAGGCTTGAAGCGAAGGCGACCAGACCGTAACGGGAAACGGCGCCATATGTCGGTTTTAAACCGACCACGCCGGTAAAAGCTGCCGGCTGTCGAATGGAACCTCCCGTATCCGAGCCGAGGGCTACAGGCATAAGGCCGGCGGCAACAGCGGCAGCCGAACCGCCCGAAGAACCGCCAGGAGCGCGTTCGATATCGTGCGGGTTTTTTGTTTGCCGGAAGGCCGAGTTTTCCGTAGAAGAGCCCATTGCAAATTCGTCCATATTCAAGCGCCCGACAGGAACCAACCCTTGCGCTTGCAGTTTATGAATTGCGGTGGCCGTATACGGTGAGACAAAACCGTCGAGAATTTTTGAGGCGCATTGGCAGGCGCGGTTTTGCATGACAATATTATCTTTGATTCCGATCGGGATACCGTCGTATTCGGACAGAGGGTTACCCGACTTTCGCCTTTTGTCCGACTCTTCAGCCAGAGCAAGAGCTTCTTCTCGCTGCACCTCGAGAAAAGCTCCGATCTTGGGGTCGTACTTATCAATTTTTTCCAAATATGAATTCATTAATTCAACGGCGCTTTGCTGGCCGCCTGAAAGTTGCGAAGCAAGATCATTGAGAAGGGAGTTTTCCATGAGTCATTTATACAGGTGAAAACATTCCATCGACCACTTTTTCATGGAATGATACAAAACCGCGAAGTATTTATCCATGCAATGTCAGACGACCAGCGCTGTTTTTGGATAAATTTGACAGGTATAGAGAAATTCTTTAAAAAGAAAAGATTATCTAAGTGAAATCCGAAAAAATCGGAAAATTCTGGCCCCACCCAACAGGGTGGGGGTGGTTAGGGAAAGATTAAACCAAATCAAATACAAAAAAGCCAGTTAAAATGAACGAAAAGATACACCAAGATAATAAGACAACAATCAAGATGAAACGAAAAGATCAACCATGCCCCGAAGCGGAACCCTGAGATTCGGCCGGCTTGCCCAGTTCCTGGTCAATGATCTTTTGGATGCTGGGCTTGCAAGTGCCGCAACCGGTAGAAGCATGCGTATCGGCGGCAATCATTTCAACAGTGACATTTCCTTTTCGTATAGAATCAATGATTTCATCCCGGTTTACCGATTTGCAAAGGCAAACCTTGGACGGCCGCATGATAATTGGCTCCATACTAATATATACTCATGCGTTGTACGCGTTGTCAAAAGTTTTTTATTAGATTCAGGGCAGCAAGGGAGCGAATCAAGATGAATTTCAACCGCGATTGGCGGTTAGAGGTACTGTTATTTGGTATAAGGAAATTCGTTATAATAGGCATTCAGGTTATGCGTAGAATCGAATTTTCCGAAATAAAGGGTCTGATCGCCGGTAATGACGTAAAGCCCGTCCGTAAAAATGTCAATGTTGTTTTGATAGCAATCGGTGACATCCATAGCTATCCCCACGAGAAAACCCGTGAACCCGCACCCGAGGTGATCTCCATTCCAGTTTGCATATTCCGTAGCGGTTAAATCCAGATAGGTTAAAGTAACAAGGTCGATATTTAACGATAAAAATTCGCCGCTTGCCGTATTGAGGGTGAGCTGATTAGATGCATCTACCTCGTTTGCCGTGACACTGCTGCCCCTGGTATATTTTCCCGTTGTTTCGATTGTCCATATGGGGAACTCGCACAGCTCATCGGTAAAGTCGGAAATACGATACGTAAAATCACCGGAAGTGAAAATATACTCTCGCCGGATGCGAATGCTGTCAGCGGTCAGATCGCACCCCGATTTCCAGTTTCCTTTCAAGGGGCTGCTGATTATCTCTTCCTGGACAAAATTACCGCAAAAGAACATGGAAGATGACAAGAAAAGCAACACCAAAAAAAATTGGTAATACGGTCGATTGTAACAAGAATTGCGAACCATCTCTACGTACAACTATAGCATGACTCTTTGCCGCCGTCAATGATTATTAAAAAATGAAATGTGCAACAAAAGGAGTCAAGGGACGATGATACGAATAAATTTCCGTTTGCCCAGGCGAAAAATATGCTCTCCGGTAGAAAGCATTAATTTATCATCCGTTATGTTTTCGGAATTTTCGCCTTCAATTCGATGCAATCCGTTCATTTGCATGGTGCGCCGGGCTTCACCGTTTGATTGAACCATTCCCGAAAAACGCAAAGCGTTTAAAATTCCGAGTTCCCCGTTGACCAAGTCTTGCGTTTCAGGCTTCCATGTCGGAAGTTCTTCGGGCAAGCCCCGATTTTGGGGTGAGTGAATTTTTGTCCATTCTTCAAGAGAAGCCTTGGCCTCTTCGGCGCTGTGAAACCTTTCGCATATTTCCAAAGCAAAAGCCGACTTCAGTTCTTTCGGGTGGAGCGTGCCTTGATTTACCGATTCACGAGCTTCGCTGATTTGATCCGCGGTTTTATCGGAAAGCAGCTCCATGTATGTCCACATGAGGTCGTCAGAGATGCTCATTAATTTACCGTAAATATCGATAGCGGGTTCCTGGATTCCGATATAGTTGTTGAGAGACTTGCTCATTTTCTTTTCGCCGTCGAGTCCGACAAGAAGGGGTAAGGTAACGATGCTTTGCGGTTTTCCGCCATACTGGCTTTGAAGGTCGCGCCCGACCAAGAGGTTGAATTTTTGATCGGTGCCGCCAAGCTCTACATCGGCTTTCATTTCCACCGAGTCGTACCCTTGCAAAAGCGGGTATAGAAATTCAACTAATGAGATAGGCTTGCCGCCTTTGTAACGTTTTGAAAAATCATCGCGTTCGAGCATTCTTGCAACGGAATATTTTGCCGTTAGTTCAATCAGCTCTTTGAGTTTCATTTTCTCAAGCCAGCGCGAATTAAAGACTATCCGCGTCTTTTCGGGATCCAGTATTTTAAATACCTGGTTTTTGTATGTCTGCGCATTTTTAATGATTTCTTCTTGCGACAAGGGTTTTCTTGTCTCCGATTTTCCCGTGGGGTCGCCTATCATGGCCGTATAATCGCCAATTAAAAAATATACTTCATGCCCAAGCTCTTGAAACGTTTTTAACTTATGAAGCAGGACGGTATGCCCGAGGTGCAGGTCCGGGGCCGTTGGGTCAAACCCGGCCTTGATTTTCAGGGGGATCCCGCTTTCCCGGCTTTTCAGCAATTGTTTTCTCAGTTCATTTTCAGGTAAAACTTCTTCGCAACCCCGGATCAGTTCCTGGTAACCTTTTTCAAGTTCCGGCGGAAGTTCCACATTTTCAGACGCCATACGGCAGAAATGGATTCGGAATCAACTCAGCAACCTTTTTGTTTTTTCGGGGTTTCAGTTTTGGGGAATCATTTTTTTTAGTTCGTTTGGTACGGATCGGATTTTTTGCTCTTCATAAGAAAAGCATAAAAAAGAAGTATCCAGACGAGCAATAATTGTTTTGTCTTTTTCTCTTTCAATTTGATGAATCAGGCGAAAGCCGAATCTCTGTACATCGGCAAATGCCGATTTAACCACCAAGTGGTCTCCATAGAAACCTTGCGCGATGAATTCAATTGCGGCGCCTTTCATGATGATTCCCACTCCGCCGATGTTCGACTCTGTCCAGTTGGCGGCGCTTAAAATACGCAATCGGGCTTCATGCGCCAGCCGTAAAACGGCATCGTTAGAAAGATGCCCGCCATAATTGATGTCGTCAACTCTCACCGGAATTTCCGTTTCAAAATGAAATTGCTCAGGAGGCGTTATTTCAATTTCCATGCCCATATCCAAAAACCGGGAAAAGCAACGTCAAGCTGTTTTGGGCTGTTTTTCAGAGGTCTATTTTACATAAACGAAAAAATAATTGAAATGGACCGATTAAACATCAGTACAGTGAAAAAACCGGAGCATTCCAGCCCCCACCCATATATGGGCGGGGGGTGGGTTTGTGGAAAAAAAATAATAAAAATTAACTTGGCCCGCAGATCGGGTTTTATATATTCATCAGTACGGTAAATTTAATGGCAGAAATTCAATTACAATCAGGCTTGCCATCAGAGCAAAAAAAATATTTGCCGGGCAATTGGTTTGTTGCATTTCAAGTTTCAAGCGGGGATTGGTTCAAGCCACTGGTTCAAAAGCTGCCGACCGGCTTAAATTCTTTTCACCCGGATGACCTGCACATGACCGTCTCATTTCTGGGTCGCCTCTCGGAACCCGTAGTTCAAAAGCTGGCGGAGCAAATTGAAAAAACCGCGCCATTATCGTTTCGCATCCGCTTTAACACCTTTTTAGCGCTGCCCTCAAAGCGGAAGTTTTCGGCGATTTGCCTGGGGGCAAATGAGGGGCAAAAAGACCTGATTCGGTGGATGAAGGAGAACTCCCTTTTGTATTACCAAACGGCGGACTTGGAACCGGACCCGAGAAAACCTCTCCCGCACATAACCTTGGCTCGGCCGAATCGCCGTTGTTCAAATGAAACTCGACGCGCGATTTATCGCGCTTTGTTTGAAATCACAGCGCCAAAGATAAACGTGGAGTTGAGAGGCCCCAATTTATATACCTGGTCTGAGAACCGGTTGGAACGCCAGTTTCGCATTTATTGTTCGGCCGGAACTTGAGAGCCCGCCGGTCTGCCATAAAGAGTCGTATAACGTTGCATGATCCAAACGAAAGAACGGGCGAGGGCATACCCGATGGCCCAGCCTCCCAGAATATCGCCTGGAAAATGATAATGAGCGGTGGTCCTGGCCAGTCCGATTGCCAGGGTGAAGAGTAACCACCTCTTTCGATATTCCGGATAAAAAGAACCCATGATGATAGAGAACCCCATTGAGTTCATTGCATGGGCTGACGGAAAACTAAAAGAGCCTGCCATCGTGTATATTCCCATTTGAACGATAGGGCGGGGTCTTTCAAAAAAGTCTTTTAATATTGAAGATGCAAAATCTGAAAGGGCAAGAAGCAGCAAAGAGCTCAAGATAATACGCATCGCATACTTGTTATCTTTATATAACAAGTAGCCGAATAAAGCGATCAGGGCAAACCCGATATTCCTGTTTTGTACGACAAAATCGCAAAAGCTAACCAACCAGTTTGGGTTGGCATGAACGAGAGCCCACTCAAAGGCTTTTTTATCTATTTTGTCGAGTTGATAGATCAATTCCTTCATTTATTTTATTTACATTGCTTTGCTTCGCAGATTGGCGTAATCTTATCTTTTACTCTCATCGATGAAACTATGTTTTACAGACGGATCATTTGACACCCTACATAGTCAAAGTACATGCGTACAAGCGTTTTATGTTCCTGCGTCGTATTACCGATACCAACGATCTCAGGGCCGGTTTGTTGACGGCCCTTGATAATGAAATTTTCACCCCCTCCTGGAGTCGCAGGCAATGGTCGGATGAAATCGGCAATCCGGTAAATTATGTATATTTAATTTATGCCGATCCCGATGAAGACTATCTGGCTGGCTTTCTTTCCATTGGGTTGGCCGGAGATACAATTGAATTAAAAAAAATCGGAATTTTGCCCGTTTTTCGCCGCCAGTCTTTGGCTGCCGAAGCGATTCATTCGATGATTGAAGAATATCGAAGCAAGGGGTATGAAAATATCATCGCCGAAGTCGCCATCACAAACGTAACGGCGCTTACTTTTTATGAAAAGCTGGGTTTTTATAAAATTTCACGTAGAAAAAAATATTATCAAAACCGAATCGACGCTTTGGTCTTGCAAAAAGAGTTATAAAAAATTTTATACATAAAATTGGCATAAAATGACGCTAACTTGTCTTCTTATGTCGCGTTAGCTGCCTCTTGAATCGTCCGATTTAAAAAAAGTTTGACATCTACGGGTCCGAAGAGTAACTGGCTATACCCTGAAAAACAATCTCAGGGGTTGAAGTAATTTCTTTTTAAGGGAGATTCTTTTTCCAATACTCTATAAGGAGGAAGTATGAGTCTGTTACCAGAAGCATTAAGCAGCTACGCTGGCGATCTTGATGGGCTAATCAAAACAATCACTATGTTTGTTGTTGGTTGGTTTATCATTGCCTTAGTAACGTTGCTTTATGGTGTATTTACTGGCCTAAAGAAAGAAGGCGGTAAAGCAGAATACATACCGGGAATCGGTGGGGATCAAACCAAATGGATTATGATTCCTCTCGTATTGGTGGTTTTATGTGACTTTTATATTGACATTGCCACTGCGAAGGTATGGAGTAAAGTTGAAATTGAGGCGCCTCCGGCGGAAGATGTCCGCGTGAAGGCGACCGGAAGAATGTGGAACTGGATATTCACATATCCTGGTCCGGACGGAGAATTTGGAACTGCTGATGACGTTGAAATTGACGAGATGGACAGCGAGCTGGTCATCCCGGTTAATAAAACCGTTGTCATTGATCTTGCGGCTCGTGATGTGCTGCACAGTTTCTTTGTCAAAGAATTTCGTTTCAAACAAGACGTAATTCCAGGGCGTACGCTCACTCGTTGGTTCCATCCGACGAAAGAAGGAAAATACGAGCTTGCTTGTGCGGAAATTTGTGGAATGCTCCACGGTCACATGCGCAACTATATTAAAGTTGTTTCGCAAGGCGAGTATGACAACTATGTCAGCTCTCTTTACAGCGAATCGGTTGCCATGGCAGGGGCCGAGGAGTAAGGGGGAGATATGAGTGCGCATCATGAACAAAGTTTTATAAGCAAATATGTGTTCTCAACCGACCACAAGGTAATTGCGAAACAGTATACCTTTACTGGTATCTTTTTCTCATTTTTCGGCGGTCTTATGGCTGTTGCATTTCGTATGCAACTGGCATGGCCCGGAACCGAAGTACCTTTGCTCGGGGTTATTGACGGACAATTGTATAATGGTTTGGTTACAAACCATGCTATGATTATGTTTTTCTGGGCAGCCATGCCCATCCTTCTTGCCGGTTTGGGGAACTTTTTGATTCCTCTGATGATCGGTTGCGATGATATGGCTTTCCCGAAGCTGAATATGATGTCTTACTGGGTATTTTTTGTAAGCTGCGTTTTGCTGCTTCTTTCTTTATTCAGTAACACATGGGGCGGCGGCGGACCGGCAGCGACCGGTTGGACCGTTTACCCTCCTCTTTCAGCTATCGCCCAGAATGCGAATCCTGACTCGGATTTATCAATGATGTTACCGGCCCTGTTTTCAGGTCCTTCATTGTTGATTCTTGCCGTTGCGCTTGAGTTTGCTTCTATGTTGATGGGTGGTATTAACTTTATTGTTACTACTATCAACATGCGAGTAAAAGGACTCAAGCTGATGGATTTGCCAATTGTAATTTGGATGCTGAACCTGGCTACTGTTGACTTCATGTTTTCAGTAGGACCGCTGGTTGCCGGAGCTGTTATGCTGCTCTTCGACCGTGTGTTTGGTACCGGTTTTTACGACCCGAAACGCGGTGGTGACCCGGTATTGTTTCAACATCTATTCTGGTTTTTTGGACATCCTGAAGTATATGTCGTATTGTTACCGGCAATTGGTATTGTAGGCGAAATTCTTCCTGTGTTTTCACGGAAGCCTCTTTTCGCATACAAACACATTGTGGTAGCCTCTGTTGCATCAGCGTTTATCGCGTTGATTGTATGGGCTCACCATCAATTTATTGCAGGTATTGATCCTAGAATGGCAACATTCTTCTCAATCACAACAATTATTATTTCAATTCCGTTTGCCCTTGTTATGTTTGCATTTATTGCAACCGTTTTCAAAGGTCAAATTGAAGTGAAAACTCCGATGTTGTGGGCATTGGGATTTATGTCTTTCTTCCTGATTGGCGGTGTTACCGGTATTTACCTTGGTTCTTCCGCTTTCGACATCTACGCTCACGATACCTATTTCGTTGTAGCTCACTTTCACTATACGTTGATTCCGATCGTCTTTTTTGGCGGTCTTTCCGGATTTTACTTCTGGTTTCCGAAGTTTTCCGGCCGTATGATGAATGAATTTTTGGGTAAACTCCACTTCTGGGGCACTACAGTCGGTTTAAATATGTTTGCTTTCCCTCTTTTCTTTTCAGGAATTTGGGGACAACATAGAAGAATCTATGACTACCATCTGTATGATGACATGATGTTAGACTGGATTCTATCGATTCGTGTTATTGCAACCTTTGGGGCAATCATTATTGCCGCTTCTCAGTTGATTTTCTTCTTGAACATCATCATCTCCGCTAAAGGCGGCGAAGAAGCGGGTAAAAACCCCTGGAATGCTAACACCCTGGAATGGGTTGCTGCTTCACCTCCTCCGCACGGAAACTTTGAAACGTATCCGACGGTTTATCGAGGACCTTACGAGTACAGCAATCCCAAAAGAAGCGGTTCAGACTTCTGGCCTCAAAACGAGGCGTAGTCCGATACGCTTAACTTAAAAGGAAGGTAATTATGAGCGCAGAAAGCGTAACTATGGAAAGAGTACCAAAAGCCAGACTGGCTATGTGGCTTCTCATTGCCGGCGAGTTAATCATTTTTGGCGGTTTTATCGCTTCTTATGTTCTCGCGCGTTTTGAGTATTCTGCTTTTGGTAGTCATGAAGCTGCCGGGTTTGCAATCATGCACTGGGGTGCCATCAACACTGTTGTACTTCTCGTAAGTTCTTACAGTGTGGTAAAAGGGCACGAAGCTGCAGTTGCAAAAGACCTGGCTTCCATGAAAAAATGGTTATGGACCACCATTTTGTTAGCTGCCGTGTTCATGGTCATTAAACTGGCTATTGAGTGGCCTCATGATTTTCATGAAGGGCATACATTAATCAGTACTATGCACCGTGGCGCTGAAGCTGCATCTGATACGGCGATTGCCGGCCTGTTCTGGTCATACTACTTTATTATGACCGGTTTTCATGGCTTGCACGTTGTCATCGGAGCTTTGGTGATCTTTATTGTAATGATGGGCGCATCGAAAGGTGAAAATCTTCATCGAATTGAGTTGGCCGGCCTTTACTGGCACATGGTTGACTTGATCTGGATTTTCCTTTTTCCGATGTTCTATCTGGCGCAATAACAGGAAAAGGAGATAAACATGGGATATGAAAATGATTATCATGGTCATCCAAATTATACTATGGTACTGATTGCCCTGTTAGTATTAATGGGTCTCAGTGTTGTAGCTGACTTGGCTTTACCTGACTCCAGAGTTTTGGCTCTTTTGCTGATCTTCGGATTTGCAATTGCCAAAGCTTTTTTGGTGATGTCAAACTTCATGCATTTGAAGTATGAGCCTAAAATTGTTGATTTGTTTCCTTACCTGTCCATTGCATGTATGGTTATCTTTTTCTTCGGAGTCGCTCCGGATACGATAATCGTACCTCTCGCATTGTCATAAGGATTTATGGAAACAATTACGAGACAAAGAACAAATACTCAGGACCCCGTTATTGCTAACGGGGTCTTGGGTATGCTGTTTTTTATAGCATCTGAAATAATGATGTTTGGTGGGTTGATCGCCGGTTTCCTGGTAAACCGGGCCGACAACCTGGGAGCCTGGCCCCCGGCATGGCAACCGCGACTTCCCGTTATAGAAACCGCATTTAACACTTTTTTGCTGCTTCTAAGCGGGGTGGTTATGTTCATGGCCGTAAAAGAGGTCAATCGCGATGACTCTTCCTTTGATAGAAAAAAAGCGAATCGGTATTTATTGATCTCGACCCTCATGGGTCTGGGATTTGTTTTGCTGCAAGGCCGTGAGTGGATTCAGTTGATCGATTTCGGTATGACTACCACTTCCAGCTTATTTGGCGCTTTTTTCTATATCATTGTCGGAGCTCACGGGATTCATGCGCTAAGCGGTATCATTTACCACTTTTACATCTCTTCAAGAGTGATGCAAAGTAATGATCAGGCATATATGGCCCAACGGCTGACGTCAGCCAGTGTCTTCTGGTATTTCGTAGTCGGTCTTTGGCCAATTTTGTATACCCTGGTTTACTTAATGTAATACCGGCGCATGAAAAGATAAAGCCAGAGGTTCCATTATGAATTATTTAAAATCATCGGTTAAAATAGGCAAAACGGCGGTTTTAGCTACAGCGATCTACTTTTTAACGCAGTGTTCTCTCTGGGCTTGTTACACTTGCAGTAGCGAGTACAGTCAAGAGAAAATTGACGCCTATCTGGCTACAACGTATCTGCTCATTGCACTTCCCATTGGTTTTGTGGGTAGCGTTGGTTTTTATGTATATAGAAAAATAAAAGCCAGACAAAAAGAGATTGAGTAATTCAAATCATTTACTAATATGTATCATAAAAAGCCCGTACAAAGCGGGCTTTTTTTTTGCCCATTCCTTTCTCAAGCAAGGTTAAAATCTTACGGTGGCAACTCAATTTGATCGGGAAAACCGGGGCAGACACCCGGCTTTTGCCAGGTATTGCCCCAGTCTTTCAAGAAAAATAATGGTAAGAATTAAAAACCCCAGAGCATGAAGTAGATCACTACGCCGGTCAATGAAACATAGCTCCATAAAGGAAAGGTAATGCGAGCTATTTTTTTATGCTTTTCATCTTCGCCTTTCAAAGCCCGTTTTACCGAAACAATGATCATTGGTAAAATGACAACGGCCAGCACAGTATGGGTGATTAGAATCGTGAAGTAGAGCATTCTAATAAACCCTTCGCCCTGGTAACGTACCGGTTCATCGATAGAAAAGTGATAAATGAGGTAAAGAGCCAAAAAAATGGCAGAAGCACCCAGGGCTGTTAACATGAACTTCTTGTGCCCAAGACGGTTTCCCCCTTTGATCAGAGCGTATGCCGAGATAATGCATACGAAACTGATTCCGTTGAAAGCTGCAAAAATAGCGGGTAATTTTTCCATAAATTCTCCTGTGAAATATTGATATCTAACCCTTAAAAGTTGAAAAATGCTCAAATAGGCTGTAAAGCATTTGTTTTCTACTTGGCAGGCCATGGGCTAATATTTTTCTAAACTTCAGGGAACGGGAAAATTGGGTAAAGTGAAAGAAAACAAAACTGACGCGAACGAACCGCAAGGTTTGGGTATCGGAGCCTGGTTAAAAAAATGGTTTCAATTGACAATGGATTTGGGCAAGATCCGGATTACATTTTCAGTTACCATTACGACAACCATTGGCTATTTGCTTGCGCCGGCTCCATGGGTATCCGGCTGGGTATGGCCGGTACTGGGCATTCTCATGATAGGACTGGCTTCGGCCGCTTTGAACCAACTCCAGGATCATGAACTTGACGCGAAGATGCGGCGGACCCGCTGGAGACCTTTGCCTTCGGGCAGGGTGACGCGAAAACAGGTGGCCGGTTTTGTTATTTTTTACCTGACAGCCGGGACAGCGATTCTATATTTTAAAACGAATGCCACGGCCACAATTTTAGGGCTTTCCGCTTTTTTCTGGTATAACGGTATTTATACGTACTTAAAACGCGTTTCGGCGATTGCAGTCATTCCGGGTTCTGTCATTGGCGGCGTACCCCCTGCCGTGGGTTGGGCGGCTGCCGGCGGGGACATATGGGACCCTTACATTTTGTCGATTTGTCTTTTTATGTTTATCTGGCAGATACCGCATTTCTGGTTATTGCTGTTTATGTACGGCGATGATTATTCGCTGGCCGGCTTGCCGAATCTACTGGATAAGGTTTCAGAATATGGTCTTCGCTTAATGACCTTTGCGGGCATTATTATTACGGCCTGTTCCGCATTTTGGATACCCATTGCGGGAGGTATCCACATTAAAATGGTGTACCGGGCTTTGGCGTTTTTGTCGATTTTTCTTGTCTGGTTTTCCCGCAATCTGGCTACACGAAAGGGAGAGATCAGCTATAAGCAGGCTTTTATTTCCATAAACATCTATAGTGTTCTGGTTTTAGTGGTAGTTCTGGTTGCAGAGTTTGCCCGCAGTTATTAATGCTGTTTTGATAAAAAAGCAATTGTTATTCGTCAGGAGCGTAACATGATTCATGTACCTGAATTTAATATTCCCCCCGAAAAGTGGGTGGATGGAAAATTACTGATAGGAAAAAATTTAGCCGCAGAAATACACGCCTGGTTAAAAGTTCGCGTGGATGAGCTGAACACCAAACCGGGCCTCGCCGTTCTACTGGCCGGCGATGATCCGGCGTCGAATATTTATGTAACGAGTAAAGAAAAGGCGGCGCAAGCTGTGGGTTTTCACTCGATAATTGAGCGAGTGCCGGCCGATACTCCGGCCCAACGGATTTTTGAAATTATCGATAAATGGAATGCCGATCCGTCAATTCACGGGATCCTGGTTCAGTTACCGCTGCCGTCTCATATTAACGAACGCGAAGCGCTGCAACGGGTTCGGCCCGAGAAAGATGTCGACGGATTTCATTTTGAAAACATCGGGCGATTGAGTGCAAAAGCCGAAGGAACCATCTCTTGTACCCCGCTGGGGATCATGGTCATGATCCGGGAACTTGGCTTTGCGACCGGCGGTAAAAATGCCGTTGTGTTAGGCCGGTCAAATATTGTCGGCAAACCCATGGCTCAACTCTTGCTGGATGTCGGCCAATCTACGGTCACCATTTGCCACTCCCGCACATTGGGGATGGAAGATTTTATTCGACGCGCCGATATTTTAGTCAGCGCCATGGGCGTTCGCGGCATTGTCAACCCGGACTGGATTAAACCGGGCGCTCTTGTTATCGACGTAGGCATGCACCGCGGTGAAAAAGGAGTTTGCGGAGATTTGGATTACAAAGCCATGATGGACCGCGTCTCATACATTACCCCGGTTCCGCGGGGGGTTGGGCCCATGACCATTGCAATGTTGCTATACAATACCTACCACAATGCGGCAAATATTACGGATTAAAAGGAAAGTTGATGTCTGATAACGATAACGATAACGAAGAAATTAAAGAATCTATCCCCTATGAAGATCCCAGGTCCGCACTTTTTTCGGGCGAAGGCTGGGAACCGCTTGGGTACAGCGTCATCGGAGAGGCGATTCAGGCAAAATATTTGCCCTCAGCTTCGGATGATGCGCCCATTGTCTTGCTGATTGGCGGAGTCCACGGTAATGAAACGGAAGGCATTCGTTTTATGGAAGAATTTACCCGAGAATTTGTTCTGGAAACCAGTATTTCTCCTTTTTCATGTTCCCTTGCGATTATCCCCGTAGCGAACCCGGACGGATTAATCACACACCGGCGGCAAAATGCAAACGGGGTTGATTTAAACCGCAATATGCCGACCAAAGACTGGACCGCGGAACACCAGGAAGAGCGCTACTTTCCGGGACGTGCCGCCGGCAGCGAGCCGGAAACCCGCGCCCTGCTGGCCGGCCTGGACAAATTTCAACCTGATTTTATTATTTCGTTTCATTCATGGAAACCCATGATCAATATCAACGGTCCGGCGAAAACGTTAGCCGAAAAAATCAAAAAAGATTTTAATTACCCGATTACCGAAGATATTGGTTACCCGACACCCGGTTCTTTAGGCACCTACGCCGGGTGGGAAAGAAACATTCCGACCATTACATTGGAGTTTGAGAGAGGCCTTTCGCTTGATACAATTTACCAAAGCGCTCGTCAGGGCGTCATTGACGCGATTTCCATAGCCGTAAAAATCCCGCGTGATTCGGAAGATTAAAACCTGGTTTTTTCATATTCGTCGAAGAAAAATTCAAGACCTTGTTTTTCCCGATGGCCCAATTCGTATTTTATCGTTGAGCAAAGATATTTGGCGGTAAAATCAAAAGTAAACCCAAACCGCTTGACGGCGGCTTCCAGCATGTTTTGTTTTTCTTCCGAACTTTTTGCATAACCCGCCCGCAAGAGACCGGTAAGTTTACTTTTTTGTTCGCCAGTGATGCTCCGCGGAAAAGTCCATAAGGCGAAAATCGTGGGTTGGCGAAACTCTTTATAGTACCATTCGCCAATATCGATCGAGGTTTTTTTTCGGTGTTGCAGAGCTTGATCTCCGATCAAAAGCAGGGCTTCATTTTTTTTAAGGTGCGCTATGGTTCTGTCATGGGGCGGTAAAGTGGCTAAGAAACGAAAGTTGGCCGCAAGGCCCCCTTGGGTGATCCGGTTTAATAAAATAGCCGTCATGGTCAAAGAGCTTCTGGTCGCTTCGTCGTAAAAAACATGAAACAAGCCCGGCTGTTGTGTGATTTCATGTTTTAAATCCTTTATCAAAGTCTCTTTTGCCGTAAAATGATTTTCTGATAAAAACAAGCGTATTGAATCGACCGGGCCCGCTGCCGAGATGCAAAAATCGGGCAGATATTCCAACTGCTCTCTGTGCTTGTAATATTCAATGGAAGAAATCAAAGCGGCGTCGACGCGGCCTTCTTTGAGCAGCGCCGCCAGGCGCGAAGGTGTATCGCGCACCAATTCCACGTCCGGCCGGTTTTCAAGATTATAATAGAGAGGGTAAGCGTTTAAATAATCTACTACACCGATTTTCATGTTATTTTCCGCGCGACAGGGGCGCTTTTCTATTGGCATATTCGCGTATGGCGAAGAGGGCAAAGGCTATGAGTGCAAGTAAGACCAACGGATTATCTTCCCACGAAGGCAGAGGGGTTGCGGGTCGAAACATTGCCTGATGAAAACGGTAACCCGATACATCGAGGCCTAAAACAAAGGCTTGCAAATAGTTCCATAAAAAATGAAAAAGTACAGCGAGAGGAAAATAAGAGAGGGCCGCAAACCCCAAAGCAAAGGCGGCAATAAAAATGTTGAAAATCCGGACAATATGAAATTCCGGATTTAAAGAATGCAACAATGCAAATATAACAGCTTGCGTAAATACAATGGCAAAGACTCTTGCCGTTTTCCTTTTTGCCAGAGAGGGCGCTGAGGTGGGTGCAGGTGAAGAAGCGCTTGAAGCTGTCGAGGTAATTGAAGCGACCATTTTTCGAAACAAGATACCGCGAAAAACAAGCTCTTCGTAAAATGATCGAAACAAAAAAAATAGCGTATAGATCATGGCCGTACCCGGCGATAAAATTTGCCACATGGGTTGCCACTGTTTACCGGGTTTACCGGCGTAAAAGAAGAGATATGCAATACACAGGACAAGAGGCAAACCAAGCATTGCAACCAATAGCCATTTTGAACGAAAGCGAGGCGGGAACTTATAAACCCAAAGAGGGGTTTGCCGGGCTAAACGCCGGTTTTTGGTCATTTTCAATAAAAACCATTGCACGGCGACAGCGCCAACTACAACCAAAAGAGCTAAGTTTACTTTTCTTAAGGTAATATCAATGATTCCGATTTCCGTTTTTGCCCCGGCGTCGAATACCAGAAACAAAATCATATCCAGCGCCATTACCAAAAAAATTTGAATCAGGTATAAAAACATCTTTATTTTCTTTTCAATATTTCCTCGGTTTTTATAGTAACGTATATGCCCCGGTATGAAAAACAGGTAATCGAATTTTTAAATGATTGCTCCGTGTATCCGGAGCCTCCGGATCAAGTCGAGATAGTGCAAACTCATATTTCGATCGTTGCCATTGCGAAACCATATGTGTATAAAATCAAAAAGAAGGTAGACTTTGGTTTTGTCAACTATATGTCCATTGAAAGTCGCTTGCATTACTGTAAAAGCGAAGTTGCGTTAAATTCGCGTCTGAGTCACGATGTTTACCTTGGCGTGGTTCCCATTTTTCGCGATCGCAAAGGCAACGGGTTCTCTTTTGAGGGTGAAGAAGTGGCCGAATATGCGGTTAAGATGCGCTATTTGCCGCCCGAGCGCTCTTTATCGTTTTTGTTAAAAAGCGGGCATTTAACCCCCGGCAACCTGGATACATTGGCGCAGAAACTTTCGCATTTTTACCAGGCGCAAGCTTCGCCGGTACAGCCGGATCAATATTTTAATCACCTGTATCAGGCAGTGACCGATAATTTTTCGTTTATCAGACAATGCAAACCGGTTCTTGCGCCCCCTTTTTTGTTGACTTATTTGCAGGAACATACGGCGAACTATTTAAATACCAATAAAAACAAGATTCTAATGCGCTTGAAAAACGGATGGGTTCGGGATTGCCACGGCGATTTGCGGCTTGATCATATTTACATATCCGGTAAAAAAGTGAATATTATCGATACGATAGAGTTTAACGAGCACTTTCGTCAAATCGATGTATTAAACGACCTTGCATTTGCCTGCATGGAGATGGATTTTCACCGCGCTTACGCCCTCTCTGAAAAATTTTTCAAAAAAATGACCGAGTTGTCTACCGTAGAAAACCTGCCGGGTTTGCTCGTGTTTTTTAAGCTTTATCGGGCCCTGGTCCGGGCAAAGGTAAATGCCATTCGCGGCAATGAAACCGAGATTTCAAAAAGAGAGCGCGAGCTGAGCTTGAAAAAAGCCCGGCGTTTTATTTACCTGGCTGTTTCTTATGCCACTGGGTTGCCCCGTTCCACCGCTTTTATTTTTTTAGGCAGGGTTGGTTCCGGTAAGTCGGCTATGGCCCGGCTGATTTCGGCAGCGTTTGGTTGCCGCTATTTTTCAAGCGACCGTATTCGCAAAAATTACTTTTTTAATGGAGCCGCCATGAAAGAGAAAGGGGGGCCGGTAAAAAAAGATGAAATCTATGCTGCTAAAAATAAAAACAAAATATATCAAATGATGGAAAACCGGGCCTTGCAAACGTTACGGGCGGGCCGCCCGGCCGTACTGGACGCCACCTACGGGTCGGTTCGCCGCAGAGAGTCCATAGTAAATAAGCTGAAAGCCAAAGGAATTCCTTTTCTTTTGATTGAAACCTATTGCGAC
>JBNLDQ010000019.1:0-60574 GCA_050304475.1 Turneriellaceae bacterium | reverse complement strand
AACTACAGTCAATTTTTATTGAGGACTCACCGGGATATCGGTCAAAAAATTATTGTGGAAAGCGGTTCCAATAGCCGTTATGCCATTGATACGGCTCTGCTTGGGAAGAGCTTCAATAGAACCACGATAATTACGGCAATGCTGGCCGGACTTCCGTTAAAGGAAAGATTTGCCTGCTTGAAACGATACGCCGCCCCGACGGATATTATTATTTTGCCGCTGGAGTGGATGTACTATGGGTATACGAATGTTGCGGATAATTATTTAACAGGAATGATCACGACATTCAGTTCGCACTACCGTTGTCTGGATTTGCTTTCCAGGGTTGAACGGGTTTTTCAGATTCCGGCGGATATCGCGTTTTCCAATATTGTCTATTACTTATCGGGAAAATCATCGGAAAGGCAAAGGGCTCTTTATAACCTGTTTTTATGGGAAAGCGAAAAAAATAAAAATGGCGAAGATGTATTAAGACAAAAAAGTAACCGTAAAAACACTTGTAAAAAACGCGCAAAAAGAATGCTCAAAATTGCTCCGGAAGCCCTTCAAAAGATCGCGGATTTTCACCAATACCATACGGCAAGAGGAGGTCAGGTCATTGTTACCTGGCCGGCAATGGCCGGCGAATATTGTTACCCTGAACGCACCTGGCCGAAGCAATACGAAAGACTTTTGAAAACCCTGGATCAATATCATATTCCGTATGCGGGGGATTACCGGGACAGTTTTTTTACTGACGATTACATTTTTGATTCTAAATATCATATTACACCCGAAGGGAAAATCATTCGCACCGAAAATCTCGTTCGCGCCTTAACACCGTTCATTGAACCGCTAAAAAGCGAACCAATCGATCTAAAAAAGAAAAATATTCAAGCGATTGAAAATTATAAAAAACAGGGAAATTAACACGATTGTTTTTTTGATTTGCTTTTCAGCATGAACCGGGTGGGTAAAGTGTTCCATACGTTTTATGGGCGATCATCACCACCATCACCAGCACCACCACCATGCAAAAAACATTGGTATTGCTGTTTTACTGAACCTGATGTTTACAATCATCGAACTGGTCGGGGGCATCTTGACCAACTCGGTGGCGGTAATATCGGATGCTATCCATGACCTGGGCGATACGATCATTTTATCGTTTTCCTTTTTTTCGGAGAAGTACGCCGGAAAGAAAACGGAAGATCAGTCTTTTACCTACGGGCTTGGCCGGCTTCCGCTTTTAAGCGCTTTTCTCAGTTCGCTTATTTTAATCATAGGTTCAATTTTTGTTCTAATGACGGCAATCCCTCGTTTAAAAAATCCGGAAACGGTAAATGCCACCGGCATGCTTATTCTTTCTGTCCCGGGGATCATAATCAATACCGCAGCTTTGTTGAAGTTGCGGAAAAATGAAGGGCTTAATTCAAGGGTTTTATGGCTCCACTTTTTAGAGGATGCGCTTGGGTGGGTGGCGATTATGGCGGTTTCCATTGTCATGCATTTCGTCAACCTGCCTGTTCTGGATCCGGTTTTATCTATTATTATTACGCTCTATATTTTAGCGCGCGTCGCTCCTTCTTTAAAAAAATCGTTTCTTCTTTTTATTCAAAAAGCGCCGGCAGATATTGATGTGGACGCTATCCGCAATGAAATTGAGAAGTTGCCAAATATAAAAGAAATATGCGACTTTCATATGTGGAGTCTCGACAGCATACACCATGTGTTTACTGCGCATGTTCGCCTGGAAGGCGAAGGGAAAAAAAGCAAAGACCATGTAGTAAAGACAAAATCCGAAATCCGAAACATCGTCAAGCGTTACGGCGATTTTCATTCAACAATAGAAATTGAGTATGAAGATGAAAGCTGCCTGGACCATTGTTAATATCAAAGGCGGCTGGCGGTAGAAGGAGGGATTATAACGAGCCCTTATATACAAATTTAGCCTCATCCGGCGCCCAGCGCGAAAAAAGCAAATGAATTGACATCGCAAATTATCTTTTTATAGTCAACCATGCTGGAAGATTTGAAAAAAGACAATTTTGCGGCGCGCAAAGAAAAAAATACAGTCAAAGCTAATTTATTAAGCACTGTAATTGCCGAAGCTGCCATGGTTGGGAAAAACGACGGGAACCGCGAACCGACAGCCGATGAAACACTAAGCGTGATAAAAAAATTCGTAAAAGGGTTAAATGAATCCATTGAAAACCTGAAAAAAATTGGCAGAGAGACCTCAAAAGAAGAAGAGGAAAAATCCATACTTGAATCTTATTTACCCTCGCAGCTTGGAGAAGAAAAGCTGGAAAAG
Source organism: Turneriellaceae bacterium (assembly GCA_050304475.1). Classification (GTDB taxonomy): domain Bacteria; phylum Spirochaetota; class Leptospiria; order Turneriellales; family JAOUFE01; genus JBNLDQ01. The sequence goes on along the minus strand of JBNLDQ010000019.1, from coordinate 58,281 downwards.
ATTGTCAAAGAAATTGTAAGTTCCCTGGGAGAAAAATCTCCGCAAATGATGGGAACCGTTATGGGCAAGTTAAAAGAAGGGTATGCCAACCAGTTTGACGGGAAAATCGCCAGTCAGGTAGTTCGAAAAGTTTTAGGCTCTTAAGGAGTAGTCATGGGCGACCCAAATGCAAAATCCGAGTTAACTACATTTGATAAAATTTCAGTCGGACTATACCGAAGCGGGATTGTTTTGGCCATGCTTTGTATCGTATACGCCGCCGCTTTTTTTTATCATGTAGTTTTTGAAATCCCCCTTCCCTTTTTCCTGTCCGGTCCGAATCATACTCTTGTTTTCTGGATTTTTGTGAGCTCTGTTTGCTTCTCCATAAGCTTTCTTCATTTGTATAGCCGCCAAATCTTAAATGTAATTCGCAGTTTTGCCGTTATTGGGTTCATTATTCTTGTGGCGCGAGCCATTGCCGGCGAAGGACTGACCGAAATTATATATAGCAAGGGTGTATCCGGTAAAATTGGCGTTGCCGGATGGGGTTTCATCATGGCGGCTTTCGCCGGGATTGGTGCAAAAGAGGCGTATTGCTTTCGCCTGAAAGAAGGGTATGCTTACGGAATTCTCAGCGCAATTCTCGTGCTCACTCATCTCTTCGGTTTGCTTTCGCAACTTACCGGTTACATTTTAATATTGTTAATTGCCATTTTGGTTGTCACCTTTACCGTACGAAAGCTCAGGTTACCGCTACATTACGATATTGGCGATAAGAGTAAATATTAAAACGATATTTTGTTTAAGCTGATTGACTCGTAATTGTATTGCAAGAACAATTAATATGCTCTCCTGCGTTTTACAACCAGCAGAAGAAGAACCAGTAAAAGGGCGATAAAGGTAACGGCAGTAACAATATAAACAAAAGCCGGCTTTTTGACAAACCCCCACGGGTCAGGTTCAATCCAGAGTTCCGCTTTACGATAATTTTCACTGCTGTCGTACGCATGAGTTTCACCCCAGGAAGCAATTACGGCATTCGCCATCGGAGCGCCGTATTCTTCAAGAACCCTAGCGAGTTCTTCAGCCCGAGCAAGCCCTAATTGCAGGTTTACTTGCGACTCTCCTTTTTGATCGGCAAAGCCATACACTTTAATTTGGCGCCCGTGGTTATACTGAGTATATAAGCTCAAAGATCTGGCCATTTGCATCGCTTCTTTGTGCCCCGAAGCGTCCAACTTCCATGAATTGGGAGCGAAATAAACGCTGCCAAGGTGTACTTTTCCTTTCAGGCTTGAATCACGGTAGGGTCTTTCAATATAATCATACCCTGTGTTGGTGTTCATGCCGAAAACATGAGCGGTTAAGCAGAATATAAGCGCCAAGATAGAGAATAAAGCGCGGGTACCCTTCATATCGTAGTTTCCAGATCATAATCCGGCCGTCAAGCAGGTTCTCCACTTATCCACAATTGTGGAAAAGTGTGGATAAGTCAATTTTTCATAAAAATCTTTCTTTTATTGAACAAAAAATTGGACGATAATGATAAAAATATGGTTTACTTGGACTGTTATATATGTATCTCTGTCATTTTGTACCTTCCCTGAGCTATTTTCGCAAACCAATCAACAAAATGGGACATAATAAAAAGGTTGACGTCATTTGTAAAAATTAAAATAGTTGAGATTACCTAGTTAAAAATGGCCAAACAAAACGAATTTAATGGAAAACAAAAGGCTGCCATCTTTATGCTGGCTGTTGGCCCCGATGTCTCCGCTGAGATCATGAAGCGTTTATCGGAAGCGGAAGTTGATACAATTACCTATGAAATCGCCCGCCTTGAGAAAGTAAGCTCTGAAGATAAAGAAGCTGTGCTTCTTGAGTTTCAAGAATTAATGATGGCCCAGGAGTTCATCACCCGCGGCGGTCTTGATTCCGCTCGTGGTATTCTTGAGAAAGCGCTGGGATCGCAAAAAGCAATTGATATTTTAAACCGGCTCACTTCTTCGTTGCAGGTAAGGCCTTTTGACTTTGTTAGACGGCAGGATCCGGCGCATTTATTGAACTTTATCCAAAACGAACATCCGCAGACAATGGCGTTGATCCTTTCGTACCTTGATCCCAATAAATCGGCGCTCATTTTAGCTTCTTTGCCTCATCAAATTCAAGCCGATGTTGCCCGCCGAATAGCCAAGATGGACCGAACCTCTCCGGAAGTTCTCCGCGAAGTGGAACGCGTATTGGAACGAAAACTATCCACACTCTCGAATGAAGACTACACTTCGGCCGGTGGCGTCGATGCTATTGTAGAAGTTCTGAACAATGTAGACCGTGGTACCGAAAAAAGTATTATTGAGGCCCTGGAAGAAGAGGACCCGGAATTAGCCGAAGAGATTAAAAAGAAAATGTTCGTTTTTGAAGATATTGTTCTTCTCGACGACAAGGCAATTCAGAAAACTTTGCGAGAACTTGATAACCAGGATTTAGCAAAAGCTTTGAAAGCGGTAGATACCGAGGTGCAAGAGAAAATTTTTCGTAATATGTCAAAACGGGCCGCAGCTCTTCTAAGGGAAGATATGGAGTTTATGGGCCCCATCCGTTTGAAAGATGTTGAAGAAGCGCAGCAAAAAATTGTAAACATTATCAGGAAGCTCGAAGAAGAGGGTGAAATCATTGTTGCCCGTGCCGGAGAAGATGAATTGGTCACCTGATTTTGGCTCTTTTTTCTTTTTTTTGCCTTTCTCGATATAAACCAGTAGATTACAAAGAAATCAAGTGATGTTTGGTAAAATTGTAAACTCACCAATCATTATGTAAATATAACGAGAAACAATGAATACCGACAAACAAAATTCGACTTTTATTTATAGCGATATTGAATCTTCAGCGAAAAATATACTGCAGGCCATAGGCGAAAAAACAAACCGCCAGGGATTAATTGATACTCCGCGCCGGGTTGCCGAGTCTTATGCTTTTTTAACTTCAGGTTACCGGCAAAATATTGATGACATTGTAAATGGAGCTATTTTTGAAGATGCGAATGAAGGTATGGTCATTGTTGAAGACATTGAACTTTTTAGCCTTTGCGAACATCACCTTCTCCCCTTTTATGGGAAAGCCTGCGTTGGCTATATTCCCAACAAAAAAATCATCGGGTTAAGTAAAATTCCACGGATTGTAGATATGTTTGCCCGCCGGCTCCAAGTGCAAGAAAGGCTCACGGACCAAATCAGCAAAGCCCTTTGGAATATTCTCGAGCCGAAGGGGGTTGCCGTTGTGATCCAAGCAAAACACCTTTGCATGATGATGCGTGGTGTAGAAAAGCAAAATTCCGCAATGACAACTTCCAGCGTTCTGGGGGAATTTCATGATAGCCAGCCTACCAGGATGGAATTTTTCAGTTTGATTAACAAACGATTTCAGTAATATTACCAGTATGCGTACTCTGGCACCCTCATTAATCTAATGTCTGCATAATCGGTATGCCTGTTGGGGAATTCCACAACAGCGAAACACTTAATGCCAAGCCAATAAAAAGCCAGCTCATGAAATCGACTCCCACCGTTATTTATCCGCTTCTCAACAGAACCTAAATACCATTCCAGCGCCAAACGAACCAAATGCGTCATCGTAACATTTAACATACCGGCAGTCATACGAATTAAAAGTTCATCATTTCCGTAAAGGCATAGACGATGCCGATGGATCGCATCTGCACTTTTATGCATGAAAGCGCGCTGATCCATTAGGTCGCAAAATGACTGTCTTAAACGCCGTTTACCCGGCCAAACCACGCTCCCTGCAATGTAGCGCGCCGGTTCACTCCGTTTGATCAGCCGAAAAACGCAATACCGCACAACCCAGGAATAACTTTTCCTTTTGTATTCCGCTATCTTTACAACCCGCTTCCACATTTGCATGGATAGACGAATTTCCAAAACATGACTTGCTTGAATTGGCAGTTTCAATAAACCCAAATTACGATTTACCATACAAACATAATCCGAATTTATTTGTTCTTTTCACGTCGTATGAATTTTTTCCAAAATTTTAATTATTGACTTACTCTCGTTTTCCCGTCAAATGTCAACGATCAGGAATTTTCTATGAAATTTATGCAACTAAGTATATACCTTATGCTATGCTCTTCGGTTTTCGCATGCTCCCTCATCTGGCCTCATCGAGTCGTTGTGCTTCCCCTGTATTACCAGAATTCGTATGATTTGCAATCGCCGTGGTCTGTCGAACTTGCCTTGAAAGGTCCTCTCAAAAAACGCCAGATGTTCCGCTTTAACCTTGATTCAATTCATGGATATACCTGGGTTACATCCGTTGATTGCACAATCTCCGCCTGCCAAAAAGCACACCCGTATAATTATAACAATTCCGTAACGCACAGGTGGATCGCCCATAAAGAATCATACATTCCGGGCCCCCAAATTACCGCAAAAAAAGGAACGGAAACAATCACGATTGCCGGTACAAACGAAATAAATACCTGGGAACGCCTTTCCCTCATCGAAATTCCGGAAATGCACATTTACGAAGCAACGCAAATCGAAGATACTGAAAAATCCGTTTATTATGACGGCTCATTATCGCTATTGCCGCAAACACAAGACACAGATAATTCATTAACCGGACGACTAATCAAACAAAAGCTAATCAGTGAACAAATAGTCAGTTTTTGGACAAATCCCCGCCTTCGACGAGGGGAAATCATCATCGGGGGAAAAGACGATTCACTTTATATTCCGAATACAATGAACTATTTTACTACAACCCCTTTCCCGGAAAGCGAAAACGAGAAGCCAAAAACACCGCCCTGGAGCCTGTGGGTAAGCCAAATTAAAGTTGGACACCAACAGATTAAACTCCCTGAAAAAGGCGCCTTCCTTCAAATAGACACATCAAGCACTAACCTCACCGGAGATCCATATCTGGTAAAACAAATTCTGCAACAAGTACAAGGCAAAACGCGCCCCTTAACCATCCCCCGGCAGAGCGGCACAAACCCATATCCCGAAATTACATTTACCTTAGTTTTACAACCTCACCCCCACCGTAAACCAAAGCATATAACGTACACATTCACTCCGGACCAATACTTTGTCGAGGCGGGTGATACAAAAAAGGCGGCAATCCAGGCATATCCCCCACCACCGCTTTACGAAGATATCTCTATTTTACGCCTCGGTTCCGCCTTCCTGGAAGAACTTTATATTGTTTTTGATGCAAGTACACAAATCCCGAAAATAGGTATCGCCGCAATCAACCCCGAAATAACCATTGGGAAAATAACATCCAAGTAGAGGAAAAACCTATAGATAGTTGACAAAAAGAATTTTATTGCCATCTTATTCCCGAACTAAATACTGAAACGCTATTTTCGCCCGGAGAAGCGATTGAACGAAAAACTCGAACAAAAAAATGAGACTGAGCCGCAACAAAATAACCAAGAAGCGGCACAAACCACAGAACGGCAAATAGAAACCGTCTATGAACTTATCCCCGGTTATCCGGACGAACTCATTAACGAAAATCAAGCCCAAAATCTCCTGGAACCGGTCGACCAAACCTATAGCTCAAATATATCGCTCACCGGAATTAGAAATGTCTACCATTCGATTGTAAAAGCTTCCAACGCCTTTATGGTCAAATTTCGGACAAACCCGCCCACATACGATGAACTTTACTCCGAATTGAAAGACTCAACGCGCCGCTTCGGCAATCTTGACAAGATATTAGCGTATCTGACAAAAGAATCCGAAGACTCATACCATACTTTTATTGTAAAATATTACTCTATTATCCTGAAAGACGACCGCTTCTCAATGAGACCCGTCTATTTTGGCGGGAGCAACGAGATTAACATATTTACCGACCTTGCCGACGAAGCCAGCATCACCACCGCATATGAAAACGCATATATTGACCGGCAATGGACAGGCCGCGGTTCTCACCTGAACATGCTGGCTGAAAAAATCAAAGAAAACAAAATACACCAGACATACTTTCTTGGAAACCTTGCATTTTCAAATTCGGACCCCAATGCCATTGACCGCATCATATACGAACGAAGAATTTTACCGCGCTTAAAAATACACCCCGCGCTGATTTACATAGAAACGCCCCATATTTTCAAACTAGACAAAGAAAAATCGCAACATGTTTTATTGCTGAAAAATAATATCGATATTTTTGATCGATACGAATACTTCACGCAACTTTTGAAAAAATTCTCGCAAAAGCTGCACGACTCCGCTAAAAAAAATCCGGCAAAAAAAGAAGAAGCCTACCGGCTGCGAACCGCCCTGGAACAATCCGAAAATAACAATACACCGGAAGGTTACAAAAAACTGGCCGAAACAATCCTTGAAGTGTATCGCACTGCCGACTCATACCGCCAGGTCGCCCTGGAAGTATTTTTATTAAAAGAAGAAGCTGAAAAAATCATTAAGTGGAAAGAAGAGATTATTGCGGCCGAAAAACAAAAACAACTCGACCTGCTCATCAAACGCATAAAGTCGCGGCATTGGCTCTCTCTCATACCCGCCTCTTTTTACCCCAACGAAATTTTTGATAAAGCTCTGACTCAACCCGGGATATTGGGCGTGAGAAAAACAGGAGCAAGTTTAGGCCTCGACCAGGATTACTATGCCTGCATAGAATTGCCCCTCATTGAATCTCTTTTAAAAACCGCCAATTTTTTTGAACTCTCCATCATCGAAGAGATCCTCAAAGCGTACTCAATGGCATCGCGGGATATCTACAAAAAGAAACTCTTTGAACGAAAGAAAAACATTTTATTTCTGATTTTAAACCCGATCATGTACTTCTTAAAATCTTTCTTTGGTTTTCGCAAAACATATATCGAAGATGAGTTTAAACGAGAAGTAACCCGCAAGGGGTCAGCTTTTACCAAAACCATGAATAAATCTCTCACCGGTTCCGGCATCCGCCCCGGAAAAAACGGAAGCGAGACGCCAAGCGACCCGCAAAGCGCCGAGAAAAAAAGAGTTATGGACCATGTCATGAATATTATTTTCCCGGATCCCTCTCCCTCTTCCCTTACCATTGATGACCTGGAGTACCGGGAACGATTGAATGAAGCGGCGCGCCAATTGCACTACAATCCGGAATTCCCGCAATACCGCGATAAAAGCGTTGAAGCGATCATGGGCGACATTGACGCCTCGCTACGCTCGGAACTCATTGAAGATTTTTATGAAGGCCCGCTTCCATCCGGGAGTACCAAAAACGGAAGACCCTTTACACGAAAAACATTTGCGCCCCGGTATATAATGGACCAACCTTTGATCTATAACTCGATCCGCGAAGAGTTTGAACATGAATCGGCCATTTACGGTTCTAAAGATCTGGTCGATTACTACCGGGCGAAAGCTCGAAAATTCACCGAGTCCAGCATGGAAAACCTTCGCCAAAAAACCAAACTGCGTAACGAAGCGGAAAGACGCCAAAATGCAAACAAGCCCGCCGGCGCTACGGACAAAAAAAGAATGCTGCGAACCCCCTCGCCCTCAATATCTGCATCTTCGAGCGACCCGGAAAAAACCGAAACCCGTTCTCTTTTTGGCGGAAAAAAGAAGAAGAAATCTACCGCCAAAACGGACACAGCCAAATCGAAATCCGGCAAAAAGGCGGCGCCCGCCCAGGCGGCCCAAAAAGTATCGGTTATGGCTGAAAAAGTCGCCAAATCCCTGGAAGAAAGATATGTATCAAACCGGAAATTTTCAGGCGCCAACCTCTACCCGCTCACCGGCGCCGACCTGGAAGATATCCTCGACCTTGCCCCCGGCAACCTTTCCGTGTTTGCGGCAAAGAATAACAAGCTGTTTACGGAAAATTTTACCAGCGTAAAAGTGGGGCATCAGAATTATTACTTTCCCAAAAGATTCTTTGCTTCAAGAAGAAATCAAATCGCCCGTTATTATGACGATCTCGTAAAACACGAAGAAAGTCTTTCTTTGCCAAATGGCGACATTTTGCGCAAAGCCCATGATATTGCCGCTGCTATCCGAAATAAAAAATAGAAAAACATACGAGGTATAAAATGGACTCAATCAGCAAGATGGCGGAAGAGATCTCCAGACAAGTTTCCGAAGCGGTCAATATGGTGGGAGCAATCTCGAAAACGATCGGATCGGTCATCGATTTCTTTACAGCCTTAACCGCATGGCTGGGTTTTCCCACGATTGCCGTTTTGTTCGGTTTTTTATTTTGCTATAAGATTTTCCAGGCGCTTTTCCCCTCGGAGCGGTTAACGAACCTTCTTTTGGCCCTCTTGGCCTTTAGCGCCCTTTGGATCACCTGGAACTTGAATTACTACCGGGAACCCCGCCTGCTAAACATCGGAAAAACATACGGCTTCATTGGTCTTCACATCATTGCCTTTTACCTGATACATGATGCACTGCGCCGCGCTGTCATATTGATCCGCTCCCGCTATTTTTCAAAGTCCCCCTCTCGGGAAGACACCCTTCGCCTTTTCGAGATCGTTGACCATGCAACGACCCAGATGAAAGAGCATCTGAAAAACGGAGAAATTGAAAAAGCCGCAGGGGCTGCCAATACTCTTCAACAAACGCTTACGAATACTCGCGCATCATGAAAAATCCTTGCTCTCACATCGAGCGGCGGCAAATGGCAGCATGAGTAAAAAGAATATTGTCATTTTTATTGGCGCCTCTATTTTGATTATTGCGGGATTTTTTATTTATGGCGGTTCGTTTCATACCGTTCAAATTGCGGAACAAGAAGACGGTCCCTTTTATTTTATCTATGTCGAACACCGGGGCAGCTATGAAGGATTTCGGGAAAAACTCAAGCATGTGCAAAATGTAGTCATCGGCACTGGTATCTTGCATTTCACCCCGGCCGGCATTTACTATGACGACCCGAAAGTTACAAAAGAAGAAGATCTGCGCAGCCGGATGGGAGTTCTCGTCACACAACCCGATTATGAAAAACTTGCCTCTATGGAAGAACAGGGATCCGTACGGCGCATGACGATTGACCGGCGCTATTATGCGAAAACCGTATTCCCGCACCGTAGTTTTCTTTCCATCTATCTCGGCATTATTAAATGTTACCCCGCCCTTGAAACGTTTGCCAAGGAACGCCAGTACCCTGAATTTACCTACAGAGAGAACGGCTACGAAGATCGTTATGTAATGGAAATTTATAACGCGGACACAATTGAATATTTAATGACGGCTCCGCGCTAGCCAACGCGCCTCAATCAATCGCCAAAACAAAAATACTCTTGTCCGGCGCTTCGGACAAGAGTATGCATAAGTTATATCACACAATTTGGATTATGTATTTTGGCGTTCCGGAAAAATCGACGGATAGAGACAAAAAATTTTTTTTGCATAAAATACATTGACATAATATCGGCAATTCAAAATGAACCGGTAAACATCGGGAGAGTAATTTGAAACGGGAGAAAAGAATTATCACTTCAGGAGACGAAAATGAAACCCTTTATTGCAATGATTGGTTTTCCGAACGACGGAAAACTGGAAGTCATCGGCAGCATCACCGGTGTACGATTCATGTCCTATCGCGGTTATATAACTGATGAAATTAGCGGTGAAAAAATTTATGTAATTGGCTCTTCCCCACAGGAGCAGTTGATTTCCGATAAAGATTTTACTAAAAACCTCAAAAAGGCGATGAGTGACAAAAAATGCCGGGGCGTGATTTGCTCTATTCAGGCAACCGCTGCCAGAAAAAAAATGACTATGGAACGAACTTTAGAGCTTGCCCAAAAAGCGGGATTCCGTTTGCATCTTTATACAATGGATCCGCCGCGAGAAGCTTCTCAAAAGAAACGGACCCCTGACGTAACGGCTGCCGTTGAAGAGCGGATTGCCCCGTTCGGATTAAAAATTAAAAAACTAAATGGATTGGTTTTCCCTGTTAAGAACGCTCAAAGCATTATCAAGGACACAAAAATTATTTCATAACCGGTTAAAAATTTATCCGGGAAAGTTGCTCCAGCTTTTTAGCCGCCGCCCCGCCCTCAATCGAATTGCGGGCCAGCCCGATACCTTCTTCAATGGATGTTATTTTTTGGCCCGCATATAAACGCAAAGAGGCGTTGTAAATTACCGCATCCGGGTTCCTTTTTCCATTGAGAATTTCCCAAGTGATTTTGGCTGTTTCCATAGGTAATGCGGGGCGACCCGGTAGAGCATGTTCCAACCCATACTCTGCCGGGTCCAGCGTGTATTCGCGTCTTTGACCGTTTTGTATTTCATACGCTTTTACCGGCGACAAAGGCGCTTCGTCGGAACCATCCAAGCCTTGTACGGCCAATATCATTTCGCTGTTATCTCCGTTATATGCCACTTCGGCAAACCTTTCCAGAAAATGCCCGTGTGCAGCGCCGAGAAGATGGCGCCTGGCGTCGCCCGGATTCTGCAAAACTTCAAGACCGTGCAGAAAGGAACGATAGAGAAGGATTTCGCGAATTTCCCTTAACTTTTCAATACCGTGACTAAAGCGCGAGGAGTGCAAAGAGACAAAACCCTTTTCGGCAAGCTGGCGCGAAGCGCCTTTCATCGATAGCATTGCCGGTACGCCCAGTTCCTCCAAAACATCCGAAGCGGAAGTGCCCTTTTTCGGGGTCATACCCGTCGAGGTGTGCATGATCACGGGAACCCCGCAGGCGGCGGCCACAATTGCCGACGCAACCGATAAATTTAACGTAGCTTTTCGCCCGTCATAAGGCGCGCCAATATTTAATAGATCTTCCGGCGGATCGTCTATTTTTTCAAGCAGAGATTCGGAGGCTGATCGAAACCCTTTAAACTCCGTAACTGTTGTGCCTTTAAAGCGCATGGCCGTTAAAAAAGCCCCGACCTGCGCCGGATGAGCCTCATTGCTAAAAAGAAAAAGCAACGCGTTACGCGCCTGCTCGGCGCTCATCTCTTTTGCCCCGCGCGGTCCTTTGGCGATCATTTTTAAAGTTGATTGAAATTCTTTCGCTTTTTCATTCATACCTATTTTTCCTTGGTCTTATTTACTTTCGCAGGAGAATTCAGTTAATGCATTTTACATTTTACTGTATATTTACTCTTTCAACTGCGACGCTTTCGTCCGGCAGGATTTGGTCCGTTTTTTTGTTCCTCCGGTAACCCGATATAACCAAAGCCAGCCCCGAAAGAATAAAAATTGCCCCGATTGTTTTTGGCAACGTCAGCGGTTCGCGAAGGAGCAAAGAAGAAGCCAGCAATACAAGAACCGGCTCAAACAAGAGAGTCAAATTTAACCGCGAAATTTCCAGATACTTGTGAGCCTCAAAATAAAAAGCCCGTCCGACAATCAACCCGGAAAAGGAGACGATCGCCAATAACATAAACGTATCGGGAGAGATTGCCTGAAGGCGCCCGCTGAAATAGGTGGGTACAAAAAACAGTACCACCATAAAGAAAGCTCGCAAAACGGTAAATTCAAGCCCGTACAAATGGGTGGCAAACTTTTTCACGACCAAACTCTGGATTGCATAGACAAAGGCCGAGAAGAGTACGGCAGCGGCCGCGATAGGGGCAACTTCACCCTGGAGCGTGGAGATGAGAACCACCCCCGGTATGGCTGTAAAAAAACCGAGCACCTCAATCAAACGCAAACGTTCTTTTAGAAAGAAATATCCTAAAATCGCGGAGTAGATAATCATCGACTTTGCCAGCAACGACACCCCTGCCACAATGGCATGTTTAATGGCAAAAACCCAAAAGATGGCGCCAACGGCCGTGATCAAAGAAATGACGGAAACCGTCTTTATATCGCGCTGAAGCGTAACTTTCATCCGTTTGCGCGCTCCGGATGAGACAATGTAATACGGGACCGTTAGCAGCAGCGCCCCGAGAAAACCCCAGATCGCGGCCGATTCGGGGTTAAGTTGCTGCCGGGAACCGAAGATAAAGCGAATGCCCATCCCGTTAATGGCAAAGCAGACCGAAGTCATTAACGCGTAAAGGTAACCGCGGTTATAGGGTAAGATATCATGTTTCACGCATTCCGTATACCTGATGCCCCAGGTTCGTCAATAATTTTACTATTGACCGGTTAATTCCGATCGTTTATATTTATTTGTGGAACAAAAAGAAAAACCTTCGGTTCGCCTGGCCGTCGACGCCATTATTGAACAAAACGGAAAAGTGTTGCTCGTAAAAAGAAAGTACCCACCGCCGGGGTGGGCTCTGCCCGGAGGTTTTGTCGAATACGGCGAAACAGTCGAAGAGGCTGTTTGCAGAGAAATTCTCGAAGAGACATCCATGGAGTTAATCGACCCAACGCAATTTCATGTCTACTCCGATCCGGCCCGCGACCCACGGGGGATTCACGTCGCTTCCGTTGTTTTTACCGCCGGAGCCAAGGGAAAGCCCTCGGGCGGTGATGACGCCAGTGAGGCTCGTTTTTTTGCCTGGGATGAACTCCCTCCGCTGGCGTTCGACCATGGTTTAATTTTAAAAGATTACCGAACAAACAAAGAACCGGAACCAAATGCATGAATACAAAGACCTCCTTATTTTCGGATACTGACAAAGGGTTTCGTCTTTGGAAAAGCGATCCGCCTTTGCTGCTTGGTTCGCTGGCGGCGGGTCTCGTTTTTTACGAACAAATCGGCTCGTTTTCTTATTTAGGGTTTTACGTTATGGCTCATTATTTTCTTTTCTGCAATGTATTCCGGATTCGATTGATTCTTGAGCTGGTCTGGGCTGTCGCGCTCCTGGCTCAATTTGCATTATTACTACGGTGGAACTCTATGGATATGGGAACCTTACTTGCAACGCAAGCTCCGGTGACACTTCTATGTATTTTATGGGAAATGGCAGCCGGCCATTACCGGGGAATTTTTCACGAGAAGTTCCCGGGAAAATCATGATCTCAAAATCTTTTATAACATTTTCATAAACCTTTCCGGTCGCCTCTCGGGATAGTCAACTTGGCTTGAATAAAATCGGAATGGTCAACTTTTAGATCAATAGCAATCGAACGTATCTGTTCAATCTCCTGAAATGAGGTTTTGTCGCTAGCATTGGCAATTAAAAATAGAGATTTTAAAAACTGTACGCGTTCGGAATAATCGGTATTTTCAAAAAAGATGTGCGTATAGTGATAATAGTCAATGTCTTCCCCGATTCCTTCATCTTTGAGTTTTTCCAGAGAATGGCAGGCGATATCTACCACCAAAAGAGCGTCAGCGCGGTCGATTCCCTGGTGTACGCAAAGGGCATCGGCAGCCTGGCTTTGCTCCTCTTTGGAAAAGTTACCGTCGGTAAGCGCAACGCGCCCTAAAAGCGCGGCCATGGCCGTAAGTTTTTGAAGTTCCTTTTCCGTTAACGCATTTAAGCGCGCCGCTTCGGCGGATTCATCCGAAAGCGTTTTTTTTAAATGGAACAATATTTTATTTTTTACAAACTCAGCCATGGAATTTTCAAGCTGCCGGTTTTGATTTAACGAGGTTACGCTTCTTTTAAAAAAGTTTTTTAACAAAAGTCCCAGCGAACCGCTTATGCCGGCTTTGATATCTTCCAGAAATTTTTCCATCGCGGCTTTCTCTTCGTCTGCCACAACTCCGTCGGCTTGAATGACTGTTTCAAGCGCCTCCCGGACCAGTTCAATATCCTGGTTCGAGCGCAAGTTATTCGCCATCTCCGTTGCAAGCTTATTTCGCTGCGTCTCGTCTACCGGGTTTTCCATGAAGAGTTCCAACTCGCCCCATTGCTCCGCATTCAGGTTCCCCAGTTTAAAAAGGGAGTTTTTAATTGCTGTAATTTCTTCATCGCCAAGCTTTCCATCAGCCCATCCAAAGGCGATGAGAAGCTTAGCTAAAGAAAAAATAAATTCATTATTTTGTCGGGGCATGGTTTTTCTTGCCGAATGGGTCTATCCGATCAAGAAAATTTTATTTTTTTCTGCGATTCCGATAGTATGATACACCGTTCACAATATCGCGCCGGCCGGCTACAGATTCACTCCGTACTTGAAATTCGCTTATGCAAAGAGACGTGGAAAAAAATCAGGCAAATCAGCTGCGACAGAAAAAAAAGTTATTCTTGGGTCGTTCGTTATGCCCTGTTCCGGGCGATAAAACGAAAAAACCCGGCGGAAATGTTTTCTCGGGGACTACATGAGAAAGCTCGCAATCGCCGGTTCGAGGCAGCTCTGAAACACCGTCATCGTTTGTGCCTTTATGGCGAAGATGAGATTTATATCCGCTTGGCTGCCGCCCGCCTGCGCTGTACGATGACACATCTGGTACGTATGGCTTTAGAGTTCTACCTTGAGCGTATTATATCGGGAAAAAATTACCCCCGGGAGTGCTTTTGGACACGGCTGGGGACAAAGCTATTCATTGGTGTGGAATTCCACACCCCCTCTCCATCCAACCTCTCTTTTCTCATGAAGCCCTATCCAAAAACCACATACTACTGACGAGCAGAGACAGGCCGCATCGGAAGACCGCATTCGCTTAAATATCGCTTTAGTTCGCCAATATCAATTTCACGAAAATGAAAAATAGAAGCGGCCAGAGCCGCGTCAGCACCCGCTTCAAAAGCTTCACGAATATGCTCCATCGTGCCGGCCCCGCCGGAAGCAATCACAGGAATTGTCAGTTGGGCGGCAATAGCTTTGGTCAACAAAAGATCATACCCCGCCTTGGTTCCGTCACGGTTCATGGAAGTTAATAGTATTTCTCCGGCGCCCCGCTCCTGGGCTTCTTTGGCCCATTCTACGGCGTCACGCCCGGTCGGGGTCCGTCCGCCATGAAGATAGACTTCAAAGAAAGCGCCATTATACCGGGCGTCAATAGCGCAAACGACACATTGGCTCCCGAAACGTTGGGCGCCTTCGGTAAGGACTGCCGGGTTTTCAAAAGCGGCGGTATTGAGAGCGACTTTATCGGCACCTTCACTTAAGATCAACTGCATATCATCCACTGTCCGGATTCCCCCGCCAACCAGATAGGGAATAAACAATTTCTCGGAAACATGCTTCACTAAATCCAAAATGATATCGCGCCGGTCAGATGATGCCGTAATATCAAGAAAAACAAGCTCATCGGCTCCTTGCTTTTCATATTCTACGGCATTTTCAACGGGGTCGCCCGCGTCCTGGAGGTTTACAAACTCCACGCCTTTTACGACTCGCCCGTCTTTTACGTCAAGACAGGGGATAATTCTTTTGCTTAACAACCGCGCGCCTCTCGTTTTCTTCTTGGTTTCAATTCAATAAGTTTTGCATTTGCCGTATCGGACTCGTCAACCAAATATCGTACCGTCCGCGCTACGTCCTCGGGCATGAGCAGGTAGTCGCTCTGATCTTTGCGGCTTAACTCCATTCCCCCGAATTCGGTGCGAACCGATCCGGGGCAAAGCGCCGTCACAGCCACCCCATACTTTTTTACGTCTTCGCGCAACGACTCCGTAAACCCGACCAGAGCAAACTTGGAAGAAGCGTACGCCGTTCCGCCTGAAAAACCGTTCAAACCGGCTACGGACGCGATATTAATAATCTGCCCCTCACGACGATGAATCATTCCGGGGGTAATGTATTTTGTAGTTAAAAAAGCGCCAAACATATTTACCTGGTAGACGCGATTAAATTCGTCCGAAGTAAACTCATCGACTCGTTTAAAAGTTCCGATTCCGGCATTGTTGATTAACACGTCGATTTTACCGAATCGGGAGAGAGCTTTTTCCGCCAGCTCTTTCACTTTTTGTTCATCCGTAATATCCGCCGGGAAGATCAAACAATCTTCCGTTGAAACGCCGGCCAACTTTGCCGTCTCTTGCAAAGCCTCTTCATCGCGGGCGGTTAAGACCAGCTTGAAATCCGGCAATATCTTTGCAATGGCTCTGCCTATCCCCCGGGACGCTCCCGTAATCACCGCTACTTTTTTTTCCGATTCGACAGACATTTGATGGGAATGATTTCGGAGTTTTTACAGCCTGTCAAATATTTCGGAAATTTGTTTGCTCACCGGATTTCTACTTTACATCGCAAAAGATAGAGTCCGATTAACCATAATAATTTTTAATCATTTTATAAGGAGAATTGAATGAGCGTTGAAAAGAAAGTGCTTGCAGCAATGAAAAAAGCCAAGGCGCCGGTACGCCCCGGAGACATTGCCAAGGAAACCGGAATTGACAGCAAAGAAGTATCAAAGGCCATCAAGGAGTTAAAAACGGCCGGCGCAATTATTTCGCCAAAACGTTGTTACTACTCCCTTCCGTAATCGATCTTCCTTTTTTTCAGCCTGCCATCCTGTAAGTTTTTCTTGAAATGGGAACGAAGCGGGGTGGCAGACGATACTCACCTGCCCCGTACAACCGAACTTTGGCCAAATCATAATTTGATTTGAAAAAAATTTCAAAAGAAAAATAGTTGCGTTTCACGCTATGTATTTATTTATTAATCATATGAACAGGTACTTGGTTTAACCATGACATGGCTTGATAAAATATCTTTCCGTTCCAAACTTTTTAGTTTACTTGCTCTCCCTGTCTTTGGTTTTCTTTATTTTTCATCCGCGCGGTTACTTGAGAATCTGGATACTTCGCAACAAATGAGCCGGCTTATGCAATTGACCGGCTTATCTGTTCAAATTGGCGAACTGATTCATGAAACCCAGAAAGAACGGGGGCTTTCGGCCGGGTATTTAGGCGCTAAAAGTGATATCTTTTTCAAACGCCTTTCCGAACAACGCAAGTTAACTGACGAACAAATCGACCGTTTCCATGAATTCATCGACTCGTTTGACGCCAGTCTTTACAGCGAAGAGTTCAACGATGTATTTGCCAGGGGACGAAACTTTCTCAATAGTATTGATGGGGTTAGAGAGCTTATCGATAACGACGAGATACCCGTCGCCGAAGCAATCGGTTTTTATACGGGGGTCAATGGCAACTTCCTCGATTCTCTTTTCATAATTTCCAAATTCGGTAAAGTCGCCGAAGTGATCAAACTTTCATCCGCTTATATTAATTTTTTATTTGCAAAAGAACGCATGGGAATCGAACGGGCTGTATTGAGCAATGTTTTTGCGCATGATATGTTTCCGCCGGGGATGTTCCGCAAGTATTCATCGCTAGTTACGGAACAAAGCACGTATCTTTCCGTATTTACCTCTTTTGCAACGGCTGAACAGAGAACGCGTTATCATGACGCCCTTGCCGGGCAGGCAATGACGGAAGTGGAGCGCATGGAGAACATTGCCTTTGAGCGGTTTGACGGGGGGAATTTTGGCATTAACTCGGAAGTCTGGTTTGATTACATGACAAAAAAAATCAATGTCATGAAAGAACTGGAAAACTCATACGCGCAAGATCTTATTATCACGACACGGCAATTGCAATCCACCGCCCGCCAAAGATTAATGGCTAATTCGGCAGTTGTGTTGCTGGTTCTCGCAATCACTTCTTTTTTCACTTATTTTATTATAAATGATATCCTGCAAAAACTGGGAGGAGAGCCGGTTGAAATTGCCAATATTGTGCAGAAAATTTCCCAAGGCGACCTGAGCCTGGATGTCAGCGGGTATGAAAAAAATACGGGTATCTTTAAAGCGGTTCAACATATGACCGTTCAACTGAAAACCATCATCCGGAATGTCGTGGCAACCTCAAACGATCTTTCCAGCGCCTCCGGTCAAGTCAGTCAAACCGCCCAGACACTGAGCCAGGGGGCCAGCGAGCAAGCTTCAAGCGTTGAAGAGACAAGCGCTTCTCTGGAAGAGATGTCAGGGAGTATTGAGGCAAACGCCGACAACGCAAAAACGACAAACGAAATTGCCGAAACCACGGTACACTCAGCCACAGAAGGAGGAGAAGCGGTGCGGCAAACAGTAGAAGCAATGCAAGACATTACCGAAAAAATTATTCTCATTGAAGAAATTGCCTACAATACAAACCTTCTGGCCCTCAATGCCGCCATCGAAGCGGCAAGAGCCGGCGAGCATGGCAAGGGCTTTGCCGTGGTGGCTTCCGAAGTCCGTAAGCTCGCCGAGCGGTCGCAAAAAGCGGCTCAGGAGATTAGCGCGGTAGCCACCAGCAGTATGGATATCTCCCGGAAAGCGGGCGAGATGATACAGGCGATTGTCCCTGACATACAAAAAACAGCCGGGTTGATCCACGATATTTCCCTGGCTTCGGACGAACAAATGAGCGCTGTCAATCAGGTCAACTCCGCCGTAAGCCAACTTGAAAAAGTAACCAGCGGGACAGCGTCATCTTCGGAAGAGCTGGCCGCCACGGCAGAACAACTGTCGGCGCAAGCTAAATCTCTTCTTGAAATTATGAACTATTTTCAATTGTAAATGCGGCGAGTTTATCGTTAATCAAAGAATAAATACTTTTCGTGACAACCTGGAGAGGAACAATTACCTACTATGGGCGCAGAAAATCATTATGACGTAATTATCATCGGTTCAGGTCCCGCCGGGTACACGGCGGCTATTTATACGGGCCGGGCAAACTTAAAGACATTGGTTATCGAAGGAATAGAGCGCGGCGGTCAGCTCATGATCACAAGCGAACTGGAAAATTTTCCGGGGTTCCCGGAAGGTATCATGGGACCCGATTTCATGGAACTTCTGCGAAAACAGGCGGAACGATTTGGCGCAAATCTTGTGACCGCTTACGCCGACAAAGCGAAACTTAACTCCGGCCAACCTCATGAAGTGGAAGCAAACGGAGTCTCTTATACCGGAGATACGCTCATTGTCGCCACCGGCGCTACGGCGCGTTTTCTCGGTATCGACTCCGAAAAAGAATATAAAGGAAAAGGCGTATCGGCATGCGCAACATGCGACGGATTTTTCTTTCGGGACAAAGAAGTAATTGTTGTCGGGGGCGGCGATTCCGCGATGGAAGAAGCCGTTTTTCTCACAAAGTTCGCCTCTAAAGTTACGATTATTCACCGGCGCGATTTTTTCCGGGCCAGCAAGATCATGCACGAACGGGCTGAAAAAAATCCGAAAATTGAAATTCTTACCTTCCGCGTCATCGATGAAATTTATGGCGACCCTGCTACGGGAGCGGTGGCCGGCGTTAAACTCAAAGATCCGCGCGATAACTCCATTACCGACTTTCCGTGCCAGGGCGTTTTTGTCGCCGTCGGTCACGACCCGAACACTTCTCTTTTTGAGGGGCAGCTTGAAATGGATGAAGCCAGGTACCTGATCACGGAAACCGGAAAAACGGCGACGAAAGTCCCGGGCGTTTTTGCGGCCGGAGATGTTCAGGATCCGTTTTACCGTCAGGCGATTACCGCTGCTGGCAGCGGCTGTATGGCTGCCATTGAAGCGGAAAAATATTTGGAAAATTTACACGACTAACCTTTTCAATTTTTGAAAAAAATTGCCAAACCGCGCGATTTATCCCTTGAGAGTGAAAAAGGGTGGCAAAATTCCCGGAATTTTGCCACCCTCCCTTCTGAGGGGCGGGGGGTGGGGCGCGGGCTCAATTTTCATTCACTTTGTTTAAAGCAAAATTTCAAAAAAAAAGAAACGTAAAAAGAATAGTCTTGTTTGCAAAGAGCAATTAAAAAATTATTTGGATTGACGCCCCAAAATTTCATATTTTGTCTATACCGAAAAAGAAACAGGCAGGTATATCATGGCAAAAGATACAGTAACCATCACCGATAACTCCACCGGGAAAAGCATCGACCTCCCCCTGATGAAAGGAACATCCGGGCCGCCCGTTGTCGACATCAGTTCATTATACCCTGAAATGGGAATTTTCACGCTCGATCCGGGATTTACATCAACGGCAAGTTGCGAAAGTGTCATTACCTTTATCGATGGCATCAAAGGGATCTTGCGCTATCGCGGGTATCCGATAGAACAACTCGCCGCTAAATCGAACTTTATGGAAACGGCATACCTGCTGATCAAAGGCGACCTGCCCACCGCCGAACAATTTAACGATTTTCGCAGCCGCGTTTTACACCATAGCATGATCCACGAAGGCTTGAAAAGTTTTTACAATGGCTTTCGGCGCGACGCTCACCCCATGGCAATTATGGTCGGCGTCGTGGGGGCTCTTTCCGCTTTTTATCACGACTCGCTGGATATCTTTAACGAAGAACACAGGGAAATCTCGGCTTTGCGCATGATTGCAAAAATGCCAACCATTGCCGCTTTCTCGTATAAATATTCCATTGGGCAACCCTTCGTTTACCCGCAAAACGAACTGGGGTACGCTGAAAATTTTCTCAATATGATGTTTTCGGTACCGGCGGAAAAGTATACGCCAAACCCGGCAGTCGCTTCGGCGCTGGATAAGATTTTTATTCTCCACGCCGACCACGAACAAAACGCCAGCACTTCAACGGTGCGGTTAGCCGGCTCGTCGCAAGCAAATCCGTTTGCTTGTATCTCTTCCGGCATCACGGCTCTCTGGGGCCCCGCACACGGGGGAGCAAATGAAAAAGCGGTGCGTATGCTCATGGAAATCGGAACCCCGGACAACATCCCCAAATACATTGAACGGGCAAAAGACAAGGATGATCCGTTCCGTTTGATGGGATTCGGACACCGTGTGTATAAAAATTATGATCCTCGAGCCAGGGTTCTCAAAGAAGCGGCCGATGAAGTGCTAAAAGAGCTGAATATCAAAACTCCTCTTTTTGAAACGGCAAAAGCCTTAGAGGAAATCGCGTTAAATGATCCTTATTTTATTGAGAAAAAACTTTACCCCAATGTCGATTTTTACTCCGGGGTTATTTTAAAAGCGATTGGTATCCCGCTCAATATGTTTACCGTAATTTTCGCTCTGGGACGCTCTGTCGGTTGGATTGCGCAGTGGATGGAAATGATCTCCGAACCGAAATTAAAAATTGGCCGCCCGCGACAGCTTTACATCGGAAGCGACGAGCGCCAATATGTTGACATGAATAAACGATAAAAGAGTTATTTAGAGCGGTACGTGATTCTACCGCGGGATAAATCGTAAGGTGAAAGCTCTACCGTTACGCGATCGCCGGGATTTAAGCGGATATAATGCTTGCGCATTTTGCCTGAAATATGGCCTAATACTTCATGACCATTGTCTAACTCTACCATAAACATTGCATTTGGAAGAGCCTTTTTAATTACTCCCTCAATCCGGATTGCGTCTTCTTTCGCCATAACGAGACCCCTATTTTCAAGATCGAGACATACGGGAAAGAACATTTTTTTAATTTTGACCGAATCAGGCGTAATTCAGCCATAAAATAAACAATTTTTATGAAATTTTAAGTTAAGACTTATTTTTGAATGAAAAAAAGAAATTTATGATCGGCTTCTTCGTTATGAAGCAGCTTTTTACCGGTCCGCCGGCAAAATGCCGGGATATCGCTGTTTGAGCCCGGATCCGTAGCGATCACCTTTAAAATTTCACCGGTATTGAGTTTTTCCAACTCTTTTTTCGTTTTTACCACCGGGAGAGGGCAATTCATACCGCTGCAATCAATTTCAACCGTAAAATCCAATTGGGCCATAAAGACAAGGTAGCAAGCATCCCCACCAATTGTAAACCCGAATTTATACATTTTTTTGCAGACGCTAGACATTCTTGCTATATTTTTACCTAACTTATCGCTCAAATAACAATCGTATCAGGAGAAATTAATGTTTTTTGACCCACTATACTTATTGATCATGGCTCCCACCATGTTGCTTTCGCTTTGGGCATCAATGCGAGTAAAAAGCCAGTTTAGCAAATACTCTAAAATCGGCACTTCCACCGGGATGACCGGCGCGGACGCCGCAGCGCAGGTTTTGCGCGCGGGCGGCGTTACCGATGTGCGAATTGAACAAGTATCCGGATTTTTATCAGACCATTACGATCCGACAAAGAAGGTTTTGAGACTTTCGCCCGAAGTTTATTCAGGCCGATCCATCTCTTCGGTCGGGGTTGGCGCCCATGAAGCCGGGCATGCCATCCAGCATAAGAATGCTTATTCTATGCTCACCCTTCGTTCTGTTCTGGTTCCAACCGCTTCTATTGGCAGCAACATGAGCTGGGTTATTCTTATGGTCGGCTTTTTCTTGCAAATGACTTCGCTGATTTATGCGGGAATTATCCTTTTTTCGTTTGTAGTGCTATTTCAAATTGTCACGCTCCCGGTTGAGTTTGACGCTACAGCCAGAGCCAAACGATTGCTATGGGATACGGGAGTACTCTCCAGCCAATCGGAAAGAAAAGGAGTCGCCGATGTGCTGGACGCCGCCGCCTGGACATATGTCGCCGCAGCAATTAGCGCCATCGCCACCCTTATCTATTTTCTTTTGAGATCGGGGCTACTTGGCGGCTCTGACGATTAAACCGGTTGAGTAGCCAATTATTTTTTACCGGTTTTTGTCTGCGGCGGGCTCCCCGAACGCAAAACAAGAACCGGTATTTCCGGACGAACATAAAAACGAACCGGTAAGATCGCCCACCCGATTCCTTTTGAAATAAAAATCGATTCGCCCTTTGCATTTTTTTTCAAACCCATGTCATACTTCTTGTTTTTCACGGGAAGTACCGGCGAGAGTTCCAGCAAGGGGATACGAACCTGACCGCCGTGGGTATGGCCCGTTACATAAAGATTGACCCGGCGATCGTGCGGCAGATCGGCCGTATCGGGGTTATGCGCTAACATAACGACAAAATCATGGGGCAAGACGCCTCTCATTGCCTCGTTAAAACCCGGTTTATCTTCGTAGTAATCTCCGGCCCCGGCAATGACAATCGATTCGGCGCCAATTTGTATTCTCTGGTTTCGATGGCGAACCGAAAAACCGCTTTCTTCAAGCAGTTGCATCGAACGAGAATCGCCGGCCCAATGATCGTGATTGCCGTTTACAAAATAGACTCCCTGCGCCGCTTTTAAACGCCTGAGGATTGGCCAAACGCTCTCCAGTTCCTTGGTTGTATTTTTCGCATGCACATAGTCGCCTGTTCCTGCAATGATATCGGGATTTTGTTCATTGCATTTTTTGATCAGATATTCGACCCAGAAGGCGGGCATAAGTTTGCCATAGTGCAAGTCCGAAATTTGTAAAACCCGGAACCCGTCAAAAGCAGGCGGCAAATCTTTCAGATAAATTTCATACCGGGGGAAAGTTACAAGATATCTCTCAATGAATACCGTATAAAATCCCGCAAAAACAATTGAGATAAAAATCAATTTGATCAGGCTCATTTTTTTGGCGCGCATGTTCGATCGTTTTACAGGAATTGTTCTTTGTGACGAATAAATTCAAGCGGAGAAACAATTTCCATTTGTTTAATTCTCTCTTTTCGCCGGCGATAAATGATAGGGAGCAATAGCCCTTTTTTAAATGCCGTAATCATATCGCTGCCGCTATTGGGTAACAAACTAAAAGCGCGGTAAAACCCCTTGTCCCCCTTGGTTAATAACGTATAGAGCAAATCGATTTCACCTTTATTGGCCGGGAAACTTTCCAGAAGGTAATCCCATAGGGGTGCGGGAGTGGACGGGAAAGCGTGATTCTCGGCGGTCTTTTGAACAAAATCATCGGGTTCTCGCGCAAAAGCGTACGGGCTTTGCAGGACCTTGCCTTTGACCGGCAACACTTCACTTAAATTTGTAATACTCCGTATTTCATTGCCCAGCCAGATGTAGAGAACCAATGTCATGTCCAGTTGATTCTTTTCAAAGGAAATGCTCATTTGCCCTTCAATGGAATTCCCGCACAAAGAAGCCAGGGTCTTTTGTTCGGTTTTGCTTAATTTATAGAGCAGGCTAAACAAATAGCGCCGTTTAAAAAAAATATCTTGCGGCATCAAAAGTTTCAAGACTTCCAGAGGTATAAATATGCCGCCTTCGGGGTGGCGGAAGATCCAGCGGGCGCGCTTTTCCAGCGCTTGTAAATCACTATCCTCTTCCGGGATATACGTAAAATTATCGAGGAGGCGGTAAAGCGCCAGGAGTTCGTTTCCGGTTAATTTCTCAAAATCGTTCTCAAATTCAAAAGAGCGAACGATGTGCCGCCAAATCCAGCGGATTGGCCGCTGGTTCGGGTCATTTTTATCGGAAAGTAAAAAACCGGTTTTACGCGAAAGGTAGGTCAAGTACTCTTGAGACCCATAACGAACAATCTCCGAAAGCGAATACATTACTTTGCGATATCCGTCCTGTAGTGCAGGCGTGAAAAATCATTGTTTTCTTTTAAAGTATCGATAAAGCGGTAGACCTTTTCTCTGGCGCCTTGTTGCGTTTTATCGTAACCGATGATGCTGAGAATTCTCCCGCCGGCGCTTGTCAGCGAACCGTTTGCGGTTTTTGTTCCTGCATGCACAATGTGCAAATCTTCCGGAAGTTGATCGGGAATGTTAAGAGGGATTGATTTTTCATACGCACCCGGATAACCCTTTGCCGCTAAAACGACATTTACCGAACTCCCCGGCCTGGCGGGGGTAATAAAATGCCTGCTTTGAGCGACTTTAAAGACAGGTTCCTGTTTGCCGCATGACCAAAGCAAATAGGGGAGAAAGTCGCTTTCCATCATAGGCAAAACGCATTGCGTTTCGGGATCCCCCAGGCGGCAATTGAATTCAACGACAGAAACGCGGGGTCCGTCAATCATTAGGCCGACATACAAAATTCCGGTATAAGCAAATTTATCCAATACCTTTTGTACAATATTGCGGTCGATAAAATCAATGTGGTCCGAAGTTAAAATCGAGCCCGGCGAGTAAGAACCCATGCCGCCGGTATTGGGCCCCTCGTTGTCATTATTGGCTCGTTTGTAATCGCAGGCGGTCGGAAGATAAATCGCTTCACGGCCGTTGCATAAAGCGAACAACGAAGCTTCCTGGCCGTGCATAAACTCCTGGAACAATACCTGAGAGCCGGCCATACCGAAAATATTATCTTCAAAAATTTCTTTCAAACGCTCTTGCGCGCTTTCTTTGTCTTGGTGGATACTAACGCCTTTGCCGGCGGCCAGGCCATCCGCTTTAATCACGGCGGGCAACGAGTGTGTTTCCAGAATTTTCAGGGCTTCGTCAAGAGAAGGGGCTACGCTGCCTTTTGCCGTCGGAATGCCGGCTTCTTTCATAAAATTTTCCGCAAAAACTTTGGACGCTTCCAGGCGGGCGCCGTTTTGGTCGGGTCCGAAAACCAGAAGCGAAGGATAGTTCCGGCTCATATGATCTTTGATCCCCGCCGCCAGCGGAGCTTCCGGGCCGACAACCAGAAGATCTATCGAGTAGTCGCGGCAAGTTTGTTCCACTTGTACAAAATCCAGCGGGTCTAATAATATCAGGTCTTCTTGCCGAGCTCCGCCATTGCCGGGCGCAAAATATACTTTTTGAGCCAAGGGACTTTCTAAAAGCTTTACATATATAGCGTGTTCCCTTCCACCGCTACCTAAAACCAAAATTTGCATTCAACCAAAGTAACCGCTTAAATGAGGGTGTAAATGATATTTGGGCAAATATGTTTTTAGTTGACGCGGAGCGCTATTTTCAGGCCTCTTCCGTTATGAAGCAGACTCGCAGACCGCGCAGAAATCGTAAGAATGAAGCAATTCGTTCGATGGTGCGTGAAACTTCCTTATCGCCCGATAAGTTAATTAACCCGATCTTTTTAATCGATGGAGACAACAAAAAGATAGAAGTGCCGTCCATGCCCGGCAGCTATCGCTTTTCCATTGACCGCGCTCTGGAGGAAGTTTCTGCAGGCAAGGATCTTGGAATCAATACGGTTATTTTATTCCCTGCAATTGAGGAGTCGCTCAAAGATTCCGGGGCGACCCACAGTTGGGCGCCGGATAACCTTTACTTAAAAGCTATTCGAGAGATAAAAAAGAATTTTCCGGAAATTGTCATTGTTACCGACGTGGCAATGGACCCCTACAGCTCCGACGGTCATGATGGTCTTGTCAAAGACGGGGAAATTCTAAACGATGAGACGCTGCCGATTTTAGCCAGAATGGCGTTGGCGCAAGCTGAGGCAGGGGCCGATATCCTCGGACCTTCGGATATGATGGACGGTCGCGTTGGCTACCTTCGGGATACATTGGATGAAGCCGGATACACGAGTGTAGGTATCATGTCATACACGGCAAAGTATGCCAGCGCTTTTTACGGTCCTTTTCGGGATGCGCTGGATTCGGCCCCGAAAAGCGGCGATAAAAAAACATATCAAATGGATTACGCCAATCGCCGGGAAGCGATTATCGAAGGCGAGCTGGACGTTTTTGAAGGGGCAGACTATTTAATGGTCAAACCGGCTTTTTCTTATCTTGATGTTATTATGGCGTTGAAACAAAATTTCGATGTTCCTATCGTAGCATATAACGTTAGTGGCGAGTACTCAATGATCAAGGCGGCGGCGCAAGCGGGCTGGCTCGATGAAGAGAAGGTCATGGTAGAAATGCTTATGAGCATTCGGCGGGCGGGTGCCGATGTAATTATTTCATACTTTGCGAAAGATTACGCTCGATTGGTACGATAGTTTATTTTTTCATCAGCTTGGCCATTAGCCCTTCGAGGGTGGCGCGGTCTTTGATTTCAACTTTATGCGAAGAGGCAAACCTTGCCGCTTCGGGCGTTGCATCGCCGGTGGATACCAGCAAACCTTGGTTCGCCCGTATTCCGCTCATGTAGTTTGCCAATAAACTTATGATGTAATCATCAACAATCCGGATATTTCTGCGAAAGAAGAATGCGATTTTCCCGTCAGGTTCTTCTTTCTTCTCTAAAATAGCATTTACGCTGTTTGCATCCGTGTGCTCAAGTTTTATCGAACGATACCCCATCATTTCAATCAACTGGTCTACCAGCTTGAGAAAATCACCCACTTTCACCTGGTTCAAATATTCCGTAGATTGGCTCCGATCGTAAAATTTCATATCCTGCATCCGTTCGGCGGCATCCTTGAATTCCGAGTCAATCGATACGATAAACTGGTATTGCCCCAAGGCCGATTTGAGATCATTTTGTTCTTCAAGCAGGCGGGCATAAAAATATCGTGTATTTAGTTCCAAATCCTCTTCTTCAAAGTTGGAAGAAGGGCGATCGACCGCATCTTTAGCGTATGATGTTGCTTCGGCCAGGCTGCCTTTTTCAGCAAGAATAGTCGCCAGATAATAATTGGAACTTTTCATAAACTCTTTTCCTTGCAAGGCTTTACGAAAAAATTCGGCGGCTTCATCTAAAAGGTTTTCCTTGATTCTGTTGTATCCCATAAAAAAATACGCGTCGCTCAGGCTTGCATTGATATGTACCGCTCTTTCCGCGCTCATATGAGATTCTCTGAAATTTCCTTTTTTGTAATAAAGCAGCGCAAGCCAATAACGGACTTGCCCGTTTCGTTCATTGAGGGAAATGGCGCGCTCCAACATTTGGTGTAGTTCGTCGCCAAACTCTTTGTCTTCTATCATGATAGTGATTAGTTTAACAAGATAGGTTTCTTCTTCGGGGTAAAGTTCAATCAATCGTATTAATGTAGATTTGATTTTTTCGCGAAGTCCTAAATCATGATATATTTCGAGCAGCGTTTCAAGGAGGCCCAATTCATTGAATTTTTCAATGTCGGGAAGTTCTTCCATTGGCAATGCATAATGATTAATTCGAATAATATTTTCATAGTGATCGACAGCTTGAGTATAGCTTTTTCGGTATTGCCGCATTTTTCCGGCATACCAGTGATAAATTGCAGAATACGGCTCCTGAAAAAGAAGTTTGTCAAATTTTTCCAGGGCGGCGTTATAGTCTCCTTCCGTATAGGCGGCTACAGCCTCACGAAAAGGACGCCCCTCAAGGTATTTTTGGATCCGGGATGAATAAAATATGCCCACTCCGGCAAGGCCAATGGCAATCATGAGCAAAACAGTTAAACCCATAGGAACACATTAGTAAACCTCGATATGCCATCGACCCTCTTTTTTAAATTGTTGATGCATTTCATCCCAATTTTTTCCTTCGTTTTGAGCCAATTCTGTAAAAATTTTTTCAGTGCCCTCTTCCACTCCCTTCAGGCCGCAAATGTAAAAAGCAAAATTTCCTTCTTGTATTATTTCCCATACTAAATCCTGGTTATTCGTAAGTTGATCTTGAACATGGCTCTTATCGCCTACTTGAGATAACGCCTGGTAGGCGGTAAATGTTTCTTCTTCATAATATTGGCCAATGTCATTGTTGCGGTCATTCATATATAAGCTTTCCATTCCTGTTTTTGCTCCATAAAATAATAAAATCTTGCCTTCCCAGGATTTTCTTTCAAGATAGATATGCCGGATAAATGCGCGGAAAGGCGCAATTCCCGTACCTACGGCAATCATGATTAAATTTGTGCGGTCGTCTTTCGGAAGAAAGAAAGTCCGTCCAACCGGACCGGTAATATTTATTTTGTCGCCTGGTTTGGCATCGCAAATATAGTTGGAAGCAAGTCCGCGAACTTCTTCTCCTGTTTCTGCATCTTCGAAAATAACTCGTTTTATGGTTAGGGCAAGCGTGTCTTTTCCAACTTCCCCTTTTCGGGGCGATGCGATCGAATACAGGCGAACCCTGGGCCTTTCTTCATTCGGACCATATGGAGGAATTATTCCAATCGACTGTCCTTCAATATAATTTATTCCGCTATCTGCAACATTTATAACAATATGCCGTATATCGTCCGGACTTTCTTCAGAACTAATGCGTTCATTAGAAACCAGAGTTGCCTCAAAAGGGGAGCTGGGTTTGTATACCGTTCCTTCTTTGTTGACTTCGGTTTTTTCAAGGTCCATTACATCCTCCCGACTAAAATATTTATTGATATATAATACAAATAATATTGCAAGCCGGAAAATTGTTTTACTCTCCTTTACGTTTCTTTCCAGGAGTTTATTATCAACATTAATTCCGTTATGGACTCACTTCTATAATTACTTGTCCTTTTTTGCAACCTGACTCAATGTATTTATGCGCTTCTGAGGTGTCTTTTAAGGCAAATGTTCGATCTATGATTACTTTTATTATTCCGTCTTCTGCCATTTTTTTTAAAATCAACAAATTTTGCGGTAACTCCTTAGCCATGGCGCATACTACTCGCTTCCCTCCGAATATCTTACTTTTTATCATATGAAACAGGTGTTTCATTTTAAAACTCCCCAACAGGTAGACGCCATTATCGTTTAAAGAACCTTTACATTTTCCAAAAGAACTTTTCCCCAATACATCAAATATTAAATCATACTTCTCTCCATTTTTAGTAAAATCTTCAATTTTATAATCAATGACTTTGTCGGCTCCTAAAGCTTTCACATAATTTAATCTTGGTGCACTGCATACACCTGTAACAGTAGCCCTTTTACCTTTAATTATTTGCAGGGCATACGACCCTATTGCTCCCGAAGCTCCATTAATCAATACATTATCGCCTTTTTTAATATCAACGTTTTTCAGGATTTCAAGAGCCATGCTGCCGCCATAAGCAATGGTAGATGCTTCATTAAAATTCATATTAAATGGTTTGTTTGCCAGCATACCCTTTTCTTTTATACAAAGATATTCTGCGTTGGCTCCCATTTTAATTCCCGAAAAACCAAAAACTTGGTCTCCTTTTTTAAACATGGTTACACTGGACCCAATATTTTCAACTTCTCCGGCAAATTCTGCGCCTAAAATATTGACTTTTGGCCGGAAATACCCAAACATTATGCGAACCGGCAATTTCAGAAATCCGGGCATATTAAATTCTTTTTTGGACTTTTCAGGAAAATCACGAGCCATAAGATCGCCATAATTTACCGGTGCCGCATATATTTTAATCAAAACTTCATCAGGAAGAGGAGCCGGTCGTTTTATGTCTTTATATTGGATTACTTCCGGACTTCCATATTTTTTATAAACGGCAGCTTTCATTTACAAGTATCACCTTTATAGGAGTTTTGCCAAAAAAGTTAATCTGTTGACGGCTCCAACGAAAATATATTTTTCTGAAAAGTATCATTTTGTCTATTTTTATTTTATCAAAAATGAAAACACTATTTTAAAATACACAATTAAATTTTTATTAGTCTGCAAACGGAATTGTCTTACAATACCGGATTTGAGCAGAAAAAACCTTCCAAGATAGACAAGGAGCGTCTCGTAATTCATTTTTAGTTTTTTATTCTGCGTTTTTTATTTTCTTATATTTGTTACGCATGGTCATACGGCCTTTTTAGAAACGCTTTTTAAAATTGCTGACACTATTTTTTTCAAAAATGATAAAATGTTTCTTTCATCGGCAAATTTTATTTAAGGCACATATTAATAGGATATGGAAAATTATAGCAGCTACCAAACTTCATCTGAATACATTGAAAATGTGTTAGAAATCAGACTTTGCCTTGATACCTGGGAAAAAATAAAGCGCATTTCAAAAGTAAGAAAAACCAGCTATTCCTGGGTCGTTAGATATGCAACTTTTAGACTAATTAAAAGAAAAAATGTCAGCTCTTTTATTTTGGGTAAACAAGAGTTTTCGCAACTAGACGGATTTTGGTTTAATGGTCCCCACTTGAAATTAAATCAACGAGTTTTGCTCCGTCGCCCTTACAGTCGACTAAAACACCGGCATAAACTGTGTTTGTACGGGGCAGATGAATTACTTATTAGACTTACAGCAGCTCGCCTCGGGTGCAGTATGACTCATTTAATTCGTTTTGCCTTGGAAAAGTATGTGGATAAATTAATGGACCATTTATTTCAAACTTCTCCAAAGCGGTTTTTGTCGGCTAGTCATTTAGCTTTTTGGTATTGGCTGGGTATTAAAATACAGCGTGATGTGGAATTCCCCACCAAATCAATATCACTGCGTCTAATACATTTTAGCAAGTATGAAAAGCACGATTATTTTTAGTAGATTACGCCAAGTTATCGCTAAGAAAACAGTTTTTTATACCGATACGCAAAAGTTTGACGAGGTATCCCAAGAAGCATGGCCGCATTAGATTGATTATCTCCAGCTTCCTTCATCGCCCAGCTCAAAACTTTTCGTTCTTCTTCTGAAAGTATTTCCTGCAAAGTTCTCCCTAAAAAACGATGTGTTTCGCCCAAATTATCTGAATGAGAAAACTCCTTTTCCTTTCGATGCCCTTGCTTCTTTTTTGTTCGACCTTGATTATCAATCCAAAAAAGATAGCCTACGGCTTTTGTTGCAACTGAATCTTTACCTGAAAGAACCATCGCCTTCATTTTAATCTCTGTATCCTTTAAAATTTCATTCAATGTAAATACCGAATCAAGGGATAACTCACCGGAAAAAGCCAGCTCTGCCATTTTAGAACGAGCGGTTTTCATAAGAATAGTGGTGGGAGTTTGTACGCATTCCATCCATTCTTGATTGTGGAAAAGAACCCTACCGGAGGTGTCTAAAGCTATCATTGGAATAGGTATCGTTTCCAAAGCCACAATACTAATTTCCTCAGGACGCAAGATTGGAATTTCTTTACTAGGTTCGTTATATGGCAATCCGGTTGTTTTAATATCGGAATGAATATTGTGTTTTACTTTCTGTTCCGATTGCATTGCAGATATGGAAACGCGTGGAGGACGCCAATTTGATACTTGAGGCATTTTTTCCCAAACACGTACTAGCTGTGCACGATTCCAGAGTCCTACAAGTTCACCGCTATCATTCACGGCAGGCAAAACCTTTTCTTCCTCAACAACCACAGCTTCGGATTGAAACAGATCAATGAGATGTTCTAACCCGGAAAGTTGCATCACTGGTGGGCGTTGAATTAAATTTGTGTTATCCAGATCACTCATATGCGACTCAATATCATCCTTGCGAACAACACCCATAATCCGATCATTTTCAATATAGATTAACAAACGACATGCATATCGAAAGAACAGTTTTAACAGATGATGAGATCGACGATCTTCCATATTGAAAGACCTTTATATGAATAAAACGAGACATGTAAAGGCGAATGCTCAAAAAATGGAATACTTACATGAAAAAATTTTTACAATAAATCAATTTATAAAGTATGAACCCAAGTGGAAAAGCAAGTGAAGAAGTTGCAGCAAAATGGTTAAGAGCGCATAATTTTCAAATTCTCGGGAGAAACCGTCGTTTTTTTGGTGTTGAAATAGACATCATTGCCAGGCAAAACATTATTCAACCTGTCTATTATCTTGTTGAAGTGAAAAAAATCAGGCGAAGAAGATACGAATCGGGGTATCCGCCTCTTTCGTATAGACAATGGGAAAGGTATTTAACTGCATATAAGCATTGGTGCTCCGAGATATCTCGCCTTCCGGATATCCGTATTTCTTTGCTATTAATTGACGAAAAGTTAGAGCTTATTGATTTTATTCCAGGATATTTCTGGCCTAATGCGGCATAATAACAACACTTTTTTTTTGCTGTGGAATTGAAATCATAATTAACATTAAGGTATTTCTCATCCGGGCCGATAATTTTTTGAGAGCCATGGATGGCTCTAAATAAAGTTACAGGGAAGTAACAACATGGCAAGAAGACTTGCGAATAAGGGCAGAAGATCCATTCCAAAAACAACAGAACTTGGTAAGCGTAAATACGCTTCCAAAGCAGAGAAAATCTCTGAATATCAAAAGCGCATAGAAGAGCCTGATTATATCGACTATGCGATTGATAAAATTGCTGCGGAGTTAACCCATTTTTTATTGAAATAAATCGCAGCAAAAGGTCTCCATGCGACCTGCTCTTCAGGCAACCAGCTCTGTAAGTGTTTTTTGAAGAAGGCACACATCACGATAAGAGAAAGCCTCCTCCAAAATATCATCACTGACAGAGCTGGTTTCTTGGAAGTCCGATATGCTCAAAGCTAATTTCAGTGTATTTAATACTCCCCGGTGACTTAAACCTAAAAAAGAAGCTCTATCACGTACTATCTTCTCCCAGTTTTTAAATTTTGAAATTTCTTGATGAACCAAATCTACATCCAAGCGGGCATTTTTAAATGCTTTGTTACGGTATACCATGCGAGATCGTGCTTCTCTTATTTTTGACTCCCACCATGATGAAGGTAAACCTTTGCTTGATAAATTTAAACTTTTCTGACTCTCTTCCGAAAAGTCCATTTCTATGGAAACACGGTCCAAGAAGGGACCGATGATTTTTCTATGAAGATCATAGACCTGCGTTCTTCGGCATGAGCAAAATCGATTTGTCGAAAAAAAATACCCGCATTTGCACGGGTTCGCAGCGGCAATTAACATAAAATCCGTGGGAAAAGTCGCCTGCCCCTTTGCTCTACTGACTGTCACACGACCTTCTTCCAGCGGTTCTCGCAATGACTGTATTGCAGCGCTAGAAAACTCCAAAAGTTCATCCAAAAACAATACTCCGTTATGCGCCATAGAAACTTCGCCTGGCGCAGGTATCGTCCCGCCGCCAACCATTGCTACAGCGGAAGCCGTATGATGCGGAGAACGAAAAGGAGGATATTGAATCAATCCTTTATTATGCCGGTGCATCGCTGAGTAAATTCTGGTCGTTTCAAGAGATTGTTCGGGTGACAAAGGAGGTTGAATGGATTGACTGGCCTTTGCCAACATCGTTTTCCCCGAACCGGGGGGACCTACGATAATAGAATGGTGACCGCCAATTGCCGCATAAGCTAACGCTTTTTTTGCCCGTTCATGACCGCGAATTAATGACATATCGATCTCTGCATCTTTTCGTTTCGAAACGGAATACACATTTGATTTTTGAGGCGATATGGAACTTAACTTTTGCAGCGAGCGTATATTTTTTAGGGGATAGATAAGCGTATTCGGTAAACATCTTAACACTCCGGCCCCCTCCGCAGAAACAACTAACGAATCTTCCTTGAAATATTGCCTCGCTGCAATGCCGGCGCCCAACAATCCTTCACAAATGCGAACTTCTCCGCCTAAGGAAACCGAACCCAAAAATATTTTTCGATTAAAAAGAGACGCATCCAGTTGATGATCCGCAACTAGAATAGCAGCGCATATAGCCAACTCTGCAATGGTTCCCTGCTTAGGCCGCTCACCCGGAGACAGATTCACTACGATCTGCTTCATGGGGAAATGAAAACCGGAGTGCAAAATCGCAGACCGAATTCTTTCTTTCGACTCTTTCACCGCCATTCCGCCAAGACCGACAATCTGCATACTCATTGGTCCCGGTAAAATATCAACTTCGACTTCAACAGGAATTGCATCATATCCATAGATACAAACTGTTTTTACTATTCCTACCATTTGTTTTAGTAATCGCCGGAAAATGATTTCTTTTTCAAAAATGGTTGCTTTTTTCAACCTCGAAAAGAGGGTGTCCGGGTGATGAACAAATACCTGCCAACGATCGTTATGATAATCCTTCTTGCCAATGGCTGTACAAGATCATTTGTCAAAGATCCGGAAATCAACGCCCTAAACGAAAAATATAACGGGGTCTACTTAGTAAAAACAGATATTGATGTTGGAAACGAAGAGCAATTAAAAGCCGGAGCCCGCGTTCGTATTTACGTTCTTTCCAGTCATGACGCAATTAAAGTATATGCATATGATGTAAACGAACCCAGAGAAGAAGCGGTAGGAAACAATATTATCTATCTTTTTAAAGCAGACTTCCCGGATAAAAAGTTTGATGAAACGGTTTTTGAAGAAAAAATCGATTCCATTTTACAAAAAACCAAATAATTACTCTGCAACTATTTGGATTTTTCTTCGCATTCTTCATCCTGTTTTTTCGTTTTTTTTGATGTCGCCGATAAAATATTAGGGACCATCTTTTCCGAAAAGCCGGATAAAAAACACCAAACAATCATCAAAGCATACGTTTGATCACTCCACACATGTTCGCTGCTCATTGCCGGAAAAATGGAGCCGCTTAATACTTGCCCCTCTAATAGATAATACAAGATCAATCCGCCCCCGCCGCCAATAGCAGCTTTGGATAAAATAAACGTTTTTCCCTTCATGATTCGCAGATCCGGCAACGATGCATTTCTTATCGATTTTCTTAATCCGACTAAAACACTAAATAGACCGCCCATCATTCCTGCCGTAATTGCCGTATAAATAATCATATCCCGGCTTCCTCTTTCTATCACCATCAAAGAAGAATACAAATGAGGAAAAAGATGCGGACCAAAGAAACAGGCCATCGCCAAAATAAAAGTCATGCTAACGCGGAATTGAATAATCCTTTCGTAAGTATTCATAATTTGTTGGTTTTCATAAAACCATTGAAGGTCATTTACCAGCTTTGAAAGCAAATGCCGTTTGCCATGTTCGGTTTTCTCTAATTTATAAGTTTTTTCATAATAATGCATCATCTCTGACTTTAGTTTACCTTTTGCGCCAGCGCATCTCCTGCCCCATTCAATATCAAGAGTTTCAGCATCAAAATAATCGATCAACAACTGTTCAATGTAGTATGCATTTTTCCATGTCTTTCTGGATTGCAAGAGTTCTTCAACCAATTCATACTGACGGCGGCCCTCTTTTTTAATATTACTCTCGACTGCCACCTTCTTAAAAGTTGAGTCAAGCGATGTATAGAGTTGATTCAATAACCTGGGCTCGCGGGAAACAGAAGAATTCTCAAACAAATCTTCGACTGAATCGCTGAACTTTTTTAACATGCGGCTTATTCTATTTTTACTCAATTTATTCTCCGTTACTCCTCTTTTCATTTGTCTTTTTATATTGCAAACAAAATTTTATTTCAGACTTGTTCTTTTTTTGGCGACAAATAATCGGAAACACCCGGTAAATATTCTTACTTTAAAATAAAAATAAAACGAATCCGAAAATGAGGAATGCAACTAGAACCGTAAGTGAATAGCTCAAAGACCCCAATCTCTAGGGTACCGAAACTCGCGATCAATGGTACGGTGAGAGACTTTGACGATCACTGGCATTTTACGCTTATATTGCGAACCGCGTACCATTTGCATGATTCGGCTTACCAATACGTTACCACCGGAAACGCCCGCCTTATCAAGAGCTTCGACAATTCGTTCCGGCGACCATTCCTGATCAGCCCAATGATAAAGAATCCGGTCAGCCATCGCATAACTGATATCCAACTCAGACTCATCCGTCTGCCCCTCCCAAAGATCGGCGCTCGGCGCCTTCTCGATAATGGAAGCGGGCACACCCATAAAAGAAGACAAAGCCCTCACTTGCGTTTTGTAAAGATCGCCAATCGGGTTGACTGCCGAAGCCATGTCCCCCCATAAAGTCGAGTACCCCAGAAGCATCTCGGTCTTATTGGAAGTTCCGACAACCAAAGCCCGCTTTTCCGCGGAGTAATCGTACAAATAAAGCATTCTTAAACGCGCCAGAAAATTCCCGCGCCGCAACCGGCTCGCCTCCGAATCCTGCGCGTCAAAATAAGCGTCAGCCGGACCGGTAATTTCCCGCGTTAAAAGATTGACGCCCGCTTCTTTTGCCGCCTTCACCGCATCATCCCGAGAAGCTTGCGAACTCAACCTGTACGGCATAAAAAGAGCAAACACATTTTCTGCCCCCAGCGCTTCCACGCAAAGGTAAAGCGACAAAGCCGAATCGATCCCGCCGCTCAAGCCAACCACAGCCTTTTGGTGACCTGTCTTTAAAATTTCTTCGCGCAAAGTGGCCGTTATTATCCCCTTTGCCAATTGGCAATTCATGGACGGAAACGGCAAGCGCCGATCCGGCGTGTCTTTTTTATCTTCTTTCATGACACATCTATTCCACAGCAGGTTTCCTGCCCTTTGCGCCTAACCGCGAGATGTCCCGCTCTTCCGGGCCTGGTGCGCCTCTTCAATGCACTTTAAGTTTAAATTCCAATTCTCATTTACAAAAGGTCCCCCGCGCGCATGAGCGCTAATAATGTCCCTTGTATCCACCTCAACGATGTGGTACGGAGCATCGCCGGAACCGCCATACTCAAAACTACGCCGGTTCGGGGGCGCAATCATCGCCCGCCCGTCAAAATAGACGCCGTCTTCCGAACCGGAACGATTGATATAATAATAACATTGGCCAAAGCTTTCGGCATAAACTTCCAACCTTTTTCGCCAGGACAGGTACGAGGCAGGCGCATTTGCTGCGCTTGTGCCTTCTTCCTCTACCCCTCTCGCCGGCGAAGAAGAAAGAACAACGACATGATCGGCCCCCCGGGCAAACAAAGCGTAGGCAAGGGCCGGGTGAAAAGCGTCTTCGCAGACCAACGTTGCCGTTTTGCCCAGCACCCCATGAAATATCTCAAGCTGATCGCCGGCAACATAATAGCGCTTCTCGTCAAAAAGACCGTATGTGGGCAAATAAATCTTGCGGTGCAAATGCACCACCTGAGCGCCGGAAAGTACAATTGCCGCATTGTAAAGCGTTCCCCCCTCGCGGACCAGCGCCCCAAGATGAATTTCCATAGAACGGGAAAGCTCAAGCAGTTCACCCGGCAAACCGGCAGGCGCTTCAATAGAAGCGCTTTGAGCCAGATTTTCGAGCAAATACCCGCTCGTCGCCAGTTCGGGGAAAATAATAATCCCCGGTTTTTCTTTTGTATAGATCTCTTTTGCCAGTTGAGTAATTGTTTCGAGATTTTTTCCCGATTCACCTAATACGGGATAAAACGGAACAAACGCAAATTTAACAATACCCTTCATTTTGGGTTAAAAGTTTTGCAAAGTAAGAAGAATTCCCGCAGCAACGGCCGACCCGATGACTCCTGAAACATTTGGCCCCATTGCATGCATTAAAAGAAAGTTTTGCGGATCTTCTTTAGCGCCCACTGTTTGCGAAACCCTTGCCGCCATGGGCACGGCCGAAACGCCGGCGGAACCGATCAAGGGGTTGATTTTTTCCCTGCTAAAGGCGTTCATGAGTTTCGCCATCAAAACACCGGCGGCAGTCCCGATCCCGAACGCAATCATCCCTAAAACAAGAATACCCAACGTTTCAATATTTAAAAACCTGTCAGAAGAAAGCTTCGTGCCGACGCCCAACCCTAGAAAAATAGTCACAGTATTGATAAGCGCATTTTGAGTTGTATTGGACAACCGGTCAACAACGCCGCTTTCTTTCATTAAATTACCGAACATAAAAAAACCAATCAAAGGGGTGGCCGAAGGCAAAAGTATAATTGCCAATGTCAATACCGCCAGGGGAAATAAAATCTTTTCCACTTTACCCACATGCCGAAGCTGTTTCATTCGAATTTTTCTCTCTTCGACCGTCGTTAACGCCTTCATGATCGGAGGCTGGATAATCGGAACCAACGCCATATACGAATAAGCGGCTACCGCAATAGAGCCTAAGAGCTCGGGCGAAAGACGGCTGGCTAAAAAAATGGCCGTCGGACCATCGGCCCCGCCAATAATACCAATGGCTGCAGCGTCCAGAAGATCAAAGTCGATCCCCGGTACGTATTTGGAAAGAGCCAGAGCCCCGATTAACGTTGTAAAAATACCAAATTGAGCCGCGCCCCCTAAAAGAGCGGTTTTCGGATTTGCCAGCATGGGACCAAAGTCAGTCATCGCCCCAACGCCCATAAAAATCAGCAGAGGGAAAACACCCGTTTCAATACCGACTGTATACACATAGTGCAAAATACCGCCAGGTTCATTGATCCCCGCCAAAGGAATATTCGACAGCAAACATCCAAAGCCGATCGGAACCAGCAAAAGCGGTTCAAAGCCTTTCACGATCGCAAGATAAAGAAGCAAAAAAGCGACCGATATCATTAAAATACGGCCAAGCCCGCCTTCCCAACCGACTTCGCCGGCAGCCTTCAGTTCATAAAGCCCGGTCGATGTCCAAAGGTTGTGAACCATCTTTTCCATTGACGGGAGCGTTTCCAGCCTTTCCCTGGGGGGATTTACCGGTTCGTTGTGAGCCCCTAATGTAGACAAGGCCGGTTCCGATCCATGACCGGGACCATGCCCCCCGCTCCAAACCGGAGATGTCGATAAAACCAAAACAAGAAGCGCTATTTGTTTTACTATTGATTTCATATCCGTTTACGATACGTAAAGCAACACGTCGCCGCTTTCGACCACTTGTCCTTTGTTTACTTCAATTGACTCGACTGTGCCGGAAACGGGCGAAACAATCGGCGTTTCCATTTTCATCGCCTCAAGAATAATAACGACATCGCCCTCATTGATCTGGTCCCCCGGCGCTACTGCAATGTTATATACATTGCCCGGCACCTCGGCGTTAATCGGCGTCGCTTCGCTTGAACCGCCCCCCGATGCCGGAGCCGGAGCGGCAGCCCCGCCCGAAACAAACCCTTCTTGCACGCGCACATGATAGCTTTTCCCGTCGACGTTGACGGTAAAGTCTTCGGCGCCCTTGCCGAAAGCCGCGCTACCCGCTTTAGACGCAGGCTTCGCCGCTTCCCCTTTTCTCACATTAATGTGATAATTTCCTTTGAGAAAATCGAGGCCTTTGTTGCCGCCTTCGGTAGCCAAAGCCCCTATGATAAAAATATTTTCATCGGTAACGGGCAGGCCCTCTTTTTCGAGGATCTCTTTTGCCCGAGGGATACCCGGCTCTAATATATCGAGCGGATCGCCGTTAAAAGGCTCCAGTTCCAACTGTTTTGAAGCAATCTTGACAATTTCCGGATCGGGTTGGATCGGCGTGCGGCCAAAATAGCCCAGTATCATTTTTCCGTACCCGTCCGTAATTTTTTTCCAGGGACCTTGCGTTACATTGGCGTAAGCTTGCTGAAAATAAAATTGCGAAACAGGGGTAACCGATGTTCCGTAACCGCCCTTGGCCACACATTCG
The DNA here is from genome assembly GCA_050304475.1 of Turneriellaceae bacterium. GTDB lineage: Bacteria > Spirochaetota > Leptospiria > Turneriellales > JAOUFE01 > JBNLDQ01. Next base: position 18,541 of record JBNLDQ010000019.1, on the reverse strand, counting down.
GCCATTGCGTCAATCACCTGCGGGTAAAGATGCAGGGTTCCCGTATCGCGCATCATCATGGTATTGGCCGTCAAAGCGCCGCCGGGCATGGGTGAAAAAATCACTTCGGTAGAAATGCCCATCGCTTCAGGCGGGAAAAAATAATCCTTCATCGCTTCTTTAAAAACGGCGTTTGCTTCCATGATTTTTTTATAATCAATATCCAGATAATAGTCCGTTCCTTTCAGGGAATGCCACATGGCAATTAAGTCGGGTTGCGCCGTCCCGCCGGAGACGGGAGCCCTGGCCAGACAAACGCCGTCAATTCCGCCCTGGATTGCGGCTTTGTACTGCGTTAAGCCGTTTGATGCGGTCTCATGCGAATGAATCCACAGTTGAATTTCATCCCCTACGAGCTTGCGCGCCTTGCGAACGGTTTCGTAGACTTTATTCGGGTTTGCTGTCCCGGATGAATCTTTAAAAGCAATGGAATCAAACGGCAGGCCCGAATCCATGATTTTTCGGAGAGCGTCCGTATAAAAGCCTGGATCATGAGCCCCTTCCAACCCCGGAGGCAGCTCCATTAAGGTTACCGTAACCTGATGGTGCAGCCCGGCGTTTTTAATCGCTTGCCCGGAATACTCCAGATTTCGGGTATCGTTTAATGCGTCAAAATTGCGAATATGAGTCATGCCGTGTTTTTTAAACATGCGGGCATGAAGGTCGATCATATCTTTCGGTTGGGCGTTAAGCGCGACTACGCTGATCCCCCGGGCTAATGTTTGCAATTTGACATCGGGACCGACCGTTTCGCGAAACTTATCCATCATGTCAAAAGCGGATTCGCCGCAATACATAAACAGACTTTGAAAACGGGCGCCGCCGCCCGCCTCAAAGTGATCAATCCCGGCATGAACCGCCGCTTCTACAGCGGGCATAAAATCTTCGGTAAGAACTCTTGCGCCAAAATACGACTGAAATCCGTCCCGAAAGGAAGTATCCATAAATTGTATTTTCTTCTTCATAAATAATGCCTTTTATTTACGTGATTTTCGATACGTCTGAATTGCCGCCGTCACGGCCGCCGTCACCTGCGCGTCGTCCCCATCCGATTTTCTGGCGCCGGATGATTTAGGAGGAGTTTGCAGATTTTCTTTTTCTCGAGCGACTAGAGGAGCTAAAAGCTTTTTAAAGATATCGATTAGAACTATCATGAGGACAAGGTAAACAAAGACGACCGCCATCCCCATGACCATTAACTTTAAACCTGATGCAATCATACTTTAGATCAGTACCTTTTTCGCCAATGCAGGCGCAGGAGTCAAAGCCAATATTTTCGTAGCTCTGACAAGGTATTTTTTCCCAATATACTCCGCAAATGCATCTTCGATGTGAAGAATCCAAAAGAAGCGTGACGGTTTAAAAAAATGAAAAACTCTTTACCCTAAACCGCTAACCGGAACCCCACAATGGTTTGAATTTTCGAGAAAATTTTATCTTCCGTTTTCAGATACCCCTGTATATCCAAAACCGCCTGAGAGATATGACAATCAGGCGTAGAGACCGTATACCCTTTTTGAAAGAGCATCGAACGCAGATTACCCGTATCATACCAATGTTCTCTCGACTCGCCGCAAAAAGGCAGCTCATTAAATAGATCGATCATCTTTTGACGATTACCTGCGTTGGCCGTCCCGCTTAAAAGCTCAGCGGCAATGACAGGAGTAATGTAAACCCGCCCTTCCTGCAACGCCAGGTCAATTGCATCATCGCCATTTTTAAAATAACTGATCCAGGAAGAAGTATCAATGAGCAAAACATTCATGAAGTATGACGTTCACGGCTAAGATCGGTATCAACCGACAATTCAACATTTTTCAACGCCTGCGCCTTCTCAAACGCTTTCGACCTTTTTAACATCTTCAACCCCTCAATAATCGTACCGGTTATTCCCTTGCCTGTCACCTGCTCCGCCTCCAATAAAAGATTTTCGGGAATATTCGCCGTAATTCGCCTGACATTATCCATACACTAATACTAATGAGAATATGAACAAACGTCAATAAAAGAATACAAACAAACTACCCAACTACCAAGATAATCGCCCAATATCCCATTTTTTTTGCAAAAAACGTAAATATTGCAATTAATTTAATTTTTTTCGACTTTTAATGGAACAAAAAAGCCAAGATAAAAAAACAGACTTTTCCGGGAACATGTAAATTTGATTTACAGAGCAAGCAAGAAGCAATCGATAGTCGATAAACTCGAAAAGCCCGTAAAGTTCCCGTAAAGTGATGAGACAAAACATTAAAAAGAATAAAATCCTGCGGAATTACCCGTGGGTATTGTTAACCCTGCTGCTGGCAACGGCACCTCTATTGGTGCATTCGCCGTATTACGCAGCGGACCGGTCGGCCCGGAAAAACAATATAACCGCCGAAGAAGTAAAAGCCATTCGCCGCGAAATGATCGATTACGATCTTTACATACGAAACATCGCGTCGCACCTGGTTTTAAATCAATCCGAAGAACTGGCGCGCGACTTTGGCAAGCTTGCCCTTTTTAAAAATCTGGAATCGCCCGCCGGAGGAAAAGAAATTTCATCCGCTCTGCAGAAACTGGAAAACACGGCGACCGGTGAAATATTGGGCCAGTACCAGGCCATTGCCGCAGATACGGAAACATACATAACAAACGAACTAAAAGAAAAACGCAGCCCCAATTTAAATCTCATTGCCGGCAATTACATTAAAATCATTGCCGCCTGCCGGGCATGCCATGAAAAATACAACGAGGAGTTTACCGTAAAATAAAACGCTATGTTAAAAATGTACTACGCCCTTCATGAGAAAAGAAAACGATTTGTAGAAAATCGTCCTTACTATTATCATACTCTGTCGCTCATTGGCATTTTATTCTGGGTTTTCGCCTTCAAAAGCGTAATTCTCGACGCAAATAATATCCCCACGGGGTCAATGATACCTACGCTGAAAATCGGGGATTTTTTATTTGTCAATAAAATGCGTTACACGTTTCACATTCCGTTCACAGACATAAACTTGTTTCGCTTTGACACGCCAAAACGCGGCGATGTCGTCACCTTTAACCCGCCGCAAAACGATATCAGCTTAAAAGGCAAGACCCTGGTAAAAAGGGTGATCGCCGTTGCGGGCGACCATGTGCGCGTTGAAGACGATGAAATTATTATCAACGGCGTGCGCTACCCTGTCGAACGCATGGAGGACTATTCCATTCTTTCCGATATCGATTACCCGAAAATAAACACGGGGCAAGGCAAAGAAGATTTGGAGCTTTTTAACGAATCCATTGTCGACCCGATTACCGGGGAAAAAGTCAAAGATCACTACATGATGAAGCATATCTTTCATGACTCATACCAAAATATGATGAGAAATCCGGAAAGAACCTGGAAGATACCCGAAGGTAAATATATGGTCATGGGAGACAACCGCGATAACTCGGACGATTCGCGGCGCTGGGGTCTGGTCGATAAAGATGATATCCACGGGAAAGTTTTTATGATTTACTTTTCCGTCAACTGGAACTCGCGCATGCAGCCTTATGAAGAACCGGTCAATCCGTTTTTCAACCTGATGCGGCTGGTTCGGGGTGAAATTGCCGGGGTTGAGGTCCGTTGGAACCGGGTCGGAATGTTGATCGATTAAAATCAACAGACTGAATTTTCCTCTTCAGCAAAAAAGCCGCCGGGCCGATCAATAAGTGATGCAATACGCCATTTTGCTGCAACGAAAAGCGAAAACATGCTTATGGGCAGGCATTTTTCTGTGCCTGTCGGCGCTGGAAGCCGGCCCCTATTTAAAAATTCAAAAAATCTATACCGAGGATTTCCCGTATGTACGAGCCGAAGTTTCGGTAAGCGATATTACGCCGCTTGAAAATCTGGATCAATCTTCATTTGAAGTGTTTGAAAATGACTGGAAAGTGGGTTTTTTTCAGGTTAAGAAAACGCTCCCCGAAGAGACCCCGAAAAATGTAGCTATCTTAATCGACGCTTCAAAATCTCTCTCGCAGGAAGATTTCGAGGCGCAAATCAGCGCAGTCGAGAGTTTTACGCGTTCGTTAAACGAAGGAGATAAAGTCGCGTTAATTTCATTTCACGATAGCGTAGAGGTTCGTTGCGGGTTTACGTCAAGCAAAGAACAAATTCAACATTGCATTCATTCGACAAAAAGAAACGGCCAGAATACGGTTTTATACGATGGCATTCACCAAGCGGCTTCTCTTTTTTCGCATATGCCGGAGGAACGCAATTATATGATCCTCTTTACGGACGGCCGCGAAGAAGGCTCGGCAATTCTCTTTGAAGATCTTCTGAGAATCGTCCAGGAATCGGGAGTTACCGTATTTTCCGTGGCGACGGGTTCTCGAAAAAAATTAACCCCAATGGCGCGTTTGAGCCACCTGACAGGCGGCGAGATTTACCTTTCAGCATCGATCACGAATCTAGGCAAAATTTATATGCTGCTTGGGCAACTTTTTGACACAACCTATACAATCCAGTATATCAGCCAGACGGGAGGTTCCCTCGCGCAACGCTTGAGCGGACCCACGCCTGAGACCAAGCTTGAAATACGGTTTCACTATAAAGAAAAAAATGACCAGGCCATTCGGGCATACCAGGCGCCCGGGTTTTCTCTTTCCGGAATTTGGCGCAACGCTATCCGTGACGAGCGAGCCTTGCTTTTTTTATGGGGCTTGCTTGCCATTATCATACTATTATTAATTCTCATTTTCATGAGCGCGAAAAAGAAAAAACCCGCAGCGCAAGATCCGCTGATTATTTCAGAAGAGGATTTGGCCGCCTCTCATATAATAACGGAACCCGAACCGGCAATAGAAACGCCGCAATCATATTCCGACAAAATGAGAGAGACCCGGAAAGAGCGCATCATTCGGGAACCGGCCCTGCCGGGACCGGGAGTTTTGCCTCGGCATGAAGCGGCGGATGAGGAGTTCAAGCGCCAAAGAGATGAATATGGCAAAGCGTACCTGGTCGAAAAACACGGCCCGCATACGGGGCAAAAATACCGGTTTAAATGGAATGTAATGACAATTGGCCATGCGGACGAAAACTCAATCGCCCTTGACGACCCGACTGTTTCTTACCGACATGCCAAGATCAGTTATAAAGAAGGCGAGTTTTTTCTTTATGATCTTATCTCTGAAAACGGGGTCTATTTAAACGGGAAAAAAATATTGCGTCCGAAAATTCTGCAGGATTTTGACGAAATCGGAATCGGACGTTCCATATTGCTTTTTCGGAAAACCCCCTGAAGATCGAGACCTGGGGGTTTATACCATATGTTAGCCGAATATGCAGTGCCAAATGAGAGGTACCATGAACGGGAGCACCCGGAACCCGCGCATGAATACCGGAGCGAGTTCCAGCGAGACCGCGACCGGATCGTTCACTCGAAGGCTTTCCGCCGGCTCGAATACAAAACACAGGTTTTTGTCAATCACATGGGCGACAATTACCGCACACGCCTGACTCATTCTATCGAAGTTTCTCAAATTGCGCGCACAGTTTCGCGCTCCCTGTTTTTAAATGAAGATCTTACGGAAACGCTGGCCCTGGCTCACGATCTCGGTCACCCCCCTTTCGGTCATGCCGGCGAAAGGGCTTTGCATGACGTAATGATCGACCACGGCGGCTTTGATCACAATGAGCAATCGCTAAGAGTCGTCACTCTTCTGGAACGCCGCTACCCCAAATTTGACGGTTTAAATCTTACGCAAGCGACTCTCATGGGTCTTCAAAAACATAATCTGCCTGAAGGGCAAAATCACACTCTCGAAAGCCAGGTGGTCGATGTATGCGATGAGATTGCTTACAATAACCACGATCTAGACGACGGCCTTGACAGTGCACATTTAAACTTAAACGACCTGTCGACCATTCCCTTATGGAAAGAAAGATGGCTGGAAGTCAACGAGCAGTACCCCGGCCTGGAAAGAAAAATAGCCATTCGGCATACCATCCGCGGGTTAATCAATGTGATGGTCACGGACCTTATTGAAAACGCAAAAGAAAATATTCGGAGCCATCGTATTCAAACCCTGGAAGATGTATTGAGTTTCCGGGGAACAAGCGAAGCGAAAAGTTCTTCTTCGCATGAAGCCGGCCGGCCGAAGCTGGTTTGTTTTTCTCCCAATCTGGGCGGTCAAATAAAGACCCTTAAAGATTACCTTTTTGACAACCTTTACCGCCACCCGGAAGTTGTTGCAATGAATGCCCGGGCGGAAAAAGTCATTCGCAGAATGTTTGATTTCTTTATCGGCAATGAAGATACTTTACCGGAAGAGTACCGCCCGCGAAAGAACAAGCATGACGACCGGTACCGTGTTGTCGCCGATTTTATTGCAGGCATGACCGATCGCTACGCGCTTTTTTGGAACCGAAAACTTTTGGGCATTGACTCTTAAGTTAACTCTTAAATTCATTCTTACTATTTTTTATCCGGTATGCAAAATTTTTACTTTTTTATGAATTAATCTTGTTAAGGGTGAAAAATTCGCCAAAAAGGCGCCGCCCACCCTTTGGGAGGGGGGAGGGTTCGCGGGAAAAACCGCCTCGAAAAAAGATTGTACCGCCAGAACCGCCAAAGCTTCTGACCGAAAATGAAAAGCCAGGAGAAACATGAACCGGCTCACTGAAAAAGAGATTCTCAAGTTACTCTCTCAAGGGGAAACCTTCGAAGGAGTTCTGGAAGATCACTCGCTGGAGATCCAAGTCAAAGAGTATGTTCCATATTTGTGTAACGCCGGTCATGCCGGTCACGAACTGCGCGAGGAGTTGGCCAATATCTGCCTGCTTACACCCGAAGAAAGAAAACGCGAAGAAGACTACTACACAGGCGAATTAATCTCATCGTTCCCCATTACCCTGAAGGTACTCGACTCAAGGTATGAGTACGACGTCAACAAGTCAAAAACGGAATGCATCTATGAAGTGGCCTGGGGGCAAAAAGTCTGGGGGCGCCCGCTAACGGAAACCGAGCGCACGAAAAGTCTGGAAAAATGGAGCCGATACTATCGAATTTTCACAGCGTTAACGGGAGCGGTTAAAAAAAAGTTCGGCAATTGCCTTGTCATTGATGTACACTCCTTCAACTGGCAAATCCGCGACAACAGCTCCGCGCCGGTATTTAACCTGGGTACCAGCCAGATTCGCGAAAGGCGCTGGCCCGGATTGCTCAATGTTTTTGAGGAAAAACTCAAAGAAATTCGCCTGCCCAATATTAACACAACAGTACAGCGAAATACGGTCTACCAGGGTCTGGGGCACCAGGCGCGCTACACATTTGACAAACTTACCAAAACCACCATCATTCCTTTGGACATTAAAAAAATCTATATGGATGAACTCAGCGGAGACACATACCCGCTGGTAGTCGAAAGTTTGCGCAGCGGGCTCTATCATGCCGTTCTTGCGACAGCGGCGCAATTCAGCAAGCGGCTTGAAAACGTAAATATCCGAAAGGCTGATCTTCTCCCTGCCGATCTGGACCCCATTGTTCTTAAGGTAGATAAAGAGCTGGCAAACCTGGCGGGGCAAATCGACACTCTCCAGTATGTAAATCCGGTCAATATGCAATACGAGAAAAAGAGGTTTTTAAATCACCGCAACTATGAGCCTGTCTTTCATTACCGCCAATTGAGAACCGACCCGTATGAGTTCCGCGAAAAATTGTATAAACTGCCCGTCTCTCAAATCGCCGACCCGCCGCTACGCGAACTCTACCGGAACGTTGTCGATAGTTTTGCGACAAAAGTGGAGATGCTGACCCATATCGGAACCCCGTCATTTTTATACAACTCCCTGCGGTATTATGGCGAACCAACCTCTCTTGACATTTCCAACGCCCGTTTTTTATTGCATGCGGCAAAACCGGCTGATGAAGCAGAAGAGGAACCGAACATTGGCGCTGAAGAAATTAAAGCGACATGCGAAAAAGCGGCAAAGGATTTTGGCATAGAATGCGATGTGGTTTTAAGCTCAAAAATTGTCGCCAACGCAATGGTTGACGGCGCCAGAAGAACTCTCCGGGTTCATAAAAATGCAAAGGTAACCCCCCTTGAGCTGCGCTCGTTAATTTATCACGAACTGGGCGTTCACATGGCCACGACAATCCATGCGAGAAACCAGCCGTTAAAAGTATTTATCCTGGGACTGCCGCACAATACTTATACACAGGAAGGTCTTGCCATTTTTTGGGAATACATATCCGACTCGCTCAACCTCGACCGGTTGCGGCAACTAGCCCTTCGGGTTCTTGCCGTCGAGATGATGATCAAGGGGATGAGTTTCAGTACGGTTTTTCATGTTTTGAATAACGATTACGGCTTACTGGCAAACGCCGCCTTTACTTTAACGACCAGGGTTTTTCGCGGGGGCGGCTTCACGAAAGACTATCTCTACCTGGCCGGGTTTCGTGATATTGTCCGCCTGGCGCGGCAACGCGATATCAGCCCTCTCTTGACCGGGAAAGTTTCGGCGCCCTACCTGCAGACGCTTGATGAATTGATTGAAAGAAAAATTGTCGAGCCGCCTACCCACCTAAGCGCATACCGGAAAGGTCTCGCCTCATCGAAAAGCGAAACATTGAACTACCTGGTCTCTTGCATCAAATAGCGCCGCCTGCCGGCAGACCTAAGGAGTCACCACTAGGTAATCAATCCCAACGGCCACAGTCGTTGCGCCGTTGTCGGTAATATCGACAAAGGTATAGATTGAATTTTTATTCGTTGTCCTGGTTTCCCAATTGGCTAAACCGGACGTTATGTAAATATCTTCCCCGTTCGGAAACGATCCGCCGGCGACGATACGCCCCGCCTCGGCGGTAAGCGCCGAAAAACCCCCGCCCATCACATTGAACGACGGCGTCCAGGAGATGAGATCGCTTGACTGAAAGAAGCTCCCCCATTGGTTGTCTGAGGCGACAAAATACCAAACAATCGCATAATAGTTGGTCCCGTCAAAAGCAATTGCGTCGCTGGAAAGAGCGTTCGGATCGGCAAATTGATAACCGGCTGTCCAGGTAATCCCATCAAGCGATGTATATATCTGGTTAGAAAAAACATTAACGAGTATATATTGGGTTCCGTCCCAGTCGAGATCGCAACTGACAAAAAGCTGGGCAGGGTGATTTGCAACCCACGTTACGCCGTCTGCCGAGACAATCCCCTTTTTTTTACTGCACGACATGGCAAAATATTGGGCGCCGTTATAGACAACTTTATCATAAGTCTCCGCAATAGCCAGCGCAACGGGCGTTTGGTTGGTCCAGGTAATGCCGTCAGGCGAGGTAAGAACGCCCCCTTGCGTTCCGACGGCCACAAAAAGATTGTTGGCATAAACAATATCTTTGATTGAATTTGCCAAATTCGGATCAACAGCGGGAGCCGGCCGGCGCGTCCAGGTTACCCCGTCCGGACTTGTCAGTATTAAATTTTCTCCGTTTACGGAACCTCCGGCAACAAACAAAGAGCCGTTATTGGCAACCGTATATACGCTTTCGCCGTTTGTAAAATAGACGGTTGTCGATTGAGCCGTATTGCCCGTTTGATTTTTTTTCTTTTTAACTGCCGTCTCTGCGTCATTTTTACAAAAGAGAAACCAGCTTAAAATAAAAAGGACCAATCCGATTTGACGCCATACAATTTTCATTACTCCATAATTGTACTCATTTTTCATTTTGTCAAACAAATTGTCTAACTTTGGCCGATCGAAAACCCGGCTTTATTTTGTATTTTTCAAATGAATGTTATCAACGATTTTAATATGATTGAGAATCCACTCGTGAAGATATAATATATATTCGTAGAGAGCCGAACGGTTCCCCTTGTGAAAAATTTCGTGATTGATTTTACCGGCAATCTTTGCAAATTGCTCATGTTCTTTTCGATGATCGTAATAGACATTCGCAGGCAGTTGTTTTAATTTCTCTTCTTCCAAAACAAAATGAAAACCGGCGTAGTTGTCAAGAGCCTGCAAACGTTCCGAGATCTCTTCTTTGGGGCTGTTTTTTTCAACGCATTCATAGAGGAGATTGAAGAGGTCGACAAGGGCGCGGTGTTGTTTGTCAATAGCCTCATTGCCCGTATCATAACTCTTTTCCCACTCCATTTTTTCCATAGCGATTATTTTATTGTCCCCTTCCCCACTAACGTGAACTCATTTCGCATGCCTTTTGATAATATAAAGACTTGCCCGCTTTGGCAATATATTTGCCGCACATTCCGTAAGATGTTAAAAATGAGGCGAATAAAACAAAAATTTTCTGCTGTGGAATTCCACACCTGTTCAAATTAACGTAAAAGTTGATCTACCCGTAAAAAAATCGAAAGGGGCAAGCGGCCCTGACATGCATGGACGCACTAATGCCGTCGAATGGATGGCGAGAGACGGCCTGGCTCCGGCTTTTTAGAAATTTTCCCTAAGCCATGACGTTATTTACTCAACAAACATGATGAACGATAATGATCGATGGGGGCAGCGCAGGCTCATTTGCCGCGTAATAAAATTTTTCGTAAAATGCCCCCGTTTTCGAAAAAAAGAATAAAAATAGCCGATTACGTAATTAAATCATGAAAAATTTCCGCACTTCAAGCCCCCACCCATATCTGGGTGGGGTGGAGGGTTCGTGGGAGAAGTACCCGCAAATAGCCGGAGCGCGGGGGAAAGCTTTCCCCCGTCCCAATAGTACTTTTAATCTTTTTTGACCAAAGCCAGCGTCTTGCGCGAAGCCAGATAAAGGCCGGCAAGCAAAGAAGAGCCCCCTGCAAATAAAATCGCCCCCAAAATTAAAGAAAACTGTTCGGCGGCGCTAATTTGAAAGCTTAACCCGGGGCTCCCGGAACCCGCATAGCCTAAAGAAAGCGGTGGCGCTTGCAGCATTGCCTGGAGTTCGCTTGAAAATATCTCAGCCATATGAAACGCCAAAACGGAATGAAAACTGCCCCAAAAGGCGCCTTCGAGGAACATAAGTGTCCATAAAAAAACAGGCGATGCGCCGAAAACCAGGTAGAGCCCGAATTCGTATCGCTTTTGCGTCGCCAGAATTAAAAAAGAGTTAAACATAGAGATCGCGGCTAAAAGGATCAGTATCGCGGCGACTCCCCACATAAAATAATCGATTCTGCCAAGCCATTCATAGAGCATGCCATAACGGCCGTGCGGTTCTTCCCACTCAAGGCCGAGTTTTTTGATTTTCTTTTCAATCGCCCTGCGTTCTTTTGCGCTGCTCAATTCCAGAAAAACCCGGTCGTAATGGTTTGCCGCCTTCGCCTGCCCTGACTTTAAATGCATATCCCGAACCCAGTAGATCGGGGCGCCCGCAAAGGTAATCAGCTCGGGGGAGACAAAACCGCAAATTTTACCGACGGCGCGAATGGATTTCCCGGAGTCTCTCTTTTCGAGTATCGATTCTCCGATGGACATTTTTAGCCGCAACCCCGTTAAATCTTTTCGGGTAACTTGCGGCAAATTGTTTACGACCGTGTATGCGTAAATGACATCGGCAACGGCGTTAGGCACCACTAGAGGAATCACCGGGATGCGCCGGCCCTCTTCGTCATACTCTTCGCTAATTTTAAAATCTTTATCGCAGGACAACTGCGTTTCGACCAGCTCCCGGCTGACCCCCTGGACAGGAAGATCAAACCAGAGCCCTACGTTCGCAAACAAGGGGTGGTCGATCGTCGCGAGAACGGGCTTTTGCAGATATTGAGTCCGGTAGATATTTTTTACGCCGGCCCAATCGTACATGGGGGCGATCTTTGTATTGACCACGCCCATCGCCACGTCGCTTTCGCTCTTCATCAAACCCGACAATAATGACACGGATTGTTTCTGTTGCGGCGCCCTTACCGTTACGATGTCTTAGGGCAGGGCCGATTCAAACTGGCGGATAATTTCTTTTTTTAACGGCCGTAATATTCCTAGAATGGAGAAAACGACTGTGAGCGAAAAAAAGAGGGCCAGAGAAGAGAGCAGCATCCGGATAAAATGTTTTTTTAAAAGATAAAAAAACAGGTAGACCCTGCGCAAAATGAACCGAAGAAGATACACCTTATTTTCCTTTCGCTTTTGTTTTTATTTTTTGGGCGCTTGTTTTTTGAGGGGTTTTTCTTTTTACCGTACTTTTGCTTTTTTTGTTTTCGATTTGGCCGGTGTTTCTATTGTTTTTATTTCCGGTTCTTTTTTGGGCTTTTTGGGGGGCGCGTTTTTTTTTGATTTCGGATTTTTCAATTTTCCCGCCGCTCATTTTCAGAACCGAATCGCTTTTCGTTAAAATCCGGTGACTATGAGTAATGCATACCATGGTCAGCCCTTTCTCTTTTTGCAAGCCAAGCAACGTTTTTAAAATATCGGCTTCGGTTTCTTCGTCAAGATTCCCGGTCGGTTCGTCGAGCAGCAAGACCTGCGGGTCCATCACCAGGGCTCTGGCTAACGCCGTTCTTTGCGCCTCGCCTCCCGAGATATCGCGCGGGTAAGCCGCACGCCGGTGGATGATTCCCAGCGAATCCATCAACTCGGCGACTCTTTCCCGGTGATAGGGTTCGCCGTCAAAAAACAACGGAAAGCGGATGTTCTGCTCAATCGTTAAAAACGGAAGAAGGCGAAAATCCTGAAAGAGATAACCGATATTTTTTTTACGAAACCTCCCCAACCCAATCTCGCCTAACCCGTAAACGGGACGCTCTTCAAAATAATAGGTTCCTTGCAGGGGCTTGAGAAATCCGCCCAGCGCATAGAGCAGCGTCGATTTGCCAATGCCGGATTTGCCGGCAATCGAGACAAAACTACCGCGCTCGATAGAAAGATCAAAGGGGGATAAAATAACCTTATCGCCATAGCCGAGAGAGACGCCTTGCAATTCAATGATGGCTTTTGAGGCTGGCTCGGAGACGGCTGCGGGCAGTTTATTTTTTCTCATAAATGGATATGTTTTTATAGGGAATATCGTACTTGGTATTGTAGAAAGCCAGCACCTCGGTTTTTCGCCCGTGCTCAATGTTAAAAACAAGGTTTGTGAGATGTTCTCTCATTAAAAAAATACCTCTGCCGTGCGTATCGCCAATGCCTAACGGCAAGTTATTCTTGGCGTCTAACGCGATGTTTCGGTGAAGACGGTACAGGATTTCCTGTTTTGTCAACAGGCCCTGCGGGTCCTGGCATGAGATAACCATCCAGTCGTCGTATCTGCCAAACTGGAGAATCACATGATCTTCGGGGTCGAGCATGAAAAAATCTTTGGGTATCAAAGTATCGGCGTTAGGCGATCTGGTCTGGTATTTAAACGACCCGTCGGGGTAGCGAGGGGCCCGGACCACGGCATTGGTAATCATTTCGTCCAACACCAGCCGCGATACGGATACCGGCATTTCGTAGTCTTCCATGATATGAGAAACGCGGTTGATCCATTCTACCCGGTCTTCCGAAGAGGCAATGGTCACGCTATAGAGTTCGCGGTTTTTTAATGAAATAATATTTTTCATCTCGGAAGGGTAAAAAATCCGCATGTCTTTGAAATATTTGTCCACTCCGAAGATATCGCCCGTAATGAGTTTTCCGGCCATGACATAAATTTCATGAAGACTCATGTTTGAATGTTTTGTCATGACCTGGTCAATTGATTCTTCGTAAATGTAATCGATAAAGTCGTTGATTTCGTATGAGGTAATCAAGGCGATTCTGGTTTGGGGGCTTGCGTCTCTGGTAAAACGAATTAAGTCAAACCCCGACCTGTCGGGCAACCGGACATCCGTAACAATTAAATCGTAGGGATTGCCGTTTTGTACGGCTTCAAGCAAAGCGTCTTCGGCGGAATTCGCGTCGCTAACGGCGCTTACCGCAAAACCGGTAGAGAGGTAATCGTAAATGGCAATTAAAATCGACTCTGCATCTTCTACAACGAGAATCTTTTTTTTATTTTCTTCTTTTTTAAAATCAGGCGTTGCCGAAACGCCGGTTTTCGCTTGCGTCTTATCTTTGAGTCCCGCATCCATTGTGTTCTCAGCTCGTTATTGTTTCGCCATCCGGCACTTGAAACAGTATATTAAAAAACGTTTTTCCCCGCCTGGAAACCAGCTTTACGGAAGCGTCATGCTCCGTTAGAATTGTTTTCACCACAAAAAGACCCAGCCCCATACCTTTCCATTTTTCTTTTGTTGTAAAGTATGGCTCGAATAAATGATCCATATCCTTATCCGAGATACCGCCCGCGTTGTCAATAACCTGTATAAGTATGCATGTATTTTTTGTCATACCGGCAATATCTTTTTGAGACGTTACATTCACATGAATCAACGGCTTAGAGACTTTTATACTGGCATAATGAAACGCTTCAATGCTGTTTTGAAAAATATTAATAAAGCATTGTTCGAGTTTATAACGGTTGCCGCGAACATGAAGCGTCTTGGGAATTCGCCAGCGAACTCTTGTTTTCAGGTCTTTAGCGCGCCCCGTTCTAAGCGCCTGCTCCAGCGCGCCCGAAACGACGGAAAAAAGATTCACATAACGCGCCGGTTCGCCGGGGCGCGACGAGTAATTGCGGATATCGGATATAATGGCTCCGGCCCGTTCAATGTCTTCTTTTACCAAATGTACCAGTTTTTGCGCTTGTTCCATGTCCGGTTCGGGATTTTTTAAAAGCCGGCTCAAACTATGCGCGGAGAGATTGAGCCCGATCAACGGATTTGAAATTTCATGAGCCACCGTCTGAACCAACGCCCCCAAAGTAATCAAGCTGTTTTCAAGCCCGCCCCCGGCGCCGGGCTCATGGTGTTCTACAGTTTCTACAATCACCTCGCCTAAGCCGGGAATCTCAACCGGTTTCTGGGTCACTAAAAACCCTGAAATTAAAATAGCTTCTTCAAGATTTTTTTTCTTTTTCTCGCCAAAGCTACCCGCGGTAAAAAGCCGGCAACCGGGGCATGGGGAGTTACGATGAAAAATGCTTCGATAACAAGTCTGAGAACCGTTCTCTTTCGGTTCGTTTGAAGAGACCCCGGTTTTTTTTATGTTCGCGGCAAGAACCGTACCGTGAAGGTCAATGACATATAACGTAGGCTGAGGTAAAACCCGAATAAAGCGGTTTAGAGCGAGGAGGATTTGATCATGTCCGCTCTCTTTCATATAATTGCCGGAGGAGTTTCAACCAACTCCCCCGGACTATTTTTAAAGACGATTAATACGTTAAAGATCTTTTCATGATTTCAATGGCATTGTAATCATCGTTTGAGCTGTAATGAGCCCGGTATTTTTCGGTGTAACGAAAAAGTCTTTCAAAGTCTTGCAGGTGGCTTACGTAAAACTCCTGCTTGAATTTAATACGATTCGGACTCGTTAGCGTATTTTCCATCTGGCTCAGCGTGGTGGTTCGCGACGGCTCGTCATTCACCTTGATTGTAATTTCAATATCGCCATTTTCGGGGCTCATCGGGTCCGGGTCGACTATTTTAGTATAGTACGTCGATTTGGCGGCAAAGTTTTTCTCAATGATCACAGATTCAACCTTGGTTAGCGAATCCCCGCTGAAATAGAGCCGCATATTTTTCTGACGCCCGCCAACAACCTTGGTAGACTTAAAATCTTCTTTAATAAAGTCAAATGCTTCCAGCTCAATGTATCCGTCGCCGCTTTTGAAAACGGTCTTGCCGGGGCTGTAAACGATACCGTCATTTTGTAAGGTGCTGTAATCTGCCAATGCCTCATTGTAAGTGGCAATTTTTTCATCAAAAAGACCCTCGGTTTCTTCCAGCTCTTTCGCTTTTTGCAAGGAACTCTCTTCTTGACCATAGGTTGCCGTGAACGGGAGGCTGATTAAAAACCCAATAGCAGCTGCAAACCTGAAATGTTTTCCAAATTTATTTAAATTAGTCATACATACCCCTCATGTTACATTCGTGTTATCATTATCGTCTATGCAAAGGGGCAAACTTAAAACAGGAGCCCCTGAATTATAAAACGAATAAAATGGATTTCTACCAACATTTTTTTTATCCGTTCCGTTTTTTTAAGAAATAAACTCTTCCACCCTGGCTACAATTGTGTCTTGATCTTGTTCGCTCAAATACGGGTGCATAGGTAAACTGGTTACCCGTTCGGCGATCTTTTCCGATACCGGGAAATCGCCCTTTTTATACCCGTATCCCCGGAAAACCGGCTGCAAATGCAAGGGAATCGGGTAATGGACCGCTGTCGGGATACCGGCTTCACCCATAAATTGAAGAAAGCTTTCCCGGTTTTCCACTTGTATCGTATACTGCGCATAAACGCTCGTGCATTCTTCGGCAATAAAAGGAACAACAACGCTCTTTTTTAACAATGACGAGTAGCGTTCGCCGACACGGCCTCTGGCAGTGACTTCATCTTCAAAAATTTCCATTTTCGCCAGCAAAATCGCAGCTTGAATGGAGTCAAGCCGGCCATTGACCCCCAAAAGCGGGTGGTTGTAGCGGCGGTCCTGGCCATGCTCGCGCAACTGGCGAAAGGTAACAGCCAGATTATCATCGGAAGTAAAAAGCGCCCCGCCATCTCCGTAACACCCCAGCGGTTTGGAAGGAAAAAAGCTGGTCGCCCCCACCGTAGAGAGCCCGCAAGAACGTCTCCCCTTGTAGCTTGCCCCAAAACTTTGGCAAGCGTCTTCGATCACGGGCAATTTGTGTTTGGCTGCAATGTCATTGATAGCGTCCATATCGGCGCATTGCCCGTAGAGAGAAACCGGCATGATTGCTTTTGTCGCCGGTCCGATTTTTTCTTCGATTTTCGCAGGGTCAAGATTGTAGGTTTTTTCGTCAATATCGACAAAAACCGGGGTAGCGCCCAGCAAGGCAATGACTTCAGCGGTGGCAATAAAGGTAAAAGGAGTAGTAATAACTTCGTCTCCCGGCTTGAGGCCGTACGCAAGCAACGCCAGGTAAAGGGCGTCCGTACCGCTGGAAACGGCAACGCAATGCTTTGCCCCGGTATACGCTGCCAGTTTTTCTTCAAGCTCCCCTATTTCGGGGCCGTTGATATACTTGCCGTGTTCCAAAACGGCTGCCATTCTGCGGTCAAGATCGTCTTTTATTTTTGTCTGTTGGGTTTGTAGGTCAATAAATTGCATGTAGGTTCCTTTTGTTTATTTTAATATCAATATTTATTTTATCATGATAGATCATGCGCTTAAATATGGTTTTACTTTTCAGGATTTATTTCTTGAACCCTCGCAGAAGTCAAGTCTTTCAAGCAAATTTTAAAAGGTAAGAATCAGATAAAAAAAGATAAAAGGATATTGCAACCGGGCGCGTGAAAAGAGCGCCCGGCCAGGAAACCTGTTTTCGTTAGGGAGAAGTTCCCGTAGAAACAGTACGTCCGTTCAGGTTTTGAGTAGGACGGTTATTGGCTTGACCGCCGATAGCGGCAAGAAAGTCCGCCACTGTCTGAGCGGTTACGCCTTGAACGGTATCAAAGATCACCCATTCTTTTACGGCTTCCGTGCAAGGGGGCGTAGTCAGAGAACCTGTGTACGTGTAATATCCCAGCGTACCCGGAAAAACAGTGCTGACGTCAATGGCGGTGCTGCCTGAAAACGGAGCCGAAGAGGGGGCTTCCGATTCAAGCGGCCAACCGCTATTGTTTCCGCTGCCTAAACCGAGGTTGTTAAATTCGGTCAAGATGCTGGCCAGGAAGGTTTGATCTGCGGCAACGGCTCCCGCGTTGTCATCAAAGAGTAAAGCGACTACGGCGTAATCCCCGTTCGCCGCGTTTTGATGAACCATGTGCATTTCCAGGGCGTATGAATTGCCGTCGATCAAATGCTCGCTGGTCGAATGAAAGTGAAACTGCACCAAGTCATAGGTAACACCGTTAATGGTAATTGAGCTACCTGCAGGATAGTTCACTTGTACCGTATGTCCGTTGTTTTCAACGGACCAATCGGTCGGGCCTGTCGCGCTATAGGTACGGGCCGTAATGGAGGCGGGGTTAAGCACAGGGAGGGCCACCGGTGTTGTTATAATGTCAATGGGCGACTGTTTTGAAGTGGCCGTATCCTCACAGGCCGAATAAGCGGCTTCAAGGTTAAACCAGTTGTCCGGACCGGTCGTCCCGGCCGTGGTCGAATAGTCCCAGTGCAGGGTATGGGTTGTGTGGTTTTTATGCGTTGCTTCTTCCGTATTATTGCAGTAAGCAATCAGTAAAAAAGCGCCGGCAAAAGCGGCTAACATACTTCGTACAAAATATTTTTTCATTTTGTCCATCTGTTTCATTTTTTTCTCCTTCTTTCTCTTTCTCGTATTTGCTTTAGGATTATTGTAAGAATAATCCATATCATCGGAGTTCGGCGTTTACCAAAACCGACTTGGCGCCAATATTTGTAGTTCTTGATTCACGCGTCAACCGTTTAAAGTTGCATATGCATCTAATTCTACGCAATAAAAAACTCTTTTCTCTTTTGGGGTCCATCGCATTTCAGATACATGCCAGAATGCAACATCTTGTTTATCAATATTCGCAATTTATTTCAAA
>JBNLDQ010000018.1:0-66954 GCA_050304475.1 Turneriellaceae bacterium | reverse complement strand
CGGGAAGGCGGGCCGGCGCCGCAATTTAATTTGCCGGAACGGTTAATCTGAAGTATATACTGTGATCTAGAGCCGTACAAGCAAAAGAGTGATACATGCGCGATTATCAATTTGTTCAAGCCGAAAGAGAAAATAACCGGTCCATTCTCGAACTTATCGCGCGCAACCCGGTAGATGGCGGCGGCAAATACTATAAAGACAGAAGCCCGGACTACTTCCGTTTGCTGGATCTACTGGAAGGGTCGCGCTCGTATCTGGTCCTTGATCAGGCCAAAAAAGGGGGCGAACCAGCGCGGCGCATACTGGGCATGTTGACGGCGCTTTTGCTCAAAGGACGAATTGGGCAAGACGTTTTACCCTACCTTTATTTGACCGATCTGCTTAGAGATCAATCAAGCGGCAGCCTGGGGGTGATCCGGGATTTATTTTACCAGGGTTATACCGAAGACTTTGTAAAGCACACCGCCGGCTTTTTCGGGATGGTAAACGAAAAGAACTTGCGGGCGGTTTCCGTTGCCACCTCGGGGAAGCTGCCTGAAAAAGCTCAAGAAATTGCCCGGATGACTATGCGTGAAATGATACCTCTGAGAAAAAGGCGGATCCCCCGGCGGTATAGCATTGCTTCCCCCCGGAACCGGCAAGAACTGCGAGAAGCGCTTACCTTTATCAATGAGTTTTACGGCAATTATTTTTTATACCAATCGCTTACTGCCGATGACTATTTAAACATGTGCAAACAATGGCCCGGTCACTCATTGCGCAACCTGATTTTGCTACGAGAAGAAGGTAAAATCAAGGCTGCGATGCATTATTACGACCCGGAAGACCTGGTTCGCTTACGAGTAGTGAGTTATGAAGGAAAAGTGAAAAAAATTGTTTCGCTCATGGATACCCTATACCGGCTTACCGGATGGCCATTAAAACCGCCGGGCCCCGGAGACGCCATGAAAAAGCTGGTGATCCGGCGTTTCGCCTGGACGGGTAAATCGGGTAAGTACCTGCTGGCGCACCTGAATAACATTGCCCGTGAAAATGGGCACCACTCGATTTCAACGATATACGACAACCGGGTTCCCCTGCCATTTAAAGTAGGCATGAGTTTAAATTTCCCCATGGTTTTTTACGGTGTACTGCAAGGGGGGCATCTTAAGCAAATCAAAGGCAAAGAGCCCGTTTATTTTGATTTAACCTTGGCTTGATATTGGCCGAACCCGAAAAGAAAAGGAGTGTTGGGATTACGGATGGATTTAAAAGTAGAGAACTTACACAAAACATATCGAAAATTCATGAGTTCAAAAACGGTTGAGGCGGCGACCAATATTAATTTTGAAATTAAAAGCGGCGAAATCCTGGCCCTGCTCGGACCAAACGGAGCGGGCAAATCGACCGTAATTAAAATGATTGCCGGGTTGGTCACCCCCACCTCGGGCGCGGTCTATTTTGACGGAAAAATTCCCAAAGACTATGGTCACCTGAGCGCGGTTCTTGAAGGAACGCGCAACGTCTATTGGCGGCTAACGCCCCTGGAGAACCTCCATTACTTTGCCAATTTGCGCGGCGTTTCGTCGGCCAGCGTTCGTCAAAAGGCCGAACAGTTTCTGGAAGAGCTCAATATCGACGCCAAGAAGAAAAACCAGAGCCGCCATCTTTCCAGGGGGATGTTGCAAAAACTGGCTTTGGCTTCGGCCTTGATTACCGACCCGCAAGTTTTACTTTTAGACGAGCCAACCCTGGGCGTAGATGTCGCTAGCGCCCGCAAAATTAAAGAAAAAATCCGGTATCTGGCCGCCGAAGAGGGCAAGACCATTTTACTTACAACGCACCAGATGGAACTGGTCGACCGGTTGGCAGACCGGGTGGGCATTATTAGCGGGGGCAGGTTAATTCGAGAAGGCACCCTGCGCGAACTAAAGCAAAATACAAAGAAATACCTCTACCGGATCACTCTCAAAGGCCGCGCCTCTTTGCCGTCAACCTGGCCGGGCAATGAAAACATCCGGGTCGAAAAAATCGGAAAAAGCGGCGAAGTAAGCGAATATGAAGTGGACTGCGGCAACCGCGGCGGCTTTGCGGCTGTCCTGGATCATCTCTCGGCGGCGGGGGTTGATGTCATTTCCATTTCACAAAAGCAGGAAGACCTTGAAGAGGTATTTTTAAAATCGATTAAAGAAGGGGGCGCGCAAAAATGAGAGACTTCTTTTTACTGGTGAAAGCCGAACTGGTTCGGGAATATTTGTTTTTGCGGCGTTACCCGCTTGAGATTTTTTCTTTTTTGTTTTTTATGTATGTCATTTTAATGGCGATTTTGGTGGGCGTGGGGCAACTGGCTCCCGGGGGGGACCTGAACATCAACCGCGATCGTATGATTATCGGGTACTGTTTAATGCAGTTTGTGATGTCTTCCCAGATGGGGTGGTCCGGTCAAATTTCCAATGAAAGCCAGACAGGCACGCTGGAGCAACTTTCCATTTCAGGCCACCGGCTTGGAACGGTTCTTTTGGCCAGGGGATTTTCGCAGTTCCCCCGCCAGGTGTTCAGCTTTTTTCTGTTGATGGCTGCCTATTCGGGGACCATGGCCGGCGTAGATACGGCTCATGCGGGGATAAAAAACTTTTACCTGATTATCCCGGCTCTCTTTTTCATCGCCTTGGGCGTGTACGGTGTTGCGTATTTGTTCGCCGGCATCACTTTGCTTTTTAAGCGGGTGGGCTCTTTTTTTCAAATTATCAATTTCGGTTTTCTGGGCCTTTTCTGGCAGGACCGCTCGGCTTTGGAAGAAGGCTCGATCTATGCCTTTTTGTATGACTCGTTCCCTCTCACTCTCGGGATGAAAAATCTGCAAATCCTTTTCCCTATGGATGTCTCGAGCGAAGGTATCGGGATTGTTAGCGTATTTGTCAACCAGGTCTTTTATTCGTTGATTTTTGCCGTTTTAGGCTACATGGCTTTTGCGTTAATGGAAAGAAAGGCCCGCTCAATGGCATTGCTCTCCCAGTATTGATGTGGAATTCCACACCAGTTGGCAGGCAAGGCTGGTTGAGCGCGTTTTCGTTCGGTTTTCAGAAGCAATACAAAAAAAATAAAATTCAAAAAAAAGGTTGATGGTATGTCCCAATTCAATATCTTTTCTAGAAGTTCCCTTCAAAATAAAGCCAATTGAGGTATTTTCATGTCAACAGCGCTATTGGAAGAAAAAACAACAAAAGACGGCTCTCCTTATAAACGTCCTATTGTGCAACCTTTTTACGAAAAGGATATTGATAAGACAACCATTTTGCTGGGCGGTTTATCTTACGCCGGCGATCAATTTCTGGTCTCGGGCATTATCTCGCTTGGCTTTCGCGCCGAAGCTCTCCCGCAGCCCGATAGCGAATCCATGGAGCTGGGCAAAGAGTTTTGCGATGCGGGGTTGTGCAACCCGACATACTATACCGTAGGGAACCTCATTAAATATCTCGATCAAGTGCGTATGGCGGGCGATACCCCGAAAACGCACCAGGAAATTGTAGACCAATATGTCTATGTCACCGCAGGTTCGCGCGGGCCTTGCCGCTTTGGCATGTATGAGTACCAATACCAAAACGCGCTCGAAAAAGCCGGCTACAAAGGTTTTCGGATTCTGCTTTTTCAAGCGGGGGGGGGGCTCTCGCAAAAAGGCGAGGCCGCCGCTTTAAAATTCAACGTTGAATTTTTTCGCGTTGTTCTCAACGGCATCATGCTTTCCGACAACCTGAACGCCATGCGCTATAAGCTGGCTCCGTTTGAAGCCAACCGCGGCGATGTTGAAAAAACGTTTATGCAATGCGTCGATATCATTAACCGTCATTTACGCGCAAAACCGACATTAGAGCAAAGATACCGCGGCCGTTTGGCGCGATTCTTACTGCGTTCTCAAACGGGCCAATATCTTGTGAATATTTACGACCAATACCGCATGGACCCTGCCCGGGCGGCATTGGCGGAATGCCGAGAAGAAATTCAAAAGCTTCAGCTCAACTATATGCGTCCGAAACCCGTGGTAAAAATTACCGGAGAATTCTGGGCGCAGCTTACGGAAGGCGACGGTAATTTTAAAATATTTTCATACTTGCTGGACGAAGGTTGCGAAATTGCCGTAGAGCCGGTCACCTCGTGGATTGTATACATGCTTTATGTCGCTCAGCTCTACAATAAAGAACGTTTTGCGACAGATGAAGACGGGTGGGTTTCGCGTCTGGACGTTCAAAAGTACCGCCAGAAGAAAAAAATTCTACGGCTAAAGCTATTTGGTTTGCGATTTGCCGGCTGGTATTATTTGAAAAATTATTACCGTTACTCGAAATGGATGGGCGGTTTTGCCCGAAAAGAGCCTTCGGTGCATTCCATTGCCACAGACAGTAAAAAATATATCAGCCTGCTTTTTCAAGGGGGCGAAGGATTCCTGGAAGTGGCGAAAAACATTTACTATACGAAAAACAAGCTAGCCCATATGGTCCTTTCGGTTAAGCCGTTTGGCTGCATGCCCTCTACAATTTCAGATTCGGTTCAGGCCAGGGTTGTGGGCGATTTTGACGACATGGTTTTTCTGCCTATTGAAACGGCGGGCGAAGGAAAGATCAACGCCATTTCCCGCGTGCAGATGGCTTTAGGCGAAGCGCGTGAAAATATGAACCGCGAGCTCGATGCAGTCCTGGCAAAACATGGCTATAGCCGCGATGATTGGGAACTGCTGGAAAAAAAATACGGGAAAAATATTTCAGCGATGGAAAAAATTTCGCGTGTGAAAGGTTATGCCATGGGGTTTTCACACTATTTACATTGGGCTAAAAAAAACCTGAAATAAGGTCAAATTCATGAGTTTATACTATCTGGGAATTGATGTCGGTTCAACGACTGTTAAAGCCGTATTGCAAAAAGAAGAAAACGGAAACATTGAAAATATCTGGCGGCGTTACGAACGCCATGAATCCAAACAAGCCGAAAAGCTGCTTGAGTACCTGGAAGAGCTTGAAGGCGAACACCCCGAGGTCATGTTCCCCGGTTCGGATAAAATCCGCTTGACAATCACCGGCTCGGGCGGGATGGGTCTGGCCGAAGCCATTGGCGCTTCTTACTACCAGGAAGTATTGGCTGTCAGCAACGCCGTAGAAAAGGGCTACCCCAATGTCTCTTCGGTGGTGGAATTGGGCGGCCAAGACGCAAAAATTCTGGTCTTTAAACCGCAAGAAAATTCGGACAGGCCGAAAAAGATCATGACCATGAATGACAAGTGTGCGGGCGGCACCGGGGCCGTGATTGACAAGATTGCGGGCAAACTGCTGCTCAACCCGTCGCAACTGTCAGAGCTGCATTATAACCCTGAGAAAGTGCACCCGGTGGCGGGGAAGTGCGGCGTTTTTGCCGAGACTGACATTAACTCTTTGCAAAAGCAGGGGGTGAACTCTTCTGAACTCATGATGTCGCTTTTTGATGCGCTTGTCCAGCAAAATCTTTCGGTGCTCACGCGGGGCAATACCCTTGAGCCCGAAGTCATTTTACTGGGCGGACCAAACGCCTTTTTGCCGGCGCTCCGCGAAGCCTGGCGCTATAACCTCTCGAAAATCTGGCAGGAACGAAACATACAAACCGATGGCAGACCGCTGGAAGAGCTTGTCTTTACCCCCCAAGACGGGGAGTTTTTTGCCGCTGTTGGCTCGATTCATTTAGGCCGGGAAGAACATGTATCAACCCGTTTTGCCCCGTATGCCGGTTCCGCATCTCTTCAATCGCTCATTGAAAAACGAAGAACCATGATTCTGGAATCAAAAGACGGGGTTGATGATTCGGAAATTCGCAATTTTATCAAGAAATATATTCCCCAGTCATGGGAACCGCCCCAATTTCAAAACGGCGAAAAAATCCGGGTTTACCTGGGGCTTGACGGAGGCTCTACCAGCACCAAAGGCGTTTTTATCAGCGAAGAGGGCGAACTGGTTGCGACGGATTACCGGCTTTCCCGCGGGAATCCGATTGAAGACTGCATTAAAATTATCCAGAATCTTTTTTTAAAAGTGGAAGAGTCCGGAGCCGAAGTGGAAGTAGCCGGCTGCGCGACAACTGGATATGCCAAGAGCCTTTTAAAAGAAGTGTTTCAGGCTGACGAAGAGGTGGTAGAAACCGTAGCCCATACCCTGGCCGCCCAGCACTATTATAACGATATCGACGTCATTGTCGACGTGGGGGGGCAAGACATCAAACTGCTCCACTTAAAAGACGGCAAAGTCGTTGACTTTAAACTCAATACCCAGTGTTCAGCCGGCAACGGGTACTTTTTGCAAAACACAGCCGAAGGGTTTGGCTATACGGTTGACCAGTATGCCGAGATCGCTTTTTCAGCAACGAAAAGCCCTCGCTTTGGCTACGGCTGCGCCGTATTTTTACAAACCGATATTGTCGATTTTCAGCGCCAGGGGTGGGAAGCCCCTGAAATCCTGGCCGCGCTGGCTGATGTGCTCCCGCGGAATATTTGGCAATATGTTGCGCAAATCCCCAACCCGTCGGTTCTGGGGAACCGCTTTGTCTTGCAAGGGGGCACCCAGAAAAACATTGCCGCCGTAAAAGCGCAAGTCGACTATATTCACTCTAAATTTTCAGGGGCAGGGGACGAGCCCGAAGTGATCGTGCATAAACATACCAATGTCTGCGGGGCAATTGGCGCCGCCCTCGAAGCGCGGAAACGCAGCAACGGAAAGACCAGCTTCATTGGCATGGAAATGACGGAAACATTGGACTATAAATCGACATATGACGAGTCGACGCGCTGCTATGCCTGTAAAAATAAATGCCTGCGCACTTTTATCGATATCAACGACAAGGCCGGCGGACCCCCGCGGCGGTTTATCATTGCCACCTGCGAAAAAGGCGAAGTGGAAGGCGCGGCCGCTCTGCGGGAAGTGCGCGAAAAAACTTCGCAGAACAAAAAAGAAAACCCCGACCTGACGGCAGTTGCGGCGAAGCGTGTCTGGAATTCGCAAAAAAGCCATGTTGAGCGAGTGAAGCGCACTTTTATAGCCAAAGAAAAGAAAAAAGCCAAGCGCCATGAAAAACAGGCCAAAGAGCGGCAAAATATCCGCATTGGTATTCCCCGTGTGTTAAACCACTATGGGTTGCAGCCGTTTTTTACCGCTTATTTTCAGTTCCTGGGCATCGATTATAAAAATCTGGTTTTTAGCGATTTTACGACAGAGAAAATGTACAAAGAAGGGAGCAAGCGCGGGACAGTCGATCCGTGTTTTCCTTCAAAGATCACGCTTTCTCATGTGCATGATTTGCTGAGCAAACATGAAAAAACAAAACTGGATTATTTGTTTTTTCCAATGATCGCTTCGTATGATTCCGGCGTGGTGAAAGCTCTGGATAACCGGGCTTGCCCGACGGCGGTGGGCGCCACGGAGATGGCTTATTCGGCGTTTACGAAAGAAAGAGACATCTTTACCGAGCGGGGGGTCAAGTTTTTAAAACCGATTGTTTATATGGATCAAATCGGCCCGCTTGAAAAGTGTATGTACAATACATTTGCCAAAGAGCTGGATTTGAATCGTACGGAAAACCACTACGCCACAAAAGCGGGTTGGGTGGCCTTGCAACGATATAAAAAAAACCTGGAACGGGAAGCTTTTCAAATTATCCGAAAAGTCGAAGAGGAAAAGCGGGTGGCGATTGTTCTTTTAGGGCGCAGCTACCACCATGATGAAGGAATCAACCATACCATTCTCGAGCAATTTCAGAAACGCGGATACCCCGTTTTAACGGCTTCGATGTTGCCGAAAGACCCGAAATATCTGTCTACTATTTTCAACATGCCCGGCGATGAAAACGTTCACCCGCTTGAAATCGAAGATGTGTGGCGAAACTCGTACTCATCTGCCAGCTCGCAAAAAGTCTGGGGAGCGAAATTCGTTTCGCGTCACCCGCATTTGATACCCGTTGAGCTTTCCAGTTTTAAATGCGGTCACGACGCTACGCTTTATTCGGTCGTAGAACGCATTATGGAGAAGGTGAAAGCCCCGTTTTTTGCTTTTAAAGATATTGATGAAAATAACCCGGCCGGTTCGATCAAGATCAGGGTAGAAACCATCGATTACTTTTTACGCGACTATATCGATCGTTTGCGAACGCCCCAACCGGCTCGGGTCGAGGCGCCCGTATCGTCAAAATAGTTACTTGCCTGTTTTGCGGCCGGCGGCCGGTTTTTTAACGGCTTTTTTGGCCGTTCCCGCTTTCGGTTTGGCGCTGCGTGGCGCGGATTTCGGTTTGGCTTTGGCCGCTTTGGTTGAAGCTGCCGGCTTTGCCGTTTTCGTTTGACGGGCTTCGCGCTTGCTTAAGGCAATCACGCGTTTGGTCAAGCGGGGGTGAGTGGCGACAATTTCCAGAAGAAAACCAAAAAGAGCCGGTACCTTGGCTTCTTGTTCGATAAATGCGTCAATGTTGGTTTGGCTTTGCAGCGCTTTGCTGCCTGAAGCCAGCGCGACCAGGGCGCTCATGGCGGCCTTCGGGTTCTTTACGCTTTCGGCGGCGGTGCGGTCGGCGGTCAATTCCCTTGAGCGGCTGTAGGCCGGGCCAAGATAAGGAACAAAAAAAGCGGGGAACAAAACCAGGTTGATCCAGAAATTGGTATGCCCGGCGGCATGGTGCGCAATTTCATGGGCGACTATGGTTCTCAAGGCGTCGTTTTTTTTATTATCCCAAAGGACGTCTATGAGTTGATCGAACAAAATAATATATTTTTTCGACAAATATTTTATGGCAAATGCGTTCATCGCTCCGTCTGCGTTATAGACAAAAGCAAGCGGCGGCTTTTTTTGACCGAGCAGTTTTTTCGATTCTTCAGTAACCATGGCATGTAGAGCGGGGTATTGTTTTTCGGTGATCATGACCGAGTTGCCAAAAAATGAGGCCTGGAAAAATTTTTCGGCAATCCAGAGCGATAGACCGATGAAAACCAGAGGAATTAAAATCATCCCTTTCGTGGGTAAAACAATGGCGGCCCAGATGGCGCCTCCGATGGCCAGACAGATTGTTCGGTAGATATGTTCTTTTGGGTGTCTTTGTACGGCGATTTGCATGGGTTCTCCTTGAACGTATATTGTAGTAAATGGTCCGGATTGCCGTTGACCGTAAGGTCGATTGAGGCAACCGGGCGTTATTTTTTCGCAATATTGAAAAGCGTCTTGTGTTTCGACTCAAATTCGTATTTCATATTTGCGATATTGACGCATGCATTTGATTGATAGTGCGTCAACAGAAAAAATTTTAATATTAATTTTTGTCTATATTTAGCGGGCGATTTTCGGTAAGGGTGCTTGTTTTGATTCGTTTTTAGCGCTGATTTAGACGAAATAAAATACCCAAGTATGGAGCCTTTCTGTTCGATACTAATAAAGACCGTTTTCTTTCTTTAATATGCGATATTATGCAATGTCATGACAGACGGTCAGGCAATATTATGGATCAAAACAGAAAAAAAGTTCTGGTGGCCGAGAGCGATCCCGATCGGGCGGCTTTGCTAAACCAATTGCTTACCTATGACGATTTTGACGTTACTTTGGTTGAAAATGGCAAACAGGCTCTTGACCTGATCAGCCGGGATGATTTCGATCTATTAATTGCCGGTCTGGGGGTCGTTTCGGGCAATGGCGGCGTGGCGGAAAAGATTTACAATAATCCCCTTTCTCCGGCAATGATGATTGAGGTACCCGCCGTTAATAACGGGGAAATTCCCGCGGCCGCCGACGAATATTATACGCAACCGGTTCATGCGGATGAGTTTTTATTAAAAGTAAATAAGGCTCTGCAGGTAGCGGCCATGGGCCATGCCCGGCGCGAACGCGAAGCCGAAAGAGAAGCCATTGAGAAACACAACAAACAATTTCAGGTAAAAAAAGATATGGCGGTTGTCCGGCCCAGGGCGCGCTATGACCGGACGTTGCTCTACAGTTTAAAAAGCAGCTTTAACCAGGGCGCGGGATTCGGGTCGCTGGTTTCGTTGATCTCTTTGATGGAAAAAAGCTTAAAAAAGGAAAACGACAAATATGTGGTGAATGCCGGTTATATGGATTTGCTTTTGCAAAACTCCAGGGTGGCGGAACGCTCGCTACAGGCTATATCGGAACTTTATTCTCTGATTGATTACGAACCGGAACTGGAAGAGCGTAGCGTTGCCGAACTTTATGAATTGGCCAAATCAGTGTTCCTGGAATGCGAAAAGTACAAAGAGATCAAAACCAATGCCATGGTTTTTCACGAGGCCGACCAGACCCAGGCGAACCTCATGCAAAACAAACTTACCGTCGATTTATCGATGCTGGAAAAAGCGATTCGCGAGTTGACCATGAACGCGTTAAAATTTTCAGCCGCCGGAACCGAAATCGGAATGCTGACAAGCGTTTCAAGCAATTGTTTTTACTTATCGGTGGTCAATAAACCGGACGCCAGTCTGTTTAAAGACGATATTCCGGGCAACTATGAAGAGTACATTTTTGAGCCGTTTTTCCGCCTGGCGAATTTTGTCTACGAAGAGTATGGCACCAATGATTTTGGCCTGGGCCTTACCATGGTCGAAAAAATTGTGAAAAAAAATAACGGTAAAATTTCCATCTTACGTCTTGAAGAGACAGACCAAAACGAAACCGGTAAAACCGGCCAGGCCGGTACAACCGAAACGGACCACTGTCTGGCTTTAGAGATCTCTTTTCCCCTGGCTATGTCTTAGCTTTGTTTCGGGGCCTCTTGCGGCGTTCAACGGATTCAACTCATAAGCGGCGATTGGGTTATCCGAAATTACCGTTTGAAAAATCGTCGTATGCCTGTTTGATTTCTTCACGGGTATTCATGACAAATGGTCCCCCCCGGGCGATCTCTTCGCCAATGGGGCGGGCCGCCAGCAAAAGAAAACGGCCACCTTGCGGTCCCCCTTTTGCAACAACCCGGTCGCCGTCAGAAAAGATAACGAGTTCGCTTTTTTCGGCCGGCTCTGAGCCAAAAAGAAACGAGCCTTCAAAAGGGTAGGCAAGCGATTGGTAACCGGGCGAAACCGGAAAGCTGTGCTCGCAATCGGGCGCAAGAGTAATATCGAAATACAAGGGGTTTGTGACCACCCCTTGCACCGGCCCGGCAAGCTCTTTGTAACGGCCGGCAATGATCTTAATGTGGCTGCCTTTAGAGCCCTCGCCAAGTTCCATGCGGGGTACTTCTTCAGGCTCAATGTTCTGGTAACGGGGTTCTCTCATTTTTTCGGAAGCCGGCAAGTTAACCCAGAGTTGAAACCCGCGCATCAGCCCGTTTTCCTGCATGGGCATTTCCGAATGAACGATGCCCCGGCCCGCAGTCATCCACTGGACGCCCCCGCTTCGCAAATCGCCGGTATGACCGGCCGAATCCTCGTGTCGCATATGGCCGTCAATCATATAGGTAACCGTTTCAAACCCGCGGTGGGGGTGAGGGGGGAACCCGGCAATATAGTCGTCCGGGTCGGAAGATGAAAATTCATCGAGCAAAAGAAACGGATCGGCATAACTTACAGGGAACATACCAAGCGAACGCAATAGATTTACGCCGGCGCCGTCCGAAGTGGCGCGGGCCAGGACTTTTTGTTTGATTGTCCTGAGCCCGTGAGAGGGTTTGTTTGAATCTGTCATGTTTTATGTTTATTTATTTGTAATTCATGCTGTTTTTGTTACCAAAACTTGCCAATGATCGTGATTTAAAGGTAATATACGCATAGAAAATAGTCTATATTTTTGTCATGTCCGGCGCCGATTCATTAAAGGTTTAAGAGGTTGACTGTCGATAATAGATGTATCTATTGTCAACCAGACATAACTATTGAGGTAAAAAAATGATTTCAAATAGTAATAAAAACGGCTTGAGAAGAACCGTATTGGCGGCAATTGGTTTGATGGCCTGGGTTGTATGTTCGCCCGTTATGGCTGTCTCCGTTACCGAAAAAGCCAAAGAAAAACTCACTCAAAACCGCGAATATATAGTCGAGCTTGAAATAATCCTGGAAAATTTTGGCACAGACGAACAGAAAGCCGAATATGCTGAAATCAAAGACGGTTACCTGGCCGGCCTCTCTTATTTTCTGCAAAAAAAATATGCAGGCTCTTATAGCAAGCTTCTGGAAGCCCAAAAACGGCTCGAAAAGCTTTATGAGCAATTGAGCATGGATTATATCGAACGCACCAATGAGATGTTGCATAATGTGGCCAAGCAGTATGTCGATATCAATATTAAATATGACTATAATTCGGAACTGGTGGCCCGTTATGAAAAAACCAGAGAGCCGCCGGATGAAAAGCTTTCGTATGATCCGAAAAACTACCATCTTTATTACGATAAATATGACATTTACAACAACATTAACGTCGGTTATTCACGGTTAGGTGATGCCGAACGAGTGCGTACCTATGCCATGGAACTGGAAAAATGGTATGAAGAAGGAAAAGAGATGGATCCGAGTGTTCACTCAACCCGGATCGAACACTACTCCATTGCCATTAACCTCTGCCGTGAAGCGAAGCGCAATGTAATTCGCGCATACCAGTTGATGAATCGAAACGACATTTACACGGTGCAAACCGAATTTGCCGATAACCGTTTTGCAATTGAAAAACATCTCGACCCGGTTTTCGACCCGCGTATTCCCGACGAGTACAAAGTCGACGCCAGCGACGCTCTCCGCAGAATTCACGCCAATGAAATTTATGTGAAAATTGAAGGTAAAGGGGGTGAGCGCGAGAAAAAAGAGGTGCCTCCCTCATCTTCATCGTCCAATAGCGGCGCCGCCGGTTCGGCGGATAACGGCGCAGCAACCGGCGCCCCAGGCTCAGATAGCCAGTAACAAAACCGGTACGTTTTTTAAAAACCTCGAAAAAAACCCGCGGCCATTTGGCTGCGGGTTTTTTTTGTCTTATCCGTGAAAAACTTCGTGAAGGCGCGGCAAGCGTTATGCGCAATGGTCGCCCGGAATAACTAGAATTGAAAATCAATGCAAATGATCGTTACGTCGTCCATGTATGAATTGTTTGCTGCGTTTTGACTCCATGCTGAAATATCGGCCTCAAGCTTTGTTAAAAAATCCTTTGCATTTAAATGTAAAAATTCATGGCATTTTTGCATGAGACGTTGGATGCCGTAATGCTTGCCTTGCCCGTCTCTTTCTTCAATGACACCGTCCGTATAAAGAAGCAAACGGGTTGATTTTTGTACCGGAGTTTCTATTATCTCAAAAGCAATTTTTTTTTCCAGACCAAGAATGCTCCCTTGCGGGTTGACCTTGCTCCATGTCTCTTTGGAAAGGTCACCGGTGTTTTTTTGCGCAAGCAACATGGGGGGCAAACCGCCGGCCGCATATTTTAAAATGCGGTTTGGCGCGTCATAAAATAAAAACGACGCGGATACAAGCAGGTCTCCGGTGATGTCGATGCAATCTTCGTTTATTTTTTGCAGCATCAGCGACGGGGAGAAGATGTGCTCTTTTTCCAGCGAAAAAGCCAGTTTTAGCATGGAAGAGACCAGCGCCGCAGAGATACCGTGACCGGCCACATCGGCTAAAAGCAGCCCAAACGACCCGTCGGGCAGGGTATGGATATCGTAAAAATCGCCGCCAATTTTTTCATGCGGTTGAAATAAAATATGGACATTGATTCCGTCTTCTTTTGGCAAGATCGGGGGCAGCAAAGAGCGCTGGATTTTTTCTGCAAGGTCGAGATTGGTATGGAATTTGTTTAATAGCTCTTGCGTTTTTTCTTTTTCTTCTTGCAACCGTTGAATTTTTAAGGCAAGCTCTTTTTTAAGCAGCACTTTTTTTTGGGCCCGTTCAATTGCCAGAATCAAGCTGGGCATGTCTGTAGGTTTTAAAAGATAATCTGCGCTGTCTAACCGCAACGCCGTCTGGATCAGGTCGATATCAAGATACCCGGTGAGCAAGACCACTTCGGTATAGTCATGTGTTTTTTTGATCTCTTTTAACATTTCGAGACCGGTCATCCCCGGCATCTTAATATCGGATACCACGACCTCAACCGGAGTTGACGCAAGAAACTCCAGGGCCGCTTGAGCGCTTTGGCGCGTGTGTACGGTATACCCTTTGCGTTTCAGGTAGACAGCCGCTTCTGTCAGAGCTTCCGGTTCATCGTCAACAAGCAACAAGCCGGCGTTTGATTTTGGAATCTTTTCTTCCATCTGTTATTTGCCGGTTTTTACGGCGGCATGCCGCCATAAAGGCTTGCATGAAATAGAATAAATCCGAAAAGACAAAAGATACAATGATTGAACTTGTCAACCAGTATTTCCTGTTCAAACCGGGCGCCAATTTCAAGATTCTAAAAGACAAGGAAAGGTCAAACGCTTGTTTGCTTTGCGTCACACTCTGCATTGGCTGCCGCTTTAGCGATGTCCGGTTGCATACCGGCGCAAAGGCGGCTCAGCTTTCCCGTTCTTTAAACGCCCGCGCCTTTACCGTCCAAAATCATATCCATTTCGGTTCCCTGGTCTATATGGGCAAACAAACGGGGAGCGGCCCGAACAGCATAAGCTCCTGGAAAGAGGAACATAAAAAAGCCCTGACCACCTCTTTGTTGTCGAGAACGGCGCCGGACAAAAACAAAAAGGCAAATCTTAAAAAGGCCAACTTCTCATATTAAAAAGATAATAGCTTTTTTATTTTATTGTTTTATCTTTTTGCAGGAACCCGTTTCATACGGCCGGGTTGCCCGCTCATCTATGTATGTAACGGTCAGCCGATGGGCGCGATAATAGGCTGGCCTTTTCCGTTCGATAGTCTTAACACCTTTTACATTGCTGATACTCTAACTCTGAGTCCGTTGCGTTATATAAATGAATATCGCAGCATTCTCGAAACTTTTTACGAAAATGGTTGCGCGCTCGATGCGCTTTTGACTTTATTGAGGAGTATGAGATATTCATTTCTGCCGCAAGTTCTTTCAGAGAGCGGCCGTTTTTGATTTCGGTCAGAAGTTTTTTTTCGTCTTCTCGCAATTGATTGATAAACGGATCTAAACAAATTTGAAATTTCGTTAAGCCTTCTTGCTCGGTTTCCGGAAAATCCGGTTTGTTTTTAATTTGATCAAAATCAACATTGGTATGGGTCGTTTTGCGATAGTAGTCCGTGATTGTGTTTCGGGTTATCGTATACAGCCATGCTTGAATATTTTTTACGTTTTCCAGCGCATTTGATTGGTTGTGTATTTTTACAAATATATCCTGCAAAAGGTCCTCGGCATCATGGTTGTTGGCGACCCTGCGCTTGATGTATTTCAATAACTGGTCCGCAAAAACGGACCAGATTGATTTTGTTGTGACAGGCTCTAAGCGGTTTTGTCGGTTCATCTCAAAAAAACTCAATGTCAATTTGGTTTTACGGCTTGAATGCTCGCCGGAACAATAAATGTATCGCTCGTTATCTGTGGCATCCGGCTTTTGAGAAACATTTTACCGGCCGGTTCTTCTATAATTTGTATCTTTTCAAAGCCGGCTTTTTTTAATAAAGAGACGGTTTTACTTTTGGTAATTGCGCCGGATATACAACCGGAATACATTTTCATATCCTGTGCCAATTCTGACGGGAATTCGGAGCCGGCAATCATATCTTGAATCGCAATTCGCCCCCCCGGTTTGAGCGCACGAAAAGCTTCGGCATACGCCTTTTCTTTTTCTGCAGAGAGGTTAATCACGCAGTTTGAGATAATCACATCGGCTGTATTGTCATCTACCGGAAGATTTTCAATCTCTCCCAAGCGAAATTCAACATTACCGTACTCGCTCATCCTTGCATTGTCCCTGGCTTTTGCTATCATTTCGGGTGTCATATCGACTCCAATGACATGACCTGTTTTACCGACGGCTTTCGACGCCAGAAAAACATCCATACCCGCTCCGCTGCCCAGGTCCACTACGGTTTCGCCGGCAGCCAGGCCGGCAATGGCCTGGGGGTTGCCGCACCCAAGCCCAAGGTTTGAATTGGCCGGGATCGAGGATAACTCCTTATCCGTATAGCCGGCGCTTTTTGACGGGTCGGCGCTTGTGAAAGAAGTACAACACTCCGTTGAACCGCACCCGCATGTTCCGTTGGTTTGGGCAATTCGGGCATATTCTTTTTGTACGCTTTTTTTAATGTCGCTCGGACTCATTATTTTCATTGGTAACTCCTTTTCGTTGTCTATCTATACAGACGGGTTAGTTGAAAACGGTTGCGCTTTTTTTATAAAAATGTATTTATCAAGAGAGTTAAATATTTCGGCGATTTGAATACCGCATCCGCAAAACGTTATGCGAATCAGCAAACAGTTTTGTCATTGTCATTTGAAATAGAAGAACATTGTCCGGAGTTCATCTCATTTTGAGAACGTTCCATCGTTTCCCGGATCTCTTCGACTGAAATTCCGCCATGTATATGAATCGATGCTCCTTGGCGATTGCGTACAAATTCCATTCCGGTCACTTTTTCTTTGACTTCGGATTTCATGCAGTTGCATGTTCCGGCAGAGCAGCTTTCCACCATGCTTTGTACCGCAAGTAAATCGGACTCCTGTTTTGAGGCGATGATAATTTTTACACCATCCGGCGCTTTATCTATTTTGCCGATATCTTGAATGCGTTTGTTCCCCATACCGTTATACTCCTTCATACATTCATATATCTAAATATAAGCATATATCCGTATTGTCAACGTAATAAAAGCAATGAAATTTTAACCTGAATGCACAATAGACAATGTCCATGAAGCGGCGTACAAAAGCGGCCGTATTGTATCATGACAAATTAAAGTTAAAAATTATGATTTACATTGGATATGGTTTTGGCATTCATAGGGCATGAAGCAGTTTGTATTGCGTTTTGGTTTTTTTCTCGCCTTGTTTTCGGTTTGGGCGGCCATGCCGCTTCAGGCGGATAGCGGCCAGGATGTCAATGCGTCGTTGAACAGAATGGACCGGCGAATTCAACGCCTGGAAATGTCGGTGGATAAACTGAATGAAGAAAATGAAAAAACAAAATCAATTTATTATGTCGATACGATCCAAAGCAATGTTTTGATTCAACCTTCACAGTACAGCGAGGGGCCGTATACTTTGGCAAACAACTTTGAGGTGATCAGTTATTTAAGCATGACAAACGGTTACGGCCAGCGGGCCGCTTTTATTACGGTTCAAAACAACGGTTCGGCTACCAGGGTATTGAAAGACTATTTCATTGCCACCTTTGGCGACAACTCCCGTGCGATAGCCCTGGAAATTTCGTCCGAAGAAAAAATTGCCGCCGGCGAAAAACACCGCTTCATTGCCTATTTCGGACCCAGCAATTATCCGATTATTCATGTCGGAACCAACTGAAAATTGATTTGGCGCCTATTATGCCGAATTCACCCAGCCGGGGCGCGGACCATAATTTATTCTTAATTTATTCATTGATTTGAAAAGTCTTTAGACGCGATTTGCCGCCTTGTTTGAGTTCAATCGAGCTTTTCGGGATTTTCAGGTATTTCGCCAAAAGCTCAACCGCTTCTTTGTTGGCTTCTCCCTTTTGGGGTTTTGCCCGCAAGTAGCAATGCAATACCCCTTCCACTTCAATGACTTCTTTTCGGGACGATCCGGGGTGTACCTTGGCTTGGAATGTACGCATTAAACGGATTTTGCTCCGTATTCAAGCGAGTAGTCTAAAATGAAGATAAAGTCGTTGTAATCAATATCCATGAATTGAGCGGAGAGGTAAGGCTTTCCGTCTTTTTCCCAGATACGGCGAACATGAGCTTTGACGGGGATTCGGCGTTTTAAATCTTTTAAGTCGATGGATAAAGCGATAATATCGCCCTCGCTCACTTCCAGGTCAGAGATAATACAGACGCCCGTAGCGCTAATGTCGTGCGTTTTGGCATAAAACGAGTCGTTTGCGTTTTCAAGTCTGATCTCAACTTCCAAATCAATGACTGCCCGAGGATAACTTCGATGTTCAGTGATTTGCTTCATGATATTCTTCTTAATCAAACTTATATGAAACTAAGGAAAATACAGGAGATGTGTCAACTAAAAACGATTTTTACTCCCTTGTAGAAGTTTACTAAAAAAGAATGGCCCCGGCAAGTTAGTTGTTCTCTTTTTAGATTTTATTTATATTTCCTTTGCCGCCGGGATGATTTCCGGGGAAAATGCATTGCATTATTGTACGGCAATTGCTTCAATTTCAATGAGACCGCCCAGGGGGAGGCCGCTAACTTCTATGGTTGAGCGGGCCGGCTTGTGGGGCGAAAAAAAAGCGCCATATATTTCATTCACGGTTTTAAAATCATTGATATCGGCTAAAAAAATGGTTGTTTTCACCACATGATTTTTATCTAACCCCGCCGTTTTTAAAATAGCTTTGAGATTAGCCAGAGCCTGCGATGTCTGTTTCTCAAGCGTTGGCTCCAGTTTTCCATCGGCCGGGTTTACCCCCAACTGGCCGGAAACAAAGAGAAGATCTTTGCTTGCAACGGCATGTGAATACGGACCAACTGCGGACGGCGCTTCTTGCGATACGATGAGTTTCATGATTTCTTTTTTCGTTTCGGTTGTACCCGGTAAACCAGGAAATTTCCCCAACCGTGTTGCCGGTAAGCGTGAAAATCGTATGCGGGTTGGTTCAAGTTGAAAATTTATTCGCCGCCGGTTTCATGCCCGCTTAAGAGCTTGCGCGCTTCAATGTGGTTGCCCGTGTCGACCAACAGCTTGTGAAACTCTTCTAAAAACCAGCGGTTTCTGGGGAGAAATTCGCCAAGGTCAATTTGGCGGTAATAATAGAGCCGTAATTTCCTGTTTTTTAAGCCCCCGCGCATCTGCCCCAGCAAATAACACGCATTGTTTTGCACATAAACGGACTCTGAGGCGGTGAGTTCTTTTAAAACCCGGAAGGCTTGCGGGGTGTCGCCTTGTTCAATAAAATAAATGGACTGCCATGTCTTCATCGCCTCGGCGCCAAAGCTTTCGTGCAAAGCCGCCCAGTCCGGCCTTCTTTGATGAAGCAATATGGCGTAAATTTGATAAATAATTGTTTCATTTAATGTATCATGGCCCAACTCCATGGCGGCATTCCAGTAATCCGGCCCATGCATGAGATAGAGCTTCATTAAGTTTTCCCGCGTGACGGCTTCTTCTTCTTTCGGCAAACCAATCGCAAGGGCTTTTCGCGCCGCCGCAACCCCGCGGCGGATAGCGGTTGCATTGGTTTTTTCCATATGCTCCAGGTGCCCTGCATGTTTGAGAAAAATCAAATCGGATAAAATCAACGGATTTTTTTTCCAACGGCTTTCAAGAAGGCCGGTGTAAAAGACCCCCTTCATGTAATGAATGAATACGTCTTCCGGGTGGTCGGTCGACAGGTCTTGCATGAGGCCGGCAAAGTTTTCGACGCGGTTTTCCGGGTATTCGCCTTCGGATTTGGCCCACCGGTCCAGTTCTCCCTCAATTTGCTCAAGCTCCAGTTCCAGGGCTGCATAACGGTCTTTTTTCACCAGATAGATCAAGCGCTGGTAGTTACGGGCGCTCCAATATATACCGGCGCCAAGAGCCCCGATCAATAAAAGGGGGAAAATAATCTTAAAAGAGCTGCGTTTCTTTTTTTTTTGCGTATTCTGCAGATGGCTATGAAGCATGTTCTACCCGGAAAGTATCGAGTATGTTTCGGATGGAAGATGTGTCGTCTACAAAAAAGAGGGCCGTCGGTTGTTTTGATTTCGGGACCAGCGCAATGCAGTTGGGGTAAAAAGCCAGGTGTTCAATGGACTCAAGCGGGAATCTTTCGGTGGCCCGGCTATGTTTAAAGTGAAAGGCAAAACCGTCATAGGTAAAGTACCCCTTCCCGTAGCGGCGGATCATTTCCGTTTCGCGGATGCGGAAACTATGGTCGGTGCCGTCATACACATTGCCCGGGCTATAATCCAGATAGAGGTACGCCTCTTTTTCAAAAAATGTCGGGTTTTCTTTGCCAACCATCACTTCGGGGGCGGGCGGTTTGGGCTGTTGCGGCATTGGCGATGCCATAAAGGTGTTTTTTTCCGGCGTTTCTATTGGTTGAGACGGAGCCGAAGCCGTAACAGGGGGCGGCGCCTGGTTTTTTCGCCTTCCCGACAGCAGCCCGAGCAAAATTAAAATTGCCCCAAGACCCAATAATCCAAACGCCAGATATTCCACTGTATAATTATCTGATCAATTTGTTACATTCTTAAGTACTTTTTCAAAAGCGTTATATTTACTTCTTTAATAATATGTTTGGATAACCGTTATGGCTATTTGGGCGGCGGTCCCCTTTCCTGTTTTTTTGGTCAAAAAGTGGATAATTTTGTAATATTTGTATGATTTACTGGAACCAATGGATATTTTGAGCTAATGAATATAAAGTGAAGCCAAAAACCATCGGAAAAAAAAATAAAAATTTACGTGGTGGAGTTTATTGTATGGGGGAGAGCCAACACACCCATAAGTCGGCACTTATTGGACGTCATAAAAGATTGCATAGACGTCTGTTCCGGCGGTTGTCATCAAAATGCCGGTATTGTACCGGGTATGAAGATAAGATAGGAAAAAAAGAAAGTTCATGGATTGACAGCGAAGTTGCAGAGCATGAAAAGCACGAGCTGATCAATATGATCGCAAAAGAGTTAGGCGACGAACCGGCGCATCTCTCTCAAGCTGAGAAAATTCTTGATTCCATAAAATATTCGGTAACCGAGTATGTACTAAAACATGAATTTAATCACGAGGCTTCGCTCTCGGTGCAAATGACAATGTGGCTTGAAGAGCGCAAAGAACCGACTCTTTTTAAGCCTTTGGAAAATGTAATTCATACATACCTGAAACCCAGGGGTACCCACGGGAAAAGCCAAGGATAATCAAGGGTAACGTTTGAATTTTTACCAAAACGGCGCCTAACCGGAGTTGATCATGAAACGATGGCAGTGGCTGCTGAGTCAAATAATATTCCCGGTTATGCTTTCTCTGGCAATGTCGAATTGCCGAAGCGGGGGATGGATCGACCCGGCTCCCTTGGACTTTGCCCGTATGCCGGGGGCCGAAGATGTTACGGAACCGGAACAACCCCAAGCGGTTGTTGAGGTTACCGGTGTGTCCGAAGCGGGCGCGGGCGATACCATCTTGCTCGAACCCAAATCGGGCGATTTTGAACCGGACCCGAAGAACCGGATGAAAGCCGATACCAATGAGCCTTCGCCCGAACAAATCGAAGAAGAGAAAAAGCTCTACCCGGTGCGCTATTCCGCGCGCCGTCTTATCCGCGAAAAAAAGTATATTCCTCTGATTCAAAAAAACGGTATTTTAATTACCTTGCAAGGCGCCGCCAAGGTAAACCATTCTGCAACGCAACTCTTGGCGCATACGATTTATGTGATTGGCGAAAACGGCGAAATTGTATTGATCAAGCACCCGCTGAAAATCATCGACCGTGAAAATGAGACCGTATTGACAGCCGGGTATGGCGAATACCGCCGTTACGGGCGTAAAGCATACGTAAAGAAAAACCCGCGGATTGAATATGGTTCCGGACGCGAAAAATTGCAGATGGAAGCCGATGTGATGAATCACTATTTTCAATCGGGCGTTACCAAAGCCGAGGGGAACGTAAAAATTTATAAGCAAGATATGGTCGGGTACGGAACGGAAGCGGTTTACGAAAGAGACAAAGACCGCGCCAACCTGACCGGGAACCCCCGTATCTTTGATAAGGAAAATGTATACTCCGCTAAAAACATGTATTTTTTCCGCAAGCAGGAAAAAGTTTTATTGCAAAAAGAGGTCAAAGTTCTAATCACCCAGGTGGAAGGTAAAAACGATGAAAACGACGGTTCCAAGGTCATTACAACCGTAGAGAGCGATTTGGCCGAATATGTAACCGGTTCCCGCATTTATTTGAAAAAAAAGGTGACGTTCATTGGTACGGCGCAGCGGCCTGTTCATGTCACGCGCGAAGATTCCGAAACCACCTGCCTTCATCTGGTCGGTTGGGGCGAAGGGTTGCAAGAGCTTGAGATGCGCGATTCCATTGAAATTGTCTATAAGCGCGACGGAACCCGGCTCTACGGCGAAAAAGCCCACTACTGGAAAGTCCCCGGTACGGTAAAAGTCGAATCGGTAACCACCGAAGCGGGTGAGAAGAAGCGCCCTTATGCGGTTTTTTTTAACAAGAAAAAGAAAAAAACGGGCAAACTCTCCGCCGAATCGATGGAAAGAAACCTGGCGGTCAATAAAACGTACGCCAGGGGAGACGTTGAAGTCGAGTTATACTCGGCAGACCCGGGTCAGGTGACCAGGTTGCATGGGCAATGGGCCGAGATGTCCGAAGAAAAGAGCGAAGTTTATTTGTACGGCGACCCGTATATTGACCAGGGGAACGAAAAGATTTATGCGCGCGAGATTGTCGTCTTTCCCGATGAAAACCGGGTGGAGCTGATTGGCTCGCTGCACGGTAATTTTTCAGGCAAATAACCTTCTTTTTTCCTGTTTTATTGATTTACAAAACGTTTCGTCCCCAGACTCTGGTTGGCAATTAAGGAGTATCTGTGGCTACGATATCAATGAAAAATTTGCTGGAAGCGGGAGTTCACTTCGGCCATCAAACACGGCGGTGGAACCCGAAGATGAAAAAATACATTTTTACCGCTCGAAACGGCATT
The DNA here is from genome assembly GCA_050304475.1 of Turneriellaceae bacterium. Classification (GTDB taxonomy): domain Bacteria; phylum Spirochaetota; class Leptospiria; order Turneriellales; family JAOUFE01; genus JBNLDQ01. The sequence goes on along the minus strand of JBNLDQ010000018.1, from coordinate 44,258 downwards.
CATATTATTAACTTGCAAAAAACCATCGGAATGGCGAAAACCGCATATGAAACCATGCGCGAAATGGCCGCATCCGGGGGAAAAATTTTGTTTGTCGGTACGAAAAAACAGGCTCAGGCCGAAATTGAACGGGCGGCGTTAAGCTGCGGCATGTTCTATGTCAATAACCGTTGGCTGGGCGGCCTTTTAACCAACTTCGATACCGTTAAAAAATCAATACAACGCTTGCGAAAGCTGGAAGAAGCGTTTGAAAAAGATACGGTTCATGAACTGGTAAAAACCAAAAAAGAGACTCTTTTGTTGAAACGTGAGCTGGACCGTCTTCGCAGATACTTAAACGGTATTAAAGAAATGAATACCTTGCCCGACGCTATGTTTGTGATTGATCCTGCCAGGGAACACATTGCCATTGCGGAAGCCCGGCGTCTGGGGATTCCCATTTTCGCTTTAGTAGATACAAATTGCGACCCCGATGTCGTCGATTACCCGATTCCCGCCAATGACGACGCCATTCGCGCCGTTTCCTTGTTCCTTGACATTATTGTCAATGCCATTGAAGAAGGCAAGCAGGGCGGTGAGTTTAGCAGCGTTGAAATTGACGAAGGCGACCCTTCTGAAATGAGCGAAGGCGACTCGTCCGTTGCCGTCGAAAAGCTCGATACTCTGGAAGAGCTTGAAACCAAGTATGATGAAGACGAGGCTGACGAAGCGTAGTTTGCCGCAGATCATAGTTGTACAAATTGCATGAAGGAAAACAGGAATAATTAATATGGCAATAGAAGCAGATAAAATTAAAGAACTAAGAGCCATGACATCCGCCGGGATGCTGGACTGTAAAAAAACACTGGAAGAAACCGGCGGCGACCTGGAAAAAGCCGCCGAATTGCTCCGAAAACGCGGAATTGTCAAGGCCGTGAAAAAAATGGACCGCGAAGCGGGCGAAGGACGCATTTTCTCATACATCCACCACAATGGAAAAATCGGCGTTTTGGTTGAACTCAACTGCGAAACCGACTTTGTGGCTAAAAACGAAATATACGAACAACTGGGCAAAGACATTGCCATGCACGTAGCCGCAATGAACCCTTCTTATGTTCGCCCTGACGATGTTCCGGTAGATCAAATTAACCGCGAAAAAGAGATTCAAGCCGAAGCTTTGAAAAAAGAGGGGAAACCCGACAATGTGGTTGAAAAAATCCTTGAAGGGAAACTGAAAAAATTCCAGGAAGAAAGCGCATTGTTAACGCAAAGCTTTGTGAAAGACCCGAAACTTACCATTGAAGATTTGGTAAAAGAAGCGATTTCCAAACTCGGTGAAAATATCAACGTAGGCCGCTTTACCCGATATTCCATATAACCAGAATATGCCAAACGAAGACCGGAAAGTTTACAAACGGATTTTACTGAAACTTTCCGGGGAAGTTTTGGCAGGCAAAGATAAGTATGGCATCAATGGCCCGGTTGTTCAAAAACTGGCCAGAGAGATTATTGCTGTCCATGAAAAGGGAATCGATATTGCCGTGGTCATTGGCGGCGGGAATATTGTCCGGGGCGTGAGCGCCGCCGGCGAGGGGATGGACCGCGCTACCGCCGATTATATGGGAATGATGGCCACCATTATCAATGGACTGGCTCTCCAGGATTTTCTCGAAAAAGAGGGTATGATTACCCGCCTGCAGTCGGCCATTGAAATTAAATCGGTAGCCGAACCGTTTATCCGGCGCCGTCTTTTGCGCCACCTTGAAAAACGCCGCATTGTTATTTTAGCCGGCGGAACCGGGAGCCCTTACTTTACCACAGATACCACCGCCGCGTTGCGGGCTGTTGAACTCAAAGCCGATATTATTTTAAAAGGTACGAAAGTTGACGGGGTGTATGACGCTGACCCGATGCTTGAACCGGATGCGCGCAGGTTTAAACGCGTCTCTTACATGGACGCTCTTCAAAAACAATTAAAAATAATGGACTCCACGGCATTTTCCTTATGTATGGATAATAAAATGCCAATTCTGGTGTTCAGCATTGAAAATGAAAATAATTTGCTGAGAGCCGCCATGGGCGAAAACACCGGAACCAGAGTCGGCCCCGAGGAAGGAGTGGAATATTATGGAAGCCACTGAGCAAATTGAACTGATTTTATCTGATACCCGGGAACGGATGGATAAATCAATCGCTGAGCTTGGGAACGCATTGACGCAAATTCGATCGGGGCGAGCTACGCCCGGCCTGGTTGAAGATATCCGCGTGGAAGCGTACGGCCAAACGATGCCCATGAACCAAGTGGGTTCCATCGCTATTCCGGAACCGCGCTCCATTACCATTGACGTTTGGGACAAGTCAATTGCCCAGGAAGTGGAAAAAGCGATACAAAAATCGGGGCGTAATTTAAACCCGCAAAATGACGGCGGATTAATTCGCATTAACCTGCCCGAATTAAACGAAGAGCGCCGCCGTGAATTGGTAAAACTGGCAAAACAAAAAACGGAAGATTATAAGGTCTCCATTCGAAACATCCGCCGGGACGCAAACGATCAAATTAAAAAGTTAAAAAACGAGGGCATTTCGGAAGACGACGTTAAAAACCATCAGGATACTATTCAGGAATATACGGACAAAGCAATCCACTCGATGGATGAGATGTTGAAGAAAAAAGAAACGGAGATTTTAACCGTATAACATTGTGGCTCAAAGCAACCAGAAGAACAGGCGGCTTGAACTTTTGAACCGCGAAACTCTCCCCCAGCATATTGCCGTGATCATGGACGGGAACGGGCGATGGGCTCGCAACCGCGGTTTACCCCGCGTTCAAGGCCACCGGCAGGGCGCGCAAACAGCGGAAAAACTTCTGGAAACCTGCCTGGAATTAAAAATCCCGTATGTCTCTCTTTACGCTTTCTCTACCGAAAACTGGCGGCGGCCCGAAACCGAAGTCAAGTACCTGTTTACTCTCATCAACGAATTTATCCGTAAAAAACTCAATGTCATGGTAGAAAAGGGAATCCAAATCCGGGTTTCCGGTGAAATCGGCAAGTTGCCCCGCAACAACCAAAACCTGATTGATAAAGCAATTGAAAGAACCCGGGACGGGAAGACCATGATTGCCAATTTCTGCATTAATTACGGTGGCCGCGATGATATCCTGCAAGCGGTTCACCAAATTATCCGCGAGCGTTTTAACGCAAAAGATTTAAGCGAGGTGTTGAGAAAACCGACCTCGGAAGAGTTGGAAGAAAAGCTATATACGGCTGGGATGCCCGAAGTCGATTTAATGATCCGGACGGCGGGGGAACGCCGTATTTCCAATTTTTTACTTTACCAGGCAGCGTATGCCGAGTTATATTTCACCCCGGTAAATTGGCCCGATTTTGACGAAGCGGAACTATACTCCGCTTTACTTGACTACCAGAAGCGCAACCGTAAATTTGGTGCTCTTGGTGATGAAGTGAAAAACGAAAAAAAAGAGCAAAAGGCGCAGTAGATTCATGAAAGAAGTTGGTATTCGAGTTACCAGCGGCCTGATTATGGCCGTTGGGTATATGTTAATTGTCACCCTGCAGGGTTTTTTCTATGTCCATTTGTTTTTACTGGGGGCGGCGCTGGTCTATTTGGGCACACGCGAATACTTTAAACTCTTTTTTCACGACGAAGTAAATCATGTCATTCGAATAGTAGTGACAACTGCCGGTATTTTAATTACCTTTTGCATTTACCTGCTTTCGTTAAAAGGCGCACACTACCTGCCGAACTTTGCCGGGATGCCGCGGTGGTTGATGAGCATGACTCGGGTTGCCAGCCCCGATATTGTCATGGCCATTTGTTTTCTAATGGTAACCTTTCTTTTTATTTACCACATTGTAACCGATCAAATTGAACTTGCCGGCAGAAAAATTGCGCTATCGGCCTTTTGCATCGTTTACCTCTCTTTGCCCCTTTCCATCTTGTTTTTACTGAGGGGACAAACCTACGGGGTGTTCAATATCTGGTTTTTAACCTGGATTGTGGTCATGAGCGACACGGTCGCTTTTTTCTTTGGCCGCAGTATGGGCAAACACAAAGTGAAATGGAAAATCAGCCCCAGCAAAACCTGGGAAGGCTACATTGGCGGGTTGCTCGGAACCGTTGCGTTGACATTTGTCTTTTATGAGCTATTCTCGCGCGTAGCGGCGGCTCCGCATTACGGATTTATGAAATTACTGGTTCTTTCCGTTGTTTTCTATCTTTTGGGTGTTCTGGGCGATTTGGCCGAGTCGCTTTTAAAGCGTTCGCAGGCGGTGAAAGATACCGGCAATTTGATCCCCGGTCATGGCGGCGTTTTGGACAGGATAGATTCTATGCTGTTTGCTCTTCCCGCTTTTTACCTGGCTCAAAAACTGTTTTTATAGGTGCCAACGGTTCGTAATGCAACCGAAAAAAATTATTTTATTGGGAGCAACAGGCTCAATTGGCAAGACTACCCTTGATATTATCGAGGCGTACCCCGACCGTTTTCAACTGGTTGGTTTTAGCTATCACAAAAATACCGAAAAGGCCGTAGAAATTTGGCGGCGTTTCCCGTCGGCATCCGTTTGCTCGACAGGTTTGGGCGATGGGGGTCTTTCGCCCGAGGTCTGGAAAGATCTAAAAGTCAAGCTGTTGCCGGTTGACGATCTTCTTGAGTTAAAATACGACGTATTGGTTTCGGCAATGGTTGGTTCCGCCGGGGTCCGTTCGACATTGAAGGCCGTTTCGCAAGGCCGTGAAATACACCTGGCAAATAAAGAAAGCCTGGTGATGGCCGGCCCCCATATTTTGGAAGCGGCGGCGAAATCGGGGGCAAACATATTGCCGGTCGATTCGGAACACAACAGCATTTACCGCTTGCTCCGGGGCGGCCGGCAGGTCCGTAAAATTGTACTTACCGCATCAGGCGGCGCATTGCGCAATTTTCCGTTAGCCCGGTTGGGGCAGGCAAAACCCGGCGATGTGCTAAATCACCCGACCTGGTCGATGGGCGATAAAATTACGGTAGACTCGGCCACTATGGCGAACAAAGCGCTTGAGGTCATTGAAGCTCATCACTTATTCGGTCTCCCGTACGAAGAGATTGAGGCGGTCATACACCCGCAAAGTTTCATACATGCCATTGCCGAAGAATTTGACGGCAGTTTTACCTGCCATGTCTACCCGCCCGATATGTCATACTCCATCGCCTATTGCCTGTTTTATCCGGAGCGCGCTCCGCAAACGGGAAAACAAACCGAAATTCCGGATTTCCCCGATTTTCATTTTCACAAGCTTGACCCGGAACGATACCAATGCTACTATCTGGGGCGCGAAGCGGGCCGCCGCGGGGGGGGGTTCCCTGCTGTGTTCAATGCTGCAAATGAAATGTCCGTTGAGCTATTTTTAAACGGTCAAATTGAATTTGGAAAAATTGCCAAAATTGTAGAGTCGTCTTTAGAAGGGCATGATAAAAAAGAAGCGCAAACTTCTATGCCTTCTCTGGATGATTTGTTTGCCATTGACCGCGGCACAAGAGAGCGTATTCGAGAGGTTTTTGCGTGAGCGATTTTGCAGAGGCGGCAGGCGAGTTAAAGCGCGCTATTTCAGAGACATCGACCGTAGTCGTAAAACTCGGGACCGGAGTCTTAACCCCTCACATTGAAAAAAACGATTTAAATTATTTCATTAAACTTGCCGGCGAGATCGATAAAATCCGGCGGCAAGGGAAACGCGTCATTGTCGTTAGCTCCGGCGCAGTCGGTTTTGGCCGGCGCATTTTAGCCCGCCAATTTGAAACGCAAACGGCCGGCGGCGAAGCCGTCGATAAAGCGCAGCAAAAAAACAAAAAAAGCGGGCGCGAACCGCTGGCTGAAAAGCAAGCTCTCGCTTCGCTTGGCCAAACCCTGTTAATTGAAACGTACCGCAAAACCTTTGAAGAGTTTCGGCTAGAAGTCGCGCAAATTCTCGTCAGCATTCTCGATTTTCAAAGCAGATCGCATTTTCAACACTTGAAAAACACCCTTGATCAGTTGATGAGTTGGGGCGCCGTGCCTGTGATCAACGAGAATGACGCTGTCGCTGTCGAAGGATTAAAGTTCGGGGACAACGACACCCTCTCCGCTCTCATCGCCGGGATGTACCCGCAAAGCATGCTCTTGATTTTAACGACCGTGGACGGCTACTACCACCAGGGGGAACGGGTTGACCTTTTGGGGAAAGTCGAAGCCGAGCATTTAAAAAGCGCGGGAAAACCGGCGGAAGGCGGCATGGGCGGGATGAAAACCAAATTAATTGCCGCGCGTAAAATTTTAATGGCCGGCCAGTTCATGAACATTGCGGCGGGTGAAGACCCCGCAAATCTGGCCCGCGCCATGGCGGGCGAAAACATCGGAACCTGGTTTTTTGCCCCGTCAGGCGGCAAGATCAACGCAAAAAAAAGGTGGTTGTTGCACAACCGCCATGTATCGGGGAAACTCACCATTGACGCCGGGGCTCTTGAAGCTTTGAAAAAAACGCCGGCTTCGCTTTTAACGGTAGGCGTTTTGCAGGTAGAGGGTAAATTTACGCCGGGCGACGTTGTTGAAATCGTCGATTCCAAGGGCGTTCGAGTGGGCAGGGGAATTGCCTCGATCGGCTCTTCTTTCATTTCTTCTGTTGTGGCAGAGGCGGGCTCGGGGACGGGAACAACACGGGGAGAACGGCGCGGTCAAGAAGCGGTGCACCGCGATAATTTAATATTGTTGGAAGATTAATATGTCACTGATTAAAAAATTAATTATGGCCATTGCTTTGGTCTTTGCTATTTTAGCGTTTATCTCTTTTTTTATGGAATCTTCCTGGCAGGTGGAGCGCAGCGTGGTAATTGACGCGCCGAAAAGCCGGATTTTTCCGTATTTAAACCGGCTGAAAAACTGGTACCTCTGGACGCCCTGGACCCGTGAAATTGACTCTACGTTGGAGTGGAGCTACGAAGGCCCGGACGCCGGGGTAGGGGCTATCGCCTATTGGGAAGGTCTGGACGTGGCGCGCGGCCGGGTAGAAATTATCAAAAGCGACCCGGCAAAAGGGGTAGAGTATACTCTGCTCTTGGGCGGCAACTTTCAAGCGCACGGCGAACTCTCCATGAAAGAGGTTGGCCAATCGGTCGAAGTAACCTGGCGGGATTCGGGCGACGTTGGCTGGAACGTTTTGGCGCGCCTGATGATCGATACGCTTGACCAGGCGATTGGCCCGCAATTTGAGACCGGCTTAAACAATCTAAAAGAGACCGTCGAAAAAAACCGGTGACGGGCAATTGCCGGAATTTTTGAAATCCGGAGAAATGACCCCGGCGTTAATTTATTAATATAAAATGAACGAACTGGAACAAGCGACCAAGCGAATTCAAAATGCCGCCTTCCCGGCGGTGTTGACCGGCGCCGGCATTTCGGCGGAAAGCGGTATCCCCACCTTCCGCGGCGAAGAGGGGTTGTGGAAACAGTACCGGGCCGAAGAGCTGGCCACCCCGGGGGCTTTTCGGCAAAATCCCGAACTGGTATGGGAATGGTATAACTGGCGGCGCTCTTTGATTTTAGAGAAAGGCCCCAATGCCGGTCACCAGGCTATTGTAAAACTGCAAGAGCGTTTTCCCCAAATGCCGGTGATTACCCAAAACGTTGACGGCTATCACGCCGAAGCGGGAACCGCTAATTTAATTGAGATGCATGGCAATATTTTCCGGGCCCGTTGCACCGGTTGTTTTACCGTGCAAGAGCACCGGAGCGTGGACAATTTGCGTCCGTTATGCCCGTTATGCGAAAAACCATTGCGCCCTGATATTGTCTGGTTTGGCGAGTCTCTGGATAACGGGGTTGTGAATTCCATTTTCGCTATTTTGCAGAAAACGGATCTTCTCATTGTGGTGGGCACTTCGGGGGCGGTCTACCCGGCGGCCGGGTTTGCTTCTCAGGTGTACGATTCAGGGGGGGCGGTGATTGAGGTAAACCCAAAGCCCGTGATTCCCTGCGCGTTGCAAATCAAGGGGAAGGCGGGCGAGGCATTGCCTGCCCTGGTTGATCTGGTTTAACGGCGGACGGCTCGGCGCGCAGGCGGCGGTCAAGCGGCATCAGGTAAATTGGTTGACAGGCATAAAACGCAAAACAACGTTAAATGAATTTTTATACGAAAAACAGAAAGAAAAGATATAGGGCGCGCAATACAAAGAGGAAAAATTATGTCGTTTACCGAAAAAGTTGTATTTTTACATATCCCCAAAACTGCGGGGATGTCGTTTGCCAGAATCTTAAAACAGATTTTTAAGCCTGATGAAATTTTCCCCGGAATTGACCCGGTACAACTTCTCGATCAATTTGAAGAGAACCTGAAAAAGTATCAATTGTTCTCGGGCCATTTTTACTACGAAGTGCTGGAAAACTTTGCAGAAAAACCCGTTACCCTGACATTCCTGCGCAACCCCGTAGAGCGCCTTCGTTCTCATTACTATTTTTACCAAAAGCAACCTCAAGAAGCGATTGATAAAATGAGAGACTATGATAGAAAAATTGTGGAACTCAGCAGAGAGCTCACTTTTGAAGATTTTATCAATCATGAAAACGCGTATATTGAAAGCGGCTTTTACAATTTGCAAACCAGATATATCGCCTCAAATACCGGCTATGCTTTGCCGAAAACCCCCGAAGAAGAAAGCGAGCTGCTAGCCCTGGCGAAAAAAAATCTGCATACAATTGATTTTGTCGGCATTGTAGAAGAGTTCGATCTGGCGGTTGAGCTGTTTAAAAAAATGTTCTCTATCGGGGCCGAGCTGAGAAATCAAAAAATCAACATAAACGCCGAGCGGCCCCGTTCCGGGTTTGACACGACGTTGTTTCAAGATAAAAGCAGAGCGCAAAGAAGGGTCGCCCTGGATCTTGCCCTCTATGAAGAGGCAAAACGTATTTTTACAGATCTTCTTGCCAGGTATGAACTGCGATAAAACGCACTATTGCTTTTCCATTTGATGCAAGAAATCGACATTTTTCCTTTGCACCCCGGTTAACTCGATTTTTTCTTTTTCGTTTTCAAAATACCACGGTTGAGAATTAAAAAAATCCCGTAAATCCGGGCTTGAAAAAGAATAGCCATACCAGGCAAAAATGCCGTTTCTCAATATCCTGAGATCGCTTTTGCTCCATTCGGTGAACCGGTCTTCTTGCGCAGAGATATCCTGAAACAATATATCGCCTAACGTAATATCGTATTGCTCGAAGATTTTAAATTCATCGTACATGTGGCGGCCGGTAAAAATACTAAAATAAATATCATTGGTTATCGTATAATTTTCAGCCGAAAAAAACAACCGGCCTTCTTTAAAAAAGACGACTTTTTTATCCGGGTGATATTTGTAAGGGTAATACTCTTTATATTGGCCATCGATATTGATGAAATCGCTTAGATAATAGATGATTGAATTTTCAGGAATTTGAATGATGATCTCAATGTTTTTAATGTTCCCCCGCCAATTGTTCCCGGTCAATAAGGTATACCCGCAGCCGCCGGGTCCGAATTCGCCGGCAGAGTCGGAACCTCTGTACGAATACGAATGCGTTACCGTATTGTTCCCTTTGAGAAACGTGATATCGAAATAATAAAAAAGGTCCGCTTCCACGTTGCCTATTTCATTTGTGTTTTCTTTCTTGACGGTTTTGTAGGGTATTGTTTTGCCGTTGGCTATGGTGGTAAAATTCTCAAGTTCCGCGATCGATATTTCCGGCGAATAGGCGTACGAGATGAACGCGACAGGAACCGTTTGCGTCTCTTTTTTATTATGAAAAAGGTATTTTACCGAGACATGGCATCTTCCGTTTTCATATGCAATGTTCAGTTTTTCATCCGCCAGTTGTATGTCCGTTGATTGCACCGGGTGTATGGTATCACCCCGGCCGGAAACTTGCGAATCATTGGCATAGAGAAGGGGCGCAACGTTTGCGGCAAGCGCGAAGAAGACAAACCATTTGATTTTCATTCGATGATTCAACCGGTTTATGGTAAGCGAATGCGAGTCTGCTTGTCCATTTGAATTTTTTGCGGCGAAAATCGCCGCGCAGAGTTGGCGGCCGCCTCCCCCCAAAAAAGAACCGTTTGCGGCTTTGGTAACAGAGGACGGCCTGTTTTGATCATAAGCGCCGAACCGGGCGTTGGGTGCCCCGTCCGTTAGGCAACTTGCGATGACAACGCCGCGGCAATGGCTTTGTCAACGCCGTCCCAAAATTCGATTCTGGCTTGAATGGCTTCCTTGGCGGCCTCTTGCGCCTCTTTAATTTTATCCGTATTTTGCCCGCACAACTCGTTTAGCATCTGCAAAGACAAAGGAGCATGGAAATCTTCATCCAAATGAATGTGGCGTTCCAGATAATAGTGAAAAGCCCGCGCCTCTTCTTTGCCGATATTCATCTCCTTTAAAAGCTGCCGAAACATATCCGGGATAATCTTTTCTCTGCCCAAAGCAAAGGCGGCCGCCACAACATGGGGCTTGTCCGTATTGATAAAGTCCATTGTCTTTTGCATAAATTGTTTTGAAGCGGCGGGAACAGGCAACAACTCAATGCTCGCCTCAAACCCATGCCTTGAAACCGCGCTTGAAAATTTCCGCGCATTTTCAAAACCGGCCCGCACTTCGCTCATCGCTTCGCAATACATCTCGAAATGACTGGCGTAGGTTTGGTTGCCATTTGCATCGGGCAACCCGATATCGGACTCTTCTTCCAGTACAATTGAGTTGATGAACCTTCTCGAGTTTTTACTCGCGACGACCCCCCAGGGAGTCTTCGACGGAGCGATATGATTTTGCAGGTACTTTACGAGACTCATAAAATCCCAAACCGAAAAAACATGATGCTCCATAAAAATTCGCAAAGATTCGTAATCTTTGATCCGCCCGTACACCGCGTGGTTGTTTAATTTCTCTTGCAGCTCTTTGATCACTTCTACGTTAAATTCTTTCATTGTTCCCTCTCTATTTTTTTTTAAACTTTTATGCGATTTTACATTCAACCGTGCAGACATCCTTTTGCGCCAGTAGATTGATATGATCGGTTTGAAACGGCTCTTGGGCGGCCAAATGCTTGCGGTAAATGTTGAGCAGATCCTTGTTCAAACGGCCTGTCTCCGTTTTATCCCGGTTTGCGGAATAGTACGTATTGGTGCCTTTCCGGTTCGCTTTGATTACATTGGCCCGCCGCAAAATACCGAGATGTCTTGAAATTGTCGATTGCGGCAAATGCAAAACCGCGACCAGGCAATTGACACAAACCTCCGAGTTCCTCACAAGCAGCCCTATCCTGAGGCGAATCTCTTCGGAATACGCAAAACAAATCTCTTTTACATTACTCTGCATATGCGGATATGCGGATAAAACGATCCGAACGTCAACGATATTTTCAAGCCAAAACGAATAATCTTCATATCGGACTTTTTCCGGCAAAAAAAATGGCGCAATAAAAAGGGGGCAAGCCTGCCCCCTCGCTTCGCCCCGCATGATTCATCATCATGCGAGTCGAAGCTCCCCCCTGACAATTTATTGTGCGTTACCCGATCATGGGCTTTTCTTCACGGCGAAGGCGCTCATAAAACATGCAATGCTTGCGAAAGACAAAGAGGCCAGATAAGCCTGAAACACAAAAAGACAAGAATCAACCGGCTTTGTTGCCGGTTTTCGGGTGCGGTTTTTTGTTCTGTTTGAGTTTTTTGCCCTGGGCTTGCCCCGGCCCGGGCGTCCGGTCAAGCAAAGAGTAAAACTTTTGTTTCAGTTGTTTTCCGGCGGGCGTGTTGATGTAAGCGGCAAGATTCATATGATTTTTCATTTTGTTAAACGGTTTATGAATTACATTATTTCTCATAACCGTTCTTCGGGCTTCCAGTCGCCGGTATTCTTTTACGATAATACGGCGGTACAATTCAATCATGTCGTTAAAAACAAGAGATTGGCGCGCAAATTGAATAAAGCGCTCTCTTTTCTTTTGCGCATAGTCCGTATCAAAGAGATAACGTCCGATCAGCGCCTGCAAGTATTTTTGCATATTTTGCACCGGGAGCTTATCGACAAAAGGGGGTAACTCGGAATACCAGCCTACGTCATTTACAATAACGGGGATACCCATTTGCATCGATTTCATCACCACGGCCGAAGTTTCACCTTTGGTCGGGTGCCGCAAGCAGACGCAAAAATTCATGACGCCAAGCATTTGAGTAAATTTTGCATCGTCAACGCGGCCATGAAAAACCACTTTTTCTTTAATCCCGTATTGCCCGGGGAGTTCGGTTAAATATTGGCATTCCGGCGCTACGGAACCGACAATGTGCAATTTAAAATTTTCCTTTTGCAAAGTTTCCGAACCCAATACCTCCAAAATAACATTTACCAGCCTGTTGGTATGAACCCCTCCGAAAATGCCGATATGAACGGGCCCCTCATTCGACGGGTTTTGGCGATCGGGGGTAATCTCTTTGTAAATTTGATTTACCTTATGAATAAAAAGACGGGGCAATTGGGCGGCAATTTTGTTTTGCGCAAATTGCGAATGAACAATCGCGCCAAGAGAGAGTTCCAGCACTTCTTCAAAAAGAGGCATGTCATCGGACAATTCGGTTTCCCATAAGCTGACTCCGACCTTACGCAGCTCTTTGGCTTTATTGGCAATCCCGGCGCCATATCGTTTTTTCAAAACTCCAAGGTAGCCTTCAATGCCGCCTTCGCCGATTGCCGCGGCGGCAATCATATTTTGAATGACAATATCATGCATATGGCATATCCCGGGGTGCTTTTTCAAAAGCTCAAGCATATAGCCATGGTAGAGAAAATGATTGCCGATATGGTAAATTAAAATGTCCTGCGTTTCGAGCTTTTCTTCGATTTCAAGAGGTATTTTTGCAAGCGCGGTCGACTCTTCTTCGGAAGCGATAGTCGCAATGTCAACGCCCTGGCATTCCATGGGTTGATCGCAGTTGGTCACCACGGTAACCTGCAAATCTTTCATTTCGCTTAAACCCCGAACCAGGTCAAAGGTATAGCTTGCAATGCCTGAGCTTTGCGGTGGCCAGGGACTAATAATGCCGACTTTGATCATACCAGCGCGCCTTTACAGGTGATCCAAAACAAGGTTTTGCATAACGGAATCCCAGGTGATGGTCTTGGCCACGGTATACCCCGGTTCGGCCATACCGGCAAGTTCTTTCTCGCTCATTTGATAAACGCAATCTACGCTTTTCGCGATCTCATCAATGTCTGTGCCGGTAAGAAAACCCGCCCTGGTTTGCTTTAAAAAGCGGGCGACTTCGCCGCTATCGTTTGTGGTGATCACCGGTTTCATCGCCAAAAAACCCTCGATGGTGGCGTAGCCATAGTCTTCGTCCAGCGGGGCGTAAAAAATGGCCCTGGCGGTACCAATGTGGTTGAGCAATTCGTCATCGGTCACATAGCCTGAAACTTCGGCCCGGTCGCCCATGTTGTGTTTTTGAATTAATTTTTCCAGTCGTTCGTAATCGGCCGGTTGACCTTTGCCAATGATTTGAATGCGTGCGTTTTTCACTTTTGCGGCCGCTTCAATGAGCAAATCGGGCCGTTTGATGACGCCAAGCCGCCCAATGTATACAATTTTATCGCCGTATGAAATCGGTTGAATGCGATTGGCCAGAAACGGCGGCGGGAAAATCGGCGTACTATCCAGATCGTTGTATTTTTTTAAACGATCGGTGACCGTATTGGCGATAGTATAAACCTGCTTGCACTCGCCGATAAACTTTTTATCCAGTTGGCGTATCTTGTTTCGAATACTTCTCCCCATTTCGTTTCCCGGTTTTGGCGCATACTCCGTGCCTTCGAGGTCATAAAATTGCCGGTGCTGGTGAACAAGCCAAAGCACCTTGTTGGGGTGTTCCACCGCATACGAAGGAAACTTCGTCGGAATCACAAGGTCTATGTCAGAAGCGTCGGCCCTGGTTAAATCGAGCAATCTCCAGGCCATGACATCGTTGATGATTCTGTTTTCCGGGTACCACTTAAAAGGCAATTGAACCAATTCGGCTTCCACACCGTCCAGTTGATTGATTTGTTGAACCAGACTCTCACAAAGGATTTCGGCGCCGCCCCGCACAAACGGGACTTGAACGCCTAACACTAATACTCTTTTCATTACTTATATCCGATGACTGCATAATCCATTTCGTTGTAAAACCACTCATTGATAAACTTGTCTTGATGGGGTTTTTTTCCAAACATCTCTTGGTAAGAATGCAATCTCAACAACTCCACTTTACTAAATCCTCGATCTTTTAAAACAAATTGCATGGTCTCGGGCACCAGGGGGCGTATGTGCGTCATGTCCGTATAAAAGAAAAACGAACTGACTAAAATATTTTCCGGGTTGGGCGTTTCAAAAATCACCATACCACCCGGCTTTAAAGCGCGATAACAATAATCGTAAAATTTTACAATATCTTCAAAAGCGAAATGTTCAATGAAATGAAAAGCGGTGATCATATCCAGGCTGTTTTTTTTGAGGTCTTTCAGGCTTTCAAACGCATCCTGGTCTCTTACATCCAATCCAATTTCTTGGCATTGCCGAACCATAGATTGGTTTTTATCGATCCCGTATGCGTTGATTTTTTCTTGCTTTAACAATTCAAGCCATTCGCCTCTGCCGCAACCAATATCAATGGCAGATGGTTTTTTTTCTTTTTCTTTTAGTCTGTCGAGATAAGGCAGGTAGACAGTCAGCCGGTTTAAAATATCCGCTCTTTCGCCCCTGAATCTGTTTTCAAATTTCTCGTACAATGTATCATAATAATGGTCCATCTCCATATTGATTTTTTCAATCTTTTGCGAACCTTGATCGCCCGACAAACTTGTCTTCATTTGTTCCCAGCGGTCCATCATTTCGCGCATATTTTCACGTAAAAGATCGTTTAACTCTTTGAGCGAGAGTTCCATTTTTAAACGATTTTTTTCAAAACTATCGTTCATGAGAGAAAGCAGTTTCCCTTGCTTGTCAATGGTCTCTCTCATCTGAGCGATTCTGCTTTCATGCGCCTGGATCGATTTATGTTGCGCGTCGGTTCTTTCTTTCAACTGGGTGATCCTGGTTTCGTGAGCGTGAATTGACTTGTCTTGCGTTTCGGCTTTTTCTTTCATTTGCGCGATTCTGGTTTCGTGAGCGTGAATTGACTTGTCTTGCGCGTCGGTTTTTTCTTTCATTTGTACGATTCTGGTCTCATGAGTCTGAATCGATTTATGTTGCGCTTCGGCCTTTTCTTTCATCTGTACCATTCTGGTCTCGTGAGATTCCAGAATCTTGCTTTGCGAAACAATGCTTTTTCTTACTTGATCTACATTTTCGCCCAGCGAATCGAGAAGCGGAATTTTAGCCGAAAATTCGCTCATCTCTTCTTGCAGCGCTTTGCCTCGATTCCGGAGCCGGTGAATGATATCTTCATGCCTGGCCATGTCCCGGTTGCTCTGCAGGCGGTTTACGGTTACCGTATCTTCCATGTACTTTTGAAAATAACGATTGTCTTCAATTTGCTTTTCCATGTTTTTCAGGCTATCGTCCAGCTTGCCGAGAAAACCGGTTTGTTTATTTACATCGGATGTGAGCAGTTTTATATTTTCGTTGAGTTGTTCGATGCGTTTTTCTTTTTGGCTGATTTGATTTTCAAAGTTTTCTTTTAATGCACTTGAATTGTAATTGAGAATATTTTTTGTATAGAGTTCCGACTTCATATGCTGGGCGCGGTTTGCCAGCGAATAATAAACCGTCATTTTGCGTTCCAGGACCTTCTTGCCCAGGGGGAGCCGGCTCAAATATTTTAAAAGAGTTAATTTTTCAACCGGTACCCTTTTTTTTCTCCCCTCCCGCGAGTAGCGAACTTGCAATAACAACTCCAGGGGCCCCCAGAAGTTTTTTTGCAAAAGCGCCCGGGCTTGTTGCCGTTCTTGCACGAGAGGATTTCTGCCCAGCAATGCCCGGTACGTATACAAAATCAAATCGTCGTTTGAAACTTGCGAAATAAAATCAAATAAAGCGTATGAATTTTTTTTTTGAAAAACAGGCGGTTTAAGCGGCGCGTCACTTTTTACGTTACCGGGGTTTGGGGTTTTTATTTCGCCCCGTTTGTTTACCGGCTTGGCCGGACGGGAGCCGGGAGCGGGGGAGAGGGCGGATTGCGCCTCTTTTTTTCGCTTTTCTATTTGGGAAAGGTCATTGCGAATTTCGTTGAATAGAGCTTGTTTTTGTTCTTTTTTGTTTTTTACTTTTTGTACGTCGCGGGGTTTGTTCATATCGCGCATTCCTCAACAATGCTTTTGCCTCAGGAAATTCAAAACCAAAGAACAACTGTTAAGAAAAGAGTTACCTTGTCTAGTTAACAATTTGCCGGTACGGATTCGGTTGTCCGGCGCAAGGAACGAAAGAATCACACCCGGTATAACGGCGAAAATCAGCTTTTGATTTTCTTGCTTAAAAGCCGGGCTGCGGTTCTCCCCGCCTTGCCTGAGCCCATCTCTTTTTTCAAGGCTTCAAACTCATGGAGCATCTGGTCGCGGTAGGCGCTGTCAAATAAGATGTTTTCCAGTTCGGCGATAATGCCTTCGACAGTAAGCTCATGCTGGATCAGTTCTTTTGTTACGAACTTTCCCCGGATGATGTTGACAATCCCGACATAGGGCAGTTTTATCAGGCGTTTGCCCAACCAATATGTTAAAAACGAGGTTTTATAAATCAGCAAAAAAGGAACCTGAAACAAGGCGCATTCGAGAGTGGCTGTCCCGGAGCAGACAATGGCGGCGTCGCAAATTTGCATCGCCAGGTGGGCGTTGCTTTCCAATACCGTGAGGCAATCGGGTAAAGACGAATTGCGGATCGAAACATGAATCCGATCGTTGGCTTGTTCGGTTGCCGAAGGGATAAAAAAATGGGCGTTCGGGTATTTTTTGCGGAATTGCTCCGCCGCCTCAAGTAAAAGCGGCAAATGGTTTTCGATTTCCAGTTTTCGCGAGCCGGGCAAAATGGCGATTTTTAACCGCCCGTCAAAACGCTTGAGGTAGCCGTCGACCGGTTTTTTCATCCGGCGTTTTGAGTTTGCCACGGTTTCAACGACAGGGTGACCGATGAGGTGCGACTCGACATTTTCTTTTTCGTAAATTTCCGTTTCAAAGGGGAACAAACAATAGACCGAATCAATATAAAGTTTAATTTGTTCGACCCTGGAATAGTGCCAGGCCCAAATGGTGGGGGAAACGACCTGGTAGCACCGGATTCCGGCCTTGCTAAGCATCTGTGCCAGCTTTAAATTGAACCCCGGGTAATCGACGAGAATGGCATGCGATGTGTTTCGTTCTCGCGCTTCTTTGGTAATGCGTAACGCGAGTTTTTTTAATTTGCGGTATTTTTTAGCGGCTTCCCAAAGCCCGATGGTGGCCAGTTCGTCGGTTGAGACCAGCACTTCAACGCCCTGTTCGGCCATTTGCGGTCCGCCCAGCCCCCAGAACGTTACATGGTCATCGATTTTTTTCCAGGCCGTAAGAATGGAAGCAGCCAAAGTATCGCCCGAAACTTCGCCGGCAACGATCAAGACACTGGTTTTTTTCCGGCTCATCAATTCTCTTCAACTTCATATTCCTCAAAAAGGTATTTCTGATTGTCATAATCTTTTTCGAAACCCTTTTCAAGCAGGATCGGGTATTTCCCGTCGAAACAGGCAGTGCAATAGTTGTCGTTATCATAAGCCGCATCCAGCATACCCCGGAGCGAAAGATACGAAATAGACTCCACCTTCAGGAAATCTTTAATCTCTTCAATTTTATTTGTGTGGGCGATGAGTTCTTCTTTTGTCGGAATATCGATTCCATAGTAGCATGGAAATCGCGTAGGCGAACTGGAAATTCGGATATGAATCTCTTTGGCGCCGGCGTCGCGCAGCATTTTAATGATTTTCTTTTGGGTGGTTCCCCGCATGATGCTGTCATCCAAAACGACAACCCGTTTGCCGCGCACAACGGTCGGTATAGCGTTGTATTTCAGTTTGGCGCCAAAATCGCGTATTTTTTGGTCGGGTTCGATGAATGTCCGGCCAATATAATGAGAACGAATCAACCCCATGTGAAACGGAATCCCCGAATAATCGGAAAATCCCAGCGCCGCAATGGTCGAAGAGTCGGGGACAGGCATGATCACATCGGCTTCGACCGGGGCCTCTTTGGCCAGGATTTGACCCAGGCGGTAACGTACGTCGTAAACATCAAGGTTAAAGATGCGCGAGTCGGGCCGCGCAAAATAGACAAATTCAAAAATGCAAAGTTTCTGGGGGGCTTTGGCAAATGGAAAATGAGAGACAAGGCCATCGTCGTTAATTTCAATCAATTCGCCGGGTTCAACGTCGCGTATATAATCGGCGCCCATGATATCAAGAGCGCAAGTTTCGGAAGCCAGAGCCCACCCGCCGTCTTTTTTGCCCAGCACAAGCGGGCGAAATCCGTTGGCGTCGCGTACCGCGTACAGCGAATCTTTGGTTAAAATCAGCAACGAAAAGGCGCCCTTAATTTGACTTACGGCGTCAACCAGGGATGTTTTAAAATCCTGGTGCTTCGAGCGCGCCATGAGATGGCAAAGCACTTCCGAATCGGCGGTCGTTTGAAAAATGGAACCTTCGTTTTCCAGCCGTTTTCGGATCGCCCAGGCATTGGATAGGTTGCCGTTGTGCGCCAGGGCCATGGAGCCGAAACGCGACTCCACCCGGATAGGTTGGGCGTTTCTTAAAAAACTGGCCCCGGTTGTGCTGTAGCGGTTATGAGCGATGGCATGGCGCCCTTTGAGTTGTTTTAGTTTGGCTTCCTTAAAAACATCGGCGACTTTCCCCATACCGGCAAAGCGAAAGAGGTGCTTGCCGTCGGTCGAAACTATCCCGGCGCTTTCTTGCCCGCGGTGCTGCAAGGCGTAAATTCCGAGGTAGGCGTAGTTCGCCGCCTCTTTGATGTTGTAGAGACCGGAGATTCCGCACTCTTCCGTTGGATACATTTTTTCCGGCTGATGTTTCATTCTATTGGGAAATTAGCTGCAGAAAGATAGGGTGAAACACGCGGTCAAGCAATATTCGTCGGAAAGCTATTGTGCAAGGGGGTCAATCCGAAAAAATTCCGGCGCCTGCGTTGCCTTTTTCTTCGTTCCCGCCAAACTCTTTTTGAAGCGCGCTCCCTATATCGCCTATCTCGTTTTGAATTTCGGGCGCCGGTGTCGGGGCCGGTTTTTGCGCGGCGGCCGGCGAAGACGCCCCGGTTTGCCCAGATTGCCCGCTTTTCCCAAGGGGGGCCGTCTCAATAGAGGGCGCTTCTCTTTCTGGCGGGTTCAAAGGCGGTTTCGGTGCGGGTTTTTGTGCAGGGGTTTGAATGTCGTCGAATTTTTTTCCGGTGCGGATTGCGTCTTCCAGCAAGCTTAATTTTTTAACCAGGCTTGAAACGGAAGGCCTTTCCAGGCGCTCAAAAAGATCAATGAGGGCAATTTGCAGCGAAACCAGATTTTCGGAGCTATTGGTTGTCTGGTAGTAATTCCAGCTATTGTAAAGTTTGTAAATGCGTTCAAAGGCGGCCACGAGCTCGGCTTCATCCCAGAAGGCGGCTTCGTCGGCAATGGCCTTTTTTTGAGACTCCGAGTAGTACATCCCCTTGTCGAGACCGATCTTCTTTTTAATGAGAAGGCAGTCTTTCATGAATTCAAGAAATTCCCGGATAAATTGTTTAAGATTGGCGCCTTCGGCATAAAGCTCGTCAAGCAGAGATATTGCCTGCCGGCGGTCCCGGTTTCGAAGCGCTTTTAAAAACCCGATATTATTTTCAATCGGCACAATCCCGAGGATTTTAGCGGCAAGTTCATGAGTAATCTTGTCGCCCCCCGAAAACGAAATGACCTGATCGGTTAAAGAAACGGCGTCTCGCATGGAACCTTCGGCCCTGGCCGCAATGGGCCGAAGAGCTTCTTCGTCAAACGGCGTTTTTTCGTTTGTTAAAATCATCTTCAATCGCCCGGTAATCTCTTCAGTGGAAAACTTTTTAAAGGCGAAACTTTGGCAGCGGCTCAGGATCGTCTCGGGGATCTTGTGCATTTCTGTCGTAGCCATGATAAAAATGACATGTTCCGGCGGTTCTTCCAATGTCTTTAAAAGGGCGTTAAAAGCTTCATTCGTGAGCATATGCACTTCGTCAATAATGTAGATTTTGTAGCGCGATTTCATGGGGGCAAAGCGCGCGTTTTCGCGCAAGTTGCGAATGTGCTCTATCCCCCGGTTCGAAGCGGCGTCCATTTCAATGACATCGATATTTTTCCCTTCGGAGATCTCGCGGCAGTTGTCGCATTGGCCGCAAGGTTTGGTCGAAGAGGGGTTGGTCTGGCAGTTCAGGCATTTTGCCAGAATTCTTGCCGTCGATGTTTTACCGACCCCGCGCGACCCAAAGAAAAGATAGGCGTGCGATAAATGATGAAACTCAATTGCGTTTTTCAAAGACTGGGCGGCGTGAAGCTGACCGACAAGATCTTCGAAAGTGGAGGGTCTATATTTTAAAGCCAGAGTCGCCATGGTGCGGTGAGCGGTTAAAAAAGGTCGTTTGAAAAGTCCTCGTTCGGTAAAGGGAGCCCGTTATTGTCCGGTTTGTCAATGACATTTTCGCCTTGCTCCTGGGTTTGCTGTTTGTTGCTTTCGCCGTCCGGCGTTTGATCATCGTTTACGAAAGTGGCGCCAACCTCTGCATTTGTCGGTTCCGTACCTTCCAGAAAATACTCTACAATCACTTTTTCGCAGTCAATATCGGGCGCTTCGCCGTTATCCTTGCAAATGTTCGCTTCAATGAAATCTTCAAAAACCAAATAGGGGTCGTCCTCGTTCCGGTATTTTTGCGTTTTTATCTGGAAGTTGGTCCAGATGGGCGCGGCGACATTGCCGCCCGCCTGGCCGGGGCCGAGGCTGACTGTCGGTTTGTCATACCCGACCCAGACTGCCGTTGTGTACCTGTCGTTGAAACCGACAAACCAGGCGTCGCGGAAGTTGTTTGTCGTTCCGGTTTTCCCGGCGGCAAAGCCCTGGTACCCCATCGAGCGTACCCGCCGGCCTGTTCCTTCTTCCACTACATTTTGCAACAGCGAAGTCATGATTGCGGCTGTGCCCGATTCCAGAATCTCTCCGTTGCCCTTGTCGGGGCCAAGCCCATGTTCGACCGGGTTTCCTTCCGAGTCGGTGATTTCAAGAATAAAGACAAGGTCGGGGTCTGACCCGCCCCTTGGAAAGACCGAAAAGGCGCGCGCCATTTGAATCGGGCTTACCTCATACGAGCCTAACGCCAAAGTAAGGTTCGAGGGTATCTCGCTCTCTTTGGAATGGAGGTGTTGCGCAACGGTAGGCATTAATTTCGAGATGCCCACTTCACGGGCCACCCCGATCGAGATCATGTTAATTGAGTGTGTCAAGGCCTCCCGGATAGTAACAAACCCGCGGTACCCGCCCGAGTAATTTTCGGGTATCCAGTGATCACCCTCGATGTCGAGAAAAATGTTCGGCGTATCCGGGAAAAGCGATGCGGCCGTAATTTTTCGGCTATTGATTGCCGCCGCATAAAGAATCGGCTTAAAGGTAGAGCCGGGCTGGCGTTTGATTTGAAGGGCCCGGTTGATTTGGTTGGTGGCGTTAAAAGGGGTGCCACCTACCATGGCCGTGATTTCCCCGGTTTTCTGATCGATTTCAATTAAGGCGCCTTGCACCAATGCAATGTGCTCGCGGTAGGGGTTTTGGTCTCTGACTTCATTGAGAAAAAGATCAATTTCGTACTCCCCGCCAAGACCCAAATTCAGAAGTTCCATGGTATCGGCCAGCTCGCGGTGAAAGTATAGCTGTGACTGGTATTCCCCGAAGGTTTTTTTCTCACGGTATTCCGGGAGGTCAAAAAGCAGGCTAACCAATTCGGCGGTCTCGGCGTGGCGTTTGGTAAACTCAAGGTGGCGATAAAACGTAAATGTCTTGCTTCGCTCGGTTTGTTCGGCGAGCCCGCGCCAAAGAGCTTCCTGGGCCGCCTTTTGGTGGTCCAGGTCAAGCGAGGTATAAATATTTAAACCGTCTTCATAAAGCGCTTTTTTGCCAAACTCTTTTTCAAGCAATTGGCGCATGTATTCGGTATAATAAGGGGCGTGGTCGACTCGTCTGCCAAAGGCGGTTTCCATGGGCGACATGTTTAAATTAATATAATAGTCGCGCAAAGCCTCGTATTCGGCAACGGCTTCTTCTCCGGTGATAAAGCCCAGGTCGATCATTTTCAATAAAACCTGAATTACCTTTTCGCGGGAAAGGTGGGGGTTGCGGACCGGAGAGAATGTATTGGGCGCCGAAGGTAACGAAGCGAGTATTGCCGATTCGCCTAACGTCAACTGCGCGGCGGGTTTGTGAAAATAAAAATTTGAAGCAGCTTCAACGCCATATGTGCCGTGACCAAAATAAATCTGGTTAAAATACATGTTGAGGATTTCATCTTTTTCGTACAAGAGATCCATATATATCGATAAAAAAGCTTCTTTAATTTTACGAACATAGGTCCTGGAACGGTCGGTTAAGATCACTTTTGAAAGTTGTTGCGTGATGGTTGAGCCGCCTTGTTTGATGCCGCCAGAAGTCAGGTTTTTTAAAAAGGCGCGAAAGATCGCCCCGGGGTCAATCCCGTAATGTTCGTAAAAACGGTTATCTTCCATTGCGACAAAAGCCTGGGCAAGGTGCGGGGGCATGTCGGCGATATCGATCATAATCCGCTGGTTGTTAAAAAAGGCGCTGATCAAACGGCCCTTGCGGTCAAATAACCGGGAGGGGATCGGGGGCTTGTACTCTTTTAACTCACGGACTGTTCCAAAATCAACCCAAAGGTAGACCATCCCGGCGAGCGCTCCGCCGCCGGCGACTGAAATCGATAAAAACCAGGTAAGATAAAACAGGGGAGTTCGCCCACGTCTGAAAAAAAACAAAAAGAGTTTGTAAACAGCCAATGTAATCAAGCGAATGAAGATGTTCACCGGAGAAAATTTGAATGGCGATATGGAATGTAAAGGTATATTTATTTGTTCTTATCTTGTTTTTGCTTTCGTTTGAATTTTTCCGGGTTGAGCTCCAGCGGGTTTTCGCCGCGCTTGATCTCATATTCAAATTCAATTTCTTTTGGATCGCTTGAGAGTATGCCAGGAATTTGAATCGTGAGTTGGCGGGCGGCTTCCGAAAAAAGAGGGTAGGGGATAATTTGAAAGGAGCGGGACCGGGGGGGGATAACCACCGTAGCGCCGGGTGTAAATTTATAGTAATAAAACCATTGCTTTTCGGGTATTTTGTTTTCTTCGCCCCCGGAATCTTCTTTTTTACGAAACGGGTTAAGCCGGATTTTTTGCGGGGGTCTTTTCATCTCGGTTACATAAAAAGCGAACATCGAGTCGTAGCGAAAGAACCGGTATGCTTCGGAAGTATATAACGATGTAAATTCTTCTTTAGTAATCGGCGCATACTCATTGCCTATGTTATCGACAAACCGGATTTGAAATAGATCAATGGTAATAGAGGCGTTGCTATCGTTTTGGATGATGTATTTCATATATGATAAACCGGGGATACGAAATCCGGTTTTTTCCCGCGGCTCTTCGGTTTCGGAGATGGCTTCAAATTCATAATATTGAACGTTGGCAATATCAATCGATAATTGATCCGCATCGCTGATGTGATAACGCCAAACGCTCTCCGAAGCGTATAACCCGGAATTCCGGGCGGTGTTTTTTATGGATGGGTTTGACGGAACCAAAGACCGTTGGATGATCGGGTTGCCGCAAGAGAGTACAAAAAAGGCGCAAACTGAAAAAAATAAAACTAAAATGAGTTCGCCCCAGAATCGGTTTGCGCTTTGTCTCATATAGTTGTTTTGAAGATCGCCTGTTCCTTGTAAAACAACTTTCCGTATGTTTTCTTTTCTCTTTCCCGTAAAATATGCCCAAGAAATAACATTGCCGGGGAATGTATGCACCATACGTAAACTTCGGAAAAAACCGCCGTTTGATTCTACTTGACGCAGCGATTCGGCAAAATGAAAAAAGCGGGGCCGGCGTAAGACGGCAAATTGAACCGCTCGTCTCTGGCATACGAGTCGTAAAACATGAAAAAGACATATTATATTTTAAAAATTTGCGGGTTAACCCGAATGGAAGACGCGCGTTTGGCTGCCAACTGCGGCGCGGATTTTCTTGGGTTTGTTTTGCACCCGCCCAGCCCTCGTCTGGCGCCAACCGGGGTGGTTCGGCAAGCGGCAGAAGAGCTTCGCTACCGCCCGCGCGTTTTGGTCTTTGGCAAAGATCCTGACGATTATATCCGGTCGATGTGCGGCGAATTGGCCGACGATATGACTTTTATTCAAATGCCGGCGCACCACCCTTCGCTAAATACCGTGACAAAACACTATGGCGCCGGGCGGGTCTTACCGGCTTACCCGGTGAAACCCGGCGATACGCTGGAGGCTCTAGGCGGACTTGAAAGCTATCCGCTGATTTTACTTGATACGGGCGGCATCACCGGAAAAGACGGAAAGGTCCTGGACGGGGGAACCGGGCAGACCTTTGACTGGGAACTTGTCAAAAACCTGAACCGGCCTTACCTGGCGGCAGGGGGGATAAACCCGGATAATATTTTAGATGCAATAGAGAAAATGGATTGCGCGGGGTTTGATGTCTCCAGCGGCATTGAAAAGAGCCCCGGTCAAAAAGATCATGAAAAAATGCGCCGTTTGTTGGAACGGATTAAAACGGGTATCAAATAAATGGGAACAGACGAGCAAGAAAAACTAACGCCCATGATGCGGCAGTACCGGGGCATTAAAGAAAGATACCCCGAAGAAGTTTTATTTTTCAGAATGGGCGATTTTTACGAGATGTTTTTTGAGGACGCAATGTATGCCTCTAAGGTTTTGAATATCGCCTTAACCAAACGCCAGGACCAGATCCCCATGTGCGGGATCCCCTACCATGCTTTACACAACTACGTGCATCCGATATTGGAAGACGGGAGAAAAATTGCCATTTGCGAGCAAGTGGAAGATCCGAAAAACGCCGAAGGTAAAATTGTCCGGCGGGACGTTGTGCGCGTTTTAACTCCGGGTACTCTTTACGAAGAGGAGTTGTTACCCGAACAGGACCGCCGTTTGGTCGCGGCGGTGGCGCCCCTTCTTTCAAAAAAAGACGAAGATCATTATCTGGCGATTTGCGATCTTTCAACGGGCGACATCTGGTTGCAGCGCGACCGGCAAGAGGTGAACTGGCCGGCTTTGGGTGTGCGCGGCGTTCGAGAAGCGGTGGCGCAAACGAAACCAACGGACGGCGGAGACGTTTCGGTTTATGAACGCGATTATCTTTTGTCGGGTCGAACCGAGAAAATTTTAAAAGAATCTTTTGGTCTGACCAATCTTTCCGTGTTCGATTTAAACGACGCCGAAAAAAACGCTCTGGCAATGTTGTTTTTATATATCCGCGAAGTTTCCCCGTCGGCAAAGATCCGCTGGAAAGCTCCCGTCAAAGAGTATTTGGAAAAGGTTTTAATTCTGGACGAAGCCGCCATACGAACTCTTGAAATTTTACAGAGCCAATCGGGTCAAAAAAAAGCTTCGCTGATCGGAACGTTGGATGAAACCAAAACGGCGGGGGGCCGCCGCCTTCTGGGCGAGGTCTTGCGAGCCCCTTCGTGCCAGTTGGCCGAAATCGAAAGGCGGCATTCCATTGTGGAGTTTTTTGCCAAAGAGCCTCGGTTGCGGGGGGAAGTCCGCGAACTTCTAGGCGATATATTCGATCTGGAACGGACTTTATCTACCTTGCGTCATTCTCCGCAGGTGCGCCATCTGGGGCAGATGCTGCAAAGTCTCGGCGCCGTTTCAAAGCTCATTGACCTGATAAACGAGGCCGGTACCGCCGGGTTGCCCGATTCGTTTACGGAGCAGTGGCGGGTCGAACGTTTCCCGTCCGGTTTAATAAAACTTCTTGAAAATGCTTTATACATGGAAGAATTGCCGCCCCTTTTGGACGAGCGGCGTTTTTTAACGCCGGGTTATTCTCAAGAGCTGGACGATCTTTTTTATTTGGCGGAATCGGCCGGCAAGATCATGGTGGACTTTGAAAAAGCGGAGCGAGAGAAATGGGACTTACCCAGTTTAAAGGTTCGTTACAATAAAGTCATCGGTTATTACCTGGAAGTCTCGAAAGGCCAGTCGGAGCGCGCGCCCGAATCATATGTAAGGCGCCAAACCCTGGTAAACGCCGAACGATATACTTGCGATGAATTAAAAGATCTGGAAGAAAAAATCCTGGGCGCCCGCGAGAAGATTTTAGCGTTGCAGCGCACTTTGTTCCAGGACCTCGTCGATCAAGTTACAGCCCAAACGGATTTGCTGCGGGTCTGGGCCAAGGCGGTTTCGTTTCTGGATCTCTTGGCCGGCTTTGCCGAGAGCGCGGAAAAAAACCGTTATACGCGGCCTGCAATGGCGGAAAACGGCGTGATGGAACTGCGCGAGTCGCGCCACCCTGTGGTTGAGGTTTTGTTTCGCGATGAGATTTTTGTGCCAAACGATATTTTATTAAATAATGAAGATCGCCACCTCGCTATTTTAACCGGGCCGAACATGGCGGGCAAGTCGACGTTTATACGGCAGATCGGGTTAATTCAAGTGATGGCCCAGGCCGGCAGTTTTGTTCCCGCAGCTTATGCGCGGCTTCCGCTGGCTGACCGGATATTTACCCGAATCGGAGCCTATGACCGGCTCTTTAGCGGTGAGTCGACCTTTTATGTCGAGATGGCGGAATGTGCGCGTCTTTTCCGCAGTTTTACCGAGCGTTCTTTGATTCTCCTGGATGAGGTTGGGCGGGGGACTTCCACATTTGACGGGATCAGTATTGCGCGCGCCATGGTGGAATACCTCAATGACCCGGCGTACGGCCGGCCGAGGACCCTTTTTGCCACGCACTATGCCGAGCTGGCGGGCATGATTGAAAAAGACAACGGAATCATTGGGCTTACCGTTCAGGTTTTGGAAGAAAAAGACAAAATTGTATTTTTACGAAAAATTATCGAAGGTACGGCTGACAAGTCGTACGGTATTTATGTGGCGCGGCTTGCCGGGCTCCCGGATGAGTTAATAGAGCGTGCGGGCGAACTCTTGAGCGAACTGGAACAGGAAGGGATGTGGAGCCAGGAGCCTCATTTTCTGACACCGCCGCCGCATGCTGAAAAAACGGGCGGGAAAAAAACTTCCGGGAGCGGCAAGGGGGCCGTCGGCCAAAAAGACCAACTTTCGATGTTTTAAGCGCTTGAGTTTATATCCGCCAAAAAAGGCCGCCCGCTGGTTATGCGCATGCCCGAGCGACGGCCGGATTGGATTTTTCCCGCATACCCTTGACGCACCATTGCGATACGAAAGCAAGCGATTGTGCGAATGCCGGATTTGGCTCGATTTCTATCCACTAACCCACCACCCCACCCATATATGGGTGGGGGCTGGAAGACCGCGATTTTGTCTGGTTCTAACAAATGAATCTATGTTTTTTTTATTTTTTTGCATGGTATGGACAACGACGAGCAATTTTTTTGAAAATACGGGTATGGGGAGCGCCCGGCAGCGCAAACCATCATCCCGCACTCTTGTGAAAAAGTTGACATTATGTCGCATTAATCCTATGCGTGTAATATGACCGCCAAAATACCGCGCAAACTCGGGTTGCTGGCGGCAATTGTTTTCACCGCCGGTTTTTCGTATGCAGTGATGCTGCCCGAAGTTGGCGTGGAACGCGATAAAGCCCGAGAGACGTTCCGCAAAGGCGTAGAGTTATCTACGGACTATCACTACTCGGCCTCCATCGATTATTTTCTGGAATCGCTTTCTCATGATCCCGACTTCGCATTGGCGCGCCGCAGGCTGGGCCAGTCGCTCTATTTCTCAGGCCAGATCGATGAAGCGCTGAACGAATGGAAAATTCTATTGGAGCAAGGAAACTATGACCCGTCGCTCCAGCTTCATATGCAGAGCTTGCGATCTTTTCATGTCGTGCCCGATCCGAAGTGGCAATTTTTAAAAGCGATCCAGTCGGAGCGGGGGTACCGGTATAAGTATCCGACTTTTGGCGGGAACCTTCCGAACAATCATATTTTTTTACTGGCGCATGACGACGATGGCGGGAACCTGATCATCCTCGATTCAAACGGCGCGTTCCTGGAAAATTTCCGCCGTTTGTCGGGGCGCATTCAAACGCCCATTGCCGGAGCGTATGACGGCAAAACGCTTTGGGTAACGGATATGGCGAGCGACTTGATCCACCGCATTACGATTAATTTTGAGGGAGTCGACGTCGTTGACTTTGACGTGATTGACTCGTTTGGCGGCCGCGGCAACGGCGAGCTTGAATTTCACGGCCCGGCGGGGATTTGCTTTAACGGAGAACATTTGTTTGTTGTCGACCAGGGGAACAACCGGATTCAAAAAATTTCTCCCGACGGCGTTTTTGTTCAAGAGATACGCCAAATCCGGGATCGTCAAAATCTATCGTCCCCTTTCGGGATCGCTTGCGACAAAGAACAGGTAATTGTCACCGAACCGGACATGGGGCGCGTTTCATCGTTTGATACGTTTGGGAACTTTATCGGTTATGTTGGCGAAGGCCTTTTTGTGAAACCGCGTCATGTCAGTTTTACGGAACAATATGTTTTGGTCGCCGACGAAGTCAAAGGCGTAATATTATTTGATCGCCAAAA
The DNA here is from genome assembly GCA_050304475.1 of Turneriellaceae bacterium. Taxonomy (GTDB): domain Bacteria; phylum Spirochaetota; class Leptospiria; order Turneriellales; family JAOUFE01; genus JBNLDQ01. Next base: position 15,467 of record JBNLDQ010000018.1, on the reverse strand, counting down.
ATGGAAGTCAATGACGCTGTCGCAGTATCGTACCGGCGAGCGCGACAATGCGGAGTTTTACCGGCCGTATAGCGCCTTTATTGACCGGTACGGGAATCTCTATGTGGTCGATTACGGCGGTCATGAAGTGGTGCAATTTGTTCCCGAGCAGTTTATCTACTCGAACCTGGAAGTCTGGGTGGAACGGGTTTATGCGCGGAATTTTCCGCAGGTGGGCGTTTGGGTTTCGGTGAAAGATCAGCTGGGGAACTACCTTACCGACCTGACCTCGGATAACTTTCACATCGAAGAAAATGGAGCCGACGTTGGGCGCTTAAGCGTTTCGTATCTCAATCAATTTGAGCAACAAGCGCGCTGGGTGATTTTAATTTCAAAGGGCGGCGCCATGAAAAACTACCAGGACTCGTTAAACTGGTTGAGCGATTTTTTTATTTCTCATTTGCGTGAAAAAGACCGGGTGAAGGTTTTGAGCTACCAGGACGATGTCCGAACCGATTCGGAATGGACCAATTCCCGTTTGAGAATCCGGCAAGGCCTCGCCAGCGTCTCTTCAAGCGATCTTACCAGCAATAGCGGGAAAGCGACCGGGCGCGCCGTCTACCAGGGGATTGGCGAGTTGCTCCCGGAAGTGGGGAGACGCGCATTGATCTGGATCACCGACGGTAACATTCGCACCGGAGCCTTGGAAGACTTTACCCTGGCCAGGCTTGAAAACTACGCCCGGAATAATCATATTCCGATTTTTGTCATTAGCTTTGAAAACCCGGATGTGCCTGACTGGAAAAACAACCGCGAATATTTACGCGAGTTTGCCCGGAAAACCGGCGGCGAATATTACAGTTCGCAAAGCCAGAACCTCAACGAAATTGAAGAGAAGTTACGGTCGGTCGTTGAAGAGCGATACGTATTGAATTATGAAAGCAATGGCGACCCTTCCTGGAACGGGCAATACATGGACATCCGGGTCAACGTGAAATTCCAGGGGCGAACCGGGATGGAGACAGGCGGCTTTTTTATCGAGTAGGTTATGTTTACGCGTACATTTACATTGCGGATTCGATGGGTTTATTGGGTGACTGTCGCATTGCTGCTTTTTTCGTTTTTCCGGATCGGGAAACTCTACCCGGAAGGGCGCAGCGCGCACTATTACAAAGAGATGGCCGACCGGGAGAGGCAACAAAAGAACCGGTTAAAGGCAATTGATTTTTATAAAAAGAGCCTGCAAGAGAACCCTGATTTTGTGCCCTCGTTAATCGCTCTGGGCGCTCTATTGCGTGAGATAGGTTCGCTCGACGATTCGCGGAACTATCTGCAGCGGGCCTATGATCTTGACTCGAAAAACAAGACAGTCTTGCTTGAACTCTCCCGGACATTGATTGAACAAAACGACATCCGGCTTTCCGAAAAAATTCTGGAAGAGGGCGTCAGCATCTCGGCGCATGACCCGGATTTGAATTTTCTACAGGCTCAGCTTCACATAAACGAAGGGCGGATTTATCTTGCCCAGATGAAAATTGAAAACATTTTAAAAAATTACCCGAACCATGCCCCTTCATTAATTGCCCTGGGTGATATCTATCTGCAGCAAAAACGTTTTGCGCTGGCGAATCAAGTTTTTGAAAAAGCCAGGCTGGCTGACCCGGAAAACCCCGATGTGTTTATTTCGATGGCGCGCGTCAGCTTTGAACGGATTCTCGACGAAGCGAGGGACGATCTTTACGGGCGGGAAGCCGATGTGGTTTTATTCGATAAACCGATTTTATATTTAAGCAACGCAAAAGAATTTGATAACGACTATGTGCCCGCGAACCTCTTGTTGGGGAAAATTTACGCCATGAGCAACCGTTGCGATTTGGCAAGCAAGTATTTTGCCAATGTCCTTGAAATCAACAAAAACCATTTAAACGCCTTGTACTACCAGGGGATTTGCCGGCCCAGGGAAAATATCGATCTATACTACCAGTTGCTGGAAAAAAACCAAAACAATGAAGTGTTGCGTTATTCGTTAGAGAATAACCTGATTCTCTATTCGGAACGCCGCGAAAACCAGAAGCTCATGGAACTGGCCCAGGAACACTATGACCACGCCCAAAGTCTGTTTAAAGCCAACATGAACCACAGGGCTGTCTTTGAAATGAACTGGGCGCGTTATTTATACCCCTCGTATTTGCCCGTTCATAAGGCCTTGTTTGACTATTACCGTTCCAAGCGCGATTTTGTGAAAATGGCTCATGAACTGGACTACCTGCGCCGCGAAACCGACGATGTCTATTACCAGGACCTCTATGAAGTATACATTGAAAAACGCAAAGAAAAACTCTATTACCGCGAAGGGATTGCCGACCCGATTGAAATTAAAACCCTCACTCCGCTTTATGTCTTTCGTTTTAAACCCGAAAACTTTTTAGGCGACTACCCTGACGCCGGAAAAGCCGTAGCGCAAAAGCTGGTCTTTGCCTTGCAGGACATGGGTCGTATCAACGTTTTGAGCGGGGCCCAACGCAAGGAAATCAGCAGCCAGCTTTACGATCCGAACCGGGCCGGGCAGGGGCTCTACTACAACGCCGCCTCGGGCAAACAGGTGAAAGAGTATTATAAAAAAGTCCTCGCCGATAAACCGAACGCCCCTTCTGACGCCTACCTTCGCTATGTCATTGACGGGAGCTACCGTGAAATCCCCGGCGGGTTAGAGGTAATGGCGCACATTGTCGACCTGGAAACCGGGATCACAATGTTTCCTTTTAAGATGCGAGCCTCCGGGCGGGGGCATATCCGCGACATTGTCCTTCTTCTGGCCGATCATATTTACGAGCATATCCCTTTCCACGGTAAAATTGTAAAGGTCACCGGCAACGGCGTGATTGTCAATCTCGGGTTTCGCGAAGGTATCAGCAAAGAGACAAAGCTGGGCGTATACCGCGACGGGGTGAAATTGACCGACCTGAGCGTTGATATTTTAGATACGGATATTCTCTGGGCGAAGCCGGAAGTTTTTACCGATATTTACCGCGTTCAGCCGGGCGATTTGATCTTTATTGAGAAAGAGACAGAACCCGAAATAGAGAAAAAGCCCGATAACCCATAACCGAAAGATTGCATTTCATTTTACCGCCGCTTTTCCATTCGACTTTATTCGCCGCAAGCGACGTAAGCGCAACCGGTGTGGAATTCCACATCGCTTGTTTTGACCATAATCATTGAATAAAATTTAATAAATTGCTGAAATATCGATAAAAACCGGCCTTTAAGTAGAATAATTATACGAAAATCGTATATTTAGTATATGCAAACCGGTAGCATGATCACAAAGACGACGGAAAAGCAAAATCCGAAATACCAGGATATTTTGGAGGCCGCCAGAAAGGTATTTTCCACTTACGGGTATAAAAAAGCCAGTATCGAGGAGATTTGCCAGTCTGCCAGCGTAGCGAAAATGACGTTTTACAAATACTTTAAAAACAAAACGGAGCTGGCAAAAGCGTTTTTGGAACAGTTTATTGACCAACAAATTGAAAACCTGGATAGAATGAATCGCGAAGCCCCGCCGTATCACGAGAAGCTTCGCCGTTTGATCTTGTTGAAAATTGAAGCGATGAAAAGTATTGGCACGCTTTTCTTCGACGACATTTTGTCGGATTCCGAACTTGCAGCGTATATCGAACAACGTTCCCGCGAAAACATCAGGTATACCCTGGACTTGCTCAAAGAAGGGCAGGCGGAAAACTACATTCGCAAGGATATTTCGGATGAGACATTTCTTTTGATATTTGCAAACTTTACCAAGTTTGTCAATCACCCGGAGTTTAGAAAGCTGTTTCCCGATATCGAAATACGATCAAAAGAAGCTACCCGGTTGCTATTTCATGGAATTGCCGATCCGCAAAACCATAACGGAGGAATATTATGAAAAAAACGATTTCGTTCATTGCCGCCTTTGGGGCCGTCTTCTGGTGCACTTTTTCGCTTTGGGGGATTACCGCCGATGAGATTATCGCGCGCGTAGACGCAAACCAGAAATTTTCAACGCAAAAGTACAGCGTTGAAATGAGTATTCGAAAAGGCAATCGAACTTTGGTGAAAAATTTTTACGGGTATGGCCAGGACCGGGGGGAACGTTCTTTCATGGAATTTACCAACCCTGAAGATAAAGGCGTGAAATATCTGAAAATCGGCGACGAGCTTTGGATTTATTTTCCCGAAGCGGACGATATCATGAAAATCTCGGGGCATATGTTGAGAAAAGGCATGATGGGCAGCGACATCTCTTATGAGGACATGACGCGTTCGGAAGATTTTAAAAAAGAGTATGAAGTAAAACTCATCGGCGAAGAGACAATTCGAAATGTGCCTTGCTATCAAGTTGAGCTGACCGCCAGGACGCCCGACGCATTGTATGAACGCCAGGTCTTGTTTATCGATAAGTCGCGTTATGTAGCGATGAAAATCGACATGTATGCCAAGGGCGGGCGTTTGATTAAAACCATGGAACTTTTTGACTTTTTCCAGGCGTCCGGACGTTATGTGCCCGCAAAAATCATTATTAGAGACGTGCGCAGGGAAGACACGGCGACCACCATTTCGTTTAAAAGTGTGCAGTTTAACGTTGAGCTGCCCGGGGGGATTTTTACCCATAGCTACTTGAAAAGGTAGAAACAAGGATAAGCGGGGATACAATGAAACGCGGGGTTTTCATAGCGGCGATATTAGCGGCCGTTTTCGGCGCCCTGGGTTCTTTACGAGCCCAGGAAACGAAAACGGAGAAGCGGGAACCGCCTTTTGAATTAAGCGGTCTTTTGCGAGAAGAGGCGTATTATATTTTCGCCGGCCAGGAAGCGCAGCCTCCGCTTGGCGAGGACCGTTATATGAATATCCTGGAGACCCGCCTGATCCTGGAGGCGCGCCGTCAAGATTGGCGTTACTACGGGGACGCGCGGCACTACCTCTATCATGGTCTTGCCGCCGGTATCTACGGCCCCGAACAAACCAGGGTTGTGCGCTCGATGGTGCGTTATACGGCGGGGGCCGCCCAGGTGAGCTTTGGCAAAACCTATGTCAACTTTGGCAACCCGGGGATATTTAATCCGTTTGAAATCGATAAAAGCGTAAACCTGGCTGATATTAATTATACCCGGGAAGGAATTGTCGCCGGCGAATTTGTCTATTACTGGCAGGCTCTTGGTTCGTTGAAACTTTATGCAGGCGGCAATGACCCGCAAGCGCAAACTCCCATGGCCGGTTTTTCGCCGTTGTTTCATCTGGGGTCGTTTAACGCCGGCGCCGTGGTCAACCGCTCCGGTTTTGACAGAAACATTGCAGGCGCTTTTTTCAAAGGGGATCTCTTGCTGGGGTGGCAGGGTTCATGGGCCGCCTGGTATGACGACCGGGGAGATTTCTTACACTATGAAGGCGCCTTTGGCGCGGACTATTCGATTTTTCAGCGCCTGACCTTTGCTCTGCAACTCTATTACAACGGAGCGGGGGCGAGCGACCCAAGCGAATATACGCCCTCTACCGACGCTTTTTTGCAAGCGGCCTGGTACGGGTACGGGACCCTCTACTGGCTCATTGACGAATTTCACTCGGTCGGGGTAACCGGTTTTTACAACGCTATTGACCAAAGCTACGTCATTATGCCTACCGCACAAACCTATCTGACAAGCGGCTTTAGTCTTTCCGTGATTGCCATTGTATTGGGCGGTTCGGGGAACGATGAATTTTCAAGAGAAACAAGCGGCGCCATGACAACCATGGTCAGGTTGGAGGCAAAATTTTAAAAAGAGCAAATACGAGGATGATCTAAAAAACATGGAGGAAAATATGTTACTGGAAATCAAAGGGCTGAATAAAACCTATCACACCGGAAAGGTGGAAGTCAAGGCATTGCAGCAAGTCGATTTAAACGTGCAAGAAGGGGAATTTATCGCATTTGCCGGACCCTCCGGTTCGGGCAAAACAACTTTGTTGAACTGTATTGGCTGTCTTGATAAAGGAGAAAGCGGGAGCATCTTGCTTGAGGGGGACGATTTAATGAAAAAGGATTTGAAAGAGCTTGCTACTGTCCGCAAGAAAAGTTTCGGCTTTATCTTTCAAACCTATAACCTGATCCCCGTTCTAACTGTGGCCGAAAACATTGAGATGCCGTTGAAACTATTGGGGACATATGACGACGCCACGATCGACTCTCTGGTGAGCGCCATGCTGAAAGAGGTGGGCCTCGAAGGTTATGAAAAACGCATGCCGCTGGAATTGTCAGGGGGACAGCAACAACGTGTTTCCATTGCCAGAGCTTTGGTGAAAAAACCCAAGATCATTTTAGCCGACGAACCGACCGCAAACCTGGACTCGAAAACGGGGCATGATATCATTAAACTGATGAAAACAATCAACGAGAAAGAGGGCGTGACTTTTATTTTTTCAACGCATGATAAAGCGGTCATGGATGTCGCCAAACGGCTTTTGAGAATTCGCGACGGCATGTTTGAAAAAGAAGGAGGCTCAAAATGAAATACATTTTACAATTAGCGTTTAAGAATGTTCTTCGGGCCAGGCGCCGGGCTATCCTGACGTTTCTCATGATTACATTCGGCGTTACATTTTATATATTTCTTTCGGGAATGTTCGCCGGCTGGGACAAAGACTCGTTTGATAATGTCATTAACTTTGAAACGGGCCACTTGAAAATCAGACATGCCGAATTTGAAAAAGACCGGCCGTACGATCTGGACTACCTGGTGGATGAACCCGAAAAAGTGGCGGCGATGCTAAACAGTAAAAAGTATGTCGTCGGTTATACGAGCAGGACAACCTTTTTTACCGAAATTGACAACGGCGTTGACTCGACCCCGATCATGGGCGTAGGAATCGACCGCCAAACCGACAGCAAGGTTTTTAACCTGGAAAAATTTATCGTTGAGGGCGAATTGACCCCCGACGGGGCGATTATCGGAAAACAACTGGCCGGTGATATGGGACTTCATTTAGGCGATGAATTTTATCTCACCTTTCGCGATAAAAACGGAATGTTCACTTCAATCACAACATGGGTCAGCGGTCTATTGCTTTCGCCCGATCCGATATCGAACCGGATGAAAGTGTATATGGATATGGATTTTTTACGCGAGCCCCTGCAAACGCAGAATCCGGGGGAAATTACGGTTCTTACTGACAGCGTTGAAAAAGCGATCGGGTATGAGAAAGAACTCTCGAAAGATTTGCCCGGTTACAAAGTGCAAAGCTGGAAAACCATTTCGCACGGGTTTGCCGAACTGACCGAGATGAAAAAAAATTACAGTTCGGGAATCGTTTTTATGATTTTAATCATAGCGATGATTGGCGTGGTCAATACTATCCTGATTTCCGTGTACGAAAAACGGCGCGAGATCGGTACGTTAAAAGCGATGGGGATGACAGACCGGCAAGTTACAAATATGTTCGTTGCCGAAGGTTTTTTCCTGGGGTTTGCCGGTTCGATTTTAGGCTGCCTGATCGGAGCGCTGGTGAATTACCCGATGGCCAAATACGGTATTGACTTTTCAAATGTGTTGGAAGGAACGGGCACTACCTCCATGATGATTGGCGTGATAAAATCAACGTATGTTGCCGGAGATTTTGTCACCGCCATTGTTTCGTGTACCATTGCCAGCGTGATCGCCAGTTGGATACCCGCGAAGAAAGTCATGAAGATGCACCCGGTAGAGTGTTTAAGGACAGTGCAGTAAAATTGCTGCCAGGAGGAAATCATGATACTTAAATTTGCGATACGAAATATTTTGAGAAACCGAAAGAGAACCCTGGTCAGCGCAATGTCGGTTTTTGGCGGGGCCTTCTTTGTCGGCGTAATCTACGCTTACTTAAACGGGATGATGGACATGCTGGTTTCAAACTACGTCAAATACCAGACCGGGAACGTGCGAATTACAACCGAAGAATTTCTCAACCGCCAGAACTTTTTTCCGGTCGATGAGCTGGTCGACACTTCCGGGACCATGATCGAAGATATTGAAAAAATCGATGGCGTTACGGGCGTTGAAAAAAGAGTTCGGTTCGGAATTTTGCTGGTGAAAGACAACATTCCGCTACAGGTGATTGGCATTGGTCTGGATATTGAAAACAATAGCTTTCAACTGCGCGATAGAGTCGTGGAAGGTTCGTTAGACGAGTCGGGCGTCTTTCTGGGAAAACGTCTGGCGCAAAAACTGGGCAAGAAAGTGGGCGATGAACTCTTAATCGCCTCGGAAACCTCAATGGGCGGCTTTAACGGGTTGAAACTCCCGGTAAAGGCGATCATTGAAACCAAGGTAATTCATTACGATGAGCGTTTTCTTTATCTGCCGATGCCCGAAGCCGAACGTTTGTTGAAGTTGCGCGGGAACGCCCCTGAAGTGTTAGTGTATGCCGAGCACGGCGAAGATACAACGATTAACATTAAAAGCAACATCGACTTGCTTCTGGATGACGGGCTTGAAGCGCAGACGTACATGGAACAAATGGGCGGTTTTTACGATTTTATTGGCGTGGCGAAAACAATTTACTTTTTTATTGAATTGGCAATTTTGTTTCTCGCATGCGTCGTGATTGTCAATACCATGATGATGGCCATTTTTGAAAGGATGCGCGAGATTGGCACCATGAAAGCCCTTGGCTTTACCGAGGGTCAACTATTCGGAATGTTTACCGCCGAAGGCGCGGTGATTGGCGCGATTGGCGGTATCCCCGGCGCAATCTGCGGCTGGTCTTTGATTTATTACCTTTCCGTTCACGGGTTAAATCTGGGCGATGCGCTGACGGGGGTGGACTACCCGATGGAGTATATCCTATACCCGCACAGCCGGCCAAGCGACTTGATTGCCATTTTTATCATCGTTCTGGTCGTGCCTTCGATATCCGCGATGATACCGAGCCGGTATATCAAGCGATATCAACCCGCCGACGCTTTGCGCATGTAACTTTGACCGAACAAAAGGAGCAGCGCCGATTTTTCGGACTGCTCCTTTTGCATAAAACGGAAAATTTTTCGGTGAATTTGCATTATATTTGAAAAAATCCCGAAAAGCCGCAATAATTACAACAGAGGGTGAAATAAAACGCATTTTGCGCCACCCTCCCTTTTTTTGGGCGGGGGGTGGGTTCGCGGGAGAAATTGCCAAAACGCCAAATCAAGTTATTTTAGTCCGTCCGTAACCATCGCGCTCATTGAAGCCGGCAGCGCGACCAGAACAACCCGCTTTACCGCCAACAGGGGATCTGCCGACCAGGGGCACTTTTCAATTAATGTCAGATATATGCCAATGACAGCCAACGTGAGCAGGTAAGTAGCCACGATGCGTTTTACATATTCAATAAAGTGTTCGCGAATGACATAGCGGTAAAAGTTAAAATAGACAAAAAGCGAAATAAACAAAAACGAGAGCGCCGCAATGATGATGATATTATTTACGGGCAATGTGCGTCCCAGTTCCCAAACCTCTTCGGTAAGACCGACAGGAATGCCGAGAATCGTGGAACCGACCACAATTTGTAAAAGATCCCGCGGGCGCAACTCAACCATGAAGGGTTGCAGCGAGTGGCTGATCACCCGGCCGGCTTCGTCAAAAATCGGGATTACGCGGTGGAGGTAGCCCTGGATCCGCTTTATCTTTACCTGATTTTCATTTCTGTTCTTTTCATTTACGCTCATCAAAAGCTCCTTTTAAGAGGCGGCGTAAGAATGAATACAAAAGAAGATATGTCAAATCAAATAGTTGTTTGATTCGGGCTTACGCAAAGATTTCTCATTGATTGTCCTGGTAAAGAGAAAGTATTTCAGCGCCAGTGAGAACGCGATTATAAATTCTGCCTTCGTCCAGCTTGCCTTTTAGCATGAATCCGAAATCATAAGAATCGTTCCTTTTAAAAAGATTTTCCTTGGTGCGCGTTGCCCCGTTGTATGCTCCAATTGCATCGCCGCCGACATGCGGGGCTATCTCAACCGGTACTTTCACCGCTTTAATGAACTTGCCGTCATGATATAATTGCAATTGCCTCGGCGTACCGCCAAAAACCAGAGTAACCATGTGCCATTGCTCGGGCGTTGTCTGAACTCCTAACCATGCGCCGTCCCAATTATTGTCCTTTGACCATGCGCCTACGACGACTTTGTGAAACGTCTCACTTTTACTTTCCAGATAAATGTGCAGTCCGTTTACGCCGCCGCCTTCCTCAAATATTGTCGCTGTCTGGCTGACGCCTTTCGGGCTATAGACATACCAAAAATTGATCGTTCGATTTGCGATTTTACCATCGAAGTATATATTACTTTTTGTGCTGAGGTCGTCTAAAAAGATTGCTCCCCAACCATTGAAAGAGTAAGCTGAATCTGCCTTATTAAATCTGTTTGTCGTGAGTTTAGGGCAATTGTCATGGCGGCCTGTACAAGAATATGCCTTTAAACCTCCGAACTTGCCGTCTTGCGCCGGCGCTAACAGGGTTCCATGGTTATTTTTTCCGCTTAAATCTTGCAGTTTTCCATCGGTTGTACTGTTGAAATTGTAATACGCAATCAAGCCGGTGTTTAAGCTATTGGGCAATGACAATAGAATGCCGCCAAATATCATTGACGCCGCTATTGCCACAGTAAATATTTTATATCTCATATTATCCTCATTATGTTTTTATATATTTAAAATTTTAACAGATAATATGTCAATAATAAATCGGCGGACGTTTTGCAAGGCCCGCCGCCGGTGAAGGCGGAAATGAAAAGATAAATGACGTTCGCTGCAATAATTGGCGCCGTCTGCTGCCAAAGTATTTTGCATATTTGGTGATCTTCTATATGGCTAAACCGAAGCGGAATGATTTTCGCATTTCCATCGTTTAAACATTTTTTGAAAAAACATTAACTACTGGTAAAAAATTCTATTATTTTCATTATATGAAGATAACAATCGAACAAACCAAAAACGCTAAGGATAAAAATAACGGGGCGTATGATATTAAAAGCATTATATCTGATAAAAATAAAAAACTATTATAATTTTGTTTGGTTTGGGGAGAAAGGTCTATTAGAGGGCAAAAAAACTTACGACCGAAGATTTTCGAAAAAATATTATTATAGATAGCAAAGATGCGAATCTAAGTATTTAATACAATTCAGCGCATTAGCGCAGTCATAATGAGAATGAAATATCGTTTTATATAAAAATGTTCATTAGGGGATGATGGCGATAATTAATTGTTGCCGCAAAATATGTTATAACATATAATATATTTGTAATTCTCATTTCCGGAGGAACGTATGGGACAACTCTCAGTGTATATTGATGATGACACTTTAAAGAAAGTTGAAGAAGCCGCTAAAAGCGAAAATATTTCCATATCAAAATGGATTACAAAACGCTTGCAAAATTCTTTTAAAACAAATTGGGATGAAAAATTCTTTTCGTTATTTGGCGCTATAAGTGACAATACGTTTCCAACGTCCGAATCAAATTGGCTCTGAGCATGATTCAAAACGAGAAGCATTATGAATTATTTTCTTGATTCTAACATCTGCATATGCTATCTCACCGGACGATCCCCAAAAATTACCGAATGCATTAGGAATACTGATCCAATTCATATTAAAATACCTTCCCTCGTTAAAGCTGAATTACTTGTCGGGGCGTTAAAAAATAAAAAACATGAGGAAAATCTAAAAGTAATAAATAACTTTCTCTCGTATTTTGAAATTATCCCATTTGGCGATATCGAAGCCGATATCTATGCCGAGATTCGTTCAATACTTGAAAAAAAAGGCAAGATTATCGGACCAAATGATTTGATCATTTCCGCTACTGTTATGGCAAATAATGGAATTCTTATAACCAATAATGAGAAGGAGTTTAAAAGAATCGATAATCTTAGAATTACAAACTGGCTTGATTAACCAATTACTTCAGCTGACAGAACTTTTCGACTGCTCGAAAGCATTTTAGCTTTCGACACTTCCTCGCTTCGGCCACTGCCGTTGGGCCCCCGCTTGGTCGCGCGACCGGCTTCGTGGCTGCAGACCTTGCTTCAATATCAATAGGGGGCAAGCCTGCCCCCTCGCTGCAACTGCCTGCGGCAGTTTACGCTATCCCCGACATTTTATTCTAACAGCCCGGGCTCGCTGCGCGAGCCGGCGGCCCCGCCGCCGGCGGAGACGGATATGAACGGATAAATGCCGTTAGCGGCAATAAGGGCTTTGTTCAGCATTATGCAAGGTTTATTGTCTAAGGTAATTTATCATTTATAAAAACAATACTTAGTATCACAATCGAAATGGAAATCTAACCAATATTTCATATTCCAAATTCATTATTCAATATTTGCAATTTACTAAAATACTATAGATCTACTACCTGGTTTTCGTAAAGTTCAAAATAACCTCCGTAATCTATAGTATCTACTTTCCAGCGCGAGGTGTTAACCAGTAGTACCAATTTTCCATTTTTATCCATCCTTTTGGCCTCGATTTGACATGGCAGTAAACCAGTTTGTGGGAATTTTGTATTCTCACTTATTTCCTTCCCGGTAAACATCTTAGGTTTGCCTGAGAATTTCCACTTCTTCCCTTTGCAATCGATTAATTCGCACTTTACCATACCTGATAAATCTTGCGCAACAAATTCAATTATGCTAATTTGAGCTGCCTTTCGTTTTTTCATACTAATTTTTAATGGTATATACAAAACATTCGAACAACCAAGCAAGCTTTTAGTCTACATATCGATTAATACGATTTTCTTATCTTGGGTTCTCGTAACTTATGGGGTAATAGAACTTATACATTAGATCAATACTCAAGCCTTCTCAAAAGTTAATTTACCAAACATAATACATCATAACATGAATATTCCCATACAAATTAATTTGAAATAATGCCGACTCACTGAGAGAAACTCGTATATTTTCAACCGCCCTTACTGCCGCTAACAGAGCTTTTCTGCCGGCCGAAAGCATTTTAGGCTTCGACACTTCCTCGCTTCGGCCACTGCCGTTGGGTCTTCGCTTGGTCGCGCGCCCGACTTTGGGGCTGCAGACCTTGCTTCAATATCAATAGGGGGCAAGCCTGCCCCCTCGCTGCAACTGCCTGCGGCAGTTTACGCCCCCCCGACATTTTATTCTAACGGCCCGAGCTCGCTATGCGAGCCGGCGCCCCCGCCGCCGGCGGAGACGGATATAATCGGATAAATACCGTTATCTAAAATTGCAGGTCTAATTTTTCCCATAAGATAATCTTATTTCTAAGGGAATTTTAAATATCATTTAGCCAATGATTTAAAATTGCTTTCATAATTTAATTATCCATGCGAGAAATAAAAAATTGTTGTCAAATCTGATTATATTTTACTATGATACTATTAATGAAAGTAACATTGGACATACCAAATGAAAAATTTGATCTTATTGAAGAGACAGCTAAAGAATTAGGTGTAAATTCAACTCAATTAATGCAATCCCTTTTAAATGATCAAATTGCTAATGGCAAAAAAGATTTTGAAAAAGCATCAAGTTATGTACTTCAAAAGAATAAAGAATTGTACAAACGACTTGCATGAATTATCGTTATTTATCTTTATCCGAACTTTTACTTCTATACAAAAAAGTTATTTTAGAGTCAGGTGGTGCATCTGGCATTAGAGACCTCGGGCTAGTTGAATCCGCTATCTCTCAACCACGGATGTCATTTAATGGTGATGATCTTGAATCATCCTTAGCTGAAAAAGCATCTATTCTCTGTTATTCATTAGTTTAGAATCATGCTTTTATAGATGGAAATAAAAGAATCGGTCATGCCGCAATGGAAACATTCTTGGTTTTAAATGGCTTTGAACTTGATGCTTCTGTAGACGAGCAAGAGATTATTATTCTACAATTAGCAAGTAGTGAACTTTCAAAAGAAAATTTTACTAATTGGCTAAATGATCACCTAAAACCTTATAAATAAAGTACGACCTGCAACTTCAGATAACAGAGATTTTCTGCTGGTCGAAAGCATCTTAGCTTTCGACACTTCCTCACTACGACCGCTACCGCTACGCCTCCGTTCGGTCGCGCGTCCGAACTTCGCGGCTGAAGGCCTTGTTTTCATTTCAATAGGGGGCAAGCTTGCCCCCTCGCTACAAAGGCTTCGCCTTTTACGCTACCCCCAACGTATTAATCTAACGGCCCCGTCTCGCTTCGCGAGCCGGCGGCCCGGCGCGGTGAATTTTTGTTCTGAGGTTTTATACGTAACTTTTCAAACCGCTCGGGCACATTTTCAAATGCTTTGGCCTGCGGCAACGCTTCGCCTTCGCTAACCCGCCCGGCCTCGCGCAAATTATTGAGGTTAATTCGGCGCTCATAAATTGGGCCTTGATGCTCCAAAACTTCAGATGAATCTCAAAACGTTATGCAAAATTGGCAATTTATTTTTTCTCCACTGAGAATTTCTATTGATTTATAATAGTAAATTTAACCCATTTTTAACTTTCTCTTCACCTATTCTTTACTATGTATTTATATTTATTTTTTATGAAAACAATAGAAAAAAAAGAAACAAACAGGTTAGTATCAATGGTAACTCACGACCTAAAGTCACCGTTGAATGGGATTATAGGCTTTGCAGATTTACTAAAATCGGAATTGCAGGAAAATTATCCTGACCCAATAGCCCTAAAATCAATTGAACAGATTTCAATTGCAGGCCATAATATTTTTTCACTTGTAGAAAATATTTTGACCATGGCTAAAATCGAAGCCGGGAAAGAATCACCGGATTTCAGTTGGGTAAATGATGTAAAAGGCGAAATTTCTACATCTTTAGAGGTTTTTGAAATTGAAGCCAAAGCGAAGTCAATACAGTTGGATTTAGAAGTAGACGAAGATTTACCAAAAGTTTATTGGGATTTTAGTCGTATTAAACTTCATGTGTTTAACAACCTAATATCGAATGCCTTACGATTCACACCAATAGGTGGTTTCATTAAAGTGAAGCTGGGTTACACTGGTGGATGGGTAACCATTCAAATTACGGATAATGGTCCTGGATTGAAAACCAAAGATTTAAATTCAATTTTCGATCAGTACACCACGGGTCAAAACCCTGAAAATATTAGGTCTGGCGATGGCCATGGTTATGGTTTGTACAATGCCAAAATATTTGTAGAAAGTCATAATGGTCGAATTTTTGCTGAAAATGTAGAAAAAAACCTTGGGACTGGTGCCAAGTTCACCATATTATTACCAGTGAACGCCGAAAAGGAGGCCTTAAAATAATTCGGCTTTATTTTCTTGCTATAATAATATTTTATATTCTAATTGCCAACTTCATTTAACGGATTGAGCTTTTCTGCCGGCCGAAAGCATTTTAGCTTTCGACACTTCCTCGCTTCGGCCACTGCCGTTGGACCTCCGCTTGGTCGCGCGCCCGACTTCGGGGCTGCAGACCTTGCTTCAATATCAATAGGGGGCAAGCCTGCCCC
>JBNLDQ010000017.1:0-6915 GCA_050304475.1 Turneriellaceae bacterium | reverse complement strand
ATTAGACGGATCGGGTACAGCCGGGGGAGCTACCACGTTAATCACAAAATATAAAATGAAAAATTCATAAAATAACGTAAACAAATCAAGCGTCGTAAAAAATACGGCAATTTCGGATTTGTGTTTTCGATAATGATTGGGGCTTACGCCGGTTTGTAAGAAAATATTTTCCATCTGGGCGTCAAAAGAGGGCCAGAGAGGGAAAATTTGATACGTAGAGGTTATCGTCGATACTTGTTGAATGATTGTTTGATCCCAGTAGGTTCGGGTAAGTATCTCTTCAAAACCCTTTAAAAAATCATTTAAAAAATCCCCTCCCTGTTTTTGAAAATAAGAGGGCAAAAGTTTCATGTATTCCGATAATACCATTTCAATTCATCCTTTGTTTGGTTTCTTCTATAAAGGGATCATGATCCCCTCGGTAAAAACTATGTTTGTGTTTGTTTTTTCAGGATTTGGTAAAGTCTCTGCTAACGGTCCGCTTTCCAGCCAGATTTGCTCATAATATTCCGGTTTAAACACCTGAGAGATCACCTGCCATTGTCCGTTTAAGTCTTCATACCATGCGATCACATTTTCCGTAAAATCGACCCCTTCCGTCTCTTCCAGAACCGCAATCACTTCGGATATTTTAAAAGAACGTCCTACGGCAAACCCCGTTGATTCGCCCCCGCCCCAGACAGGGCAAAAAAAGTTCAACAGGTTGTCGCGAATCAATTGAGCCAGCGTTTCAAGGTTGGCCGTTTTCACCGGCAATACCTCGACATACAAGATAATCCGGCATATTCTCGCCTGGTGGATTTGAATCCTGTCGGTCAGCATTCTTCTTTGCCTGATTTTTTCGCGCACTTCATTCATGTCGGCATAGCTTAGCGTATAACGGGGTAACGTTCGATCAATGGCAACCTGCTGCAGGCACGGGTTATCCTGCTCCATCATGAACGGAGAGTTGTCTACGGACAAAAGAATCAATGTATAGCCGTCTTTTTCGCGTTCGGCCAAGATAGGTTTGTTGATATCGGCTACCTGCGTCAGCGTATCAATGGTATTGTTCGGGGCTGTTGTTTCCCAAAAGTTCTTTTTAATGTATTTGTCCGGGTAGATAAACGCGCGCGAAATAATTCCTTTGGGCAAAAGAACGTCTTCAATTAAAGTCCTGATATCCGGTTCTGCAATCGCCCGCAGGTACGCCATATTGGTCAAAGCCTGCTTGATACCGATTTCGACTTTTTCCCGGGTCAGCGGATCAATCTGCGCATTGGTAGTGGAATCAATGGCCGTATCATAAGGGACATCCACCTCTACCAGGTTCAGCAGCTTGACATAGCTCATCAAGGGTATCCGGTTGAGCTGAAAGATGTCCATCTCTATCAGGTAGGCAAATAGCTCAAGCAGCATGACGCCCGGGTCGCTGGCGTTCTGGTTGGTCCACTCCTTGTTGTTTCTGGGCAACAACTCGATCATCTCTGCGACGAGTTGCTCATAGGTTCGATCGTCTAAATTCGGTAAAGGCAAGGCCATTTTAGATTCCCTCCTGTTCTACGGTATGTTCGCCCGAGTAGGTTAGATAGTTGTTTTCGAGATACACCATTCGCATCGGAACGATCGACGCTCCGGTATTGATTAAATGCGCTTCTTTTAGCACATATGTTGTTTCGCTAAAATCTCCGATGACTATATCCTGATTCCCGTAAGAAGATTTAGGATGTTGAATATACAATCCAAGAGGATCCGGAAAAGGAAGATTTACGATTGGCTCAGGCGCCGATTGAGGTGTATTGGCATCTAACGGGAAACGGACCAGCCTGTCTTTTGTACGAAGAACACATTGTGACTTATCAATTGGTATATCCTGTAGTATTATAATATTTTCAATAAAAACTTTGAGCCCAGCAAGATCTTTTACTGTCGCTTCCAGCAGAACCCCCGCCGAGTTATCCGCGACTTCAACAGTATCCCCCACCTGAAAGCTCCGGCACCAGAGTTTGTCCACCGCTTCGCCGCCCTTGTGATCGGCATTCAGCAACATTTGAATCTCCTGCTTGTTTCCGATCTGAACCGGCGTCCCTTTTGGAAAATCCATCGTAACAAATGTATGGCTTTTGAATGAGGGTTCCAGTTTGACATAATAATACTGTACAGAATCAACTAAAGCAAGGTTTGTGATCTCTCGCGAGACTTCCCGCAGGGCTACGTTCTCGGAAGCGTTTTTGTAACTTACGGTAATTCGACCTTTAATTTCATCAAAACCGGTTTTATCTATTTTTTCCGGCACGGCAATTTCAAACCGGGCCGCTTGTTTCCCCGATTTAATTTCATTTAACAAGTACGATTTGACTCTGCCTTCCAGGGTTTTCACTATATACCCCGGCTTCAGGTCGGGTAAAAAGGCCCGGTCAATTTCAAGGTAATCATACCCGACATTGGCGATTACAAGTATTTCGGTGGTTAAGCTCCCGTCAGGGCTGCTGACCTGAATCTGATCGCCCTCTTTAAAGCCAACCACCGTTAATCTGTTTGATGGCGGATTATTGTTATCGACAAGTATCGGTTTCGGTATATAAAACTGCATCTCGCCCGGTAAACCGGCCTGCACATCAAAATTTTTAAGACTAACCAGCGAATGTTTCGGGTACGGATTCCTGATTCCGCTCTTAAAAACAAATTGAAACTGCTGCATTGACGGCGTTACCGAAATTTTTGAAATCAAGGATACGGCTTTCGATTTTTCCGCAATCTGGACAAGTTCTGATATGGGAACATTTCTACCGAACGGCCAGCCGGTTCCCTCGGTCCCCCCGCGGTTGGCGTGAAAATACCGGGTTAACGCCGCCTTGATTTCGTTTTCCGCGGCAAGACTTTCGTTAATGTCGGTATATTCGGCAATGATCACATCCACCGAACATTTGACATATTTCGGAGAGACTAAATTCACCTGCTTTGGCTTTGCCTCATGCAGATTATAGTTCATTCGTTCCGAAAGGTAAAGCTCAATGTCATCAATGATTTCATTGTGCAAAACCGGCTTGGTATCATCCGAATAGGGCAGAACAATCAGCGTAATATAGCCGGGGTGAAAAGCGCCGGATACATCGGTGGCAGGAAGACATTTTACTCTCGCGACCTGTCCGCTGGCCTGTTTTACCATAAAGATAAAATCATCTTCCGTTACCGCGCGGTTCCCGCTTTTCAGGGTACTGGGAGCGTTGGCCACCAGCGAATTGATATCATCCGCTTTTTCTCCGCCAAAGGTCGGTAAAAAGTTAACAACCGCCTCGACATAGGGAATCCCCGTTCGCAGTTTTTTTACGGTATCGATACCCAGGTTGCCCTGCTCGCCTCCCCCATAGCGGTAATGCAGACAAAGCAGATTGTTCTTTGCCTTCGGCGGGATCATCCCGTTGGTATTGTTGCCAAAAATAATCCCACCTTGAATACGATCGATATAGTAATGCCGGCTGTCTTTTTCAGAGAAGTAGAAATGGTCGACAGGCATCCAGCGGACCCAGGTGTCTATTTTATTGGTAAACGTGTTAAATTCTTCAATGACCGCATCTTCCCCGTGGGTTTTTCGATACTGGTTAATTTCATAGTCCGAAATAATGTCGTCGCGAACATAGACTTTTTCCCCCGTCAAGACCGGTTTATTCTTAAACTTGACTCTTTGCCCCGGCAAGCCGTTGCCCGAACCCATAACTTCTTTATCAATGGTCACATACTGGTGAGCCCAGGCGACATTGTTGTACAAACCGTCTGCCTTAATGGTAAGCGAAGGTTCGTCGCGCTCCATGCGGGCGCGAAGCCAGTACAACTCTTCATCAAACAAAAGTGTTTTATCGAGAGCTTCCGGCGCCCGGAATTTGACAATATCGCGGTTACGCATGTCATTGGTGCGATCGTCTATTTGCAGGGTTTTCCAGCCATTATCCCAATATTCCCAGAACACTTTCGGGGGTTCGGTATTGAGAAGATAGAGTTCCGAAACCTTATCCTGTTTTAACAATGACAGAAAAAGCGTCACGGGCAACTCGGACAGCGATTCGTTAAACCCCACATACAATGTCGGGGTGTGATCTTTAAAAAACAAGAATGGGGTGTACCCGCTCAACCCGGTAAGATCGCGATAGTAATAGTTATTAAAAGATACGGTATGCGCCGGAATCACCGCAGCCCCCGGCGGAGTGTGCGCAATTTGAACTTCTACCAGACAGGGCGGTTGCGGTTCTTGCGGGGTGTTCACTAGATTATAAATCACATCGCCTTGGTCGTCAAGTGCAATGGTATTGCCGGTCATCTGCATAGTAAAACGCGGGGGTACGGATTTTCCGTAATCGCCCTTGGCCAACCGGGCCCGCAACCAGTTGTTTTCTTTCGAGTGTATTTTTGTTTTGGCAAATTTTACAATTCCGTGTTGGCCGTCGGCAACCTGATCCTCAGCAGGCAGTTTTAACAGGATCGGAATCGGCTTTGCAATAGAGTTGCCATTCGCATCATACGTGTGTCCGATGGTTAAGCCGGCGGTTATATCGTCTGTAGTAAACTCTTCCGGTTTCGGTAAGACATACGGCCCCGTTACGGGAACTGGATTTCCGTTCACGTTATCATTAGGTGAATACGGAAATTCCTGAGAGATTGTCCGTGTGAGCGTTGAGACGTTGTTTATTAAAGTTGGTCCCCAGGTTGTGGTTGTAATGGATTTCCATACCGGATTTGCACCCCTTGGACCCCGTGGCCAAATCTCATGCGTAACTACCACCGTGTCGGTATTGGTAGCCGGGTCATTCGTAACTGTAGTAGTTACATCCAACACCAGATCCCAGGTAATTTCCTTCCACCCGTTTTCGCCAAAAAATTCCCAAATCAACCGGGGCGTACCGTTGATGCCCGGCATCGGCGCAGGGTAATTTGGCGAAAAATCAAAGGTAACTTGAAGGTCGCCCTTTTCTCTGGCAAAGAGTTCTTCATTGCCAAAATAAAAGGTATCGTTAAATTTAGGCGCAGCGCCTAACGGAAAAAAGTCCAGGCTTAGATCTGTCTTTGCCCGGTTTGTAAAGGCCATCCCGGCAGTTTGTACCGTCATTCCGCCCGCTAGCGCATAAGAAAATTTAATCTCTCGAATGTTGATCTGACCTTCCTTGACCTGATCAATTTGTTTCGGGTCGGGAACGCCGTCAATGGCCAGCCAGACATCTTCAAGTTCGTACGGTTCATACGCAAAGTCAACGGTCAAATCGGCATTTGGGTCAATGCGATGTCCTTTAATGGCCGTGGCCGCCGGTGTACGCGTCAAGGTAACATTTGAGGTATACGTTACTGCTTGCGTATCCGGGTCAATCACTGGCAAGGCGGCAAAAATAAACCTTTCTTGTTCTTCGATAGTCAGAGGACCCGCACCCACACCCAGACCCAATCCATCGATTTTATCTTTTTCATCTTGCGGTAAATCTCCGTACAATACAAAAGTAATGCCTGGTATCGGTACAAATGTCTCTAGTTCATCATGAAAATAAAGCAACTTTGGCTGCATTTTCAAAAAAAGAGCTACATCTTGAGCGGAGTTTAATTCAATTATGATTTTAACGCTGTCGCCCGGCACCAGTTCGCCCAGACTCGGCTCGCCCAGGTAAAGGCGGTGGGGCAATGTCTCCGTTCCTTCAAAAAAGTTTTCTACGGTGTTTTCGGTTACGTCAAAAAGACCATGATTATGCAGGGTATGAGTATCTTTGAGCGGGCGCGTACTGACCGCTTTTACCGGGCGCGGCAAGATCACGGCAATGTCTTCGATGGTTTCAAAAACAACCGGCGTAGGCGCTTCAGGCGTATCGCTGGCAATTTGAACCCCTTCGGGCACAAGAGTCCAGCGGCGGGCGCTTTTGGTCAGCGAAAAACTAATCGGGGTTCTGGCCGATTCCGGGTGGCGCATCTTCATCGCCAGCATATCGAGAAAGGCGATGAAATGCTTCTGGGGAACCTTGTTTAACCTTTCTTGCATTACTTGAAAAATGCGCAGAAAGCTCATGATGATGGAATTGGCAAACGGGTCGCTTTTTAGTAACGCCCCATCCCCCGGCGTTTGATCCCACGCGCGGGAATGGCGGATAATTTGATCTGTCAGATCTTTGTACAGTTCCGTTTCGGACCGGTAGTCAATTTTAGGCGATTTTCCACAGCTCATTATTTACTGCCCTCCAGATAAAACGGATATACCATGTTGTGAATCGAGTTATGCGAAAGAATTTCGTATTCCAGATCAATGATGATTTTGTTCCCTTCGTTTGCATCGGGGGTAACGGTCACTTCTTTGACTTCAATCCGGGGTTCCCATTTATCAAGACAATCTTTGATATACTTTTGGATCATGGCAAAGGTATTGGCCTGGATCGGACTAAACACGATGGAATCAAGATCGGCGCCAAAGTCCGGGCGCATCACGCGCTCGCCTTTTTTCGTACCAAGCAAAATACGAATCGATTCTTCGACCAGCGCTACGCCTTCCGAGGTAGCCATTTGACCGAGTTCAGTGTCCATGCGAAAGGGGTACGAAAAGCCCTTGCCTAAAAAGTCAACCTGGTTCATCCATCTTCTCCTTTGTGTTACCCTATCATTACGGTTCCGACGGCAATGACAGTGCCGACCGGAAGGTCCGCCGGGTCATTGCATGTTTCCGCCATATCGCCGTTTCGAGCCGCTTGCTTTCCATTGATATTCACGGTAGCGCTGCCCATGGTAATCTTGCCCTTGTCTGCCGGCGGCGATTGAAAGCTTGCGCCTTGCGGGATATGCGGCGGGTTATTTGAAGCGGTTGAGTCTACGGTGGCTGCGGGGCTGCCTTCGATATTGACATCGGAGCTTAAATCACCGTCGATTTCGCCCATAAAGGGGTGCGGCAACGGCGTCGGCACCATGGCCGGACCC
>JBNLDQ010000016.1:0-32644 GCA_050304475.1 Turneriellaceae bacterium | reverse complement strand
TTTCGATACGATGTATCTTCCGTTGAAGGTTGAGGCCCCTTCGTAGTCAATGGTCAAGAAGGTGTCGTCAAGGTGGTCTTTGTCGTCGCCTTCGTCGATTTCAGAGGTGACGTCGCCTAAGGCGTTGTAGCTGTAGGTGACGATGTTGACTTTTTCGGCAGAGCTTCCCGCTTCTTTGTAGGTTGATCGTTGTTCGATCATCGGCAAAAAGCCGTACCAGGCGATGTCGTCCCGAATGGTCCCTCGTATGAGGCCGTAGTTGTTTTCGGTTTTTCTTAGTTCTTTGGGGGTTGCCGATGCGTCCAGGGTTGTGGTGCTTTTGACCAGGCTTTTGGAGATGTAGCCGTGTACGGTTATGTCCTGTCCGTTGTTGTCGACAACCAGGGTGTGGGCGTCGTCATAGGTGTTGTAGTAGTCGGTGACGGTTTTTGTGCCGTCGGCTCTGATTTCTCTGACTTGTGCAAAGCCGTATGATTGTCTTTCGTTTCTGTTGTATTTTGCGTTTTCGTATTCGTAGCGGGTGGTGTAGACTTCTCTTTCTACGGTGTCGCTCGTTTGTTCCGATGAAATTTTATCGGGCATCTCCGGGGCGTTGGGGTTTTTTTCGTCCATGGTCACGCCCGGGAAGACTTCGACTTTTGATAAGACCGTAATGGAGCCTGCATGTTCTACGGTGTTTCCTTTTCTGTCGTAGTGAAATACCATTTGGCCGCCAATGGGGTTGGTTACTTTTTTCAAAAGATTGGTTTTGTCGTTTCGGTTCAGTTTGGCGTAGACTTTGCTTGTGTCCCGGTTTCCCCGGTAGACATGGTCGACTAGCCCGTCGCCGTTGATGTCTTGCAGGCTTAGCTCTGCCGAGTTTTGCGAGTCCGATCCGCCAAAGTTGGGGGTGACGATGACGCGTTTGCTACTTGGGTCCGGCAGCGGTATCGGTATGGCGATTTCCAGTCCGAAGTTTGCGCTTCTGGAGACTCCTCCGGAGAAGGTCAGGTAGTCTTCATCGTCGGCGTTGCTCAGTCCCCAGCTTGGGCGGTAGAGTTTTTGTTTGGGGGCAAAGTTGTTGCCGCGGTTGATGCGTACCCAGTAGTAGCTGTCATTTTCATTTTCTTTCCAGAAGACGTCGATGAGGCCGTCTCCATTAATGTCGATCATGTCGAGGTAGCTGCGGTTTGCCGAGCGGCTGTTGTTGCTTCCCGATCTGGCGCTGACTCCGTAGATGGGCAGGTTGCCGCCAAAGTAGGCGCTTGATGAGGTGCTGTATCGCAAAGAGTCTTTTACTTCCGTAAAGGTAAAGTTGCCTCCGGCTTTGCCGATTACGTTGCTTACGTCCGATGTCAGTCCGGGGTTGATTGCTACGCCGCCGATGTCGTATTCTTCTGCCGATGTGCTGAAGCCGTCGCCGTAGTTGATGTGTACTTTTAGTTTTCCGTTTTCCTTAATCACGTAGTCGTTGAGTCCGTCGCCGTTTATGTCCATGAATTCATAGTTTGAACGTGAAAAGCCGATTGATCCTCCGGCGCTGAGGGACGGGCCGCCGGGCGGCAGCACTTTCCAGCCTTCTGCGCCGCTGTTTTTGTCTACGGTGCCTGCCATAGCCGGTACGTCTCTTTTGGTTGTTCCTCTTGAAGAGATCAACGGGGTCAGGCCTTTTCCTACGCCAATTCCCACGCTGTTGTTTGTCGTTTTTCGAATTTCCTCAATAAAACCGGGCAGGTTACTGTAGCTCGAGAAACCTTTTCCGTCCAGGTTATACGATACATTGATGTCGCTTTCACCGTTTCTCTGGATCATGTCGGGGTATCTGTCGCCGTTCAGGTCGGCAAATTCAAAATGGGTCTTTGATGAGCTGGTGTTTAACGATCCTGACAAACTGGCGAAACTGATCGATACGCTGCCTCCAATCGAGGAGCTTTGCCGCAAGTAATTGATCCCGCTGTCGTCCGGCGGGTTTCCGGCGTCTTGTCCGCTGACATCGGTTACCGTGATCGTGTTGGGCGTGTTTTGTATTTCAATTAATGAAGCTACTGCTCCGTCTCCGCCGACGCGCGATGATTTCATTTTGGTCGGTGTAACATAGACGTTTTGGCCGGCGCTGCCTACGTATGTCCCTCTTTCCGTGTCGGGGTTCAGGCGGGCGATGTAGCGGCCCCAGTAAATATCGGGTTCCAGGTCGGGGTCGGTATCGGGGTTGCCGTCATTGTCGTCGGCAAAGTCGTTGTCGCCGTCGTGGTCCATGTCCCGGATGAAAGTTCTATCCCACTCTTCGTAGCTCCACCCGCGGTACGCCGGAAAATTTCCTCCCATGTCGGGCATGTCCCAGTCGTAGTTTAATCCCGTGGGCAGGTAGAAGTCGTCGCGGGCGCTGTAGCGGTCGTTTACCGGCAGTTCTTTTCTGCCCCCCCGGTCAATACAGCGGTCGTCAAAGGCGGGTTCGCACCCGTAGTCGCTTTCTCCTTCCAGGGCGTCCGATCTTACGTAGGTGATGACAGGCGACCAGGAGACGTCGTCTTTTTCGGTAAAGTCGATTGATTCGGTGAAAAAGGCGATTGAATCTCCTTTTTCAATTTCTATTTCAAGAGAGTGTCCGTAGACTTCGGTGTCGTCCGGTCCGATTTCTTTTACCCATAAATCCTTGCTGGAACCTGTCTCTACCTCTTTTACCAGGCGTTTTACTTCGTTGCCGTCATTATCCAGAACGGGAACAAGTTCATATTCGGCGGCAACGTCGCTGTCTGAACCCGAATTTATCTTGCGAGCTTCAAAAACGGTTCGTTCCGTTTCGAGAATTTTTTGCAGGGCTATCGTAGCGACTACGCCATCTTTGGCCTGGCCCTGTAGTTTTTTTACTTCGCCGTCAATTACGATTTTCCCTTTTTTAGGGGCGCTCCAACGGCGTACGCCGCTTGTCATAAAGAAGTTATTTTTGTACTCCTGGGCCTCTTCAGGGCCCATGATTGTAAAACTTCCGCCGGGACCTCCGGTGTACCCTGTGTAGTTGTTCGTTTCAAGCGAGTTGCCGTTGTTGTATTTTATAATCGCCGATCCGTTTTTGGGTTTGACCAATTGGTCGACAAACCCGTCCCCATTAAGATCCTGAAAAAGCGTTCTGGCGTCGGTATCGCTTAAATTACCCGATAAAGAAACCGATGCCTTTTTGCTGCCCAGAACAAAGTTGGCGCCGCCCCCGAAGTTCAGGCTTCTGTTTTTTTCAATCGAGAAAAAGTCGCTGATATCTCTTCCGACAATCGACCGGAGAATCTGATACAGGGTGTCAAAAAAAGTAAACGATTCGACCATCGTTGTCACAGAGCCGCCAATCGATTGAATAATCAATTTCACCCCGGGCAAGAACTCATCCGGAATTTTATTTAAAACTCTCATGATGGCAGAGAGTACCTTTACAACCGGGCGAACCGCCCGCACCACCGGCTCAATGACCTCGAGAATTTTGCTTAAAAATTCAAACCACTTGTTTTGCCCCAAAGCGTTATCAGATTCCATTTTGAACGGGGTTGTGGCAAAAGAGTTCCCCAGGTTTTTATAAACGTAAAAGTCGTCTTCGCTCTCTTTTTTTACGACCTGGTCGGGCAAATTATCGCCCGTTAAATCCATTAAAACGTATTTTGAATCGGTCCGGGTATCGTTATAACCTACATCAAAAGCGACATCCGAGCCGGCGCTTCCCAGCTTTACTTCAAATCCGACAGAAACGCCCAGCGAAGAGCCGCTTGATTCGCTATGGGTCAGGTCGGGGCTGGTCCGGTCCGTAATGTAATCCATTACCGAGCCCTCGGCGCCCACCTGGGTTAACGAAGACGGGCCTCCCCCGAATTCGCCTTTGTTATCGAATAAATAATTTCCAATTACCTCATCGCCGTTTAACTTTTCGGGCAAATCATAGTAGTCGAAATCATAGCTGTAAAATTCGCCGTTATTATCGCCAAAGACCGTTATTTGTTGTAACAGACTTTTGTTTGATGAGTTTCCGGTTGCGTATTGCAACTGGTATCTTCGCACTGGATCTTTGGCTTCCGTTCCGTCGTCATACAAAACCGCGACTTCGGTCAATCTTTTTCGGGTGGTAATTTTAAAGCGGCTTCTGGCAGAGCTGATGATATCCGGGCGCGAACTGTCTTTGTTAAAGACAACTTCAAATTTGGTTCCATTGCATGAATGGTTTGTTTCGTCAAAGGTGCCCGTATAGCTTACGCTATCGAGATAAATCTGCACGCCGGGTTCTTTGTGGGTATAGGTCACATCGTCTTTTGAGTAAAAATACTCAACGCAATTTCCGTGCGCGTCCACCTGCATGTCAAGATTCCACTGGTAGATCGGGCGAATCGAAGGCGTAGAGCTGTTCAGGTCATGGTCAATATCGCGGTTGCTCGCCAGCACTGAAATCCCGGAGGCATTTTCTGCCGCGGCGTTTTGTTTTTTACCGTAGTAAGAGACGCGGCCGTTTTTATCGCGAATCTCCCAGGTATAGTTTTCCGCGCTATCTCCGTGACGAATGATCTCTTGAAAGGCGCCTTCGGCTTTGGGGCGGTAATACTGGCGGGTGGCGCTGTTGGGGGCGTCGTCAAGGTAGCCGCTGCCGGCTTCGATCAGCTCCTGCCCGTTCAACAGGTAGATGTCGGGGTCCCCGGAATTATCTACATCGCGCCCTTCGTATTTGGGCACGCCAAATCTTGTATCGATGGTAATTGAGGGTACCGATAAATCCCAGCCGGCGCCCAGCCAGCCGTTTGAACCCGAAGAATTGTAGCTAATGGCAAGTTGCGGCTGCATACCGGCTCTTCCCGGCGGCACTTCAATCGGGTAGTTTAACGAGTTGCCCCCGTTCTGGCTCGCCCTGGGCGGTTCAATCAAGCCAACCCCCGCCGAAGGATCAGCCGCTTTGATATCTTTCAAGGTATTGGGGTTATAGCTCATCGGCTTGGGACTTTCGGGCAAGGTTAAGGTAGAGTTGACCATCTTCGTAAAGTGCGTTGTCATTGAAATAATGACCTGGTTTTTCTGGTCAATGCGAATTCTTTTTAAACGAACCCACTTGCCCTCTTCTTCGTCAAAATAGTATGTATGCAGATTTTCAATCCCCATATCTTCGGGGATATACTCCGGGTTATAAGGCAGCTCTATCTTGACGGGTTTTTGAAATTTCGTGCCGTGCGGGGTGAACTCATAACCGGCGTATTCTGCCGTGGCGTTATACATCCCCTCGTCAAAGGCGGGTACTTCATCTGTCTTTAACGGGCGAACCCCGATTCTGGTTGCCTTTTTCAAAGCCCCTTTGGGTATCTTTACCTTGACTTTTCTGAAAACAACTTCGTCTTCGCCCTCTTCGTCAAGATGCCCCGGAGGTATATCTTTTTCAACGCCCATCAGGCGCATGCTTGATGACGCCCCGGGGCTCGATGCATGCGCCGGAGGGGCAGCCATCAAAGGCGTTACCAGCAACGGGTAGCTAAAAAAATAGATAATCAATACGGTGACGGCCTTATACCAGACCTTTGTTTTCATGTTCCACATTTTATCGCCCAGTCCCCGAATAACGTCGGTAAGATTCGTTTTTTAATTTCTTTTTTTCCTGCGTTTTTTGCCCCAGTTCTTTGCGCTGCTTTTCGGATTTTGCAGGGGTTGAAGCCGAAGGTCCGTTCTCCGGGTGCAAAGCTTTCTGGTTTTTTTTCGCTTCTTTTTCCTGAAACTCCGGAGTATCCGGATTTTCGTGCCCTTGTTTCGCCTCTTGCAACGGTTTTACGCCGGGGCTGGGCGTTGCATTTTGCTCTTGTGCGCTTTGGGCAAAAGACGCGCCGGCCGGAGACAAGATAAAAAGAGCCGCCAGTAGCGCCAACCCTCGCGCCAGCACAGCAGTTCTCATGCTCTTGTGGTGTTGACTTTGCATGTTTTTTCTTTCTATTATATTACAAATCTGCATTTTATAAACCCGCCTCAATATAATACCAGTCCGTATCGTTTACCCCGATCAAGTTAGAAAGCGTACCGGCGCCAGGCGCAAGGGGTGTCGCCTCAGCCGGGCTGTTATTGGTTTCGTTCGTATCGGCCTCATATATTCCATTCGGGTCGTGCAGCCCCACCCCGGCGACAGGCTCCATAGAAGAACTGTTATAGACAACGCCGTAGTCGCCCGCTTCGGCAGGGCCCGTTACGCTGATAAAATACCTGCCGGGTTGCAAAGTTCCCTGAATATAAAAAGAGGTTCCGGCTTGTTGAAAACCGATTTCATCGAGCTCATCCGCCAATACTTCCTCTAAAGGACGAGCAGGGTCGCCTGTGTCACGGTAAAGTTTTACGCTGGTCGCCGATATTACGTCCGCAGCAAGCAGCGGCGAAAACTCAACCTTGATCGATTCCATCTTGAATCGATACCAGTCTTCATCATGCCAGCCCGAAATGGTTTTGCGTTGCGGTTGGTTGGCATACAAAAAGTTAGCCTCGCCGGGAGTATCGTCGTTTTCAGACGTATCGACCGGCATCGCCGCATCGGCTGTCCAGTCCGAATAGGCCTGGTCAGAGGCAATGTAATAGTCGCCTGTCGATGAGCCGTAACCGTAGATTCGAATAAAATATTGCCCCCCGAAAAGTCCGATGGTATCGGCGGCAAAAACTCCGTTTCTATCGTCGATGGTTCGAACCAGCACCAGTTGGTCCGGGTCGACCACCCCGTTTGAAAAAGCATAGCCCGAAGCGCTATAGCGGTAAATTTCCATCACGGTATCGACCGGGGCCGAATCCGAACCAAAAGTATGAATCGAGAAGTTGCTTACCGGCGAGTGATGAAGTTTGGCAGCCGAAACAACCGAGTTGTCGTTTTCATTGTCTTCGCCGACACGGTTTCCCCAATCGGCAATCACTTCCAGTTTTACATTTCCGTTAACCAGATAGCGATCAAAGGTAAAACTGTAATGGTACGTACTTGTACCGCTCGTATACCTGTCTTGAAACCAGACCGGGTTCCACTCGTAAACCACGCGATCGTCAGGACCGCCCACCAGCCGGAATTTCAAATAAAAGTCGGTATTGTAGGTGGTATTATGCACCGTCACATTCGCAGAAACGGTTCGCTCCGTACTATTCAGTTGGGTATCGCTCAATGACAAAGCGATATTGCCCGATTGGCCCCCTTGAATCACCAGATTATAGGGGGCAGAAACCTCATTGTTTTCTTCATTTGATTCATTGACACGGTTGCCCGGATCCACCGCAAAATGGAGCGGGTAAGAACCGCCCGGCAAAGAGTACTCAAAGGTATAATAGCGGGTTTCGCCCGGCAAGAGCCCTACGGGTACGATCTGATACAGATCGCCAAACTCGCCGGCCCGGGGCGCCGATGAATAATACAACTCCAGCGTAGTGCTGTTTGTCGTAATCCAGCTCCCGATATTTTTTACCGATACGGTGGTTGAAATGACTTCATCGCCATAAATCATTGACGTTACGGGCGAAGGAACGGTAATAAATGAGTCAATGACCAGATCAGCCAACCCGTTTGCGTTACCATCCAGCGAGACAAGCTCCAGCGAATAGTCGTCAAAGGCCTGGTCCAGGGGCAACACGGCCAGATAGATTTCCAGAGGCGAAGCCGAGTCATTAAAATATTGAATGAGTTCGCTATCCCCCAGGTTGCCGGCGTAACGCAGGGTAGTAAAGCGCGTCATGGTCGCCTGTTCTACCGAGCCGTCCTCCGGAATGATCTCGCCATTCTCATCGACGGGGTTGCCGTTTTCATCAAAGAGCGGCACTTCGACAGTACGCCCCACCAACAGATCAATGTCGCCAATCCCGGGTATAAAATTTACTTTCGCGCTAATCCATTGGTAAGCGCCCAGTTGCACTTTGTACCAGTCTTTATCAGCCAGCACCAGATTATTATACGAACCTTCTTCAATGGGCACGGCTGTCTGCCAGACATCGTTGGTATCGAACGACTGGTTTAATTCATCTACATATGATGTAGCGGATATCTCCAGAGTGTCGTCATAATACGAGCCGTCCTCCGTATTGATCTCCCGGTCCGCGGCATCCATCGATAAATGAACAGGCCCAAAGACGTTATTGTCTTTGTCAATTTCGGCAACGGCGTTATCGCGGTCCAGAACTCCGAAAAGGTTGTAGCTGACATCGGCAACGGGAACCGAAAATTCAATGAGCTTTTTCTCTCCGGGCGCCAGCGCCTCAATCACTTCATATTGTACCGGGCTGTCATCTTGCGTCACACTGACCCGGCTTTCGGGGAGCATGAACAAATCAAGAGTGAGGTTTTCCAGGGGCTGGGTTCCCCGGTTTTCCACCTGGGCCTGAATAAAAACAGTGTCGCCATACGAAGGAAACAAAGGAGTATAGTTTAACGTATTGATTGCAGCGTCGTGATCAAATTCGTTAGTAAGGGCAATTTTTAAATTATAATAGGCGGTTGCATAATACGACCAGACCAGATGATCCAGCGAATCATACTGTTCCGGCTTTCCGCTGACATAAAAATAGTGCCGCCTGGTTTCCTGCGTTGCATTGTATACGCTGATAGACTCCCGGTTCAACCCGGTATCGGAACTACCTAAAATATATTGAAAACCATCTTCATCATTCCCCAGGTGATACAAGATTAAATCATCGCCCGTTTGAATATAATCGATAGTAACCTGCAGACGTTTCGACGGAGGAACATCAACGTGAAAATACTCCATGCTGTCCCAGCAACTTAACTTGGGGTAGTCGCCTTGCGCCAGTAGCGGGCCGGGAAAAATATCGTCTTCGTCTTCAAACATGTCAACCGGGGTTTCCCCTGCAATCCGCCGGTAATACAACTGGCTGACATTGTTACTTTCGCTGATTTCCGGAATTACATTTGAGGTATCTGCAATGGCTGAAAAAGTATAATCGCCGGGCCCGACAATGATATGAAATGTAATTTCCGCTTCGTTTTTTCTAAAGTATTGCGTGAAGTTATCTCCATATTTTCCTTCATCGTCATTGTTCTCGGGGTCATGTTCCTCGCTTGTTTTAAATGTCGCTTTGGTAACGGTAATGGGGTCTTGAGCGCCTGTCTCGCCTAACCTTGGCAGAGTTGTCCGGTTTACAAAAAGGTTTACATCGAAGGTGGGCGGGTATATGGCGTCCGGCTCAGTACAGGGGTCCTGGAAAGACCACAGGGTACTGTCGTCGTCGCTGCAGTTTGTACGCCAGCTGACATAAGGCGTTGCCGTCGTGTCCATGACCTTGACATGAATATCCACCAGATACTTGGTTGTGTCGCCGTCAATTTCGCTTCCGTTCAGGTTTTGATATTCGATAGGGTCAGGCTTGTCTGTCAGTTCGCTGACAGTGGTTGATACAATTTCCAGTTTCAGGTCAGACATGCGCCGGGCCTTGAGATCCAAAAGGTAAGAGCTGTCGTTAGCGCCCAACTTCTTTATCTCTAAAAGATAATTTCCGCTTTGGGGCGCCACAAGAGCGATCTCTTCCTGATCGCCGCGATTTTCCGAAGAGGCAATCAAGTCGCCGCTCGGGTTGTATAGATAGAGATCCATTGGCGCAATGTAGGCGTCATAGAGCATCTTGACCCGAAAGAATTCGCCGCCGCCTATATGAACCCGGTAATAGTCGTCATCTTTTAAAGCAAGTTTGGCAGGGCCAAAATTTTTACCGATTACCTTGGGCGTCTCAGGTGAATCATTCTCCACATCCGGCGCTACCGCCTCCTGGTTGTCTTCCGCCAGTTCGGTATCAACGTTTAAATCCAGGCCCGAAGAGATGTTGTTATTTTCATTGCTTTCCGAAATTTCATTTTCAGGGTCGATTACAAAGAAAACCTGAAAAAAGCCCGATTCAGCCATTTTGTAAATATAGTCAATTTTGATTTTTTGCCCCGGTTCAATATTTTCGATGACATGCGTCATTTGCCCCCGGTCGCCCAACACCGGTTGGCCGGATTCATTCTTGAATAGATCGACATTGACATCCTGGGCCGCCGACTCGCCGTTATTTTCCACGACGACAATGAAGTGAACCCAACCGTCTTCAAAAATGGTGCTGTTACTTACCTGAGGCTGCGGTTCCCCGAAGGTCAAATCAGGTTTTGGCAAAGCCATGAGAGATGAAGAAAAAGAAAGATATACCAAATAAATTAACGTTGATATTTTATTTGTCTTCTTATTAGACAATCGATTTTTATGTTTGATTCTACCCATGTCGCCTTTGCCTGTATCCGGTTTGCGGATTTTTTCTTTTACCTAATACCGTAACCGCCGTTAGACACGGGGACAAGTACTTTTTTTAAAATTTTATTTTTTTTTCTATAATCTTCCATATAATATAAAATAAAAAACAAAACGGGATTTCAAAAGAAAAGGGGGCAAGCCTGCCCCCTCGCTTCATCCGGCATTCTTTAAAAAAAGAACGCCGGATGAAGCTCCCCCCTGACGCTAACGATTTTGTGGCCGCCAACCGGTAAAAATAACGTTTATATAATATCCAAATGAAAAAGAGGCAAACATGAAAAAATACTATGAACAATTTCTTGAAATCGCAAACAAAGGCGAAAATGCTGTTCTACTGGCGGCGCGGCTGGTGCTGGCGTACGGCTTTTATGAACCGGCCATCAACAAGTGGTCCGATATCGGGTCGGTTGCAGAGTGGTTTAGCCAAGGCTTGGGAATCCCTTTCCCCTTACTCAATGCTTATCTGGCCGCATCGACCGAAATGGCCGGCGTTTTTCTACTGGCTCTGGGTTTGGGTGTCAGAGTTATCTCATTGCCGCTTTCGGTGATTATGCTCGTCGCCATTTTTCTACTCCATTGGGAAAACGGATTCCAGGCCTCCGATAACGGTTTTGAAATACCGCTCTACTACCTGTTGTTTCTCGGTCTCTTTATCGTTCGAGGCGCGGGCAAGTACAGCCTCGACCGTTTGTTTCTCGAAAGAAAACCGAAAGCCTGAAAACCGTCTTTCGCGGAGGAAAAATTTGAAGTGGCAGGATGTTTCGTCGTTATATAGTCGGTCATGCCCTTGTTTTCCGTAAAGGACGAACAAAAAAGAGAGACCGGCAAAAATATTTATTATACGGAAAAAGGCGAAGGCGACTTGATGGTATTCCTGCACAGCTGGTACCAGACAGGGGAGCAGGCATTTCAGCCTTATCTGGAACACTATGCCGCAAATTACAGGGTCATTGTCCCCGACCTGCCCGGTCACGGCCAAAGCTACCGCGACCTTCCCGGCAATTTTTCCCTGGCGGCCATGGGCGCCGAGTTAACCCAGCTGGTGCGGGAAGTGCGCCGCGATGTTAAGACCGTCACCCTGGTTGGGGCCTCCATGGGGTCATACCTCGCCCTGCAGATGGCGCTTGACGCCCCCGAAGCGTTTGATCATGTCATTTTACTTTCAACCATGGTTGACTTCAAGGTCAGCGAATTTGAAATTGAAAAAATGCTGCAGCTTTCGGGTCTGCCAATGCGCGTTGCCCTTTTTTTCAAGGCGCTGAAAGGGCGGTTCCCTTTTGACGCTCGTTTTTCTCCGTACTGGACAAAAAACAAGCGCACCCCGAATAAATTGAAACATTACCGGCAGGTGTTAAAAATGCATACCATCCGCGACGCCCAACTCTACCTGCACTCTTTTTTAGGGGTCTCGCTCGAAAAAAGAGCGGTAAAAAACAAACTGCCTACCCTGATGGTTTACGGCAAAAGAGACAAACTCACGCCGGCCGATTTCGCAGCCTCGCTCGCCAAGACAATGCCCAGCGCGGTTTTGCGCATCATCGACGGCGCAGGGCACAACCTCTACCTGAACCGCCCCCATGATGTCATTTGCATGATGGATGAATTTCTCGAAGACCACCGCAAACGGCGCTTTCGCTGGCTATCCATGTTCTGGAAACGATAACCCGCTTTTTCCCTCTCTCCCCTGCGCCGCACCATA
This sequence comes from Turneriellaceae bacterium, assembly GCA_050304475.1. GTDB lineage: Bacteria > Spirochaetota > Leptospiria > Turneriellales > JAOUFE01 > JBNLDQ01. The sequence goes on along the minus strand of JBNLDQ010000016.1, from coordinate 20,710 downwards.
TAATATAAAGAAAAATAAAAACGGTTTACTTTCTTCCGCCATGCGACATATTGCCATTGGTGAACGTCCGGTATTTTTTCATTCTGGCTTTTGCCACTTCCGCTCTTTTGGTCCCCGCACACGGCGGCCGGGCTCAAGACCAATGGAGACATGGAGAGTGGTACGGCGACTGGAAAGGCGAAGCCCGTTATGACGCCAATGTCATGACTCTAACTACCGAAATGTACCCGGTTTCGTATTACTTTGCCCCCGAAACTCCCGAAACAAACAAAGAATCGGACAGTGCAAACGACCCTGCAGGGGGCGCAGCCGAAACACCCGTTCTACTATTGCTCACTTCGACAACTCTGGAAGATGAAATCAGCGACGCGGCGGCTCGCGAGTTTGCCGAACTTCTTTCATCGTGGCTGGTCATGAGAGCCCCCGCGCTTGAAACGACGCCCAACCAAAACGGCGGCAAATACCGCGCCAGGGTCTATTTTCAATCCGGAAAACTACCCCCGAAAAATCAAACGCCCGGCTTTGCCGGAACGCTGCCGCTGGCGGAAGAGCTCAAACGGCTCAACAGCCCGCCGGCAACCGTCATGATACCGCGGGGCAAATTTTTCTTTATTACAGGCGAAGAAGGCGGCTACTCTTTTGATCGAATGATTTTTTTATCGCCCTCAACGTCAATGCTTACGTTAGAAGAAAATATATTCGCCGGCAAGAAACTCCTCTGGATAGGCTCGGCTTACGAGCAAAAAAAGCTGGAACTGCTCGCCGAGAAATTCGGGGGAGACATCATGGTCTACCCGATGGCCGGCGCCAATTATGAAGTTTTTCAACGCAACCACCTCGCCCTTGAAGAAGTTCAAGTCTGGCTTACACAGCCGTGACTTACGGCTCTATTTTTTTGAATTCCACGGCAACCCCTCTGTCGAATACGGCAAAATTTCAATGTCGCCCCGGTAAATTTGAGTCAGCTTTTCAGGGTGGGCAATAAACCCCTCTTTCTCAGAGCGCGATTTTTTTTTAAGAAAACTCTCGACCCTTAGACCTTCGGAGCGGCCGCCCGTTAACTGCCATACCGCCATGATTCGCTGCGGGCGAAAACTCCGGGTAAACTTTGCCCCTGCGCCGGGGCTTTTTCCATCGGCTGTTTTTTTCTGCCAGTGAGCGGCCATCCGTTTTTCCAGGCGGTTTGTCCAACCTGTGTAGTATTTGCCGCCCGCAACTTGCAGAATGTAAACCCAGGAAACAAGTTTTTCCGGTTTTTCGGAATCTGGCAAAGTTTTCATACGCGCTTGACCCCCGGCCACCGACGTCGACACGGGGAGGTCCAGAGTTGAACGGTAAGCGCACCCTGGCAATCGATTTGAAACGCAAGCCAAGAAAAAGAACCCATAAACCTGCTTTACATTCTGTATCTTTTGCCTTTGATGGCGTGATCGGTTTTTAAAAACCGAATCTTGTCTGAACGGGCTACAAGAATATGTCAGTGCAAAAGTATATCATACCTCATGAAGGGATTGTCAACAAAGACGATCGCCAAAAAATAAAAAACCACCGTTCGGGAGTCATCTGGTTTACCGGGCTTTCCGGATCGGGGAAGTCCACGTTATCGCACGCACTTGAAGCCGAACTCGTTTCGCGCGGGGTTCATGCGTATGTACTGGACGGCGACAATGTGCGCCGCCGTATCAACAAAGACCTCGGCTTCTCTGAAAAAGACCGCGTAGAAAATATCCGCCGAATCGGCGAGCTTTGCGCCCTTTTCGTCGATTCGGGCATCATTGCCTTATCGGCTTTTATTTCGCCCTACCAGGCCGACCGTAAGATGGTGCGCGAGATGCTGGAACCGGGCGAATTTATCGAAGTCTATGTCAAAGCCTCGCTGGAAGTTTGCGAAGGGCGCGATGTCAAGGGGCTTTACAAAAAAGCGCGCACCGGCGAAATTTCAAATTTCACGGGAATCACCGACCCTTATGAAGAACCCACGGATGCCGAAATAGTCATTGAAACGGCAAACCACTCGGTCGAATGGAGCGTAAATCATATTCTGGAATATCTAGATAAACATAATTTTATTAAATTAAAAGAAACCGTTTAAAACGCGTCTTTTGACTTTAAATCAAGAAAAGTGATATGACAAAACAAAATATTGAAATTGAAAAAATATGCGAAATCGCCAAAGCGGCAGGCGAAAAAATCATGGAGATCTACCAAAAAGAGTATCAGGTCAGCTTAAAAGAAGACCGCTCGCCCCTGACAGAAGCCGACCTGGCTTCAAACGAAGTGATTCTCAGAATGCTGAAAGAAGCGACGCCGGATATTCCCATTCTTTCAGAAGAAAGCAAGTCGGTCGACTATGAAGAAAGAAAAAACTGGAGCAGTTTTTGGCTCGTCGACCCGCTAGACGGCACCAAAGATTTTATCAACAAAACAGGCGATTTTACGGTCAACATTGCGCTGATCTCGGGTCACCAACCGGTCCTGGGCGTCGTAAACGCCCCGGCCAAGGGCAAGCTTTATTACGGAGAATCCGGCGCGGGTGCGTTTTGCATTGAAAACGGCTCAACGAAAAAAATTCAGCCCGACCAAATCGACAAAAAAACAGCTCATGTTGTCGCCAGCCGCTTTCACCTTTCCGATGAAACAAAAGAGTATATCGATGCCCTGAAAACAAAATTTGAAACGGTAGAGATGGTAGAGACGGGAAGTTCCTTAAAACTTTGTCTGGTTGCCGAAGGCAAAGCCGACTATTACCCCCGCTTCGGACCCACCATGGAATGGGATACCGCTGCCGCCCATGCCGTTGTTTTAGCGGCCGGCGCGCACATTGAAATCTACCCTTCGGGCGAAGAGATGGTCTATAATAAAGAGAACCTGCTCAACCCCTGGTTTCTGGTTTCAGGCAAGGCTTAAGCTTTTTTTATAATTCGCCGTTTTGCAAGAGGCGGTAAAAATCGCCGGTCGCCTGAACAAACCCGTCGACGTTCCCGCAATCGTAGCGCTTTCCGCGAAAGCGGTAAGCCAGCACCTGCCGGGTTTTTGCCATTTCGCGAATAGCGTCGGTAAGCTGTATCTCGCCGTTTTTACCGGGGGGAATTTCTCGTAAAATGTCAAAAATTTCTCCGGTTAAAATATAGCGGCCAATGGCGGCAAGGTTAGAAGGCGCCTCTTCGGGCGCGGGCTTTTCCACCATATCTTCAATCCGGTATACGCCGTCTTCTAACGGCGAACCTTTTATGATGCCATAACTTCCGGTATCTTTTTGGTCAATTTCCATGATAGCGACAATCGGCGATTGGTACTTTTGATAAAGTTCGCTCATTTGGGCCAATACGCCTTGCTCGCGGTGGTAGCAAAGGTCATCGGCAAGAACAACGGCAAAGGGCCCGGCGGGAACCATGTGAGCGCCGCAAAGCACAGCGTGCCCCAACCCCTGCATCCTGTTTTGCCGCGTATAAGAGATCGTACAACGCTCGATAATTTCGCGCAACGGTTTTAACTGTTTTTCAATGTCTTTGCCTTTGATTTGCTGCTCAAGCTCATAGCTGACATCAAAATGATCTTCAAGAGCGCGCTTGCCGCGTCCGGTGACAAAAACAATGTTGCTCATACCGGCATCCAGCGCCTCTTCTACCGAATACTGAATGATAGGTTTGTTTAAAACAGGCAGCATCTCTTTCGGCATGGCTTTCGTCGCCGGCAAAAAGCGGGTGCCATAACCAGCCGCAGGAAAAAGGCAGGTTTGAATCAAGGATTCCATAAAAACTACATGGTCAAAAAAACGTACTATTATATTATGTAAACACATTCTAAAGCGAAAAGGGGGGGCTGCCCGCCCCCTGTCTTCAGCCGGTTCACCGCCGCCCGGGACACCGCAAGGGAATCTCCCTTTGGGGATAAAATTCCCGGTTGATTACAACAACGTCGCAGAGCGCCGCCGGGCGGCTACCGGCTTTCGACACCCCCGGTCTTTTCCGTTGGGGAATTCCACAACAAAAATTACCCGCAGGGCGAGATATCGGGGGGTTGAACGAGAACCAGCTTGCGGGGTCGAGCGAAAGGGGGGGCTGCAACACCCATGATGGGGACGGCGGAATTACAACAGACTTTTAAATTCGTCGACACTAAGCCCGGCCTGACGGATAATCGCACGCAAAGTGCCTTTTGCAATCTCTCTATGATCGGATATGGTTAATCGCCGGTACGGGGGCTGGTTATTTCGTAAAATGATATGGCTACCGGTTTGGTGATCGGTCTCATAACCAAGTTTTAATAATGCCTTACATAAGTCCTTTCCGGAAAGAAGCGGTAAATGGCTCAGATTATAACCTCTACGACTTCTTCTTCAATGGAAGGAGGAACCGGCTCTTTATGTTTTTCCAGACTGTGCAAATACCCTCTCATGGCTTCCTGTATATTTTCCAGCGCTTCTTTTCTCGTGGCGCCCTGAGAAACGCAACCGGGCAAAGAAGGACATTCGGCAACATAAACGCCGTCTTCATCCTGGTTAACCAATACTCTGTACCGCATGGTTAGAATATAAAAATCTCTGCATACTTAGTCAACAAAAGATTATTATCATACTTTCTTTTTATCGAAAGAGAAAGTGCGCAAAGAAAACGACCTACGGCCGGCAATATCCGTGTTGGGGGCCGGCGGAATGATTCTGCCTCTTGGAATTATTTTAGAAAACAGGGGTTGTTGACTTCGCGTTTTATACAAGTTATCCTCACAAGAGTAAAAAGGTTAAGCAGCCACAACTCTGGTTCTGCCGGAGGTTAGATTTTTTTACACGGAAATGGTGTGTTCATCGAATTTAAATCAAAAAAGTCAAGCTCACTGGCTGCATTGAAAGATCGCTTCATGGAACAATGCGTTTAATTTCTCCAGGTCAGCCGCGGCGGCCCCGGTTCCCTCATCGATCAACAAGTAGGGAAATGTAGACGTATACGCTTCTCCGGTATTCTCCCCCGATATGGCGACGCACTCACGGCCGTTATTGCATTTTAAAATCAAATACAAGTCGTTCTCCGATGTTTCCGTTTCTGCATAAACCTCGTTTAACGAAACAACGGCGTCTGATATATCGGCATGGGTTAGGCTTGTCCATTGCGTATGTTGTGCAAAAGTGCATCTGTCAATGAAGCGATATGTATCATGAGTTTGCGATCCGTTTTCGTTTTTACGGCTGAAGTCCGGCGAATTTAAAATTTGCAGCAGTTCCCGAAAGACGCCCGGCTGAACATGATACGCTTTTAAATAACCGCCAAAGACCCAGCCTTCCAGGTCACCGTAAGAAACCTTGACCCATACGCCTGTTTTTCCAGAAACTTGAATCGCCTTTTTCTTTTTGCGCAATACCTTTACAGGTGCGCCGTTCGGAATCGTCAATAATACGACAGAATCAAGGTCGGGTGCATATCGCAGCCTCAACCCGCTCATGGCTTCTACAACCATGATCTCGGGCGTTTCTTCCGCTTCAATGAAATTTGAATATAATACGATAAAGAAAACAGAAAATAAATACAGTCTGGCAGTTTGCATAAATTTCATAAATATTATTTCGGTTTTTAAGATTTGCTTCTACACAAAAATGAAAACAACTTTAAAATGTATACTGCAATTGCCCGCCGGGCGGCTACCGGCTTTCGACACCCCCGGTCTTTTTGAGGTGGGGGATTCCACAACAAAAATTACCCGCAGGGCGATATATCGGGGGGTTGAGCGAGAACCCGCTTGCGGGGTCGAGCGCAAGGGGGGGCTCCCCCTTGCCTCATAAAAACGATCAGCCGCGCTGCGCCGCCAAATGCAGCCAAAAAAGCTGGACGACATAAAAGAAAATCTCGCATGATCTGATCGATGAAAAACAAAGGCAAATTAGTACTGTTCGCATTTACCGTCGTGGCGGGGGTCAACCAGATGTTGTGGTTGAACTTTGCGCCCATCATATCGGTGGTTCAAAAAAAATACGGGGTGAGCGAGATGACAGTCAATGCGTCTCTCTTATTGGTGTTCCCTCTTTTATATGTGGTTCTGGCCGTACCAGCCGGGCTATGGATCGATAAAAAAGGCTACCGTTATGTGATCAACATTTCAACGGCCCTGATGAGCGCGGGGGCAGTGATCCGGATTTTTGACGCTCACTTTGCGACAGTTGTGGCGGGCCAGTTTTTCATCGCCATCGCCCAGCCTTTTATTTTAACGGCAATTTCAAAAGTTGTGGGCGACTGGTTTGAAAAAGAACACCACGCCCTGGCGACAGGCGCCGGAACCATCGGGCTTTTTGTGGGCATGGCTGTGGGTATGGCCGTAACGCCGGTTTTAATTGACGGAACCGAAATGCAAAGCGCCATGATTATTTTTGCCGGTGTGACAATCGCGGCAAGTTTGTTTTTTTATTTTACCGGCAAAGAGTCAGGCAGGCATACCCCCTCTGTGGGCAGCAGCTGGGCCGAAATCCGGGAGGTTCTGGCGAACAAGAACCTGCTCATGATCTGCGCCATCGCTTTTTTAGCGGTGGGCTTTTTCAACAGCTTCACCACCTGGCTGGAGTTGATCTTGGCGCAGGTGGGGATGGATTCCGAGCAAGCGGGTATGGTCGGGGCCATGATCATCATAGGCGGAGTCGTTGGGTCGGCGATTATTCCGGCCATTTCGGACAAGGCAGGCAAGCGTAAAATATTTGTGATTTTGTGCGCCGCCATGGCGGGCGTCTTTCTTTTCCCCGTCGCGAAAGGAAGCGATTACAACAGCTCGCTTTTGCTGGCGGCCATATTCGGGGCGCTGGCCCTGCCCGCTTTTGCCATGCTTCTGACCATGTCCGAAGAAGAGGCGGGCGAAGAAAAGGCCGGAGCGGCGACCGGTTTTTTAATGATGGCCGGCAATGCGGGGACCATCATCATCACTGTAGCGATGGAAGTTGTCAAGTCGGCGCCCGGTGACTGGACCAATGCCATTTATTTGCTACTGGGCGTGGTGGCCCTGGCGGGGCTTTTGAGCTTTGCCCTCAAAGATACGTTTTTACGGGCAGAGTAAGGGCAGCGCGACGGCGCCGGCAACAAGCGCAACTTACTGAATCGGTATTTACCTTTTCAACCAGCCAATCTCTTTCTTTTATACCGGGACCTGTTTGTATATAAGGGCCCATATATACCCACCCTCTACCGCCTTGGATTTTCTCCATTGAAAATCCCCAGCTCTCCCATTACCGCGAATCCGGGTTTATAGATAAAGGCTTTTTTCATGATAATCATGCGTTTGGGAGATTTTTTTCACAAAACGGATTATTGCGTTTTTTTTGTTTTACTTGCATCGAACCCTGTTTTAAAAAGCCTTTATCTTGCGATTACAACTTCCCTGCGCGCAATTCATTGATATATTTTGTAAAACCGGCAGTTGCCCCGCCGCCGGTGCGGGCAAAATAATAATCTCTTGCAATATCGCCTTGTTGTTCTCTATTATAGTCGGCAAGATGAGGCTTGCCCAAAGCATAAGCATATCCGGCAGTCATTTGCGCATGCAGGGCTTGCCCCATATACTGCATACCGACATGTTCCATTTGGGACACATGAACCAATTCATGTACCAACCAACCCATATCCCCGTTACCTGTGGCGGGAGCTATTTTTCTTGAAAAATTGATCGTATGAAACGTCGTAACCCCCATATTTACCGATCGCTGAAAGAACGCGCCCAGCTTGGCAATCAACGAATATTCATCGATGCGAACCTGCCAATACGAGATTGAATTTCTAAAAACTTTTTTTGCCTCATTCTTTTCAGTCGAAGTCATAGTGCGGGTATTGACTTTTATGACTTGAAAAACCAAATCCATTGCTTCACCCACTCCAAAGATGTCTAAAACTTTAGCAATGAGTTTCAGAGGCCAGGCAAACCCTTCTACCAGAAAATTTCCTAAATGCGAGGCTAGCTTTCTCCAGTTCCCCCGAAAACCTTCCACCAGGGCCATGACAAATTCTTTGCCTAAATTAAATATGGAGATCCCCAGCCCGACAGTGCAATGATAAATTAACCGCGCGATTCTTTCAGGAAGACTGGTTATGAGATTCCAGGCCCACGCGCCTGCGCTTTTTAAAACATTCCATCCCCAGCCGGCAACCGCTTTTACACCTCTCCATAAGCGGCCCCAAAAACCTCGTTGAATTCTTTCTCTTTGAATTCCGTTTCGGCTGTTTTTTGCATTGATGCCGGTTTTATTTTGGTATCCCCCCTGCTGCACCGTATGCGTCAACTCGTGCGCAAGCAGGCGCTTGCCCTGAATCGTATTCGGCGAATACTGGCCGGCGCCAAAAAAGATATCGCGCCCAACGGTGAAAGCGCGGGCGTTGATTGAACGCGACATCCTGGCTGCGTCAGAACCGGTATGAATTTTCACGCCGGAAAAGCCGGCGCCAAAACGAGGCTCAAAATAAGCGCGCTCGCCGGCAGATAGCGGGCGACCTCCGCCTCGGGCCGAATGGATGGATGTTTCTATCGATGAAGAAACGGAGTTCTCTTTTGTTTGCAATTGAATTTTTTTTCGCTGTAAAGGCGTTATGGATTGCACCAGGGGAGTACGCGAAATTTGCCGGGCCGGGTTCCCTGGCGGGGTACCGATCCGAGGTTCGCCGCGGACGGCTGAATCGTTCCCTGAATCATTCATTGAAACCACATGGCCGGCAATGCGATCAGCTTCTTTTTCGTATTGATCATTCGCCGGGCCTATTTTCAAACTTGCCTGCAAAACGCCGGATCGCAACAACCTGCCCGCAGCTTGATTGCCAATGGTTCGCTGGAGGTGAAGAATATAATCTTTTGCCGGATTTCCGTTTGCGTATATTGGCGCCGCCTGCCGGACCGGGTTGGCGGTTTTTTTAAAACCGGCACGCCCTTTACCCGCTTTCGGAGCCCGCATTTGTAGACCCATAATAACATAATAAAATGTAAATGAGTTCTGTCAAGAATATAACAACCGCTCTGACGATGCTGCCGCAAATCGCGGTATCAATGAAAGCGCAAATAAAAACGGGCTGCCGAAAAAGAACGAAATCCTGAGAACGCCGGCGCGATTGCCCGCTTTGGCCAGAGAACCAGACTTGGCCGATTCCGGCTTGAATTGATCTTGACGCCGCCCCCAAAGCTTCGCTTCTGGATTATGTCTCTCGAATCGTTTCTCAGGCTGGCTCTTTTTTTGGGAACCCTCTCTCTCGGTTTTTATCGATCGGGGGTAAGCGCATCCTGGACCGTACTGGTTGTGAGCATATTGATTTGGGCCTTTCGAAATCAAGGGTGGGCGCTTTGGCGGTGGAAATGCTGGCGCGATCCCCTGATCGGCGCGGCTGGGCTTTACTTTTTGTATATGACCTTAACCCTGCTCTGGACGGATAATCTTGAAACGGGATTCGCTCACTTAAAAAATCTCGGGCACATCGCCCTGATGCCCGTTGTCATATACATCATGAAAGAAAGCGATTACCTGCCGGTGGTTGGCGCTTTTTTTACGGGCATGGCTGTTCATATGACTTTTTCATACCTGACCTGGGCGGGAGTCATTGAGCCTTTTTACGAATCGTCCGCCGACCTTTCCATTTTCATGAATCGTCTTGATTATGTCATTCTTTTGACAGTGACTTTTCTGGCCGGGGGCAACCTGGCATGGCGCCTGCGCCGGGAAAAACCGAAGTATGCCATTGCTTTATCGCTATTGGCCGTTTTTGCCCTGCACATTATTTTTCTCATGGAAGCCAGGATCGGTCACCTCATTGCCATTGTCGTCGCTCCGCTCAATATCGCCCTGCTCATGAACCGGAAAAACCGCCTGCAACTGGGGCTTTCCGCTACGGTTTTCATTTTTATCGGCCTCAGCCTTTCTTATTATTTTAGCCCGGCCGTTCGATCGCGGCTTGCCCTTTCCCAAAGCAGCATCGAACGTCTTTTTGACGCCGAAGATAATGAACGCTATGTTACTTCTCTCGGACAAAGGGCGCTGGCGCTGAAAATCGGGTATGAAATTTTTCTCGAAAACCCGATCTTTGGAGTCGGAGCGGGGGACAATGTTCAGGAGTTAAGAAAAAAACTGCAACGCTATAGAGCTAATGAAAAGATACCGATGCAGGATATCGTCATTCACAAAACGCATTTTCATAACCAGTATATGGAAACGCTCACACAAGGGGGGCTCATTGGCCTGATCTTACTCTTTTTTATCTTTGTCCGGTTTTTATCTGTCAATTATCGAGAACCCGTTTATTTTCATCTGTCACTGTTACTTGTTATCACATATGCCATTGGTTTTATTGCCGAACCTTACATGCAAAAACAACTGGCATGCGGTTTGCTGTTTCTCGCCATGCCGTTGCTTTACCGCCAGGGCGAACCGAAAAAGCTGTTTTCAAGATAGACAGCTTTTCTCTTTAAAACCGGAAAGCCCTCAAAGCCGGTCGCAGCGGAAAAGTTCAAAATGTTTTATGTCTCGTCTGGTTGCAATACACCGATTTTTTGGTTGTCCGTTAGAATAGCGATGGATTTGTGGGGGAAATATCTTCAATTTTTTTTATTTTAAGGGAGTCCAATGGTCAATATTGTTTTATGCGGAGGTTCCGGTACTCGCCTCTGGCCAATCAGCCGGAAAATGCTGCCCAAGCAGTTCATTCAAATGTTCGATAAAAAATCTCTTTTTCAAAAAACCCTCGAAAGAAACCGCGCATTGTCTGACGAAATCATGATCGTAGCCAATGAAGAGCAATATTTTCTGGCATTTGATCAAATGCAGGAGATCGACTCGCTCAGCGACCGCTATGCCCGGTATCTCCTGGAACCATTTGGACGAAACACCGCGCCCGCTATCGCCCTCGCCTGTATGGCCCTCAACGATGAGGTAACCGTTCTGGTTACCCCATCGGACCATTTAATCAACAAAACGGAAGAGTACCACCGATCGGTTGAAAAAGCAAAGGAACTGGCCCGCAAAGGACACCTTGTTACCTTTGGCATTAAACCGGAAAGCGCTGAAACGGGGTACGGGTATATCCATGCAAACGGAGACGACGTTGAAGCGTTTGTCGAAAAACCGAACAAAGAAAAAGCGAAGGAATACTTGAAGTCAGGCAACTACTATTGGAACAGCGGGATGTTCTGCTTTCGCGCCTCTGTTTATCTCGCGGAACTGAAAAAATACGCCCCGGCCATCTTTGAGAAATGCCAGGAAGCCTTTCAAAAGTCAACCGATAGAAACCTGGTGCGGATACACCCGGACAAAATGTCCGATATTCCGGAAGATTCAATTGACTATGCCGTCATGGAAAAAAGCGACCTGGTTAAAATTGTTCCGGTTGACATTGGCTGGTCCGACCTGGGAAGTTTTGACAGCTTGCGTAACGAGTTGCCGGTCGATGAGTTTGGCAATACGGCTACCACGGGATATATTCAGGTGGACTCAAAAAACAATATGGTCATTACCAGCGAAAGAATGATCGCGACTGTTGGCGTCGAAAATCTCAATATCATTGATACCCCTGACGCGCTATTGATTGCAAAAACGGGAACCGGGCAAGAAGTTAAAAAAATTGTTCAAAAGCTCATTGATTCCGGCTCGGAACTTTCGGACATTCACCAAACCGTTCACCGCCCCTGGGGCACCTATACCGTTTTGGAAGAATATGAGAAATATAAAATCAAGCGAATCTCGGTAAAACCGGGTTGCCGCTTGAGCCTTCAAAAGCATTTTCACCGAAATGAACATTGGGTCATCGTAAGCGGAACCGCAATTGTTCGTGTAAATGACAAAGAAACAACGTTGCAAACGAACCAGTCCGTCTATATTCCCATGGGGCAGTTGCACCGTCTGGAAAACCCGGGCAAGGTCGAACTTGTGCTTATCGAAGTGCAGGTCGGCGACTACCTCGGAGAAGATGACATTGTTCGCGTTGAGGACGACTATAAAAGAGACTAAACCCGAGGAGATCGCTTTTTTGCCAAAAAGCGTTTAGCTTCGGAGCCCCCGCACCCATACAGCGAAAAACCATGAAACTTGTCATGAACGGTATCTCTCTGCTCTCTCCGATTACGGGGATTGGCAGGTATACCAGAAGCCTGGCAGGCGAGTTGAAAAAAAATAACGATGTCGACCTGAACCTTTTTTATGGAAAATACACTTCGCCCGAAATAAGATACGCACCCTTGCCGGGCGTTCGCCGGATTAAAAAAATCATCAACCGGATGATCCCCCGCCCTCATTTGTTTTCAAGAACGGTTTTTCAATACCGGTTTCAACATGCGGTGCACAACCTAAAGCCGGACCTGTATCATGAACCGAACTTTCTTTTGTTCCCTTTCTCAGGCAAAAAGGTAATTACAGTTCACGACATCAGCTTTTACCGCTACCCGGAAACTCACCCCGCAGACAGGATTGATCTCATGAACCGCTATTTTCAATCTTCATTGGACCAGGCGGACGCCATCATTACGGTTTCAAATTATACGGCGCAAGAGCTATCTGATATATATAAGGTGCCGGATGAAAAGATCTTTCCGATTTATAACGGTCTTGACCCCCTGTTTTCTCCGCGGCCCAGGAAAGAGAGCGAACAGGTTTTGCAACGTTACGACCTCAGAAACAAAAAATTTATTTTATCCGTAGGCACCCTTGAGCCGAGAAAAAACCTGAAACTGCTGATGCAATCGTATTTGAGTTTACCAGAACATCTCAAAAACGAGTATGTTCTCGTGATCCTGGGAATGCGAGGCTGGAAAGAGAACGAAATCATTCATGAAATGGAAACCCTGATTCGACAAAAAAACCTGATTTTCCCCGGGTATGTGCCTGATGAAGATCTGCCGGCGTTTTACTCGTCCGCATCGCTTTTTGTCTACCCGTCTATCTATGAAGGTTTCGGTTTGCCGCCTTTAGAGGCCATGGCTTGCGGCGCGCCAACCATTGTTTCCAATACTTCGTCTTTGCCCGAAGTGACGGGCGCCGGCGCAGTTCATGTTTCTCCGGCGGATATCGCCGGGTTAAATGCGGCGATGCGGCAAATCCTGGAATCGGGGGAACAAGCGGAAAAATACGGCAAGAAAGGCATTCGCCAAGCTTCAAAATTTTCGTGGACAAAATGCGCGGCTCAAACACTTAAAGTATACGAAAATGTTCTGGGTAAGCAGTGATGAAAGTCTTTCATATTTTTAAAACATATTATCCGGATACTCTCGGGGGAATTGAGCAGTCGATCCGCCAAATTTGTCTGGAAACATCCAAAGTCAATATTGAAAACACGGTCATGACAACTTCGGCTAAAATCAAGCGAGTCGAGATCAGCAAAAGGCCGGAATGCCGCCTTATCCGGTACCCCGTTACTTTTGAAATTGCCTCTAACCCTTTTTCTCTCGCCTTTCTCAGGGATTACAAAAGGCGCATTGCCGAAGCGGATATCGTTCATTTTTATTTTCCCTGGCCTTCCGCCGACCTTACGGCTTTGCTCAGAAGAACAAAGAAGCCCTTCATTATCACCTACCAAAGCGACATTGTCAAACAAAAGCGTTTGTACTGGTTGTATAAACCGTTGATGTGGTGGTTTTTAAAAAGAGCCAACCTCATTACGGTCAGCACCGAACAATACTTGAAGTCAAGCCCCGTGCTAAGTCGGCTTGAAAAAAAATGCCGCATTGTGAGCATGGGAATCGCTCCGGAAACCTACCCAAAGATCAACCCGAACTTGAAAAAACGGTGGCAGCATGAGCTTGGCACCGATTATTTTTTATTTATCGGAGTCCTTCGCTATTACAAAGGTCTTCATTTTTTAATCGAAGCTTTGAAAGGGAGCAAGCACCATCTGGTCGTAGCCGGAGACGGGCAAATGCGTAAGCAGCTTGAAGAACAAGCCCAAAAGCTCAATGTCGCCGCTCAGGTAAAATTTATCGGAATCATCAGCGATGAGGATAAAGTCATTTTAATGAACGATTGCCGCGCTTTTGTTTTTCCCTCGCACCTGCGCTCGGAAGCCTTTGGCATTAGCCTGCTTGAGTCGGCCATGTGCGCCAAGCCTATGATCAGTTGCGAAATCGGCACCGGCACCAGTTTTGTGAATAAAAACGACGAAACCGGGTATGTTGTGGAACCGGCGAATGTGGCGGCTCTCAGAGAAGCAATGGACAAGCTGGCGGGAGACAAGGAGCTTGCGGCCCGCCTTGGAAAAAATGCCAAAGACCGTTTCAACCGCCTTTTTTCGGCGCGGAAGATGGGCGAAAAAATAATTGCCGCCTATACAGAAATATACCCGTTCCAAAAAAAGACTAATCTCTCGCGGAAAAATTGATCCTGAAAAGTTGCCTGAAAATGGGTTGACACGATGTTAACCGTTCACTTTCTCTTGTCGAGCGGGAAATCCGTTTATTGCAATTATAGCACGGGAGAAACAATCACAGATGTCAAAAAAAGCACTTATTACCGGAATTACAGGCCAAGACGGCTCTTATTTGGCCGAGTTTCTCCTCGAAAAAGGATATCATGTTACGGGCATGATGCGCCGGAGCAGTAACGAAAATCTATCGAGAATTGAACACCTCACCGGTAAAATCGACCTGGCAAGCGCCGACCTCCATGATCTTTCTTCATTAATACGTCTCATCGAAAAAGTAAAACCGGATGAAGTCTATAATCTGGCTGCTCAGTCGTTTGTCGGTGAAAGCTGGAATACGCCCCTGGTCACGTCGGAGTATACCGCTGTCGGCGTTGCTAGAGTTTTGGAAGCTATCCGAATCGTAAATCCCAAAATTCGTTTTTATCAAGCTTCGAGCAGTGAAATGTTCGGCAAGGTCGTGCATACTCCCCAAACCGAAGAGACGCCGTTTTACCCGCGTTCTCCGTATGGCGTTGCCAAAGTATTTGGTCATTGGATGACCGTCAATTACCGGGAATCGTTTGATATGTACGCCTGCTCCGGAATTCTTTTTAACCACGAAAGCCCGCGCCGCGGTCTTGAGTTTGTCACGCGTAAAATTACGAATGCAGTGGCCCGTATCAAGCACGGGCTTGATAACGAACTTCGACTGGGGAATCTTGACGCCAAGCGCGACTGGGGGTTTGCGGGCGATTATGTAAAGCTCATGTGGATGATGCTGCAGCAAGAGAAAGCCGACGACTATGTCATTGCCACAGGCGAAACGCATACGGTGCGCGAATTCTGCGAAATCGCTTTTTCGCATGTCGGTTTAAACTATGAAGATTACGTAAAAATCGACGAGAAGTTTTTCAGACCGGCCGAAGTGGATTTATTGCTGGGCGACCCCGGCAAAGCGAAAGAGAAGCTTGGCTGGAAAGTCGAAACTTCATTTCAAGAGCTGGTGACCATGATGGTCGATTCCGATATGGCTTACTGGGAGAAACAAAAACGAATCGAGACTGCGCCTTCTGTTTAATGGCCTTTTGTTTAATGGAATGAGAATACTAATCACCGGTATAAACGGGTTTGCCGGAAGACATCTAACAAGACATCTTCTTTCGGCAGGGCATTCTGTTGCCGGTCTCTATTTTGGCGATCTTGGGGGGCTTGATTCCGCTCAAATCGACCTTCATGAATGCGATATAACCGACTTCGATTCTCTCAACCAAATTGTAAACAACCTTGACTTTGATGCCGTCATTCATCTGGCCGGGTTTGCCAGCGCCGGGCAAAGTTTTCGCCATGTCAGGACAACGCATGCGATTAATTACACGGGAACGCTCCACCTGCTTGAGGCGTTAAGCCGGTATGAGCGCCAAAAAATTGTAAAAATACTTCATATCAGCACAGCCGAAGTTTATGCGCCTTCGTCCGAAGCCCTCTCCGAAGAAGCTTCGCTACACCCCGGCTCGCCGTACGCCGCGTCAAAACTGGCGTCGGAAGTTTTAGCCAAATACTATGGCCAGGAGCGGGGGCTGCCCATTGTCATTGCCCGACCTTTCAATCATATTGGCCCAGGCCAGAGTCTTGACTTCTTTTTGCCAAGCGTAATCAAACAATTCTCCGATGCGCAAAAAGAGGGGAAAAAATCCTTTTCTTTGTCGGTCGGCAACATTGAAGTCATCCGGGATTTTCACGCTGTAGAGGACGCTTGCGCCGCTTACGCTTTGCTCATTGAAAAAGGCGTTCCGGGCGAAATTTACAATACCGGTTCGGGAACCGGCTATGCGTTAAAAGAGATCATTGAAGAGGCGGCTCAAATTGCCGGACTCGATATTACTATTGAAATTGACGAAGCAAAGTACCGTCCGGCGGACAAACCGATCCTTCTGGCTAATGCGCAAAAAATGAAAAACCTGGGTTGGCAACCCCGGTTATCGATCCGTGAGGTTTTGACGCGAATGCTGCAGGAGAACTAAGTGAGCTTTTTCAAAATATTCAGCCCCCGCGTTTTGTTCGGGTTCGCCCAAGACCTTGTCAGGATGCGCCATTTGGTTTTAACCTTATCGTTAAATGAGCTAAAAAAAAGTTATGCCGGGAGCTACTTAAGCATTCTCTGGGCGTTTATTCAACCGGCCGCGACCATTCTTATTTTGACATTTTTATTTGCCGTCGGTTTTAGAAGTACGGGCGAAGGCGATTTTCCGTTTGAACTTTGGCTGAGCGCCGCGATGATCCCCTGGCTTTTTATCTCTGCCGAACTTGGCGGCGGCACAAGATCAATCGGAAGTTTCAGTGCGTTGATTAAAAAAATGTCGTTTCAAATAAACATGATACCGGTTGTCCACGTGCTTTCTCTTTTTTATGTCCACTTTTGCTTAATGATTATTTTACATATCCTTTTTGCTTTTTACGGGTTTTATCCCGATATTTACAATTTGCAGTTGATCTATTTTATGTTTGCCGCCGTTGCGCTGCTTCTGGGGATTACGTATACAACGGCCTCTATTTCTCTTTTTTTCCGCGACCTCCCCAATATTGTCGCTATCGTCGTTCAGTTTCTTTTCTGGACAACGCCTATCTTTTGGTCAATCCGGATCATGCCTGAAAAGTACAGAGCCATTCTTGAGCTGAATCCTTTTTATTATATCACCGAGGGCTATCGCATGAGCATGATTCATAAGCAATGGTTCTGGGAAAAACCTGAGTTGACGATCTATTACTGGTCGGTTGTTTTGCTCTCTTGGCTGATTGGGTCTTTTACTTTTCGCAAATTAAAGCCTCATATTCCGGACGTTGTTTAAAACAAACCCGGATTTTAACCTTTTTTCGATAAAAACGCAAAAAACAGGCAATTCTATTTTTAATTCCGAAAAAACGGATAAAATTTCCCCCCACCCTATGGGCGGGGGTGGTTTGTGGATAAAGAACGGCGCCCCAGATTTAAAACATCACCACCGGCAAAAGAGTTCGCCCAAACGTATTCTTTTTGACAACACATCATTGCAATGAGATTCGATCTTCTCTTCGCCTATGAAGCCAGCGCCTATGAAACCAGCCGTTATCGTTGAAAATATCTCGAAGGTATACAAACTCTACGAAAAGCCGCGAGATCGCCTGAAAGAAGTTTTTCATCCGTTTCATAAGGTCTACCACCGGGATTTTCGGGCCCTCTCCAATGTTTCGTTTCAAGTAAAAAAAGGAGAAACCCTGGGGGTCGTCGGGCAAAACGGAGCCGGCAAATCGACGCTTCTTAAAATTATCGCCGGGATTTTATCGCCTTCGTCGGGGCGGGTTCAGGTAAACGGGAAACCGACCATGCTGGAACTTGGCTCGGGTTTTAACCCTCAAATGACGGGGGTTGAGAATATTTACTTTAACGGGATGCTCCGCGGTTTTACGAAAAAAGAGATGAAGTCGAAGCTTGATGATATTCTGGAATTTGCCGATATCGGCAATTTTGCCTACCAGCGCGTGAGAACGCTTTCCAGCGGTATGTTTTCGAGACTTGCATTTGCCGCAGCCGTGCATATTGACCCCGAAATATTGATTGTCGACGAGACCCTTTCCGTTGGCGACGCTTACTTTTCGGTAAAGTCAATGAACAAAATGCGCGAACTCATGTCTTCCGGTTGCACCGTTCTCTTTGTTTCGCATAACCCCCAGTCTATCCGCGCGGTCTGTGACAGGGCAATTTTAATCGACCAGGGGAAGCTGGTTGAATCGGGTACCCCGGCCGATGTCATGGATCTCTACCAGAACATTATCTTGAGAAAAATACATCAGAAAAATCTAGTCGATAAAACCCATAAAGAACCGTCGGCTACAACGGCAAAGCCCGCAAAAAAAGAGCCGGAGAAAGGAAAAGACCGCAAGCCTGGCGGCGTGGCGAAAGGCGCCAATACCGATAACCCGGCGACCGGCGAAGCCGAACTGGTTTCATTATGTTTGTACAATGAAAAAGGGGACGAGATTGCTTATATCGTTAGCGAAGAAAAGCTTAAAGCCGTCTTTACCGTCAAAGCTCTCAAAGACATTGAAGAACCCCATTTCGGCCTGACCATTCGCGATAAGTACGGGAACCCCGCCTTTGCGACTACGACCTATCACCTCAACATGCAGCCGGCGTCCTTAAAAAAAGGGCAACTTGCCGAGGTTGTTTTTGAATATGATTTTAACCTCCAGGTTGGCGTTTACTCTTTAGACGTCGGTGTCGCCAACTATGGGTATGACAACGGGCTCTTCAAAGAATACTTGCTGTACCAACAACGGGTCGAAGTGATCAAGGTCATTCAAAACCCCGACCTTCCTCACTACCAGGGGTATTACAACATGAGACCCCGCGTAAATGTGATCAACAAATAGGCTCTAAAAAACGTGGTTGAAAAAATATTAAAAATTTACCGCGACTCGGATTTTGATTTTCGTAAATACGCCAGCCCTGAAGATCCCCTCTTAGACCTTTTTGAGGAATGGATCGGCTATTACCGGATGAAACACTCGATTGCCCAAGCCATCAAACCGAAAACCGTGTTTGAGATGGGGGTCCGCTACGGTTACTCAGCCATTACCTTTCTCGACGCCTCGCCGCAAAGCCGTTACACCGGGATTGATCACGGCTCGGACAGTTTTGGCGGATCGCAACCGGCCCTGGCCTGGGCAAAAAAGATCACGCAAGAGTACCAAGCCGAATTTATTACCGGCGACTCGCAAACCCTTGAAACGTTACCCGGAGATCATTACGATCTGGTACATGTTGACGGACAACAAGACGCTGACGAAACCTTTCGCGATTTGGAACTGGCTCTCGAAAAAGCATCCTGGATTTTGCTGGACGGTTACTTATGGACTCCCGTCAACATGCTTAGCGCCACCCAGTTTATTCAAAAGTACCAATCTTTCATTGAATACTACCTTGTTATTCCCGGTTATGCGGGCGAGTTGCTTATCAAGACTGCAAGGAATGTTCTTATCCCCGCGCTGAAAAAAGAGCGAGCTCATTATGCCGAATTGGCGGATGAGTATGACCGGAACTATTTTCTATACAATTGCGGGGGGCATGTTCCTTTTAAAAAAGAAAAGGGACTTCGCCTCAGCGCCGCTCGCTTAAACGTAATTTTAAATATTGCTTCTCCCCTGAAAGGAAAACGGGTTCTCGATATCGGCTGCGGCCGGGGGGAACTTGCATTTGCAATGGCAAAACAGGGCGCAACCGTGATCGGGATTGACTACTCGGAAGCAGCTATCCGGATTGCAAATGATACCTTTTCCGGGCAAGCGGTTGAGTTGACTTTTCAGCAAGAAGATTTGTTTCAATACCAACCAGAAGAAAAATTTGACATTATCACCGCTACGGACTTTGTCGAACATATCAATTCGGATCTTCTCCCGAAAGCTTTTGATAAGATCAGAGACCTCTTGACCGAAGAGGGACGTTTTTTTATACACACGGCCCCGAACCTCTTGAACTACCGTTACGAGTATAACGTACGCAGAGAAAAGGCGAAAGAGCTGGGGCTTTACCTGCCGGCCAACCCGAGATCTTTTGACGAAGATAGAATGCATATTAATGAGCAAACGCCGTCCTCGCTGTCGCGCGTCTTGAACAAATGTTTTCCCGAATCTCTGGTTTGGGCGCCTTACCCCGACATGGTTGGCAGCCTGGCCAGGGGAGCAACCCGGCAAAACATGAAAATGGCGGGCAGCATTCTGGCTGTCGCTTCGCTCAGTCAAATTGTACCCGGCGATCTTATTGATAAACTAACGCAACCGAAGCTGCCCCGCGAAGAGATGGATATCCGGATTGAACTTGTCGACGCTCCCGAAAAAGCCAGGCCGGGGGCGGGATATCAACTCACGGTTATCATTCACAACAACAGCCCGTACCGGCTTTCGGGAATCGCCCCGCAACCTGTCGCGCTCTCATATCACTGGGAAAACCTGGCCGAGACATCGCGCCATGAAAACGGAATACGCACGCCGCTTGAAGCTCCCATTGAACCTGGCGGCGAAGCGCGTTGCACGATGAACCTGAAGGCGCCTGCTCAGCCCGGCCGTTACCGAGTCGAGGTTTCGCTCATTCAAGTCGGCTGCTTTTGGTTAGATTCTTACTGTTCCGATCTGCCGGTATCTTTTGCGCTTGAGATTGCGTAATGTAACCAAAAACTTCCGCAAAACGCCTCTTTGACGCATGACTTTTATTTTAATTTTGCAAGCGGCAAAAGCGATTTGACACCACACCTTGCGCTCCATTGTTGAAATTATTCCATATCATGCTGTTTAACTCTTTCGAATTTATTGCTCTTTTTCTACCCATCGTTCTTGCAGGGTACTTTCTGATT
>JBNLDQ010000015.1:0-152679 GCA_050304475.1 Turneriellaceae bacterium | reverse complement strand
CGCGAGTAGCCCAGGATTGCGTTAAGGGGAGTGCGTAACTCATGGCTCATGTTTGCCAGAAATGTCGATTTCAAACGATCGGCCTTTTCCGCCCTCAATTTAGCTTTGGTTAAAGCCAGCTCGCTGTCTTTCATATCGGTAATATCCATGGTAATACCATTGAGTACCAGAGCTTGTTTATCTTCATTTTTACGGGTCACCGTCCCCTTGGCTAACAACCAGGATCCGTTTTTTGTTCTGTAATCTACGTAGTAATCAAGGGCTTCGCCATGTGCAATTTTTTTCAATTCGTTTTGCACTTTTTCAACGTCTATTTCATTTATTAAATCGAAAAAATCCCGGAATGACAAAGTACGGCAATCGCCCTGCAAGCCATGCTGTTTTAGTTTCATCTCATCAAAGATGATATACTTTTTCTTTAAGTTCGCTTCCCAAGAGCCTAATTTACCGCCTTCCAGCGCAATTTTTAACCTTTGCTCGCTTTTTTTCAAAGCTTCCCATAACGTTTTGTACTGTTCCAGTTCCGCTTTGGTAGTTTTCAGCTCCGTAATATCCTGTACGGTTCCGACCAGAAAGGAAGGTCTGCGCTGTTTATCATACACGATATCGGCTTCGGCATGAATCATTCGTATTTTTCCTTTTTGGTCGATCACTCTATGGTTTAAACTAAACGGTATCAGCTCCCGAATCGCTTTCACGGTGCACTCAATCACAAAATTGCGATCTTCCGGGTGGATAAATTTATACATATATTCGTAATTTCTTTTGACCCTATCGTTGTCCTTCGGCGTCATGCAATAGATGTCGCGAACCTGCTCAGACCAGGTTATTTTCCCCGTGTTAAATTCATATGACCAGTTGCCTATTTTTGCAATTTCCCCGGCTTTTTTCAACATCTCCCGGTTGCGGGTTAATTTCTTTTGAGAAATGATGCGCTCGGTAATATCGCGAAAAGCGATAATGCGGCCGTTCTCTTCATCCGCGCCAAAACTTTTTGAAAGCGCCTCTACCGGCAGTTCAGCGCCGTTTGCTTGAAGAAAAAATGTTTCAAACGTTCCCTGCTCGTTTGAGTAGACCTGTTCGCAAAATTTTGTAACGAGCCCTTCGGGTATAAAATCGACGATTGCCTTGCCGATCACATTCTCTCTATCGCATCCTGACATTTCAACGAAAAGGGCGTTTGCATCGATGATTTTATCGTTGGTTAACAAAGCGATGCCTTCAAAAGAAGCGGCGGCAAGAGTCCGGTACCTTTCTTCGCTTTCACGCAAAACTTTTTCGGCCATTTTTCGTTCCAGTTGCCCCGAGACCCTCCCCGCAATTACGCGCGTAATGGATAAAAGCCGGTGCACATTGGGAAATTGGCGGGAATGCATGAGCACCAGGACTCCCACTCCGGTATTGTCAGCCCGAAGCAAAGGAGCGATAATGCACGAATACACATTGTATTTTTTCATAAAACGGTTACCGGGCATTTTTATGGGAACATCGGTAATATGGGTGAGTTTAGAGGAACGAAAAATATCCTGGCACGAAACATCTTCAGGCGAACATTCAAAAGGCTCTATTCGCTCGCCTTTATAGTTAAAAGAAAATATCTTGATCTTTTCATTCCCGCCTTTGGCCAGCGAGCCGATCATGCATCCGTCAATATGAAATTTGTTCACCATATGACGGTTTACGTCATCAAAAAATTCCATCTCCATGACATTGTAAAAACCGTCGGTGATATTTTCGATCAGTTTTTCCGCCGCCCTTCGTTCTGTGATATTCCGTGAAGTAACGATAATCCCGCGTATTTCATCCCCCCGGATAAACGGCGTAGCGTAGCTTTCATAGATGATTTTACGCCTCGCCGGAGAAATATATGTCGATTCATATGTCGCCATCTCTCCGTTTTTAATAACGGACATGAGCATTTTCTTTACATACGATTGTTGCCCCTTTAAAGCGCATTCATACAGCGGCTTTCCGATCAACCCGGATACCGTAAGACCCTCAGGCGGGTGATTCACATAGGTGATTGCCAGGTTCGTGTCCACCTGAATCACATGGTCCGGGGTATTCTCTTGCAAAGAACGCAACATCTCTTCGGAAGCGATCAAAGAGTTAATGGCTATTTCCCGATCGGTTCGATCAACGAGAATCAGCAAGAGACTTCCGACCTCGCCGTTTCGGTTCTTGATCGGCTCCAGGGTCCAGTCCCAATAGGTGGTGCCCCACTCAGGGTGTTCGGGGTACCGAAACGGTTTTGAATACGTCCGGTAGGTTTTGCCCGATTCAATTACCGACGCAAATATCTTTTTGTTTTCTTTGTTCGGGTAGAGCTCAAAATGATTTTTTCCCGGAAAATCGCCCGGCTCTTTGCGAGCCGTCTTTGCGTACGCTTCATTTACCCTGATAAAGTTAAAATCTTGATCGAGCCATGCCAATAGAAAATGTTCATTTGAAAAAAGTTTTTCGATTAAAAATTTATCGTGTAGAGAGTTCTCCGGCGCTTCGCTAGAGACCGCTTGCGCGTCGCCCGGCTTTGTCAAATCCGGGGCAATCTCACCCGTATTGCGTTTGCTTGCATTATTATGACCCGTTTCGGAATCCGCTATTTTTACGATTTCGCTCAAAACTTCCGAAGGTTTACGCTGACCCGATATAAACTTGCGAACGCCCAATACCGGGGCCAATACCTTCGCTTCGGAACCTACATCGGTCAGCGAGTAAACGATAAACGGTATCTTTTTCAGTTTCTCATCGTCTCTCCATGCCTGTAGAAACCGAAAGCCCTCTCCTCCCGGCTGAAAAATATCGGCTATCACCATTTGCGGCGGGTTTTTTCGGGCTCTCTGCAACGCCTTATCCGTATCGCTTTCAAGATAGACATTTTGCACATTTGCTATGGCGTCATTCAGGAGTTTTACCAGCAGATTACCGGTGAATTCGGGTATTTTTACACATAAAATTGTCTTCATAACAGGCACCGTATGCCAACCGGCAATGAAATTCATGATCGTCCCAAACCCGGAACCTATGCGAGACCCAGCCAATATTTATATCTATTTTAATTTATTTATTGTATTATTATTTTTCCAATATTATATAGAATTTCCCGTTTTTCTGGCAACTTACCGTTAATTTCTCAAGCGCAAGCAACAACTCATCATTACCGCTCGTCCCGTTTCATCCGGAATGCACAATGAATGACCGAGACCACCGGGGCAATCAAGAACTTTCCTTCTTTTTTTATATATTTTTTACTTTTTTATTTGTTTTATTTCGGTTGAAATTACAAGGCCGGCCGCCCTTACCTTTGCGACCCGGCAAGACCGAGCCCCATGCCTCGCCATGGCGGTCAATACGCTGTTTAAATGGATAGATTTACAGAATACCAGTTTTATAATTTTGCTAATTTTTTATATTGACAAACAGACTTTTTATTTTTCAATTATAATAGCGTTGCACCGGGAGGTCTTTTATGAACGGTCGAAATTCGAAAGCTTTGTCTTCATTTTTTCAAAAAGGGAAACTGCTCCAGGCGTTTGCGTTTCTGTTGTATTTGTCATCGGTTACGGCGCTTTATGCGCCCGACCCCCCGGATTTAACAAACGGCGGCGAGTTAGACCTGGGCGAAGATGTTATTCCCGGCGATTCGTCAAACCCAAATCTGGCGCCCGACCCGATTAAACTGCCAAAACCGAAACCGGTTCCGGTTCCGACCCCGAACCCCGTTCCGCCCGAGAAACCGTCGCCAAACCCGAAGCCGATACTGGTTATCATTGTTATTGCCGGCGTTATTATTATCATGACCTATGCGCAATACAGACGCGAAAAAGAGTGTATGCCCATTGTCGAAAAATTCACCGCCCGTTACTCTCCCAACGGCGTTATGGTAACCAAAGACAGCGGCGAATGTTATTTGTCCGTTGGCGACCCCGGCAGTCAAAGTTCCGACGCCGGCGTGAAATACTATGCGCGGGTCAGGCTTTCGCATAAGCGCTGCGCCGGTACGCTCATGTTTATTCGCAATGTCGCCGTAGAGGCGGAGATGGCGCCGGGGCCCAATACCAGGTCAATGAGAGAACGCCTATCCAGTAAAGGAGCCTATGTGCTGGACAACCCTGCCAACGGAAATATTTACACCAGCATAGTAGAATGCAGCGGAGTCGGCCCTCATGAAATTCACGACGAAGATACACCGCGAATGTCTTTGAACCCTTCCGAGTTGCTATCGCGCAAAGATCTGTTTCGCGAATTCCTGGTCTGGAAACCAAGACGGGGGATGCTGAGCAGGTTTCGGTTTACCTTGCAAGAACTGAAGTGGGAGTGGTCGGGCAGCACCACGTCATGCGCCCCGAAAGAAGCGGAATGTACCGAGCCCTCGGGCGATTACGAATTAGGGTGGAAACTCACCGATCATACGTTGGCGGGCAGCAACAACGGCTTCCCTTCAACCCAACGGCCTGCTTTGTCGCCAACCGTACGCGACCTGCAATGGGAAGTCGTTGAATAAAATTAAAATGGCTCGTGTTAACCGGCCAGTGAGCGGCGCTTAAAGGTCAATTCATCTGAAACGAAAAGGCTACGGCGCAAAACCTGCCGTGATGGCTGATACTCACCGGAATTGGCAGGACGACTCCGCGCAGGCAAAGAAACGGACGCCCCCGCCCCTGGCTGCTTTTTCCCATATCTTTGGAACCCCCCTTCCTCTCGGCGCCTGCCATGGCTTTCGTTGTGCCGCTGTTGAGGCCGGTATCAAAGGGGCGTTTCTCCAGGGTCAAATGCTCTTCCTGAAAAGGAATTTCCGTAGAATGCGCTTGCTTTTGAATATGAGTGCGTATAGTCTGCAAACAAAATTCGCGGCATAAAGCGGACTCGATTTGGTGCATGCCACCCTTTGCGCTGTGTTCGGCCGGCGCGTTTTCGGCGTTTATTTTATGTAAATTTTCAAATGTTTCGATGGCTATGACCGGGGCCGTAAGCGGGGTTGTCAAAGGCGCCGCCGAGGGGCCGCCAGTCTCGCCGCTTGCGGAAAAACCGCTTAAAATGACAGCCACCAAATGAACAAATTCTTCTTCCACTTGCGATGAATGAATCCGAATTTTTCTTTTCTCATGCAAGACCAGATTTTCTTTGAAATCAACCTCGAAACGGCGGGGCGAGAAAATGGTTTTCGGAGCCAGTTGCTTTAGCGCTTTGTACGCCGCCTCTTTGGCCGCCCAAAATTGCCAGACTCTTTTTTCCGGGGCCGGGTCGTTTTTCAGGAAATCAAGTTCGTTTGAAGTGAAAACGCGTTTGAGAAAGGCTTGGTTTTGCCATACGCCGAGAGCGTCCCGGTCTTTTAAATCGACAATATCATTGCCCAGTGCCGCTACGTTCGGCGAAATATTCATCTTCCATCTCTTTCAGGGTGTTCATGATCTGGTAACTGAGATCCCGGTGAGCCCGTAACCCCTTATGCCTGGTTTCGGGGTATATCTCTTTTAATTTCACGGTAAAGGTGTCGCCTTTATACGGGATTTCAGAGTAGTCTTCTTGCGCATCGCCCCGCATGTAAATGCAGATTACCTTGGTGTCGGGAACATCCGCCAGCAGCTTACCCACCCCGTAGCGAATATTTTCCAAATCAATTCTTTTGACGCGCGAGCGCCCGCCTTCGGGAAAGTATATAAACGTCTCTTTTTTATTTAACAAATGGATGGTTTTTTGCAAGATCATCTCATAGTGTTCTTTGGAACCATGCCGGTCAATGGGAATACACTTACCCAAATAAGTAATGAAACTGCGAAGCCAGGTGCTTTTGAAATTTTCCACCGCAGCCACGTTCCAGAAAAATTTATCGTAATGAAATTGGTGCCAAATCACATGCCCCGTCGCCCACATTAAAACAATGGAGTCAATCATTGTTAAGTGATTGGGGCAAATCAAAATAGGGCGGTTTTCTTTGGTTAGTTTTTTATACTCAGCGCGCACCCGGTTGATGTCGCGAATTTTGTATTTAAGAATATACTTGAATATAAGTACAATGGTGCCTGTTAGCGGAATTACAGTCAGCAATCCCCAGAAACGTTGGATGGAAAGCCTCCGGAACTCTTTTTTGAGTTCTGATTGTGTGAAGAGACCCTCTTTTTCTTGGTTGTCCTGTTTCTCCATAAAACGGCGTCATTCAGTGAAGTTGAGGGGGAAAACTCCCCCTCTACAATATGATTAAACTTTTGCCTTAATCATCTCCACGGCGGCGCCGACAGTTTCAACTTTGTCAGCCTCCTCATCGGCGATTTCAATATCAAACTCATCTTCCATTGCCAGAATAATATCAACCAATCGAGATGAGTTCACCTGAAGGTCGGTTACGATATTGGTTTCATTGCCAATTTCTTTTAACGCTTCCTGGTTACGCACATAGGGGCCCAGAATATTGACTACCTTATCGAAAATCTCTTTTTCGCTCATTTTGATTCCTCCTTAGGTTTCCTTATAACCTTAATCGTTCCATTTTTTTAAGATAATACAACCGTTAACATCACCAAATCCAAAACTTGCCTTGGCAACTATATTTAGCTCTTTATCAACGGTTTCCCGTACTACTGATTTTTCATACGGCTGTATTTCTTCATGCAAGTCTTCACAGTTTATAGATTTATGCACAAATCCTTTGTAAAGCTGCAATACGACTCCGACAAGCTCAATGCTGCCGGCCGCTCCCAGGCAGTGGCCAATCATGGATTTCGTTGAATTGATCAACGGAAAATTTTCCGGGGTCACTTCAAGACCTTTCGCCCAGTTCATAACCTCTTTCGGATCAGCCATGGTTCCCGTCAAGTGACCGTTAATATATTCAACATCGCTACCCGAGATACCCGCTTCGCGGATACTGGCCTGGATACAACGCTGCACCGAAACAGGGTTGGGAGCGGTCATAGAGCCGCCCATCCGTTGCCCGCCGCAGTTGATCGCCGTGCCTATAATTTCAGCATAGATACGAGCCCCTCTTTTTTGAGCCGACTCAAGAGTTTCGAGAAACAAGATACCGCCGCCCGACCCGGGGATAAAACCGCCGGATGTCGCGCTCATGGGGCGCGAAGCTTTTTCGGGAGCGTCGTTACTGCCGGTATTGAGCACTTTCATTGCGTCAAACCCGGCCCAGATAAAAGGAGAGCTCCCTTCAACGCCGCCGGCGACCATGCGTTCGGCATAACCGTGTTTGATTCGCAAGTAGGCGTCAATGACCGATTCGGTTCCCGTATTGCAGGCGGAGCTGTTGGTGGTTAACTGGTTTCCGATAGCCAGAATTCCGCCGACTTTTGCCGATACGGAACTGCTCATGGTTTGCTCAACCATCGTCGAGCCCATACGGCGAACCTTGCCGACGTTTACCTTGGGAACAACCTTGTCGCCAATGGTATCCATGCCGCCCAAACCGGCTCCGATAATAGCCCCTGTATCCCAGTGCACTTCATCGCTGTCAGAGGCAGGCACTTCCAAACCTGCGTCTTTCCAGGCGTCAATGCAAGAAATCCCGGCATACAACATGGCTTCATTCATAGCCAACATTGCCTCTTCCGAGAAGTAGTTTCCGAGTTTAGCTTCGACATTTTGGGGAACGCCGCCAACCTGGCAGCCAAATTTAAGCTCTTCGAGCTGGGGAATAAAGCGGATGCCGCTTCTCCCTTCTCTTAATGCTTGTTCATATTCTTCCAGTCCATGAGCGTTTGATGTAATCACGCCCATACCGGTAATTACTATTCTTCTTTCATTAGCCATTTTGTTTGACTCCTACGCCTGAAAGAACGCCGCGCGCAACGACATCTCCGTTTTCAAGCGTCATTTCGACTTTTGCCTTTAATTTCTTTCGCCGGTAAAACAATTTTTCACTTCTAACGATAACTGTATCTCCGGGCATAACCGGTAAAGCAAATTCCACTTCCGTTTCGGCAAAGAGAGTAATAAAATTGTCTTTTTCTCCCTCGAGTTTATTGAGGTAAATCCCCAAAGCAACAAGACCGATTTGCGCCATGGTTTCAATTAAAATAACTCCCGGCGTAACAGGGTTCCCGGGGAAATGCCCCGCATAAAAATATTCATCTTCTTTATACGTATACTTGCCTATGACATGGTCTTCACTCATGTCAATTAAGTCGTCAACAAAACGGAATGGCGCTTGTTGCGGTATTTTATTTAAGATTTCTTTTTTCACATCATACGCTATCTCAGCCATACATACCACCATTTACATGAAGAATTGAGCCGGTAATGTAACTTCCGGCAGATGCAAGAAAAGCGACTACTTCTCCCACCTCTTCCGGAGTTCCCATTCTACCCAGGGGGATTTTTTTCATAATCTCCGCCTGGAAATCCTCGGGGATTTGTTCAGTCATACTGGTCCGGATAAAACCGGGAGCAATGGAATTTACCAGAATATTGTAAGGGGCCAGTTCAAGGGCCGCCGTTTTCGTCAGGCTATTGATCGCAGCCTTGGTCATGCCATAAATGGACTGCGCCGGATTGGGGACTGAGCCAATAACACTGGAGATATTGATAATTCGCCCCGCTTTTTTTCGTATCATAAAACGGGCCATTCTTTTTAACATATACCAACTGCCCCGCATATTGACATTGATTGTCTTTTCAAACTCTTCCAGAGAAGATGAAAAAATGGGGTTATCGAGAGCGATACCGGCGTTATTGACCAGTACATCCAGTTGTCCGCCATGCTCGTTTTTAATTGTATCGTAAACGCGATCGATCCCTTCAATAGAACCAATGTCGCCCTGGGCCAAAGATGCATTGCCCAACTCATTGGCAAGTTCGCGAGCCGGCCCTTCGCTGGAGTTGTAATGAATAACGACTTTGTAACCGGCTGCGGAAAGCGCCCTGCAGCATGCTTGTCCGATACCGGTGCCTCCGCCGGTAACGAGTGCTATTTTCTCTTCGCTCATATCCGTTTTCCTTATTTCTCTTTTTTTTCTCTTTTTGTTTACTATATAATATATAAAGATTTATCTTTACGACATTCAAATTACAGTAGACAAAATCTAAACAATCCGTCAAATATTTAATGGTTAACCTTGTTTTATTATACCGCCCTTTGCATTCGGAGCATCATTCGGAAAATTTTGATAGGCAAGTCCTTTAAAAAGGCCGGCTTTTGCGTCTTTGATAGAGTATATCAATTGTCCGTCAACAAAGACTTTTCCATCGCCAATTGCCAGGGCGACCCCTTGCTGTTGCATGATGCTAAAACGGCGAATATCGATTTGATATTCAATGAGTTTATTCGACGGGCGAATTTGTCCGGCAAATTCCACTTCTTTACAACCCAAAGCGCGGCCTGCTCCCGAAGCGCCGTTTAAAGAGCAGTATAACCCCAGCATTTGCCAAATGGCGTCAACACCAAGACAGCCCGGCAGCACCGGGTCATGGCGAAAATGAATTTGAAAAAACATGTTATCAAAACGAACATCCATTTCGGCTTTTAAAAGCCCTTTCGACCCATTACGTTCAATATGGGTAATCCGGTCAACCATCAAAAAGGGCGGGGCGGGCACTTCGGGGAACTCTTCGGGAGGATCTTCCAGAAGGGTACCGTTTGAGTGAGCCACAAGGTCTCTCTTACTTAAGCTGGTACAGGTTAAAAAATCTTGATATTTCATTGGCTATCCTTTTTTAATTCAGGCTATCAATAATGGTACGCCAACTTAACCGGAGATATGCTCCCCGCCGTCAACGCGAACAATGGTTCCGTTGATCCAGGCCGCTTCATCGCGGGCAAGCAGCATGATGACATTGCCTACATCGACGGGTTCCGTTAGTCTACCCAGCGGGTTGCGCTGACGAGCGTTGGCCGCAATATGGCGGTTCCCCGGGATATGGCGCAGAGCCGGCGTATCGGTAACGCCCGCCTGTATAATATTGCTGCGAATTCCGTAACGGCCCAATTCCGAAGCCATTGATCTGGAAAGGGCTTCCATCGCAACCTTCGCGGCGCCAACAGCGGCGTAACCGCGCCAGGCAATTTCGTTTCCTTCGGAAGTTAAACCAAAGCAACGGGCGTCATCGGCAAAGAGACCTTTTTGAAAAATATCTTTGGCCCAGGTATAGTAGCTGGTTCCCATGGCGTAAACGGTATTTGCCATATCTTCATTATCGAGTAAAAGTTCGTTATTGTATTCGGCCGGCGAAGTTACGCTGACAAAAGCGTCGCCGCCATTTTCAAACAACTCATCGACTTTTTGTTGAACGGCGCCGGCATCGACGCCAAGCTTTTCGGCAAGTTGTTTGGCAGGCGAACTCTTCGGCTCGGGGATCGGCGCAAGAAGTTTCAAGTTGCCAAAAGCAATCGAATGAAGATAAACGCGAATTTTACCACCCTTCTCTTTCATCTTTTCACCCAGTTCGGTTAAAACCGCTTCGCGCTCTTCGTCACCCAGGGCATTTGTGTTAAAAGAAACAAATTCGACGCCATAAGATTTAATTTCTTCAAATTCGGCGTTAATTTTTTCCATAGAGCCCCTGCGGTCACGGTGAACAACACAGATATTCATTCCGGCTTTGCCCAGGGCTTTGGCTGTCGCCAATCCAAACCCGCTGGAACCGCCCAGAATCAGGGCCCAATAGTTTTTGTTTTGAAAGCTCATAAATTACTCCGTTTCTCTTTATTTCAATTTCAAAAAATACGTTATAAGTTCAAATAAGTCACGATTCAAAGGTTTTCCCCGCCGACCGCATGTTAATAATGGCCGGGACAGTTACTCCCAGGGTAGCAAAGAACTTTGTCAAGACTTTATTGGGTCCGACTTCATAAATGGAAGCTCCCGTATCAATTAAAGCACGCATGTTATCCGTCCATCGTACCGACCCGCTGATCTGGCGCACCAAATTTTGAATTAACTCGTCCGGTTGATGAAAACCTCCCGTAAAGTTAGAGAGAACCGCCGCACCCTTCGAAAGATCCATCTCAGGGAGAAACTGTTCCAGGTACTCTTTGAAGGCGGGTTCAATTTCAGCCATTAAGCTGCTATGAAAAGGCGCGCTCACTTCCAGGGGAATAATACGCATTTCAGGATACTTCTCAGCCAGTTGCGCAGAAGCTTTTTCAATGGCTTCGGCTTTGCCGCTAATGACAATCTGACCGGCCGAGTTATAGTTGGCGACTTCGGCACCCGCGTCTTTGGTAATCGAGGCAAAATCAGTTGACTCAATTTCTGAAGCCAAGAGAGCGGCCATTTTACCAACCCCTTCAGGCACGGCTGCCTGCATGAGACGCCCTCGCTCTTTGACAATTTTAACGGCAGCGGCAAAAGGAACCACGCCGGCGGCAACCAGAGCGGCATATTCGCCCAGGCTATGACCCGCAAAATAAGAGGCCTCAAAACCGTAACTTTCTCGAATGGCCGAATAAATGGCAATTTCAGCCGTAACAATGGCAGGTTGCGTATATTCCGTTAAATTCAAGCGGTCGTTTTCAGTGAAGCAAAGATCGGCCATATCTTCGCCAATCGCTTCGGATGCTTCATCAAAAATCCGTTTGGCGGCGTCCGACGATTCCGCAAAATCCTGAGCCATGCCCGGACGTTGCGAGCCCTGGCCGGTAAAAACAACGGCTTGATTTGAATTTGGTGACATAATAGCCTCTTTCTGTGAAGTGAATGTTACCAGAATCACGGCTTGAAAGGGCTTGTAAAGGAAAAAACCCCCAGATTATATTCAACGACAAAGGCTTCGTTCACAGGTTTTGTATGAGCTCGGGACGTCTCTCAAAAATTTCAGCAGCCTCCATTTGAAACCATGGCGTATAAACGCCGGGGTTTTTACGCAAATCAAGCATAAGCTTTGCCGGCTGAACCCAAAGCCAGTCTGCCACCTCTTCAATATTGGGCAGAGGCTCATGGCTGCAACGCGCGGCGAGCACTGCGC
Source organism: Turneriellaceae bacterium (assembly GCA_050304475.1). Classification (GTDB taxonomy): domain Bacteria; phylum Spirochaetota; class Leptospiria; order Turneriellales; family JAOUFE01; genus JBNLDQ01. Next base: position 140,772 of record JBNLDQ010000015.1, on the reverse strand, counting down.
AAACTTCTTTTTCCGTACCAATCTCGCGGTAGCGAGCTTCATACTGAAACTTGTAAAGAAAGAGCGGGCTTGCGCGAAGCCCCATTTCTTCTCTAAGGCGCCTTTGGGCCGCGTCTTCATACGACTCGCCGGGCGCAGGGTGCGAACAAACGGTATTGCTCCAAAAGAGGGGCCAGAGCGGTTTCTCTTTGCTCCGCTGCTGCAAAAGCAAACGCCCGTCATCGTGAAAGACAAACACCGAAAAAGCCCGGTGCAAAAGCCCCTCCCCCAGATGACAATCCAGCTTCGGGGCAAAACCGACCTCCCGGTCATCCGGGTTAACTAAAACCAGCGTATCCGGGGCGTAATTTTTTTGCGTTTTTTCCATGTTAAGCACAACGAAGCCAACCGTTCCAGCGGCCAAATGAAAAAGAAAAGCCCTTCGCTACCTTGTAAATCAATTTCCGAACGAAGCAGAAGTTACCGCAAACCGGCTCTATACCAACCGGAATGGCCTTGGATATCCCCGGTATAATTATCTTTCGATAACAGAGGTATCTTTACATATAACGGACAGCTAGAGACAAGTTAAAAGGGGCAAGTCTGCCCCTGGCTCCGGCTATTTGCTTTTTTCCCTAACCACCCCCACCCTGATGGGTGGGGCCAGAAGAAGAGCAAATTTTTCAGTTTCTTTATAAAGAATCGCCTTTAAAAAAGCTTTTTTTCAGGGTATTTCATAAAATTTGCTCGATACGGCAAAATGGCAAATGAGCCTCCGCCACCCCGGCGTTATTTCCCGGCGCCAATCCTGGAGTTTGTTTTCTTCTTTAATTGTATCGCCGCTTTCCGGACAAAATGAAAAAAATACGGTATTTATATGATACCATGAAAAAACCCACGTACCCGCCACCCCACCCATATATGGGTGGGGGCGAGGATACGCCATTTTTTTCAGCTTCCGGTTTGATAATCGCTTTTTTACACAATTTTTTTCAAAAACGACTTATTTTTCCCGAATAACTTTCATTATTTATTGCTCTATTGCTCATACGCCCCCAGGGACCAGGGGAGAGTACGAGCCAGTGCATCCAGGTCATTGGAGAAGAAGGCAGATAAATCCAGACCTCCCTGGGTGACAGAAGCCGGGCTGGCGATACTCAGATGCCAGTCGTTGTCAGCCCATGTCTGGATATCATTATCCGGGCCGTCAAAATCGGCAATAACGGGGTCAACAAAAAGGTTTCCGGTTGAAGTAGCCGCAGCGCCCTGGGTTGTCAGTGCTGCGTTATTTAAATCGGCGACAGCCGTAATCGAGGTCCACCCGCCAACAACGGAATCCATATAGAGAGTGGGGCAACCGAAAAAGTCATTGTTCAGCAAATTCGCGGGGTCGCTACCATCGACCAATTCTTTCATGCAAATCATGTTGATCCCCCCCGATGTCATGATGATATTGTTCCGGATATCGGCGTTGATCGCAAGATCCATTCGAATTCCAATCATCGTGTTACCGCTGGTCCCCGCATTGATCGTGTTGTTATATATCAACGGAACATTGCCCGCCGTGCCTTCCAGATTAACGCCGGTACACGACGCATACGTTACCATCAGGTCGCTACCTCCAACAATCACATTGTTAAAAATCTCAGATGAGCTATTGATTAAATTAATGCCGATGCAGCTAAAGCCGTTCGAGTTTCCGCCATAGATCGTATTTCTATGGTAAGAACTCAACACGTTGCCCTGATAAACTCCGGTTACATAATTGGCGGTCCCTCCTCTAATTAAATTATCGGTTACAGTCACCGCCCCTGCCGAAGAGATGCCCCAGGCATTGAAAGATGCGGCTCCCCCGACAATCGTGTTTCGTGCAATTTGCGCTTGAGAGTTTGCGCCCACATAAATTCCATAGGTTACGTTAGACGAAACAAAACCGGGAGCTGACCCATAGATAGTGTTATCTGTAATCACCGGATTTCCTCCGTTCGTGATATAGATTCCATAGGTCCGGTAACCGCCTTGACCGCCATGCAACGTATTGTTTGTGATGGTCGGCGAAGAGTTGTCAATATAGATAGCCGTTGTGTCGCTATTGTTTGACCCAATCAAATGCAAACCGTCAATTACGGTGGCATTGGTTATGCCGGCCGGCACCTGGATCGGGTGGTGCTGGAAGATCGGACCGGATGTGCTGTTATCCTGAATGATTGTCGGATACGTTACCGGATCTCTTGTATTCCAATTGGCTGCGGAATAACCGCCGAATAAAGAAAAGCCTTCCCTCATAATAATATGGTTGCCGATCCCAAGGTCGCCATAGGTTACGGTATACGTTCCTTCCGCTACATGAATTTCACCGCCGGTAAAAAGATAGCTTAGATCGCTGAGGGCTCGTTTCACGGTTAATTTTGGCAAATCGAAGGTGCCTGGGTTTGTATCGAGACCATCGGAGGCGCGCACATAGATAATCCCATCAAGGATATGAACATAGAAACTGGTCGGGGTTGCCATGGCATTGCCGCTGAGATCAGTGGCTGCGATATCGATCGTTTGGTTACCGCCTGCGGGCCAGGTTGTCGTCGGGGTCAGGGTAATGGTATCGTTGGGGTTAAACACTGTTGACCAGGCCACACTTGCCGATGCGGCGAGGGTTCCCGTCAGGGCAAGCGAACCGGTTTGGACGCTCTCGGAAAAACGAAAAGAGAGAGTGTCGGTATGAGCAATGGTATCTCCGTTGGCGATCAAGCGCATTACCACCGTTGGCGCCGTAACATCGGCCGCGGATACAGTATAGGTTAACGAAACCGTCACATTACTACCGTTAAGATTCGCGGCTGTCAGGGTCAATGTTTGCGTCCCCAAGGGCCATGTTGCAGAGGGAGTAATCGTGAGTTTGTCGTTGGATACCGCCAGGGTTGACCAGGATGTAATGGCCGAAGCCGCCAGGGTTCCCGTCATCGTAAGCGAAGTTGTATCCATTGTTTCTCCAAAGGTAACTTCAACAGGCTGGTTGGCAAAAATGGAGCTATTGTTTGCCGGACTGGCTGTATAGGTAGGGACTCCCGGTCCGTTGTTCGAGGTTATGCTTAACGTATAATTTGTATCCGCTGAGGCATAATTTCTGATTTCAATATAGAAAAAACCTCCCGCCGGGCCGGCTTCAATGCAAGTCTCCGGAGACGTCCCGCCTTTGAAGGGGGAGCAGATCGAAGCGGAAAAAGAAGAATTGTCATAGACATAAAGATCCAGATCTACGCTTAAACCGGAAAGCGAAACAGTATACATGACTCCCGCAGTCACGGGAACCTGATAATAATGATTATCCGGCGCTGTCAGCGAGCCGTTAAGATTTACCGCAGTTCCCGCATCCGGAGTTTCGGTAACATAGGGGTTTAGTTGTGTGCCATCCCCTGAAACGATTGCGGAGTTGGAGGAAGTGCCTCCGGAGGAAGTGCCTCCGGACGAATTCCCTAACGGTGTTTCGGCATTGGTACAATATCCTGCAAAAAAGGATACCAGCAACAGGAATCCAAGCCTATTGATTTGGTTTTTCATAAGAGCCTCCGAGATTTTTTTGTTTTTGCCAATATAAATAAAAAATATCCCGGCAACAAATATTTTTACAAAATTTTATTTATCCCTGATTCTAAATTCAACGAACCGGCGCCGGCCTGTTATGCATAACGCATATGGGGGATAAAAAGTATGTAAAAAGAATTCAGCGGTTTGCGGCGACTAAGGGCGTTGTTCGATTCTATCCCGGTATGTCTCCAGAATTTTCGGAATGCTCGAATGAGAATGCGCCGGAAGCCTGGCCCCCAAATGAGAGACAACCTCGGAAGCGACATAGTTGCCGATGATGCAACACTCTTCAATATTTCGTTTATGCAAAAGTCCGTACAAAGCGCCTGCCGCAAACAGGTCGCCCGCGCCCGTCGTATCCACGGCTTCGACCGGGAAAGGGCGAGATTTCACAGGAGCCCCATGGACAGATTGCGCCCAAGCGCCTTTGTTGCCGCGGGTAAAAAAAACAGTCTGGCAAATGCCGCTTAAATACTCAAAGGCCTGCAAAGGGTTATGCCCGCCAACCAAAGCCATCCCCTCGGTGTCATTGCAAAAAAGAATATCGGTATGCCATTCCAGAAATTGCCGGATTTCATAAAGAAAATTTTTAACGACAAATACGTCGCTTAACGTAAACGCCACTTTTTTTCCGTGCCTTCTCGCCAATCTTGCAATCTTTTTAGCCGCCGCCCGCGTGCTTTCGCCGGTAAAAAGGTAGCCCTCGACATAAACAATCTCGGCATTGCTTAGCAATGTTTCATCGACATTATCGGGGTGAAGGCTGGTTGAAATCCCCAGGTTTGTCACCATTGTTCTCTGGGCATCCGGCGTAATCATGACCACCGATGTTCCGGTCCCCGCGTCGGCCGAGTCCGGGCCGGGGAAACCCACGGAGCAGTCTACCATATCTTGCGTATAATGCCGGCCATATTCATCGTCGGCGACTCTGCCAATGTAATATGTATGCGCACCCAAAGCGCCCAAGCCATGGATTGTATTGGCTGCAGATCCCCCCGAGCAAATATTTCTGCTTTTTTTCTTTAGCTTCTTAAGGAGCTTTTCTTGCTCGCCATGCTCTGACAGGGTCATCTGCCCTTTCGGAAAGCCGGTCTCAGCCAGAAATTCTTCGTCTACCTTCACCTGGATATCCACCAGAGCATTGCCAATACCAATCACTTGATACATAAGGCATTGTTGCCAAAAGCGATATTTCGTAAAGCCACTATCCTATACTTTTTGTCTCTTGATCGTCAGCTATGATAGCAAGATCGCTTCAATCTGTTGACAGGCCCAAACCATAATATACGTTGCCATATGTCTTTTATTGATACCGTCAAGGAGACCGTCCGAAAAAGGGTACAAGAAGAACCCCTCAGACTGATCTTAAGCGAAGCGTCCGACCCAAGGGTATTATTGGCGGGCATTGAAACGCTCGGGCAGGGGCTTGCGACGGAAGTTCATCTGGTGGGAGAAACAAAAAAAATTCAAGATACGGCAGCTTCTCTCAACCTGGCGCCCGGCGCCGATCTTAACACAATAGGATTGTTTATTCACGACCCGGCGCAAAGCGAGCGTCTTGACGAATTTGCGGCCTTGCTGCACGAAATAGCCCCGAAAGAGTATGGCAGCCCGGCAGAAGCGCGCCATGATGCCGCTCTCCCTCTTTATTATGCCTCAATTTTGCACCGCCTTGGCGTTGCCGATATCCATGTCGCCGGGGCCGTTGAAACCAGCGCCGCCGTGATCCGCGCTTATTTTCGCATTCTAAAAACCAACCGCAAAGAAGGCATTGCAACCAGTTATTTTCTCCTGGAATCCCCCGGCGTAGAGTTGGGCCAAAACGGGGTTCTGTTGTTGGCCGACTGCGCTGTCAATGTCAACCCAAGCCCAAAAATGCTGGCCCGCATTGCCTACCAAACCGGCAATATAGCAAAAGAGGTTTTTTCCATTGATACCAACCTGGCCCTTTTGAGCTATAGCACCAAAGGCAGCGGCTCGGGCGAACCGGTCGAGGCGACCCTGGAAGCCGCCGCAGAACTGGAAAAATTGCAACCGGACTTCACCTGGGAAGGCGAAATGCAGGCGGACGCGGCCATTGTCCCCGAAGTTTCGGACCGCAAAGCCCCCGGGAACTCTCTCGTCGGCAAAGCAAACGTGCTGATTTTTCCGGACCTGCAATCGGGGAACATTGCGTACAAACTCATTGAGCGTTTTGGCAAAGCCCGCGCCTATGGTCCGGTGATGGTTGGTCTTGGCAAGACCGCCTCCGATCTCTCGCGCGGTTGCTCGATGGAAGATATTGTCGGCACCTATGCCGTCGCAGCCTTTCACCATTTGGCTAAAATGGCGCAAAACCCGGAAAATTGATTTATCCTGAAACTGCCGCGGCTTTTGTAATCCGTTTGGCATTTGATCTTTTTTTGTTTTCTCTTGCGTTTTGTCCGTATTGTTCCACCGCTTTTTCAAGCTCGTCAATATTTACATAATGAATAGAATGTATTTCTTCAAACCGGAACACCAGCTCATAATTGTTTACATTCGTTCCATTTTTTTCCGCATATAAACTTGAGTAATATAACTTTGTATAATCATTGGTAATCCGGAACTGCAATGTCTGCTCATCGCGGTACCCGCTATAGACTGGCATAATCCGTGCGTCTTTGTATACGGAGCGCAAATCATGGGTACATAGATTATAGCCGATGTAAACCTTTCTGTTCACCAGGGTAATAAAGATTAATTTGCCCTTAAGCAGCGATTGTTGCAGCATAAGTTCGAGATTGTTGTTATTTAATATTTTGAGCAAAACATATTCGTTTACGCCCCGGCGTATACCTTGCTGCAACTGCCTTTCAAGCTTTAAAATTTCAATTTCATTTTGCAGCCAAAGAAGGGCTTTGGTATACAAATTGTCGAGAATTTTAACCTGCCGGTGGTTTTTTTTAAATTTTTTCAACATAGACTTTAGCTTTTCATATTCGTAACTCCTTTCTTGCAGCTCTTTCGGGGTTTTTTCATGAATGGTATCTTGCGAAAGAATATCATCAAAGAACGAATTGCCGGCCACATAATCTCTGATTTTTTCATATAACTTATACGGAAGTTTCTTTCTTATCAACGCATTTTTACTCTCTTGAATTTCCTCTTCAATTTCTATTAGTTCCGCCTGTAAGGCAATGCGATTATTTTGATACTGGTCTCTTTTTACTTTAATCGTTTGGCGGGCTTTGGTGCTCAACCAGATGGGTAGGTTAATCAAATGCGTCAGCAAAACTCCAATGCCAATGGTGCAAATAATAATAAACAGTTGGTCGCGGGTAACATGCAACGTACTTTGCAACGCACCTTCGTTTATGTTCAACATAATAAAAACCTTTTCAGTCAAACATGTGCATGTATTGTTCAATAAGATAAAAGCAAAGGCGACAAAAAACATGCCAGCAAAAAAAGATTTTAAATAGAGTTTGCTGCCTTCCGTCCTGGCGGTTTCATAGGCAAAAAACTTACATTTTGATATAAAATAATAGCCGGCAATGATGGGAACAATTAATGCGCTTACCCAACCGGTCACTTTGCAGGATGTTCTCTATTGATTTTCTTCAGACAGTTGATCAAGCTGCCGGGCAATATCTTCAATTTCTTTCAGGTACTTTTCAGGGTTCCGGTATTTTTTTTTCTTTGCCTCAAACTCGCCTTCGGCAAGGTATTGCAGCAAGTTGTAATTGTGCCGAATCACATCATTTGCATTGGCAGAAACTACCCCATCGCTACTAATCTTATACGGAACCGATGAATAACTCATGGTATAAAATAGTCCGAAGGAATAGCAATGTCAAGAAAAAAACGACAAATACCAAGGGTTACAAGCAATTGTACAGGCTTTTGGGTAACACTTTAGAGGGTCTAACACCATCGCACACCCATGCAAATCAGGATCAAAATCGCAACCATGGACTATTTGTGTTTTCTGAACAGACTCAATCAAACTCAATTTCATCAAACGACGAAACGCCCCGGTGATTTGGCGAACCGGCCAGGCCGCCTCGCAATAGCTGGAAAGTGGGCATTTCAACGGCATGCGCCGCATCAAGCTCTTCGGCGATATCGGATAAAAATAAAATTTGAGAAGGGGGCAGCCCAATTTGACTGGCAATCTTAAGATAAGACGCTTTTTCTTTTTTAGGACCTGTTACGGTATCAAAAAAACCCGAAAAAAGTTCGGACAAGTCGCCCGCCTCGCTATACTGAAAATAAAGTTTTTGGGCTTGCACGGACCCCGAAGAGTAAACGTAAATTGGCAGGCCCCTCTTTTTCCAAAGGCGCAAATGGCGCAGGGCGTCTTCGTAGATATGCCCCTGAAAATCACCGTTTTCAAAACCGGTTTTCCAGATCATCCCCTGGATCGCTTTTAACGGAGTCGCTTTCCGGTCGGCGTCAATCCAGGATACAAGAGTTTGAATGGCCTCGCGAACATTGGAATCCCGGCTTTCTTTTGAGGCGTCTGATGCAAGCTCCGAAACATCGCTTTCGGTCGTTCCCCCGTTTTCATTCTGTTCTTTGAGTTCATTGAGGGTATCGAGCAAAAGTTTTTTCATTAAATCTTCATGGGAATGTTCGCGCACAAAATTTTCGATATTTTTCCGGGCATACGGGAAAAGCACTTCCCGGACAAAAGAGATGGACGAGAGCGTCCCCTCAATATCGGTTAAAATCGCCCGAATCATTCCAGCCTAGTCCCGTACATAATTGCGCATGAATTCATCGCAATCAAGAAACGATTTTGCAATTTCGGAACCGGTAAAGTTCCCGAGCCAACCTTCGGCAATGGTAAAAAAGCGGATGCAGCGAAACGAAGGTGAAGCCCCCATATCAAACCAGTGCGTCACCCCCGCCGGAACGCTAATGAGATCGCCATCGGTACAAAATATGCAAAATACCTTTTGGTCTACATGCAGATAAAACAGTCCGAAACCGTCGACAAAAAAGCGCACTTCAAAATCATCATGCGTATGTTCGCTTTGAAACTTTTCCCGCAGGGCTTCTTTGCCGGCAAAATCGGGCGAGAGAGAAACAACGTCGACCGACTGGAACCCGTACTCCCGGTTGAGGGCCGTTACTTCTTTTTCATACGCTGCCAGCACCTCTTCTTGCGCCGCCCCCGGACTTACATGACCGGTTTGCCATTTTTCAAAACGGACCCCGATTTTTTTCAATTGTTCCGAGATTTCGGAGTAGCCGGTAATCGGTTCATTTTGTTCATTTTGTTGGGACGGATTGTCTTCCAGAATAAGCAATGTTGATTTCATTGTGTCTTTCTCCTTAACGTTAGTTCGCAATCAAAAAGAAAATCAAACGCCTCTACGTAGTTTAAGCACCTTTGGATGCTCTCTGCCCAGGTATAAAACCCGTGACCGGCAATCAAATACCCAAAAAGGCTTTCTCGCTCGCTCATTCGCTCGGCGATTTTCCCGGCCAGGCGATCTATGTTTTGGTCATTGTCATAAATGGGAACGGAAACCCGGCAGGTGTGCGTATTTATCCCGGCAAACGCCTTGAGAAGTTCATAGTCTCTCAGGACCACCTCTCCGTAGTAGAGTTGCGAAATTAACGTGGCATTTTTGCCGTGCGGGTGAAGAATGTATTGGGCGTCCGGGTAATGAGCGTATATTTGCAGGTGAAGCCCGGTCTCCGCTGACGGTTTTCCCGCCCCTATGGGTTTTCCTTGCGCATCGATTAAAATGATATCTTCGGGTTTGAGTTTACCTTTGTGGACGCCCGACGCTGTGATGGCAATTGTATTTTCATTCACCCTAGCTGAAAAATTCCCCGAGGTTGCGGGGACCATATTCCTGGAATAGAGTTCCCTGCCTGCCTCAATTAGTTCTTCGCGAATTTGCTCGATAGTTTTTGGCTTATTACTCATTGGGGTTTTCCGGGGGTTTTCCGGGGATTTTCCGCTTTTTTTTCATAATTTTACCGAGGGCATTGGTGCATCATTACAGGGTTACAGGAACAGATAATCTGAAAAGTTTTATTTGATTTGGGTTGTTATTTCCGCTTTGCTTTGGGAAATTATTTATCCACAAACCACCCCCGCCCTGTTTTGGGTGGGGCTAGTATAAAGTAGAAATTTTCCGACAATACCGAAACAATCGGTTAATTGCGCCATATTTTGTTAAAATTGCCATTATTATCTTGACAAATCTCAAAAAAAAAACACCTACATAATAACAAGACGGTAAAAAGAGAAATAAATTAATGAAAACAAAATTCACCGGATACCAAATAACTGTCATTGCAATTTTAGCATTTTTACAATTCACAGTCATGTTAGATTTCATGATCCTGTCGCCCCTCGGAGCCATTTTACTTGAAGAACTATCCATCAATACCGGTGAGTTCGGTTTCGTGGTATCGGCATACGCCTTCAGCGCCGGAATTTCGGGAATTTTAACGGCGGGCTTTGCCGATAAGTTCGATCGAAAGCAGCTCTTGCTGTTCTTTTATGCCGGTTTTATTCTCGGCACGGTTCTTTGCGGGTTGGCTCCGGATTATTCGTTTTTGCTGTTTGCCAGAATCGTAACGGGGATTTTTGGCGGAGTAATTGCAGCAATTAGTTTATCCATTGTTACGGATCTTTTCCCCATGCATGTCCGGGGGCGAGCCATGGGAATTATCATGACAGCCTTTTCAGCCAGCCAAATCATGGGGATCCCCATTGGTTTATGGCTGGCCAACCGATGGGGATGGCACGCTCCGTTTATCATGATTGCCGTCGTGAGCGCCTTGGTCGGCGTTATCATTGTTTATAAATTGAAGCCGGTCCGCGATCATCTTGATCGCCCGCCGGATCACCTTGCCGATAAAACGGTTTTAAAACATCTTCAAGCGACAATCACAAACCCGTCATACCTGTATGCCTTTTTAATTACCTCCCTTCTGACAACCGGCGGTTTTATGCTCATGCCCTTCTCAAGCGCTTTTAGCGTTTACAACCTGGGTGTTTCGATGGACGACCTGCCGGTTGTGTATGTGTTCACAGGTTTGGCCGCCATGATTACCGGACCTGTCGCAGGAAAATTAAGCGACTCCATTGGAAAGTACAAGGTTTTTACCGCCGGTTCCGTTATGGCTATCTTACTGGTTACCTACTACACAGGTTTAGGAACCACTCCTTTATGGATGGTGATTGTCATTAGCGCCATTATGTTTATGGCCATCTCCATGCGTATGGTTCCCGCCACGACATTAACATCCGCCGTGCCTGAGCCCCCCGACCGCGGCGCCTTTATGTCAATAAACTCTTCTTTGCGGCAACTCTTTGGAGGGTTTGGTTCTATGTTCGCCGGGCTCATTGTCGTTCAGTCGGCAAACGGAAAACTTGAGCACTACCACGATTTAGGGTATATTACCGGCTTCGTCATGCTCCTCACTGTTACATTGATGTACCGGTTGTATATTAAGTATGAAAAAGAGCAGGCGGCCTAACCGTTATTACCGGAGACCATGATAAAAAAAACCGGGCTTTTTATTTTTTCCGAAAAAAATAAAAAAAAGTCTTATTATTAAGAGGACAAGCGAAAAATGGACCGCCCTTCCAGCCCCACCCTCCTGGGTGGGGGTGGTTTGTGGAAAGAAAAACCCCCGGTTTATTTGAATTCAGCTGCGAGATAAGGCTCAATCATAGACATCACCACCGTTAAACTGGACCTGGCGCTTTCCAGGGTAACTTTCGCGCCTTCCGTTTCAAGGTAAGCCATCCAGTAAAGAGAAAAGAACCAAATTTTTCGGACAAGAGAGCTTACCTCTTCATCATTCATCGGCCGAAAGAGACCGGACTCAACCCCAATAGACACAAAAGAAGCAATCTCACTCATCCTCTTTTTTTGCGCCTCTTTAAAAGTAGCGCGAAAAGCGGGGATTTCCCGGTAAAGCGAGTTTATCTCGCGATGGATAAAACGGTATTCCCAAAGGAAAAGAAACATCCGTTCATACATCTCCGGCAAAGTGTCCATTGAAATTTTTTGTGGCAGGGGCGACCGGTCCCACTGTTCGATCATTTGTTGAAAGAGAGCGACAATAATTTCTTCTTTATTTTTATAGTGGTAGTATAGATTCCCCGGGCTAACGGAAGCCGCCTGGCAAATATGATTGGTGCTCACATGGGAAGTTCCGGAGCGGTTAAACAAAAAAAGGGCATGCTGTAATATTCGCTCTTTTTTGTTTTTACTGCGCCTTTCCTGTTTCATTGCTCATTGAGCTCATTGAGCCGCCCGCTAACGGCACCTGCATATTCCCGGCGTTGGGCCGCCCAAAAATTTGCTTTAGCGCCGTTTTTTCTTGCGCGTGCTCCGCCGGGCCGATCCGCCCCCTGCGCTTTTTTGCGCTGCATCGCTGTTCCCTGTTTTAGACGCGGCGCTCCCGACAGCCTGAGCTTGCATCTGGCTCATTTGCGCCGGGTTTACGCCATAGCCCGCCGTGTCCTGGTGAATGGCTTCGCCCTGGATTTGGCTCGCTTCGGGAACATGCTCCTCGATAGCCCCGCGCACCTGGGCTTTAAAAAGAAAATGAATGGCTTCTTCTTTGATGATTTCCACCATCTCTTCAAACATCTGAAACGACTGAAAGCGATATTCAACCAAAGGATCTTTCTGGGCATACCCCATTGTCCATACGCCTTCTTTAATATGATCGTTGGTATACAAGTGATCTTTCCATTTTTGATCGATCACCTGAAGCGTAATAATTTTTTCAAGCAGGGTAATGTTTTCCTCGCCAATGCTTTCCCGGCGGCGGCGGTAGGCGTCTTCAATTTTCTTTTCAATATCCGCAATCAGCTCTTCATACCCCTGATTGGCAATTTCTTTATCGTCTTGCGAAAGCAAAACCCCGTAGGTGCTTTCCAACCAGGTTTTTAACCCTTCCAGATCCCACTCCGAAGCTTTCTTATCCGGCAAAAATTGTCCGATGCGGCCGCTGGTGTTATCATCAATGAACTCTTGCATCATCTCAGAGACGTCGTCTTGTTCCAGAATATTGTTGCGCAGCTGGTAGATGTAAGTGCGTTGTTTGTTCATGACATCGTCATATTCAAGCAAATGTTTTCGTATTTCAAAGTTATGACCCTCAACGCGTTTTTGGGCTCTTTCAATGGCATTGGTTACCATCTTATGCTCGATAGCCTCGCCTTCTTCCATGCCTAATTTCTGCATGATCGGCCCGATTCTATCGGAACCGAAAATTCGCATGAGATCGTCTTCCAAAGAAAGATAAAAACGGGATTCGCCAGGGTCGCCCTGGCGCCCGGAACGGCCCCGCAACTGGTTATCGATACGGCGCGATTCATGGCGCTCCGAACCAATGATATAAAGACCGCCTAACTCCTTGATACCTTCGCCTAAAACAATATCCGTCCCGCGCCCGGCCATATTGGTCGCAATGGTTACCCTGCCCCTTTGACCGGCGTCTTTGATGATTTCAGCTTCTTGCCCGTGATGCTTTGCGTTGAGAACGGCATGCGGGATTCCCTTTACTTTTAATAGCTGCGCCAGTTTCTCCGAATTTTCAATGGAAACGGTACCCACCAAAACAGGCTGGCCTTTGAGGTGGCGTTCCTTTACATCTTCCGCAATAGCGTCAAATTTTTCCCGGTGAGTCCTGTACACTTTATCGGCCTGGTCCATCCGAATCATATTTCGATGCGTTGGTAATACAACCACATCCAAACTATAGATTTTTTTAAACTCTTCGGCTTCGGTGTCGGCCGTACCGGTCATCCCGGCAAGTTTGTCGTACATGCGAAAAAGGTTTTGAAACGTAATGGTCGCCAACGTCTGGTTTTCTCTTTTGATTGTAACGCGTTCTTTGGCTTCAAGGGCCTGGTGCAGCCCGTCGGAATAACGGCGGCCTTCCATCAGGCGGCCGGTAAACTCATCGACAATGACAACTTCACCGTTTTGAACGACATAGTCAACGTCCCTGGTAAAGAGGCGGTGCGCTTTTAACGCCTGGTGAATATGGTGGACTAAATCCACATTTGCCGGATCATACAGGTTTTCTACATTTAATAATTTCTCGCATTTTGAAACGCCAATTTCAGTGAGCAGAACGCTCCGCGCTTTTTCATCCACTTCGTAATCGGTTTTATCTTCCAACGAGGGGATCACCCGGTTGACTTTGGTATAAACTTCGGTTGAGGCTTCCGCCGGGCCGCTAATGATCAAGGGGGTCCGGGCTTCGTCAATTAAAACGGAATCTACTTCGTCGACAATGGCATAAAAATGGCCGCGTTGCACTTTTAAGGATTTATGTTCGACCATGTTATCGCGAAGATAATCGAACCCAAACTCATTGTTGGTTCCATACGTAATGTCAGCGGCATAGGCTGCGACTTTTTGTTCATGGTTCATTTGAGTGCCGATATAACCGACGCTCAGGCCTAAAAATTCATAAACCGGCTTCATCCATTCGGCGTCGCGTTTGGCCAGATATTCGTTGACCGTAACAACATGCACGCCTTTCCCCGCCAGGGCATTGAGGTAGACCGGCAGGGTGGAAGTGAGGGTTTTTCCTTCGCCTGTTTTCATCTCGGCAATCATACCCTGGTGTAAAACCGCACCCCCCATCATTTGCACATCAAAATGACGCATTCCCAGGGTTCGCAAAGAAGCTTCGCGGACGACCGCAAACGCCTCTTCCAGGATCGAGTCAAGGGTATCGCCGCGGGAAAGCCGTTCTTTAAATTCATCCGTTTTTGCCCCAAGTTGTTCATCGGTTAGAGCTTTTAGTCCCTCTTCAAAAGAAGCGATCTTGTCAACTAACGGTACCAACTTTTTTATATCACGCTCGTTTTTTGAACCAAAAACCAATTTCAGGGCAGATTGTATCATGCATCCTCCAGCATATTCATAATTACATAATTTCCAAAGCCATCAATCCCCGAGAATCAAAGAGACTGTAAAGAAGAAAATGGATCGAAAAACACTTTGCGCCCTGTCTCTTTCGTCCATTTTTACCCATGGAAAAAGACCCAGGCAATAACAACTCCGGGACAAACGGAGACAATCTTGTCGATGATCTTCTGATCGAAAATCTCGATTTAAGAGAAAACAGTGAAACAACGGATGCCGAGACGCCGGACGAAACTTCGCTTGATTCGGAAAATTCAATAGAAAAGAAAACCCGAAAAGAGATCTCATACGAAACTAAAAACATGCTCTCTTTTCAGGAAGTAAAAGAACTGGATGAGAAATATATATTACAAACGTACGCGCGCATGCCAATCCACTTTGCGTATGGCTCCGGAGAGTTTCTCTACGATGAAAACGGAAAGGAGTATATCGACTTTTTAAGCGGGATTGCCGTAACCAACCTGGGGCATGCCCACGCCGATCTGGTAGACGCCTTAACCTACCAGGCGGATTTATTGTGGCATACTTCCAATCTTTTTTATAACCAGCAGCAAGCCCTGCTTGCCCGAGCGCTCGTTGAAATTACATTCCCCGGCCGGGTCTTTTTCTGCAACTCCGGGGCCGAAGCCAATGAGGCTTCCATGAAAGCCATGCGCGCCTGGGGCGCCAGCCCGGAATCCGGCAAAGAAGAGCGTCAAAAAATTATCGCTC
Organism: Turneriellaceae bacterium; assembly: GCA_050304475.1. Classification (GTDB taxonomy): domain Bacteria; phylum Spirochaetota; class Leptospiria; order Turneriellales; family JAOUFE01; genus JBNLDQ01. The sequence goes on along the minus strand of JBNLDQ010000015.1, from coordinate 125,608 downwards.
TCAAAGGCGGCTTTCATGGCAGAACCTTTGGGGCCATGTCTATCACCGGCCAGTCGAAAATTCAAGACGGCTTCGGAGCTCTCCTGGAAGACATCGAGTTTATTGAACCGAACGATGTTGCCGCTTTAGAGGCTGCGGTTGATGAAGATACTTGCGGGGTGATCATGGAATTGATCCAGGGCGAAGGGGGCGTTATTCCTCTTGACCCGGCTTTTGTAATCCGGGCCAGAGAACTGTGCGATGAAAAAAAGGCGCTGTTCGCCATTGATGAGATACAAACGGGCATGGGCCGAACCGGCAAATATTTTGCCTTTCAGCAATATGGCGTTCTCCCGGATCTTTTGAGCGTCGCCAAAGGGCTGGGCGGCGGGTTCCCGATCGGAGCCCTGGTTGTGGCCGAACCTTTTCAGAGCGTCTTACAAAGCGGGATGCACGGCTCCACTTTCGGAGGTTCGCACCTGGCTGCCGCCGTTGGCTACGAAGTGATCCGAATCATGGAAGCCAACAAAACATTGGAAAATGTAGAGGCGATGAGCGACTATATTCTTTCGCTCTTAAAGAACCTTCAGGCCGGATACCCGGAGAAGGTCAAAGAAATTCGCGGTATGGGTCTTTTGATCGGCATTGTGCTCAATGATAATATTGCAGCCAGGCCTTTGGTCGCTAAAGCCCTGGAAAAAAATCTGGTGGTTGGCAGAGCCGGAGAAAACGTCATTCGTCTGGCCCCTCCTCTCAATGTCAGGCAAATTACCATTGACCGGGCCATCGAACGCCTCGAAGAATTAATTCGCAATATTGAGATTTAGAGGGCTTTGCTTTTAAAAGCTTAAAGCTTATTAAAGAAAACCTTTCTTTAATATTAATATCCTCTTTCTGTTGCTCAAGCCGTATTTCTCGATTCTTTTTTATGGAAAATGATTTTTTTCCGGAAAAATCCGAAAAATCCGGCGATTTTTTTGGTATCCCCCGCCCTGGGTGGGGGGTTTCATGTTCGTCTATTCGTAAAATTCCGGTGAAAAAAACGCCGAAAATTTTTTTAGCAATTTTGGAAAAAAACATTTAAAAAGAAAGAGGCTGCACCGAAATTATAGTTAGTGGATCTGACAATTAAAGTATGGCAAAAAGAGGGCGAATATGTCGCCGGGTGTCCCGAGCTGGATATTTTTACCTATGGCTCAAATCGGGTACAAGCCAGGGAACGGCTCATTAAGGTTATTCTCTTTTACGCCGAAACCGCCTCAGACATGGGTTACAACATTGACCCCGCCGAACTTTTGGGCAACCTCGATATCCCTTATACCTGGCGCTCGGAAGAGTTTGTCAACTAATTTCAAGTTACCAAATTGAATCGCCGATGATGATATATTGCCCCTGTAAAAAGCAGGTCGCAAAATATTAGTTGTCATTATGTTGAAAATACAATATATTTCTTTACATACTGTCTCGACAAACAACCTTGGGCTTTTGGTCCGAAAATATCGGATTAAGTGGAATTTTTTTCAACACATAAGTAGATTGGTATACTCTTGAATTAATCATTGAACATCACCTACGCAATGGGGGAACATTAGTGGAACTTGAACAATTACCGGAAATACAAAAAATTGTTAATATCGGAAAAGCTAATGGCGAAGTTACTTACGATGAAATCAACGATATTCTCCCTGAAAAATTAATTAACTCTGATAAAATTGATGATGTCTTTATTCTTTTAAACCAGTACGGCATTGAAATTGTCGAAGAATACGACAAGAAAGCCGTCAAACAATCTCCGGAAAACCAACCTGCGGAACCGCGCTCTAATATTGCCATTCTTGGCGAACAAAAAGCCCCGAAAAACCTCTATACGGAACTGGCGAAACAAGGGTACGAACTTTCAAAAGAAGAGTATAAAGACATTAGCATCCAGGATCTGGCGATCTTAATGATGAAAAAAGGGTACAACCTTGATATCCTGACCCAGCTCCTGAATAAACCCGAATTTAAACCCGCAATTAAAACGAAAAAACGCAGCGCCACCGGCAGCGGCGAGCCCGACGATCCAATGAGACTTTACCTGAAAGAAATCGGGAAAATCTCGCTCATCTCAGCCGATAAAGAAGTCGAGCTGGCAAAACGAATCGAAGCCGGCGAAAATATCATCGAAGACGCTGTCCAGCGTTCATCTTTGCTGCGAAACTCCTTTCTGCGCTATTTTTCAAAAATTGAAAATAAAACCATGCGCATTACCGACATTTGTCGCGCCTCGAAAACATATTATATCCCGCAAAGCGAACAAATGGCGCTTCGCGAACAATTTCTGGATGAGATGAGACCGGTCATTGACTACGATAAAAAAATCCAAAGCCTGAAATCAAAATTAAAACGATACACGCACAAATCCAAAAAACACCAGGAAATCTGGGCCGAAATTCTGAAACTTGAAGACGAGTCTTCGTCGCACATGGTCCGCATTGGCGTTTCTCAAAAAGAGCTGGTAAAACATGTCAATAAAATCAAATCCATGGTCTTTCGTATTAAAGAGATCAAACGCCATTTTTTGCGTTTGAAAGAAAAATACGGCTACGACGTAAAAGCGATTAAAGGGTACAACCGTTATATTGAAAAAAACGAAGACCTGGATATTGTCGAAAGAGACCTGGGCTGCTCCATTGAAGACGTAAAAGACATCATTAAAGACATCCGGAACAATGAAAGAAAGCTGCGCCGAATGGAACAGGAAGCGGGCTCGCCTACTCTGATTATTTTATCCTGGGGCGAAAAAATCTCCAGGGGACAGCGCGAAATTGAGATGGCGAAAAAAGAGCTGATTAACGCAAACCTCCGCCTGGTTGTCTCTATCGCAAAACGCTTTGCCAACCGCGGGATGCATTTTTACGATTTAATTCAAGAAGGAAACATCGGCCTCATGAAGGCCGTTGAAAAATTTGAATATAAAAAAGGCTATAAATTCTCGACATACGCCACCTGGTGGATCCGCCAGGCAATCACCAGGGCTATTTCCGAGCAAGCGCGCACCATTAGAATACCCAGCCATATGATCGAACAGATCAACAAGGTGAACCGCGAAATCCGGCTTTTTCTGCAAGAAACCGGACGAGAGCCCAATGACGATGAAATTGCCGAACGCCTGGGGTGGCCGGCGACAAAAGTCAAGCAGGTAAAAAACGTGGCGAAAGATCCGGTATCTCTTGAAACTCCGGTTGGCGAAGACGAAGATTCGGAACTTGGCGATTTCATCGAAGATAAAAAAGCGGAAAGCCCGATGGCGGCCACAGCCCAGTCGATTTTAGCCGAGCAAATCCGCCAGGTTCTGGCGACGCTCCCGGCCCGCGAACAAAAAGTCATCCGCATGCGGTTTGGTTTGGACGACGGCTATACCCACACCCTCGAAGAGGTTGGCTATGTCTTTAAAGTGACGCGGGAACGCATTCGGCAGATTGAAGCGAAAGCGCTGCGGCGGCTCCGCGCTCCGACGCGCATGAGAAAACTGAAAGATTTTCTCGATCAAACTTCATAATCTTCCCCGAGCCCTCCCCCCGCCCAAAAAAAGGGAGGGTGGCAAAAAAACTGCAAATTTTTCACCCTGCAAAGAGATAATCGCAGATAAATCGATTATTTTTTGAAAACAAGATAAAAAAGCGGCTAATCTTTTAAAAAAGCAAGGTGCAAATAAACCCGCCCCAGATATTCGCCCCGTTCCAGGTCGCGCATGAAATAAATGATCGTATATTTCCGGTATTGCTCGGCAGGCAAAGCGACCATTTTATGGTTGTATTTCATTAAATCGCTGGAAGTGATATCTTCCAGATAATCATTCACCTCGCGCCGCAGCTCCTCAAAAATAGTATTTGAAAAAGCGTCCAAAGCCATGTCGGCAATTTCGCGCCGGTCAATGTCAAATTTCAAGTTTTTAACAATATATGGTAAAAGCAAAATCCTCGTATACGAGTCCATCCCGATATATAAATCAAGCTTGATTTTTCCCCGGTATTCGACGCCAGAACAATACTCATAGCACAACCCTTCGTTTTGCGTCGGCCCGTAGCCCTCGCGTTGGGCGTCAATGTGCAGAAAATCGGCCGCAACCTCCAGAAAAGAGGCCGTTACCGTCAAAACAACTTTTTCATCGAGAAACGGATCCATCCCTAACCCGCATTCCGGTATACCGGTTGAGGCGGAAGATTTTCTTCGCCGCTCAAACGAAAGCCGTCTCCCCCCATTTTATTGTGTATCATGAGATACTCCAAACGCCGAAAATAACTGTGGACATCGTCCATCTCAACGGGCCTCAGGAAAAATCCGCCCAAAAGCTCGCCCGCCCTCTTGATTTTTCTATCCGCGCAATAGCGTAAAACAGGGGGAACAGCCTCAAGGTCGTTAAGCCGCACCGAGCGTTCCCCTTCTTTCGGTTTAATATTGTATACCAAAGCAAACCGCCCGCGGTCAAGTCTGGCATATAGCTCCGGTTCAAAACCGGCCGCCGACAGCTCCCCCCTGACAAGATTGGCCCAACTTTTTAATGTCCCCGGCGTGACTTTATTGATGCCGGACAATTCAAAAACAATCGTAACAAAATGCTGGCTTGTTTTTAATTTCTCCTGAATTAAAAAATGAAAGTAAGGATACGTATGAAATTCCGTATCGGTATCAATCACGGCAAGGTCGTAAATCCGCTGCAAGAAAACCGATTGGGCAAAATCGCCGCTCATGGTCACCAGCTCGCGGCTATCCGCAGCGGAACATGTATTGGGCTCGGCAAAACGGGCAAAGATACCACCCACCAAATGACCGCGGTGCATCAACGGAATTAAAACGCTTTTCCCGGCCTCTAAAACAAGAGAGCTTTGCCGGCATGCCGGTTCAATTAAAGAGCGGCTTAAAACCGGAACCATCGAACCGCGCACGGTAATCCCGCCCATTTTCTGAACAACCCCCTTCCAATCGCCGTCTTCAGCCGAATAGTACGCAACCCCCTTTACCGGGAACCTCCGCTCAATGGCATCCAAAAGGGCGATGGCTTTTTCAGAGAAATGAAACTCTTCGTTAATTCTTGTCCAGGGGTCTTCACCCCCCGGCGCTGCTCCATAATCAAAATCAGCGGAACGCTTTGGTCGCCCGTGCCGGTCCCTCCCTGGGGCTCCTTTTCCGGCTTCCCCGCTTAGAGACGTAGAGATAAAGTAAGAGATTAAATACGCGAGAAAGAGCAAAACGCCGGTAAAAAGATATAAAATAAAATACCACTTAAAACCATCTTTGCGCGCCAGCAAATATTCAAAAAGCCAGAGCGGTCCGCTGCCCTCGGTAAAAATATCGTGAACATACAGAATCACACGGCTTTGGTCGGGCATGGTAAATTTAAGCAGCCTGTTCCTGGTTGCCTCCGAAATTTCTCCTTTGCCCTGGTAGCGCTCTACCAGCATTTCGTATGTTCTTTTAGAGACGCGCTCTCCGTCATAGGCGCTCCCCAAAAGCGTCATTTTGTCGTTAAAATAGAGAGCCATTCCAATCGAAGGGTATTCATGAAAAAGCCCCGGAAGACGTTCCATAAATTGAACGCGATTTTCCGATTTAACCTTGAGCCAGAGCAGGCGGTTTTGCACTTCCTGGTAAGGGGGCTCGCTGAGCGACTGGTAGTACCAGAAAGAGACAACCAGGCCCGTCGCAGCCCAGATTAAAATTGCCGTTATATAATGCCGATATTTCACTGCTTATATTGTCGGAGTTTTTCAAAAAAACTGAAACAGATCCCTTTGAATCCACTTGACAGTGAACAATCCATGTAAATTTTACCAATTCATGTTCGACGCATACCGCGAAAAACGGCGTCAAAAGCGCGTACAAAAAGAAATCGACCGAATTGGCCGGGCAATCATGCTGCGCCTGAAAGATCTCGAGTACCAACCGCTTGACTTCGGCAACCTGCGAAAGGGCGACCCCTGGGGCGTTATGCAAGACGGCAGCATGCTCTGGACCTACGTTGTCGATATCCCGGTCGGGAAACCGATCCAATATGTGATCTCATACAGCCTGAAAAGCGCCGAATATATCTGTTTCGCAAAAACAGCGCGGAACAACTACTCCAATGTTTTTCAGTTTTCTACGCCAAAAGTCGCCGAACTTGAAGCCCGGCTGACCGAACTGGCTGTCCATATCCCGTCGCTGCGCGAAAGATCATTGCGCGAATACCTTTATTACGAAGCAAAACGAGCTCCCCGGAAAAAATGGTACAACCCTTTTGGCTCCGTTGAAAAAACCCGCGAATACCTCGAAGAAGTCGTTCTGGGCATGCTGAACGATGAAAAGATTACAAAAACCGAAGCGGATAGAATTGGCAAGTACATTGCCAATTTAACCTGATTTGTTTCGCCTATACCGACAATAAATCCTCAATGGCAGCCCACTCGACAAGACCGTCCCCTTTTTGGTGGTATTCCAATAAAGCGGCGACAATCCGGCCGGCGGCGACGCCGGAACCGTTGAGCGTATGAACCAGTTCGTTTTTACCGGTCTCCGGGTGTTTGACGCGGATTTTTGCCCGCCGCGCTTGAAAATCGCGCACATTCGAACAAGAAGAGACCTCGAGCCACCGTTTCATCCCGGGCATCCAGACTTCCAGATCATACGTTTTAGCGGCTGAAAACCCCATATCGCCCGAACAAAGCAGCACCGTACGGTACGTTAAACCAAGCTCTTTTAAAACCGACTCGGCGTCTTTGGTGAGCTTTTCCAGCTCACTGTCAGACTCTTCGGGCAGGGCAAATTTCACCAACTCAACCTTTTGAAACTGATGAACGCGAATCAACCCCCTGGTGTCTTTGCCCGCGCTCCCCGCTTCGCGCCGAAAGCACGGCGTGGCGCTCATGAGTTGAATCGGCAGCTCTGCGGCGTCGAGAATTTCACCGGCGTATAAATTTGTCAAAGGAACTTCGGCCGTCGGAATCAAGTTTAATCCTTCTCCGGGCAGCCGGTATAAATCTGCGGCAAATTTCGGTAGCTGGCCTGTCCCTAGCAAAGCATCGTCGCTCACAATAAAAGGCACCATTCTTTCCCGGTAGCCGTTTTTTTCCTGCATAGCCAGCATAAAGCGAATTAAATCTCGCTCTAATCTGGCTACTTTTTCATTGTAAACATAAAACCGGGATCCGGACAGCTTTACGCCCCTGGCAAAATCAAACAGCTCTTGCCCATCGTCGCTCTTTGCGTCAAAATGGGGAAAAACCTCAAAAGAAAACTCCGGCGGTTTCCCCGATTCGCGCACAACGGCATTGCCGGTTTCGTCATCCCCTTCGGGGACGCTCGCGTCAATGACATTGGGCAGGGTTAAAAGTAAATCATGATAACGTTGTTCGACTTGCGCCAGCTCTTCTTTTTGCTTTTCAAGATCGGCAGCCAGGCTTTGCACTTCTTCTTTCGCTTTTTCAGCCGCAGCCGGGTCATCCTTCATGAGGCGCCCCACCTCTTTAGATAAAGTTTTTCTCCGGTTTTGCAGAGACTCGGAAGACGAGATCAGTTCGCTGCGCCGAAGGCTCAATGTCCCGATTTCAGTCAAGGCAGAGTCTTCATGACGCCTTTTGCTCAAATTGGAACGGACAATTTCAATGCCTTCTTCGGTTTTGAAAAGTGACGGGTCTATCATTTCGTCAAAAAAATATTTTTCACCAAGCTGTAAACCCTATTGCCGCTCGCCCCTTATAACTTGACAATACGGCCCGAAAAATGCTCATGTCTCCGCCGGACAAACCATCCGGAAAGCTGAAAAAAAGAACACCCGAAGAAAGGAGATTTAAATGTTAAAAAAAACAGCAACTATTTTGATCGGCATGATGTTATCGATCACTTCCGTTTATGCAGCGGAAGAGCAGGCGCACGAAGGTCATGGCGAAACACACGCAACCGAACATGAAGCGCATGCCAATCATGTCGCAGTTTTTGCCGGAGCAACCACTGTTACCGAACACGAAACGCATCATTATTTTACGTTAGGCGCTGACTACGAAAGATTTTTTATGGATGGTCTGTTGGGCGCCGGCGCGTTAGTTGACGCAGCCTTTACCGATGCCGACACTGTCGTTGTTTTAGGCGTACCGTTTTTCGTACACCCCGTCAGTTCGTTAAAATTGTTTGTCGCTCCCGGCCTTGAAATGGTCGCCGGGCACAATGAATTCATGGTCCGCGGGGGCCTGGGCTACGATATACACGTGGGGAACTATTCGGTCACCCCAACCGCCAGCATTGACTACATCGTAAACCTTGATCATACGGCTTACGTTTACGGCATTGCTGTCGGCCGGGGCTTCTAATACAGAGAGCTCTCGACTAGAGAAGGTTTTTCAGTTCCTGAAAAGCCTTCTCTTTTTCTTTGACTCCCGTTTTTTTAATCGACTTGCGAAAGACATTTTCCCAGTTCTTTTCCGGGATATTTTCTTTCATCTCTTCAACCAGCTCCAGAATTTTCTCTTCACTCTGGATATTAAAGATTTGATCGTCATTATAAAAGAAGAGTTCCGATAACTCATCTATGTATCCGCCGATCGTATTCTTGGATTTAAAGTTCTCGCTCTTTCGATTGATCACTTCTTCCTTTTTTTGCATTCTCCGCAACTCCCGCTCCCGCCGCTCTATATCCGTACGTTTCATTTTCCACCTACTTTCACGACTCTTTGAAGCAGGTTCAGCCTGCATCTCACAGAGTTAATCTAATGTAAACGAAACACCAGCCGTAGAACACCGCGTAAAGCGAAATTCCGGGAAATGACGCCCCCTATTGGTCCAGTTTTCTGGATTTCAAGAAAAGAGCAAGGAACAATAAAGTTGTACCCACGGCGGTAGCCCAAACGGCGACCTTTCCTTCTTTCGTTTTCGGTACAGTCACCTGCTCTACGCCCTGGTATTTTGCCTCGCCGGATTCGTTTTCACCCGCCGCTTTGTTTTGGTTGTCTTGCCCTGCCTCAACCGCTGTATTTTCGGTATGTTCGGGCTCGCCGGCGACCAAAGCGGCCTTTACCGGGGCCATCAAAGCAAACGCTGCCAACATAAATACGATACCAAATCGTAGTTGATTTTTCATGATATATCTCCTGAGAAGTCAAATTTCGTATAAAACGATTGAAATCTCCGATAATTTGATAAAAAGTTTTGATAAAAAGTTATCTTGGTCCATTATTAGAGATTCCTAAAGTTAATGCCAGATCCGAAAATCGCGTGTCCAGCATAAAACCATTTTTCTGCCATCTATATTAAATTTTTTTAATATAGATGTTGCGTTTGGCATTTTTCAGACCTTTCGTCTATACAAGTATGAGCTACCAAGTGGTAATCGATGCTTTTAGCGACGGAACATACCGGGCGGTTTGTCTTAACATACCGGGGTGTGTTGCGGATGGCTTTAGCCGGGAAGAGGTTTACGCCAATGTCATTACCCTCATGCGGGAAAACCTTGACCGCGCCCCCGGTTTCATTCCCGCCCCCGACCCGACAAAACAAAGCCGCAGGTAACCGAAACAGCATCATGTTTTATTTTTATTTCACTCTTGTATTGTACCTGAGATGTGATACTGTTCACTTTTCTTAATATTCTATACAATTTATTTATTATAATTCTTTTGACAGCCGAAATTAGAAGCGGACATGTCAAAAAGTAAAAAACTCCATCTTTTTTTTAAGCCTGAAATGGCCTATCAGTTGCAAAATGACGAACTGTACCACCATTTCTTTTATAAACCCCGCCTTTTGATATCGAGAATTGTCAAAAATAACCTTGCTTCGCACTTCACCGTTCATAAAAACTGGGAACCCTTCTCGCTGCACGATTTTTATGTCGCTCATGAAAAAAGCTATGTCGACGCCTTTTTTCAAGGCAAGGGTCTGGATTGCAGCTCCAGCGGCGTCCCCTGGAGCGCTCAATTTACCAAAGCGGTACGTTATATGAACGCCAGTCTCCATGCGGCCATACTGCATTCCATACAACGGCCCGAAAAAATCACCGTGTGCCCGGCCGGGGGATTTATGTACGCCCGTCCTTCCGGCGGCGCTATTTTCAGCACCTTTAGCGGGCAGGTCATTGCCGCCATTAAAATCATGACCTCCATGCAAAAGAAGGGCGCTTTCATTGATTTAGGCGCTCTTCCTTCCACGGCTATCCCCGAAAGCCGCAAATTCTTTTTCGACAATCAGGTAGACCGGGCTATCCCCCAGGAAGCTTATCTTTGCCCGGAAGGCGAACATGAGCGCTACTTAAACAACCTGCGCAAAGGAATGGACCGTATTGTACAACTGGCATGCGACGGGGAAATCGATTACATTGTCTATTCTCACGGAACCGACTCTCATGAAGAAGAAGATATTGGCAACAAATGCACGATGGAAGAGTGGCTGGAATGTTCTTCTATTGTTTATGATGCAGTGCGTTTGTTGCGCGAAGAAAAAAATATTGAAATACCGTTTGCAATCGTGTTAGAAGGCGGTTTTCGCAACGAACGATTTTCCAGAGTTATTTCTCTTCATTTAGCCGATATGATCGAATGCCTCAACCGGTTTTATAACGCCGGCATTGAATATAATCTAAATTCGGCTAACGGCTAATAATTTGATTTTTATCGTTTTTTCAAGCTGTTTTCGTTTATTTTAATAAAAAATGCTTGACCGGAAATATTTTTATAACAGTGTGTCTTACTGTACTGATTTTAATTGAATATTGATTACCGGTCAAGATTCAAAAAATATAAATAATTTAAACCGTATTGTGTGCTGAAAAACCGGAGGCGAATCGATGGATGAATCCTTAAACCTGAAACTGACACCGCAGTGGGAAGAGCTGAATAAAGTACGCGATTCGGTAGAAACGTTTCTTTCCAAGCACCACATGTCTGTGGACGACATTCACGCTATGATCATGGTATCCAGCGAATTGGTGGAAAACGCAATTAAATATTTAAACGTTCAAAAATGGGACGATTTGATTGATTTTTCCGTGGATATTGAAGAAAACAATATAATCATTGAAGTAAAAAACCGGATTGCGGGCGAAGACGACCTGCATCTGAAAAAACTGGATTCAACGATACAATGGATTCGCAGTTTTCAAAACCCGCTTCAGGCGTATGTGGAACGCCTTAAGCTTGTCTCATCCAAAGATGTCGATTCAACCGAAAGCGGTTTGGGAATGACGCGAATCGCCTATGAAGGGCAATCCCTGATTGATTTTTATGTAGATGAAAACAATATTCTAGCCATGTCGGCAGTATATCAAAGGTAAGGAAGACAGATGGCACTTGAAAGCAAATACGAAAACGAAACAAAAGAATTAACTCTGGAAGTCGAGGAAAACGACAACGAAATCAAGGTAAAATGGCTGGGGCGCAGCACCGCCATTACCCCCGGTGAATTTCTTGATCCGATTTTTACCGAGCTTATTAACCGCACAGATAAAAAAATAGTCATGAATTTTGAAGACCTTGCCTATATGAACTCATCGACCATCACACCGATGATATCCATGTTAGAAAAAATAAAAAACGGCAAAGGCAGCATAGAGCTGCAATACAGCTCGGCATTAAAGTGGCAGGAACTCAGTTTCGGAGCCCTGCAGCTTTTTAAAACAAATGATGGCAGAGTGGACATTGCGGGGGTATGACGCTGATCCGATAAACTTACAGAGAAAATAAGGGGGATGATATGGTAGAAGACTTTATCTATCATGGAAATCTCATTAATGGTGATAGTAAGGTACCCGTAGAAGTAGCATATGCAACACGAGGGTCGCTTCTTGTACACTTTAATGACAAAGAGGATTATAAAGAGGGCGCAGATTATGACAGTTTGCACATAGAAACCGGTAATAAAGAATTTAACTTTGGCAAATGTAAAGTTTCGCCAATCCATGGCGAAGGAATTCCCGGTTTTGCCGCTCGTATTATATTCACTGACAATGTTTATGATTTCAACAATATATTTTCGTACCGGCGCGCCGCCGATATGGAATCGTATTTTCAAAACCTGAGAATCATCAAAGCGCAAAAAGGCAAAGTACGCGAGTCGTTTCGCAACTATACATCGGGTCTTACTTTTGACTTACGCGTATACAAGAAATTTTTTGATGAATTCGATTTAAAGTATGCGGAAGAACCGCCGGAAGTGTATGACATTATCCAGGATACGGTAATCCGCACCGAGGGCGAAAAATACTTTGAATTCTTCAATGATCGTTTAAAGCAATTGTACGAAGAAACCGCCGACTTTACCCGCGAAGAGCATGAGTTGCATGGTTACTATTTCAGAAGACAAGTCTGGGATCTCATCCAATCTTCCGAGTTTATCTTGCGCAGCAACGTAAAACCCAGGGGCTATGCCGGGGATTCCGAATTGATGCAGATGATTTACGAGAACGGCTACCGTGGCAAAACGATCTTTGACAAGTTGATGCACAAACACCCTATTTCAGCGGCGGCGGCGCAAGCGGTGCGCAACCGTAAGGCCATGGTTCCTTCTGAGATTCATAAGAACCTGAAGAAATATAAAAAAAGCAAGAACAAAAACAAGTTTCGTATCATGTCCGTCGCTTGCGGCCCCGCTAAAGAAGTGGAACATATCATCACTTCGCCTGACATTATCGACAAGGTAGAATTCAACTTGCTTGACCAGGACCCAAGCGCCTTAGCCGAAGCGCGCGAAAGTATTGAACTCATTGAAGCGCGCATGAACCGCAACATTGAAAAAAGGTATATTCAGGAATCGGTACGTACCCTCGTAAAAAAACCGAATCTGACCAAAGAGTGGGGAGAGTTTGACTTTATTTATTCAATGGGGCTTTATGACTACCTGACGGTACGCGTCGCGCAAGCCGTTACCGAAAAACTTTACAGGCTCTTAAAACCAGGCGGCCAACTGCTGATCGGCAACTACCATGTCAGCAACCCCGCCCGTATTTATATGGAATATTGGCTGGACTGGCCTCTTTTTTACCGGAACGAACGGGAAATGGAAGCGGTGGCAAAACGATGCGAAGGAGCGATCACTAAGGTCGAGTTTGAAGACACGGGGAGCCAAATGTTCCTCACTGTAAAAAGACCCGAACACGGTTAATTCCCAGGAGCCATCATTGGGATTACGCGAAAAAATAGACGCATTTCAGGTTCAAATCCCGCCTGAAATGCTCGACTCGTTTCACTCGGAATTAGCCGCGTCTACCGCCTTTTCCGTACGAATTCTCTGCATATTTGCCGGGGTACTCTACCCCATCTTCGGATGGCTGGATTACATTATGTTCCCCAGCGAATTTACGACGCTGATTGTTATCCGGGCGTTGATTATCCCCCTCGTGGTGATTATTTTGCTCGTTTCTTTTTTAATCCCCGACATGAAAACGAACAAAGATCATGCCGACATTGTAGCGATCATTTTGTTTCAAATCCTCGGTCTGGGGATTACCGCCATGGTCTACTATACCGGAGGAATGACAAGCCCGTACTATGCCGGTATTTTTCTCGTTCTTCTGGCGCAACTGGTGACCATCCCCTGGTCGTTAAAATTAGTCATGATCAATACGGGGCTTGTGATCTTTTTTTACAATTTGTTTGCCCTGTGGGCGAGCAGCCGTGCCGGCAAAGTCACCGGGTCTTGGCCCGCCTTCATCAGCAACAACTACTTTTTGCTCTCAGCCGGTCTTATCGGCAGCATCTGGTCGGTCATTGGTTTCAACTTGCGCAAGCAGTCGTTTTTTAACGCCAACCTGGTTCAAAAAGAAAAAGCAAGATCGGAGGCTTTGTTAAAAAATATTTTACCCGTCCCCATCATTGCCGAATTAAAACTGCAAGATAAAGTGGAGCCTAAAAAGCACGCTTTTGTCTCGGTGCTATTTACCGACTTTGCCAATTTTACGCGGATAAGCGAAAACATGGAACCGGAACGCGTTTTAGCGGAACTGGAAAGAGCGTTTGAATTTTTTGACAACACTTGCTCAAAATACGGTCTTGAAAAAATCAAAACCATCGGCGACAGCTACATGTGCGCCGCCGGCGTTCCAACGGAGAATAATTACAATCATATCATTGCCGCGCTGGCCGCCATGGAGATGAGAATGTACGCCAACATGATCAACAAGATCAAAGAATCTGTCGGCGAAGAGACATGGCAAATCCGCCTGGGGGTTCATTCCGGCCCGTTGGTCGCCGGGGTGATCGGCCAGAGTAAATTTGCCTACGACATCTGGGGCGATACGGTCAATATGGCTTCGCGGATAGAAGAGCATGGGCAACCGGGAGAAGCCAGCCTCTCGCACAGCTTTGCCTTTTCAATCAACCCCTACTTTCAAGTGGAATACCGGAGAAAAGCAAACATAAAAGGCAAAGGCTTGATACCCATTTATGCGTTGCGTAAAATTCGCCCCGACTATGCGGAAGATTCAAACGGACTGGTGCCAAACGAACGTTTGCTTGCGCTATGCGAAAAAGCTTCATGAAGCTGAACTGATACAAGAACGAAAAGGAAAATATTTTTAAAGAAGAAACATAAGATAAAGATAAAAAATATGATAGAAAAAAGCAACAATGACCCGGCATTTGATAGCTACTTGCGCCAGAATACCCATGGTACGCTCTTAATCTTAATCCCCGTTGGTATTATTTTAGTACCGCTTTTCGGCTTGCTTGATTACTACATTACCCCTGAAAACCTGATCAATCGTTTCTGGACCTACCGCGTAATTGTAACCGCCTTGCTCATTGTGCAATACCTGATCATGCGTAACATGGGCTCGGGGAAAATCAGCATTGCACATGGGTACTTTTTTTCTATCATTATCAGCCTCATGATTGTCATCATGACAGCCGATCTGGGCGGTTTTAATTCCAGCTATTATGCGGGCGTAAACCTGATCATGATTGCAGTCACCAGCATCCCCTGGCGCGCTATCCATTCCGGGGCAAACGGACTCATTGCCATCATTTTATATGTAATCATTAACGCCATTAGCGGCCATGATTTCAATACCGTTATCTTGATCAATAACCTCTACTTTCTTTTATCCACCGCGGTAATTGTCATTGCTATTGCTTATATTAAATCGAAACTCATTGAAACGGAATACTTTTTACGCGCTGCCCTGCAAGAAACAAAAGACGCTCTCTGGGGCGAAATGGAAATCGCCAAAAAAATACAAACGGCGCTTTTGCCCGACAACCGGAAAACGGAAAATTTTGAACTGTCGGCGGTCATGATCCCCGCGGACGAGGTTGGCGGCGACTATTACGACATTATTGAAACAAACGATAAAAATAACCTCTGGGTTACCATTGGAGACGTTTCCGGGCATGGCGTAGAGTCCGGGCTCATCATGATGATGACCCAAACCAGCATCGCTTCTTTGATTTTAAAAAATGAAAAATCAGACCCGGCGCAAGTGATCGCCGACGCCAATAAAATTATAAAAGAAAATATCCGGCGTTTAAAAGTAAGCCGCTATATGACCATTAGCGCCTTGAAAATGAGCAAGTCGCGTCTGGAATTTGCCGGCAAACACCAGGATATTTTAATCCACCGGGCAGGCAGCGGGAAAGTTGAAGTTCTCGAAACCCATGGCACCTGGATTGGCTTGACGGACGATATACTCCACGGCTTAACCAACCAAAAGTCAAAATTGAACAAAGGCGATACCATTCTGGTTTTTACCGACGGCGCAACCGAGGCCTTTCGCAAGAACCACGAGATGTATGGCCAGGAACGCCTGGAAGAAGCCTTTCGCAAGAACGCCAAAAAAACGCCGGCGCACATTGTAGATACAATTGTAAACGAAATTCTGGAATATCAGCATGTCCAGTATGACGACATTACCCTGCTTGTCTGCCGGGTGCTTGGTTAGGAATCAATGTTCGCTATAAAGATTGATTTCAAGAATTTCCCCGGTACGGCGGGGCATATTCATAAACTCGACGGCAACAAGCGAAAGTTTGCCTTCTTTTTCAACGCGAACGACGCGGGCAAGAACGGAAATACCAATTCGCTCTTCTGTCTGCCGTTTTTCATGATACCCTTTCACAATCGATATTTTAATAACGGCCCCCACTTCAGGCGGATTTTGATCAAGAAACGAAAGACCGTGCAGACTAATATCTTTGGTTTGAACTGGCCCTTCGGAGGGAGATGAAGATACATATTCAATGGTGAATTTACGGGTAATGCGTAAAGACCGTCTTCGTTCTTCCTGGCTCACACTGTATGGTAGTTGAAAATATGTACTTCGTCAATACTTTTTTCCATACGAAATGTATGAAAACGACTTTTTATGCAAGTTTTACTTTTAGCATACTTTTACAATTAACTTGTTATTACTTGGCGAACATGTTTTTTTTGGAGCACGGTACAAGTGGAGCCACTTTCATGCAAAATTAATACCAAAAAGCGGAGCTTAAAAATGAAAAAAGAGACAAAAACAAAAAAGAAAACAAGTGACACCTTCAAAATCCTTGCGATTGACGGCGGAGGCATCAAGGGGCTTTACTCGGCCATTATTATCCAGGAACTTGAAAAAAAATACGGCCCTATGGCGGATTACTTTGATTTGATCGCCGGCACCTCGACCGGAGCGATCATTGGAACCGCGCTTTGCAAAGGCGTACCGGGCACCAACATTGTCGACTTTTACAAAAAGAACGGCCCGGTTATTCTCCCCTCGGGGACGCCGATTGGCCGTATCTTTCGCCTCATCAAGCAAATTGTTTTTACGTCAAAATTTTCCAATAAAAAATTACGCTCGCATTTAACTTCACTGTTAGGCGACACGAAAATAGACGAGTCTAAAACCTGTCTTTGCATTTCATGCGTCGATTTAAATACTTTTCGCGGGTTTACGTTTCGTACCAGCCACAACGGAGAAAAAACATACGGGCATATTAAACTTCTCGATGCGGTCCTGGCGACAACGGCTGCTCCTTCGTATTTGCCGATTGTAGAAGTCCCCGGCGTTTCAAACAACCTGGTGGACGGCTGCCTCTGGGCCAATAACCCCACCCAAATGGGGCTTGCCGACGCTTTAAAATACTATGTCGGCCCCGACAAACCGTACAAGAAGGTCTCGATCTTATCGGTCGGAAATATTGACTATAACGACGGCTGGTGGTCCGGCAAACCGCGCCGTTCTTCCATGCTGCTTTGGAACAAAACTTTGATTTCATTGGCGTTAAATACCCAGACAAAATGGACTGAAAAATTCATGCAGTATCTGGCGGATAATAAACATCTTTATATAAAAGATTTTGTAAGAATAGCCAACACCGGGGCGACCAGCGCCTTTAAAAAGCAAATTGAATTGGACCGCGCCGATCCTATGGCCATGAGAGAAATTGAAAAGCTGGCAAACGAAGACATTGAATTTTGGCGCAACCAGACAACCCTCAAAAGCTTTTTTAAAGAGAAACAAAACGGCTGGAAATTTCCGGTCAAAAACGTAAAAAAAGCATAGTTGCCGCTTATCCGCGTATTTCGCCATTTGTGTAAAGATGAAAGCCGCAAAAGCGGATAATTTCCTTTACAAAATGTGAGATAAGGGATTACTTAGCTTGCATTTGCGTAAAACCGGACCTGAAAGGTCTAACGCAGTTCCGGAAGAAAACATTCGGAGGAAATATGAAACAAGTAAGCAGTTATATCCATACCGGGATAAAGATAAGACACCTGATAGCGGTTATTTTCACCCTGTCGGTTTTAAATTGCCAAACCGCGGAAACAACGGTAGCAAAACCCCAATCAAAACCGGGTTGGACCAAAGCGACCGGCGTAGCCGGCATTGTCGATAACAATGTAGGCAAAGCAAAAGACGAAGCGCTGTATGACGCCAAAGTCAGCGCGGTAAAACAGGTATTGGGGACCCTGATTAGTTCCCGAACCGACGTTGCCGACGGGGAATTTTTAAGTACGCAGATTACCGCAAAATCCGAAGGGTTTATCGAGCAATACGAAGTGCTTGAGGCAAGAGCGGTTTCTTCATTTGAATACCGGGTAACAATTCTTGCGAAAGTCAGCGAAGCGAAACTCAATAACGCGATTGAAGAGATGATCCGCATGCAGGGACGTCCTCTCATGGCGGTTATCCTCGAAGAAGATATCATGGGTAAAAAAGCGATCTCGGCGCAAAGCGTCGCCGGCACCGAGCTTGAGTCTATCCTGGTCGACCAGGGGTTCCCTCTTGTCGATAAAGGCACAATAGACAAAATCATCGCCCGTCAAAAAGCGAAAATTAAAGAAGCCTTGGGCGGCAATGACGCCGCGGCCCGCGAACTGGGCGAGCTGGCGGGGGCCGAGATTATCCTGGTCGGTTACAGCGTGGTAAAGTCAGCCGGGAACATCGGGGACTCGAAATTAATTTCAGCGCAGGCTGATTTAGGTATCCGCGCCATAGAAGTCTCTACCGGTCAAATCCTCGCTGCAACGCAAAAACATGGGGCTTCCGCCCATATCAGCGAGCACACGGCTGCCGTACAGGCAATCCAAAAGGCAAGCCGCCCCGCCTCAGACGCATTGGTCGATTCCATTTCTAAAAAATGGAAACCGGGAAAAGCGAATGTCATTGATGTTTTAATCATCGGAATCGATTACGAAGGCGCCACCAGGTTACGCGGCGAAATGCTGGAAAAAATCCGGGGCGTCCAGGCGGTTCACCGTAAAAGCGCCGACGGGAAAGTGGTCAAACTGCAAGTCGAGTTTCAAGGAACGGCTTTTGTTTTAGTCGACCGGATGATGGAAGCGAAACTTAGCGTGAAACTGAAACCGGGCGAAGTAACCCGCGGTTCAGCCGATTTTACCGTAGTTCAATAACCCCGAACCATAACAAAAAGAAAACCGTTTAGAAAAATGATATTGAAAAAAGGCCCCGTGATGATGCAAACAGACAAAAGGAAAGCCGCTTGGCGGCGCCAGCCGCTCCGCCTGAACGCCATGTTGCTGGCATCTTTAATCGCTTTTTCGGGAGCCGGCGTTTCCACTGCCGTGCAGGCCGCCCCTATTGACGACTTTAAGATGGCCAGCCGCAACGGAGAAGCCGGTAAAATGAGAGCGCTGATTGAAAACGGCAAGGTCAAAGCCGAAGACCGCGACCGCGAGAAAAACAGCGCCCTTCACCTTTCGGTTGGCGACATTGAATCGCTAAACATGCTTTTGGCCCAGAAACCCGATATCAACATGGTCAACAATGACGGAGAAACCCCGCTCCACCTGGCGGCTTACTTTGGCATGACCGAAGCCATGGAACTCTTGATTCGAAACAAAGCTGACCTCAATATTGTCGGAAAAGACGGCGCGCCTATTCACTATGCCGTCTACAAAGGCAACCAGTACGAAGCGGTAAACCTTTTGTTAAAATATAAAGCCAATGTGAATATTGCCGATCATAACGGCTTTACGGCGCTGCATTGGGCTTCGTATAACGGCTATGAAGACATAGCCAAGCTCTTGCTTTCTAAAAAAGCAAACCCGAACTTAACCATCGCCATTAAGAAAGCCACCCCCCTGCATTTAAGCACCGTCAGGGGCCATACGGCAATCACGAAAGAACTTTTAGCCAAAAAAGCGAATCCGAACGCTCTCAATTCGGACGGTCAAACGCCGCTATACATCGCTTTCATGCAAAATAATCTTTCCGACGCCGAACTTTTGTTGCAAAGTAAGTCCGACCCGAATACGCGCGACCCCAAAGGAAATACCCTTTTGCATTACGCCGCTTTTCACAATAAGGTCGACAGGGCTCAACTTCTCATTCGGTACAAGGCCGATGTCAACGCCACGGGAGAAGGCGGTTTTACTCCGCTGTTTGTCGCGCTGCTCAATGGAAAAAAAGAAGTGGCTATGTTGCTCATTGAATCAAAAGCCGATTTAAACGCTAAAAACCCCAATGGCGATACGCCGCTCATTTTTGTTTGCAGCAAAGGGTTTACGGACCTGGCAAAAGCTTTGATAGATCATGGGGCCGACGTAAATTTAAAAAGCGACCAGGGGTTTTCTCCGGTATCGGTTGCCCGTCACTTTAAATACGATCAACTGGCGGAGATGCTGTTGGCCGCCGGTGCGGTCGAATAGGCAAGCAAACTTTAGTTTGCAAATTGAGCTTGGGCTAACGCAACCAGCTGGCTTTTTGTTTCGGCAGAAATAGGTTTCATAAACTGCATGCCGTAATAAAAGACTTCGCTACTCATCAGCGAAGACTCTTTTTTTTCAAGATGCACCACTCGGGCCATGAATTTGTGTTTCCCCAGATGAATTTCATACTTTTTTGACTTGAGACGATGATCGCTAATGACCCGGATACCGCCTTCCGATAGATCAAAAGTTGCGCACTTTACCCTGTCTTTTTCTTCAGCGCCCCGAATCTCGGTTCTCATATGAAATTTGATTCTGGAATACCTGCGTTGATTTTTTTGTATTGTTTTTTCCCCGTTCATTTTTTCCACTCCGAATACTGCAAAAAAGCAACGATTTGTAAACAATTATTTAGCGTAGAGAAACCAACCGTCCGCGTCAGGGCGTTGCCGGATTTGTTTGCCTGTTTGATTCCCGAATAAATACTGGATGTAACCGGTTTACAAAAACGGATTTTGTATATGAAGGCAGACAAACCGATACTCACCATTGACATGGGCGGCACAAAGACCCTGTTGGCTCTGGCTCCTATGCTTGTGCCTTTGCCGCCAGACCAAAATCATACCTTGCCGCAACGGCCTGCATTACAAGAGGTGAAACGATATGAAAACCGGCATTTCAGCTCTCCGGCTGGGGTTATCACAGCCTATCTCAATGAAACCGGAGCATCTCCGCGGGGAATCGCCCTGGCCATCGCAGCGCCTGTCTCGCCTAACGCGCCGGTAAAAATGATGAACCTCCCCTGGCAAACCGGCGCTAAAGAGCTTACGGCCGAATTTGGCGCCCCGGTGCATATTTTAAACGATCTGGAAGCTTGCGCCTACTCTACCCCGCTTTTGCCGGCCGAATCGCTTGCAATTTTACACCCCGGAAAACCGCCGGCCTTAACCCCTGAATTAAAATCAGCCTGGATCGCCCCCGGCACCGGTCTCGGCGAGAGCTTTTGCATCGCAACGCAAACGTCGTTGGTCGTTGTGGCTAGCGAAGGCGGGCAGTGCGATTTTTCAGCGCAAAGCGACCGGGAACTTGAACTGCTGAAATATCTAAAGAAAAACGAAGGGTTCCGCGAATTTATTTCCTGGGAAACCGTGCTTTCCGGGGCGGGGCTGGAAAGAATTTACCGGTTTTTTCTTGATCAAGATAATATGAAAACCACCGCTCCTCCTGCTAAAAAAATCCCAGAGCTGGCAAAGCGCACAGAGGGGTCAAGCGGTTGCGCCCGAAAAACAATCGAACTTTTTTTACAACTGCTGGGTCGCGAAAGCGCAAACCTGGCTTTACGTACCATGGCAAAAGGCGGTGTTTATCTTTTTGGCGGAATTTTGCCTTTGATTGATCCGTCGCTCTTATCGCCTCTGGTTGAATCGTTCCGCCAGAAACGCCCAATGAAAGATTTCCTGGAAAGCGTTCCTCTTTATCTGGTTACCGACCCGCAAGCCCCCTTGCTGGGCGCATGGCTTGCATTCGGCAAACATGTTTTGAAAAATTCCCGCAAATGAAAAGCTGGCGCATTGGCGGCGCCGGTTTCAATCAATATTGTATTTTTCTATTGCGGCTTTTGCTTTTTTTCGAGTGGCAATACGCTTGTTTGCAGCCTGTCGCTTGATCCACTGGTTGATCGTACTGAGTTGCTCTTTTAGTTGGGGGTAAAATTGTAAAATAAAATCAAGCACCTTGCCAATGACAATATCGCGGCAATCGTCATTTTGAAATTTCCCGGATTCCGCACTCATTAACCGGGGAACAACCTTGTTCAGGTATTGCGGTTTTAAAGCGGCAAGTTTTTCCGATACATTGACCAGATTCACAGCCATAGTGATATTCGGTCCCTTCATGGCATAATAGAAATCGTCAATCCGGTTCTCAAAACGCTCATCCCGGTCAACCACGAGAAGGTTCATTAAGATGTTCACGGCGGCCACATGAAGCGTTTGATTTGGACTTTTTAAAAAGCCGCACAGAAAATCGAAATGTTGGTACAATAAAGCCGGTTCCCGTTCGCTCATCCAAATCAAGATTTTTTCGCACCCGGAACGCACGGCGCCGTCGCCGTATTTCCAACCATCCAGGACAATTTTTAGAAGCTTCTCATCGCTTTTCAGCTTCTCCTGCATTTGAAATAGCGTGTACCGGCCTTCGGCAATTTCCCGATAAAAAATGGACTGCTCAGGTAAATCCATACCGGTACATTCGCGTCTGGGTCACTGCACAGTCAAGTTTTTCCCACCAATGAATTACGTTATGCTACAAAACAATGTTAAATGATTTGATTTACCTTTGCGGCCATAATAAAATCGTTTTCGTGAAGCCCCCGGACCATCCTTGTCCACCAGATGACTTTAACGCTATTTTCTTCAATAACAATTGTAGGATAATGTTTATCGCTATCCGCTATACCGGCGACACAATTGGCGAAACCAACCGTATCCGGGTAGTCTTTAAAAGTAAACTCACGGGACAGCTTTTCGACGCCTTCCATATTTTCGACTTGCCAGCCGGGGATATTGGAAAGTAACTTTCTCTTTCTTGAATTTTGAAGCGCGGGAGATGCTTCATGCACAGATTCCAAAGCAATATCAATTACTCGATCCATTTCTTCTCCTTATAAAGTTTTTAATCTTGTGCTATTCCTCTTTTTTTAGTTCCTCATTTACCCGCGACTTTCTCTAATTTATAAATAGTAAAACATACGTTACCGAATGCGCTCATTTTGTCATCCACTTTTTTACTATATTTTACTTTTATACTTATTACACTTATGAAGATTCGCTTACTTCCGAATTAGTTCCGTTCTCGCAATTGAAAACGTACCAGAGCTAATTGCAATACAAGCAACGAGAAAAAAAGCCGTACAGAATCCGCCTCCCCCCAAGGGGCGGCGGCATACCGGTATGCTAAAGCGGCGACCAAAGAGCCGGTGAAAACGAAAAGCAAGAGAATGAAAAAATGTTTGCTGAAAATCTCAAAAAAACGGATTCTATTCCGGCGCCCGGGTATTTCCTTACGAAACGGCCGGGATAAACTTTCTTTGATGCGAACAACCTCGCGTTGCAGCTCTAAATTTTTCAAGCAGGTTACATAGGCAATGCGATTTGCGATCGCAAGTTGAATAAAAAGAAAAACAATCACTAAAAAAGCGAAGGTCAGCAGGTAGTACGAATCGCGGGCCGGCGAAAAAAACAAATGGGGCAACGGATTTACATACAAAAGCACCGCATAAACGGCGACCAATCCCCAAAAGTATAGATGAGCGCGGTCCAGATCGCCGGAAAGACTTTCCGCCAGGCGGTATTTTTCGTTTATTTTGTCCAGATCATTTGCACCCGTATAATGCATGGCAACCTTTCCCTTGACACCTTCTCATTTGTTTTATATTATACAACTATATTTTCTTCTTTTATCCTGTTTTTTATAACCGAATCGCCCGCCTTTTATAGAGGGTCCAGCTTTCGCCTTCTCTACGAAAATATACGAAAGCCGCCTCTACTGGCAATGGCGGCAAAATCCATAGTCCAGGCCACGCCCGCATGCACGAAAAAGCCCCCCCAGATGGAGCGCGTATACAAAGAGAGCGTACCCAGGATCATCGCCGCAACAGCGGATGCCAAGGTCTCCCCAAAAGGTTTGCCAAAATGAAACATCACATAAGGAACCATAAATATAAAAATGGCCGAAGAGCCAAAATAGCGCGCCGCAATATAGAGTAAAACGCCCCGGAAAAAAAATTCAACGGAAAGAAACTGTGCGCCGTAAACCGCCTCCCATAAAAATAAAGACGACCACTCATTCCGGGGGAGTTTGCACATTGGGTACATCGATAAAAACGAGTCAAAGCGCGAGACAACCGCTAATACGGGAATCATCAACAAAAACAATGTCACGTAGATTTTTTTATAGCTGAGAAGAGAGCGCAATGAGAGCCCAAAAGCGGGTTTTTCTTCCCGGTATAACGTCTTCACCAAAAGCCAGGGGAGCAAAAGAAAAATAACAAAAGCGCTTATGCCGAAATAGAGGCAATCGAATAAAACCGGCGTAGACTGGCCGGGCGCCCCTGGCGCCCCTGGCGCCAACGAAGGGAAAAAATATTTCAAATTGCCCATCTTTCCGAAGTAGTAACGCAAGCTAAGACAAAACGCCATAAACAAAAAAATGATATGAAGGCGCCAATCCGGCGTTTCGCCTGTGCGGTATTCGCGGTCAATCTCTTGAAGAGGGGTCGCGATCAACCGGGTGATCCAACGATTTACTTGTTCCATGATTGCGAAGAATAAAGGATTGCAGCGGCGGCGTCAAGTTTCTATTGGCGACTCTTGTGCCGGTTTTGGGCCGGTTTATACCCGTGAATACCGGCGAAATTTTAAAAGACGGTTCAGGTTGGCAGTTCCCGGTCGAGTTTTTTTAATATTTGATCGAAATTTTCAACCGGAAGCATTTCATTGAGCTGCATGCGCAACGCCTTTTCGCGCTTGATGGACACATTACGGGCCACCGAAGCCTGGCGTAATTTTTCGGAAAGGATTTGCAACAGTTGTTTGTAAATCTTTTGCGTTAAATTTACGTTATCCAAAATCCGGTTGGAAACTTCAATGGCTTTGACCTCGCCCTGGGCAACGGCATCGGCGCTGCGCGGAGTCCCGTCAATGATCCCCTGCTCTCCGATTACCTCGCCTTCGTTTCTATGCGCAATAACCGCCCCGTTACGCGATATGCCAACCATCCCGGAAACAATAATAAAAAAGGAGGCGGATTCGGCGTAACATTTGAAAAGTTTTTCGTCTTTTTGATAATCGTTGACAGAGATAAACCGCCTGGCTTGGCTCACCTCGTTTTCGTCAAACTCCGAAAATATTCGGTATTGTTTAAAGTTCATCCTGTTGAACCTCTGCTCCGTTCGTTATGGTTCATAATATTTCTACTACTAAACCATGTATAACCAGTATACAAAATATAGTCTTGACGGGAAAGCCAATTTTTAATTGCATAACTGAGCCGGTTTTGCAAGCTTTGTTCGGCTGAACGTTTTATCATTTGCATTTAGCTATTGAGAGGGATACCATGAGTGAAAAATACCGCCTTGTGACGCGTAGCGATATGGACGGTCTGGTCTGCGCCATTTTGTTAAAACACATAGGAATACTGGATACCATTGATTTTGTTCACCCGAAGGACATGCAAGACGGTAAAATCGAAATCGGGCCAAAAGATATCACGACAAATCTTCCGTATGTAAAAGGCGTTTTTCTGGCTTTCGACCACCACTCTTCGGAGATGCAACGTGTAGAAGGCAAGCCGGAAAATCATATCATCGACCCGAAAGCGCCTTCGGCGGCAAGGGTTGTCTATCAATATTACGGAGGGGCGGATAAATTTCCCCCGGCTTTTGACGATATGATGAAGGCGGTTGACCATGCGGATTCGGCGCAATACACCAAAGAGGAAGTTCTCGAACCGTACGGTTGGGTTCTCTTAAGCTTCATTATGGATGCTCGCACCGGGTTGGGCAGATTTAAAAATTTTAATGTCTCAAATTACAACTTGATGATGGACTTGATTGACCATTGCGCCCAAATGCCCATAAATGAAATTCTTGAGCTACCTGACGTAAAAGAACGCGTCGATCTATACCAGGAGTATATCGATCGTTTTAAAGCCCAACTGGCCAGATGCGGGAAGGTGCATGATAATCTGGTGGTTCTTGATTTAAGAAATGAAGAGACGATTTTCCCCGGCAACCGTTTTATGATCTACGCGCTTTATCCCGATTCGAATATTTCCATTCACGTTTTATACGGGCGCGAAAAGCTTAACACCGTTTTTGCCATTGGCAAATCCATTTTTGAGCGCACTTCAAAAACCAATGTAGGTAAATTATGCCTGGAGTATGGCGGGGGCGGTCATGACGCCGCCGGCACTTGCCAGGTCCCGCATGATCAGTCTGAAAAGGTTTTAGGCGAACTCATTGAAAAGATTACAACTGACGGTTGATCTATTTTATGATATAAATTTTTTATTGCCATTTCAGCCGTTGCAGGTACACCTATGCTTTTGCACAATGCCATGATATTCCAAACCAACAAAGAGCGGGTTCTGACTGCCGAAATAAAAAGTCCTCTGGGCAATTTGACAGCCGGGGCTACGCCGGCTGGTATTCTTTTTCTTTTGTTTGGCGGCTTGCCCAATGCCTCTTCCGAAAAGAGGGCGGCTTTTGATGAAAAAAAGCTCCAGCGTCTGGCGCAAAAAAAAGCGGCGCCTCACAAACAAACCGGCGAACCGCAAGAGTACCTGAATGAGCTTAAGCTGCAACTTTCCCAATATTTCGCCGGCGAACGAAAAATATTTTCTTTGCCGCTGGACTGGCGTGGCACCGACTTTCAAATCAATGCCTGGTCGACTCTCTGCAAAGTCCCCTGGGGGCAAACCATTTCTTATGAAGAAGAGGCCAGGCGTATGGGTTCGCCCAGGGCGATTCGGGCGGCAGCCTCTTCAAACGCGGCAAACCCGATACCGATTGTAGTCCCGTGCCATCGCGTAATTTCAAAAAACGGAAGTCTGGGAGGATACTCCGGCGGACTTGAACGGAAAGAGTTTTTACTTGCGTTGGAAAATGTTCGCTTACGTTAAGCCGGTAGTTATTTTCTAAGAAAGCGTCAGGTATTGTTTCTTCTTTTTTTTCTGTTTGCCGTCGTAATAAACGGCTAAAACCAGTTTCCAAAAAATGGATTGGGTCCAGAGCATGCTTTTAAAAAAACTATTCATCACATGCAGGTATTGGCCGGGCGTATAAAATTTACGCCCGACTTGTTTGCCAATTCGGAAAATATCCTCTTTTGACAAGTAGTCAGAGACGATGCGCCCGGTTTCATCCACATGATAATCCGGCATTGTTTTGATAGATTCGTAAAGGGGAGAGTTTTTCAAGGCGCGTAATTTACTGATTGTAATAAAATCAAGTTTTAACGCATGAGCGAAATCGGCAATCTCCAGCATCTCTTCGGGCGTTTCCCCGATATAACCTACAATAAAAAATGCGCCTTTTATCCAACGGACTTTGTTGATATTTTTAAACGCACTTTTAGCTTTTTCAACGGTAAGTCCTTTGCCGATTCTTTTTAAAGTTTTGTTTTGCGCCGATTCTATGCCAAACACCAATGTGCGGAACCCGACCTTCCACAATTTCTGCAACAGCTCGGGGTATAACCCGATCTCAATGCGGCATTCCATTAAGAATATTTTTTTTATGTTTTCGGCGATCAAAAGGTCGCAAATTTTTTCTACCCGGTCTTTATCGCCAGTAAAATTATCATCGGATAGCAAAATCATTTCCGCGTCAATTTGCTTGATTTCTTCAACGACGTTTTCCGGGGTTCGGTACGACCAGCCCCGTTCTTCTCCGTCAGAACCCAGGCGGTGCGTACAAAATTCGCATTTAAACTGGCACCCGCGCGATGTCATGATCGTATCCAAACCGACTTGCATCCCCCAGGGGTTTGTCATTTTATACCGGTAACGGCGAAGGGAACGCTCCGGGTAGACGGTCAGTATTTCGGGGATCAAGCGGTCATGGTTGTGAATTATTTTATTCCCGTCCCGGTAGGTTAAGCCGAGGATGCCGGACAATGCATCTCCCTGAAAAAGTTCGTAAATCGGCTCTTCTCCGTCTCCCCTTACGATAGCGTTAAACCGGGGGTTCTCTTGCATCAATTCATCGCAATAGTCCGATGAATAAACGCCGCCGCCCAAGACAAATATACCGGGCGGAATTTTTTCAAGAATTTCAAGCATCGATTTTTTTTGCACGCTCCAGTTGCAACCGATCCCGACAAAATCAACGCCTTGAAAAAAATTTTCAACCGGCTCTTTTTCGTATCGCATATCCAAAATGGTAATTTTATCGGGAAAATCTTTTACCGTAGCGGCGACACACTCAAGGCCGACGGGCGGGAACAAATCGTAAAAGTTAAATCTTTCTTTTATTTGTTTCTCTTCGCCGGGGTAGATAAATAATGCGTTTTTCCAGCGGGACATTTCTGTTCGTTCATGGCTGTGTCAATATGTCAATATTTTTATCCGTTGAATTGCCGGCGAGGCGGCACCATGATGGAACGGGCGCGCAAAGTTGCTGACATAAGTGAAAAATAGTACTATTGAATACAATGGAGGCGGTATATATGATGAAGGCGGCCGGGGACAAATAAAAATGGAAGCGAATGATATGATTCATGGGGGGGCGAAAGAAGGTCAAACGCCAGGGCAGTCGTACTCCGAATCTCCGCGCGAAGAAACGGTAAGAAAAATAATAAGCGACTATTTTTTCGATGCTGCGCCCCTGAATGGCGAGATTATAAATCACAACGAAAAAATGAAAACGGGCTTCATGAAAGAACCGGGGGGGTTAACGAATTATAATTACCGGGTTACCAGGCCCGGCGGTCAATATTTTTTAAAAATTTTCCGGCGCGCCTCGCCGGAAAGGCTTCGCTCGCTGGTTCAGCTTTTGCTGTTATTGAACCGGCATAACTTTCCGACGCCGCCGCTGATCCCCGATTTGCATGGCCGTTTTCTCTGGTCATCGGACGAGAAAGACGAAACGGCGACGTTTGCAATCATGACCAGATATATACAGGGGATAGAAGCGCCCCGGACCATCGATTCGGTCAATCGTATCGGTGTAGTCATGGCGGCTCTTCATAATATTGACCCTGGCGATTTTACGAAAGAAGTTGAGGCGCCGTTGATGGAGAGGTATCCTTTGCATCTTAATGTTCTTTTGGAAAAAATACGTAATGTTTTTGCCGGCGCCGCCAAGGCGAATTATCCGGACGACCTGCAATTACTGCTCGACCAAACGCTTGATACGGTACATTCAATTCCGTTTGAGACCTTGCCATCTACGCTGATTCATGGGGATGTTTTCCCCGACAATGTATTGCAAAGCGAGCATGATGATATTTACTTAATTGATTTTGAAGGCGGTTGTATAGACAATGCCTTGTTTGATCTGGCTCGCTCCGTCATTGGCTGTTGCGTATACCGCGGGAGAATCGACCCGCACCTTTCAGGTTCGCTCGTGCAAGGCTATCAACTTTTCAGGCCTCTCAGCAATGACGAAAAAGATTTTCTTTTTGAATATATCGTTTATACCGGTCTTGTCTCCGCTCTTTGGCGTTATTATGAGTTTTACCTATTGCGGCCGGATGAAAAAAAAACGGAAATCTATCGCGAGCTGCTGGACCCCACGCTGGCCTTTTTTTTAAACGGGAAAAACAAGGCGTTGTCATATCTTCTGGCCGGACTTTAGTAGTTGACGAGAAAGAACGCCCGTTCAGTTTCTCATATGTTTGCTTTTTTACGGCGGCGAATATTTCTTTGGTTTGCCTGCATTACCCTGGTTAGTGTTTGGGGTGCAAACCCGTTATATGCAAAAGGAGACAATGAATATATTTACTCCGGGATGAAGGAAGTATTTTTCGAGTACGTCCGGTTACCATTGCAAGAATCTCCGTATTTCGATTACATCGGCGGTCACTACACCTATTTTTTTACCGACCGGTTTGCAGCGGGACCGGCTTTTTTATTACCCTTGTTTGATTTTTCCGATTTTTTATTGGCGGCTTATTTTCATACGTATTTTTATTTAAAAAAAGAAGGTAAATTTCTGCCTTTTTTGTACGGCGAAACCGGGGTTACTTTAAGCGAGCAAAAAGAAAACATGTTTTTTATCGGGAACCTCGACCAAACCGAGTCCGAAACGGCGGGCGAAGAATTTTACGGTTCAAGCGTGCGGCTCGGGGCCGGGATCAGCGGCTACCTCTACCGGGGGAAAAACCTCTCGTTAGGCGTACGCATCATTGCTTATCATCATTTCTTTGTTCACCATTTTAATCGAATTCCGCAAGAGACGCATTTAACTCAAATCAGCGGCGGTTTTTTCATGTTTTTCTAAACGCTCATTCACGCGAGCTAACTACATTAAAAGCCGTAAGAGCGCTTGATTTGGTATTGAATATCAGTACGGCCTAACTCCTCTTTTCCATACCAATACTGATAATATTGGTAGAGGGCCCATACATCCAAAATCGCTACGGGAATCAAAAGCAACCCGGGGATACCTGTTTGTTCGCTAAAACTCATCCAATCGCCGCCATATTTAAAAGCGTCAATCATGGTATATAAGAAGAAATCGGTCATCTGCCAAAATAGCATCCCCTGAATCGTTTGCTTTCCAAAACCTTCAGGCAGCGAAAAGTAAAAAGGAGTTACCGCCAAAAAGATCAAATTACTGGTCATGGAGCCGGCAGCGGTAACCAGCACATGATTGCCGCCTACATATTCAACGCACCCCCCGGCCAATAGCCCGCCGCAAAATGTCGGATAGGGCCGAAACGAAATTACTCTTCCACCGGTGAGCAATGCTGTCAATGCATGACCCGATTCATGTCCGATGACCTGCAGCTCCCAGCCCAAGAGCAAGGCCCAGGGGTTCAACTCCGCGCTTTGCGGGTTATCCGCCTGCGCCTCTTGAGCGACTACGTTTGCCGGAACAATTGTGATAAAAATGGACAGCGTGAGAAGGGCTGCCTTTAACAAGGCTCGTGCGTTCGGCATCCCCAACACTTGTATCGCATTGCACCCTTTCAAGTTTTTTTCTTTGGGTCTTTGTCTTCCGGTTCAAGAGAAAAAAAAGATGCCGGGCTATATCCGGTTTACAGGAATACTCTTATGGAGTTCGCAAATCAAAAGTTATCCGAAAAACAGCGGGGGGATCAAGGGAAGGAAACATCAAACGATCGTTCCTCCCTGCCTCAGGTATATATTGGCAAAAGAGAAATTGCAGAGAAAGTAGCCGAACTGGCGAAAGCGATAGACAAAGACTATCAAAACAAAAATAATTTGGTTATTCTATGCGTCATGAACGGCAGTTTTATTTTTACTTCGGATTTAACACGGCAAATAAGCGGAGATTTCCAACTTGACTTTATTGAAATCTCCAGCTATGGAAACAACACAACTTCCTCAGGCAAATGCAAGATAGTTAGAAATAGTTCGCTCGACATTGCCGGGCGGGACGTGTTGATCATCGAAGATATTATCGATACCGGAAATACGCTGGATTTTCTTTTTCAAGCGCTAAAATCCGAAGGAGCAAAGCAAATTGAAATCGCCGCTCTTTTGGCAAAACATAAAAATCGGGCTCTTGTGAAAAAGGTGCGCTACCTGGGATTTGAAATTGAAGACAAATTCGTAGTCGGGTATGGCCTTGACTATGGCGGACGATTCCGACAGCTCCCCTATATAGGAATTTTAGGTTAAAACAAACTTCCCCCTTTTTTAATAGAAAGATGAAAATCATTGTTTAAGCTTTGACACGAGGTTTTCCATTTTAAATCTTTGCTTGTGAAAAAAATCGTTTTAGCGTACTCAGGCGGTCTTGACACGTCTGTTATCTTACATTGGTTAAAAAAGCAACACCAGGCGGAAGTCATCGCGTACTGTGCCGATGTCGGTCAAGAAGAAGAATTAAGCGGGCTGGAAGAAAAAGCCGCGGCAACGGGGGCTTCTAAGACTTTTGTAGTCGATCTCGTTGAAGAGTTTGCTTCTGATTATGTATTCCCTGCCATTCGGGGAAGTGCAATTTATGAAATGCGGTATTTGTTAGGCACGTCAATTGCGCGACCGCTGATTGCCAAAAAACAGGTAGAAATTGCCTTAAGCGAAGGCGCTACCGGGGTTTCTCACGGAGCTACCGGAAAAGGAAACGATCAGGTCAGGTTTGAGCTAACTTATATGGCTCTTGGTTCTCACCTTGAGATCATTTCCCCCTGGCGAGAATGGGATTTCCAAGGCCGTGAAGATTTGATTTCATACGCTGAAACGGAAAATATTCCGGTAACGGCAAGCCGCGAAAAGCCGTACTCAATCGACCGCAACCTTCTACATATCTCGTATGAAGGAGGTATTTTGGAAGATCCGTATCGCGAGCCGGATGAGTCCATGTTTATATGGACAAAGTCGTTACTACAGGCCAAAAGCGAACCTGAGTACATTGAGATTGAGTTTCACAAAGGCAATGCTGTTGCCGTAAATGGTGAAAAGATGTCTCCTGCCGGTATCTTAAAAAAATTAAATGCGCTGGGCTCCGCTCATGGCATTGGGCGTGTCGATATTGTCGAAAATCGATTGGTGGGCATAAAATCGCGCGGCGTATATGAAACCCCAGGCGGAACAATCCTGCACGTCGCCCACCGTGATCTCGAATCTATTACTTTAGAACGTGAAATTCAGCATTTAAAAGATGAGTTATCTATTCGATACGCCAGACTCATTTATAATGGACGCTGGTTTGACACTGAACGAGAAGCTTTGCAAAAAATGATAGATCATACGCAAGAAAATGTATCAGGAACCGTCAGGCTTCAATTATTTAAAGGCAACGCCCGTGTCGTAGGCCGTACATCTCCCGTTTCTCTGTATAGCGGCGATCTGGCTTCATTTGAAAAAAATATTGATTA
Source organism: Turneriellaceae bacterium (assembly GCA_050304475.1). Classification (GTDB taxonomy): domain Bacteria; phylum Spirochaetota; class Leptospiria; order Turneriellales; family JAOUFE01; genus JBNLDQ01. Next base: position 92,975 of record JBNLDQ010000015.1, on the reverse strand, counting down.
CGACCAAGCCGATGCAGCGGGGTTTATCCGTATTTACGGTCTCAACGCAAAAACAATGTATCACCGGGTGGGAGAATTCAGGAAAAAATAAACTTATAGTGTAATGTCATGTTAACGCAAACATTCACTTCGCCGGAAAACTGGTACACTCTGGAATACCCCAGAGTGTGGGAAATGGAGGTGGTCGACAATATTCCCGCTTTTTATGATCCTTTCTCAGGTAAAGGCGCTTTGCAAATTTTATCTGTTAAAATATCGGGGGAAAGCACGGAACAGTTAATCCAAGCCCACCCTTTTCTTGGCGGCAATAATCTTCATGAAAAAATGAAGATCTTTTTGCATATGAACGGTGCGCCAATTTCGGCTGATGAACTGACAGAAGTGCACCAAAATGGCGTGGATTTTATACCTTGCGAATATATGATTGATAGCCGTTTTTATATGTGCGTAATGATACAAAAAAATGAAATATTTTTACTTTGTCTTTACAATTCGGATGGTATCCCGGATGATGAAGAAGCGAAAATAATTGGAAACATTATACAATCAGTGCAAATTATTGAGAATTGAAAATGGAAGAGAATTATAATTATACAAAACCCCTGAACCCCGCTTTCCAGCACCAATCTGCCAAAGAAGACGATGACCCGATTCTCGAGTTCCAAATGCTTCCTACCGATCTAATCATGAGCAAACGCTTTTACCTGTTAGGTATTCCTTTTATTGGCGCGAATTCACATGAATTAATCTCACATTGCATCGGGGTACTTGAAAATGTCAGAGCGGCTAAGCAAGGGGGAGCGCAACATATCATGCCCATTGATCCCTATATCTTCATGACATTAAAGTATAGAAAAACTTACCGGGCAATTTCCCAATCCGCCTTTATCAATTTGCCTGCCGCAAAGGGAATTCGCTGGATCGCCCGTTTCTTTAAATTTGACTTACCGGAAATTATTCCAGCTTCACAATTTGTATTGAATCTTTTTCGAGTAGCTCAGGCAAAAGAATATACGGTATTTTTTATTGGGTCCGATTCAAAGGCTCTTGAAAAATTGCAAGTCAACTTTACACGTTCTTTTCCCCGCTTAAGAATTACCGGAAAACATCATGGGCATTTAAAGGGAGCGGCGAAAGAAAAGGTAGTTGCAGCCCTCCAAAAAACAGACCCTCACATTATTTTACTCAGTTTAGGTTTTCGCAAAGAAATGGCTTGGATACGGGAAAATAAAGAGTACCTGAAAAATTGTTTGCTGATTAACTTAAACGGAGCACTGGACATTATGGCTGGGCGAAAAAAGAGAGCTCCCGATTTTATTGAAAAAGCACACATGACATGGTTCTGGCAGTCTATTAATCGCCCATATCATTGGTACAGACTTTTGGCAATACTTTTCTTTTATATTCACTTATTTGTATTGCGGATTTTCAACAAGAAAAAGTATGTTCGCTCGGATAGCTAAGATTGTTAGAAATAATCGAATTTATCGAACCGGATAAAAGAGAAGTATTGTTTCCGAGGTCGGTAGGCGGGGAATTCCACATCTGCGTACAGCTTAATACCAAGCCAATACCAGAAGGAATCACAACCCCTGTTCCGTAAACTCCGCCTTTTCTGCGGCCGCCGGCTTGCCTGCAAAAGTACTTGGTCAAGATATATTTCTAAAGCAAGGCGGACCAAATGAGTCATCGTGCACCGCAAGCGAGCCGCAGCAAGACGAATAAACAGCTCATCTTCACCATACAGACATAAACGATGACGATGCTTCAAGTGAGCATTCGGGCGCTCCATTTTCACCCGTTCATTCAAACGCTCATACCTGCGAGACGGCAAGCGCCAATCCAACGGTGGGAAAATAGTTATCCCTGAAAAATTCTGGATATTTTTTCTTTTGATAAACCGAAACAATGCATATCGAACCACCCAAGAATAACTTGTTCCTCGAATACGCGATAACTTAACAACTTTATGCCAGACTTCTTGAGACAATCTTATCTCAAGTATAAAATCCACATGAACCGGAGTTTTCTGATACCAATCACGATTAAACATACTTTTATAATAGCCCGGAATCTACTTTATTACCCCGATCGCTACTCATATCAAAGAATACGATAGAAAACCCTTCTCAAAAAACTTCTGAATTGACAGGCTAAGTGCATGATCATTTCTGCAAAACCACATCATATGCTTTATTGGCTTCTTTACTCACTAAAGGACGATTTGCCTCTATTGAGGATCTTCGGATACGTCAGCTTCCGCGTCGTTATGGCGACGTTAACCGCAATGGCAATTACGCTTTTTATTGGCCCTCGCTTTTTTAAATTTTTGAAAAAAATCAACTTTCGCGAAAACATAAGAGACGACGGTCCGCAAACACATCACAGCAAAGCCGGAACGCCAACAATGGGAGGGTTACTAATCGTTATATCCATGTGTATTTCTCTCTTGCTTTGGGGCAACATTGAAAACTTGTACGTAGTAAATATATGGATTTGTACGGTAATGCTTTCGGCAATTGGCTTTATCGATGACTATACAAAAGCCGCAAAATCAACCGGTATGACCGCAAAAACCAAACTCCTTGCCCAACTGCTCACCGGTACATTATTTGCATTATTTCATTATAACATCCCGGCTGAGAACAATTCAATAGTGACAGAATTATACATACCCTTTATAAAAGAACCGGTATGTAATATGAGTATATGGGCCGTCCCTTTTTGGATTTTATTGATAACCGGTTTTAGTAATGCAGTAAACTTGACCGACGGGCTGGACGGGCTGGCAACCGGATTATCGATTACGGTCTTAGTTACACTATCTATTATTATTTACTTAACGGATTTAGCCTCTATTGCAAAATATCTTTTAATCCCCCATGTTCCGAACTCAGGGGAACTCACCGTCTTTTTTGCGGCCTTAATAGGGGCATGCATTGGCTTTCTTTGGTACAATAGCTACCCGGCGCAAATCTTTATGGGAGATACCGGCTCGCTAGCCTTAGGGGGCGCAATTGCCATGGGAGCCATTATTGTAAAAAGAGAAATTCTGCTTTTTATTTTAGGCGGCGTATTTATTGCAGAAACGGCAAGCGTAATATTGCAAGTAGCATCATATAAATTACGAAAAAAACGAATTTTTAAAATGGCCCCGCTCCACCACCACTATGAACTGCAAGGGTGGCATGAAAACAAAGTTGTTATCCGATTCTGGATTGTAGGCGCATTTTTTGCGCTCATCGCCTTATCCAGTCTAAAAATTATATAATCAAATAGCGGGGGCAGTGCGTATTGTACTGAAAGAGCAGGTTATTCTCCCTCTTGATTTTTTTTCGACTTTGATTTTGAGGCCGTTTTTTTATCAGCCCCGCCCGATAAACCGACATCTTTTAAATCTTTGATCACTTGATCGGCAATCCCATACTCGATCGCTTCATCGACATTTAACCAAAAATCTCTATCGGTATCTTTTTCTATTGTTTCCAGCGATTTGTTCGTTTTCTCTGACAATATCCTGTTTATTTCCGCACGAGTTTTTTTAATCTCCTGAGCATGAATTTTAATATCAATGGCAGGACCGACAATCTGTCCGGAAATCAAAGGCTGGTGAATCATGACCCTGGCATGATCAAACATATAGCGATGTCCTTTGACCCCGGCAGAGAATAGCAACGCCCCCATCGAAGCGGCCATCCCCATGGTAATCGTGTATACGGGCGAACTAATCATATTCATGACATCATATACCGCCATTCCCGAAGAGATCACTCCCCCCGGCGAGTTGATAAAAAAGTAAATGGGTTTGCCCGGATCGCTGGCTTCGAGATAGAGAAATTTCTCCATCAACTCTTCCGAAGATTTGTCGGTAACCGCACCCCATAAAAAAACCTGGCGCTGTTCGAGAAACTGCTCTTGAATTTTTTCTTTAAAAGATTTCGGTTTCGGATTTTCTTTTGAACTTTTATTATCATCACTCATTTTTATCACCTGATAGCTTTTGTATGCGAAACGATATCGAAAAGTAGCACAATTGGTAAATCACTTTACCGGTTTTCCGGTTTATTGGCGTGTAATTTTAGCCCCAAGCTTACGCAACCGTTCATCAATCTTTTCATAGCCTCGATCAATTTGTTCAATATTTTGAATCGTAGACTCTCCCTCGGCCGCCAGCGCAGCTATGACAAGAGCCATTCCGGCCCGAATATCGGGCGAACTAAGACGCGCCCCATGCAAAGGAGAAGGACCGATGATTACCGCACGGTGCGGGTCGCAAAGAACAATTTTTGCTCCCATGCTAATTAATTTATCCGTAAAAAACAAACGGCTTTCAAAAAGTTTTTCGTGAATTAAAACAGTTCCTTCGCATTGCGTTGCCGCAACAATAATAATAGAAATTAAATCGGCGGGAAAAGCCGGCCAGGGAGCATCGTCTATTTTAGGAATCTCCCCATGAACATCCGTCTGTACCTTCATTTTTTGTTTCGCCGGCACATAAATATCAATATCGCCATTATCCTTCTGCAAATAATCAAAATCGATCCCCAAACGGCCAAATACCATTTTAATCATACGCAAATCCATGGGGTCGACTTTTTGAATTTCTAATTCGCTTTTGGTGCAAGCCGCCATGGCAATAAAACTGCCGACCTCCAGATAATCGGCCCCCAAGGTATGATCTGTCCCGGAAAGCTTTTCCACGCCCCCCTTCCCCTGAATAATCAAACGATTGCTGCCTACGCCGTCAATTTCAACACCCTGGCTGATCAACATTCGGCAAAGACCCTGAACATGAGGCTCAGAAGCCGCATTTTCAATAATGGATTCTCCGTGAGCAACCGAAGCCGCCATAATGGCATTCTCCGTACCGGTCACCGAAGCCTCATCCAGCAGGATATCGGCCCCTTGCAACTTCTTTGCTTCCAGCAAATAACCCTCGTTGTATACCTTAATCTTAGCGCCTAACGCCTGCAAAGCCATTAAATGAGTATCGATGCGCCGCCGCCCGATTTTATCGCCGCCGGGTCGAGGCAAATATACTTTACCGCCTTTCGCCAGGGCGGCGCCCAACAAAGTAACCGACCCCCGAATTGAACCCGACAACTCAGCCGGGATCTCCGTAGAACTCATTTCGGGCAGATGAACCATGATATCATGAGGGTCATTGGCGTTTACCCTCTCGACCGAAGCCCCTAAATGCCGCAATATTTTATATAGCTTTGTGACATCCTCAATATCGGGGATATTTCGAAGCCGTACCGGCTCCGGAGACATGAGAGCGGCGCACAAAACCGGCAACGCCTCATTTTTATTCCCCTGAGGAACCACAACCCCCTTTAAAGAGTGCGACCCTTCAATAACAAATTGTTCCATCATCCCTCAAAAATTCAGATTTAATACATCGCCCATATTGTACAGCCCCGGTTCGCGCCCCTGAATAAACTTCAAGGCCGCCACCGCGCCTTTGGCAAACGTATTGCGCGAAGTCGCCTGGTGCTTTAATTCGATTCTCTCGCCCTCGCCAAAATAATAGACCGTATGCTCGCCAACCACATCTCCGCCGCGAAGCGCAAAAACGCCCAGCTCTTTATCGTTTCGTTCTCCGGTAACCCCGTTCCGGCCGTAAACGACATCTTCATTTAAATTCATCGCATCGAGCAAGATAGATTCCAGGGTTTTAGCCGTACCCGAAGGGGCGTCAACCTTATGCTTATGGTGAATTTCCGTAACTTCCGCATGATACCCCTTATTGTTCAGCGCTTCTGCGGCAAACCGCGTTAAAGCGAACAACAAATTTACGCCCAAACTCATATTTGACGCCATTAAAATAGGCGTAGAACGCGAAGCTTCTTTAAGCTCATCCAATTGTTTCGTGTTAAAACCGGTCGTACCGATCACCATTGGAATTTTAAACTCCAGACAAGAGCGCACCGCCGCCATTGTACCGGCCGGCAGTGAAAAATCAATGATCCCGTCTAACGACTTTATTACATGATGCTTTAAAGGAAACACATCGACTCTCAACCCGGTCTCTATCCCGCTATGGGGGATATCAACGTCGTCAAAACCGGCGACGAGCTCTACCTCAGAATCGTTCCGGGCAACCTCGGCAATCGCCTTACCCATTCGGCCCATCGCGCCGACTATTCCAAATTTAACCATGATAATACCTGCAAGCCTCCAAAGCTTTTCTTAATTTTTCGCAATTTTCAGGAGCCAGGGGAGTCAACGGCAAACGCACTATGTTTTCGATATTTTTAGCCAAACTCATAGCATACTTTACGGGAATCGGATTCACCTCTAAAAAAAGATGGCTCATCGCCGGGAAAATCTCAAAAAACAGTTCCCGGGCTCCGGCTATGTCATTGGCAAGCCACTTGCGCGTTACCTGCGCCATTGCCTCCGGAAATACATTTGAAGTCACGCTAATGATTCCGCTGCCCCCGACAGATAAAACCGGCAATAACAAATTATCGTCGCCCGAAAGAACGGTAAAATCATCGGGCGTTGAAGCAACCACCTGCGTAATAAACCCCAAGTCTCCCGTCGCTTCTTTAATCGCGACAATATTGGGATGAGCCGCCAATTCCACAATGGTGTCAAGCGAAAGCGAAACCCCCGTCCGGCCGGGAATATTATACAATATAATAGGAACATCGGAAGCATCGGCAATAGCTCGAAAATGGGCCAGCAAACCCGTTTGCCCCGGTTTATTATAATACGGATTCACAACCAAAGCAAAGTCGGCCCCATCTTTAGCCGCCGCATTGGTTAATTCAATCGCCTCGCGGGTCGAGTTCGAGCCGGTGCCGGCAATTACAATAAGATTAGAGTTTGCGTTTTTCCCCCATTCTACGGTTTTAGCAATGACCTCTCGATGCTCCTTATGTGACAACGTGGGGCTTTCGCCGGTTGTTCCGCAAGGAACCACACCTTCCACCAGATTCGCTTGCTCTTCGACAATCGATTGAAGGGCTTCATAGTCAATTTCTCCGTTTTTTAAGAACGGGGTGATCAGGGCCGTATGAGTTCCCGATAAATTCATTTGCAATAGTAAATCAAAACAACATCGTGTCTATTAAAAAGAATTAAAGGCACAAAGAATCGATTTTATTTTTTCGGTCTTTTTTTTTTGGCCTTTCAACTATAGAAAGCGGCAGGACGAAAATATAGTAATGGGCAATAAAATACAATATGCAATTTTTTTCTTACTTGCTTCAACATTTGCGTTCTCACAAACACGGCAAAACAATAACGGTGCAGAAAACTCAGAAAATCAACAACTATCCGGCCATGACGGTTTTCTTTGGGGCTCTTCTTATGAAACCGTGCGGGAACGGTTAAAAACCCTGGCCGAATCGGGAGAAACCGACCCCCCGCTCGATATCATCTACGACGACCCGCAAAAAGAGATCCGCATCTCGCGGGGGGGCGTCGTCTACCGCTACGTCTTTTATGCCGAGCCCGAAGAACTCGCCCAGCGGCGAAATGAAAAAATGGCAAAAGCGCAAAACCCGCCCCCACCCGTTGAAGCGGCGCCCCCGGAACCCGAAACCGCAAAAGACACGGCAGAAGAACAAGCGCTTGATCCCGAACTCCCCGCAGACACCGACGCCTATTCAGACGAAGCAATCTTTGCCGCCTTTGAAGAAGATATGGCGCAAGCCGGCCAAAACGGGCAAGAAACGACCGTAAAACCGCCTGTCGCAGACCCGGTTGATGCAAAAGAAAACCAGGGCGTTCAAAACAATCAAAATATGGGGGGGAGCAAAACAAAAAAAAGCGAAAGTACCATGCAAGCGCAAGCGCGCTTCTTTTTTCTTGAATCGACCTTCCCCTACCTGCCGGCCGAAGAGCTCTACCAAAAAATATCGGCCAAATACGGCAGCCGAACCGGCAATACCGTCAATAAAGAAAAACGCGGCGCCTATATCTGGGAACTCGACAACGGGTACTTGATCCAATGGGTAGACCCGTTTGAACAAGGGATGTACACGCGCAGCATTTACTATTTGTCGCAAGATATGGCCGCCCAGATCGGGAAAGACTACCAGGAGTTCATGTACCTCCGGGAACTAAACACCATCGAAAAAATTCTGCCTTAATCAAGCTCAAACAAGCTCTCAAGGCGGCCAACCAGCCAACCGGCAATCATTCAATGCTGTCCATGATTTGACGGTACGCAGCGGCCCTGTCAGGGCTCTGCATGATGGGCCGGCCAATGACAACATGATCGGCTCCCCATGCAAAAGCCATTTGCGGCGTGGCCACGCGCTTTTGATCGTCACCCTGAGAGCTTTGAGAGTTCGCCGGGCGAATCCCGGGGTTTACTGTAAGAAATGAATTGCCAAATTCGGCTTTGACGCTGGCTGTCTCCAGGGCAGAGCAAATCACGCCATGGCCGCCCGCCTCTTTTGTCAACCGCGCTCTCTCGAGAACCAAATCTTCCACACGTCCGCCCTGGGCGGCGTCTTGAGAGGTCAATACCGTAACGTTGAGAATCTTCAAGCCTGAATCGCCTGCGCCTTCCACCGCCGCTTGAACGCCCTCAAGGCCGGTAAAGACCGTTAAAAAGTCAGGCTTTAATTTGGTCAGGGCGCGAACCGATTTTTCAACCGTTTTCGGAATATCGTTAATTTTAAGGTCGAGAAAAACACGCTTACCCGATTCTCGAATCAGAGAAACCGCTTTTTCGCCGGCCGAATAAAACAGTTCCATCCCGCATTTAAAAAATGCGGCGTCACTCAATTCGGCAAGGGTTTCTTGCTCGCGTTCAAGAGAATCGATATCCAGCGCAATGATAATAAAATCGTCGTGAACGCGCCGCCCCTCACTCATCGGAGTCGTCATCCATATCTTCTCCCATTCCCGCATATTGAATGCTGATAATTTTATCGAGCATTACAACATCAAACGTGCTTTTCAGTTCAGGGTTCACATTGATAATTTTCAAGCGGCCGTTTGTGCGAACTAAGGATGTCTGAATGATGACAAATTGCGCAATTAACTCCGAGTTTGCCGATTCCAGCCGGGAAAGATCCAGCTCAAATTGCAGCTCATCAATCGGATTTTCATTGATCTCTGTGTTGAGAGCGTCAATGTAACGAATGATATTGATCAAACCCAGTTGATTATCTTTTTCTTCAATAAATACTGTCCAGATTTTGTCTTGTTTATCAACTCGCATGGTGAGCATGAACGGGTTTGTTGGGTTATCCTGTACACTATTTTTTATGATTTGACGCTTTGTTTGCGCCGATTAAACCTACAAAAAGGCAATAATTCTATGAAGTATTTTTTATATGGCCCCTTTTCGCCTGCGCTGCAGAAACCAGTCATTGTTTCGCTGGCCTTGCATCTTTTGATCATGCTCTTGGCGGCATTCGGCAGCGACCCCTACCCTGACCGCACCTTCCAGGTGGAACTGGCAGCCTCAGTCGACAGAGAAGTCGAACTGCAAGAGCAAGACATCGAACTTCAACCCGACAAAAGCCAGGTGCAGTCTCAAGAAGAAGTCGAAACCCACGGCCAGAAAATGACGCCCGAATCGATCAGCCAAAACGCCCTGCACCGCGAAGTTCAAAAAAACAACGCAACCGAATCGTTAGGCGACGACAGCGAATTTATGAAAGAATATGAAGAACAACTCTTTCAAAGAAACAATTCCGGTTCGCAACGGGAACTAAGCGCTGAAGAGAGCGCACTGGATTGGGATGTCGAAAAAGCCGTAGCGACCGCCGGCGGTAAAACGCGCACGCTCGAATCATTGCCGGCCCCGTCAGGCGGCGCAAGAACCGGGAAAGTTACCTGGAAAGACGGCAGCGCGCGCAAAATTATCACCCAACCGGAATTCGACTACCCCGAACTATACCGCAGACAGGGAATCCAGGGCAAAACGATCCTCGGCATTGAAGTGGATAGCGGCGGCAATGTCGTCTTTGTAGAAATCATAAAATCATCCGGCCATTCCAAACTCGATCTACTGGCAACCCAGGGCGTCCGCAAAACAAAATTTTCGCCAAAGGGCGGGGGCGACGGCGTAGACTCCGGTGAAATTGAGGTTCGCTTTGAGCTTGCCAGATAATTTACCCGATACAAGCCCGGTCATTCAAGCCAGCGATGTCACCTTGCAAATTGGCGGCGACTTGATTCTTGACCATATCCAACTTGAAATCAAGCGCGGCGAAACCCTGGTTTTAATGGGCAAAAACGGTTCCGGTAAAACCATGTTGCTAAAGACAATCGCGGGGCTCTACCGGCAAAACGCCGGCGAAATCCTGCTTTATGGTAAAAACCTGTATGACCTTAATCTGGCAAACCAAACGGCAATCCGCAAAACCATCGGGTATGTGTTTCAAAAATCGGGCCTTTTTGATTCGCTGACGCTCTTAAACAATATTATTTTTACCATGAGAAGATTTCAGCCCGAATCCGAAGAGAGCATGCGTGAAAAAGCCATATCGCTCTTGCGCAGCGCAGGCCTGACCGGCGTAGAAAATTTAATGCCCAGCGAACTTTCGGGCGGCATGCAAAAGCGGGCCGGCATTGCCAGGGCCATAGCCCTTGACCCGCAAATCCTGCTGATGGACGACCCCACCGCCGGGCTTGACCCCGTTTTAACCGACGCCATCGCCGACCTCATTTTAGAAATACGGCAAAGATTAAACAACACCTGCCTCCTCGTAACGCATGATCGAAAATTAGCCGCCAAGCTCGGTCACCGGATCGCCCTCATGCATAAAGGCAAGCTCATCCGTGTTGTAAGTACCGATGAGTTCCAAAAAAGCGACGACCCCTATATCCGCCAATTCCGAAACTCAGAACTTGAAGGGCCGATCCCCGTTCTTGAGCTTTAATCGCCATATGACGTTAGAAAACCGGATTGCAAACGCCCTGCAAGAGTGGCATCAAATTCACCGCGAAGAGCATTTTTTCAGGCAAAATAGAACCCCCTACCGCGTCTGGATCAGCGAAGTGGCCCTGCAGCAAACCCGCATTGGGGCCGCCGCGGCGCCCCTGGCAAATTTTCTGGAAGCCTTCCCCGACATTGACTCTCTGGCGCGCGCCGAAGAACGGCAAGTGCTCGAAGCCTTCCGCGGGCTTGGCTATTATAATCGGGCTCGAAACATTCACAAGGCGGCGCGCTTATACCGAACCGGATTACCCGAAACGTACGAAACCCTTTTAAAAGTGCCCTCGATAGGCCCGTACACGGCTGCGGCAATCGCATCCATTTGTTTTCAAGAAAAAGTGCCGGTCATTGACGGCAACATCAAACGAATTGCGGCGCGCTTGCTTGCCCTGAACGAATCCGTAGAGTCCGAACCTTTCCTGCGGTTATGCCGGGGTTTCATGGAAAAACTCATACAATATTCGGAAAACCCCGGCTTCTTAAACGAAGCGGCAATGGAGTTAGGGCAGAAGATTTGTTTGCCGAAAACGCCCCTCTGCCAAAATTGCCCCGTGCAAAACCGTTGCCAGGCGCATGCCCGCGGCTTGACAACCGAACTGCCCCGTAAAAAAGAGAGGCCAAAATGGATACCGGTTGAATGGCAAATACTCATACCGCAATTGCCTGACGGTAAAATTTTATTGGAAAAAAACGAAAAGAGCGATTTTCCGTTTTTAAAAAATCATATTTGTCTCCCGTCGCGGGCCAGGCGAAACGGTAATGAATATTATACGCCCTGGGCGCTCAATCATAAAGAAAAATTTACTAAAGAAGAAGAGTTTCAACCTGGGCCGGCTCATACGATTACCAGGCACAAGATTCGTTTTTCATACCGGACGGTTCGCGTAAAAGAGGGCCTTTTTGATAACGAGAATGGCGATACGATTTCTCTTTGCGTTGCAGATATCGGCGAACGGCTTGTCTCAAGCGGGTTGCAGAAAGTCTGGAAATTAAGCGGGATTTCAAAATAGCGGCCGGTTTTATTTTGCCCGGGGGGGGATTTGAACCCCCACAGGATAAATCTCCCACAAGCACCTCAAGCTTGCGTGTCTACCAGTTCCACCACCCGGACGATTTTTTAGAAACTTCCAATTTTATAAAAAATTAAGAACGTTTACTTTTCTTTTTTAGTGCCGCTTTTCGCTTTGGTCTCTTTTGCGGCGCCGGCTCCCTTTGTTTTGGAACGGGCTTCTCTAACGGCTTTACGATCTTCTTTAATCTCGGCAAGTTCTTTTCGATCGACCAGTTCGGCAATCGCCATTTCGGAATTATCCGTATTGCGACGGCCTACTTTAATAATTCTGGTATAACCGCCATCGCGATTTTCAACGCGCGTAGCAATGTCTTCAAATAGCTTGTGCAACACTTCTTTGTCTTTTACGATTCTGGCGGCGTTGCGAATTTGATGAATTTTTTGCGCTTCATTTTCGGCTTTCATGCCTTTTTTCGCTTTGCTAATCAGCTTTTCAGCCAATTGGGCGGCCGCTTTCGCTTTTGGCGCTGTGCTGGTAATTCGTTCATGGTACAAAAGGCTGGTTACCATGTTTGACAACATTGCCTTTCTGTGCGAACTTGTTCTATGTAATTGTTTGACTTTATTACGTTTGCGCATGATTTATTCCTGTTTTCAGCTATTCTATTTTCTATTGCTTTTCTTTTTTGTTTAAATAACGTCCCGCATACCGAATGAGAGACCCAACCCTGCCAGTTTTGATTTCAGTTGCAGCAATACTTTGTCCGAGTAATGCTTGCTTTTTCGCAAGTCCTCTTCGTATTTCACAACCAGGTCTTTCATATAACGCATGTCCAGACTTTTTAAGACAGCCATTGTTCGTACGGAGAATTCATAGTCTTCAAGCGGCGTACCTAAAAGCGACTTGAGCTTTTCATCGGTTTCGTCGTATTCCTCTTCTTCTTCGTACATTTCTTCTTCAAAGTTTATGAATACAGTGAAGTGCTCTTTTAGTATTTTTGCGGCATAAGCGACAGCATCTTCCGGGGGCAGCGTATTGTCTGTCCATACTTCCAGAATTAATTTGTCATAGTCGGTTCTTTGTTCAACGCGCGTTTCAACCACTTCATAATTGACGCGGCGAATCGGCGAGAAAATCGCATCAACAGGAATCACGCCCACTTCTTCGACCATTTTTTTCGTGATCTCGGCGGGCAAGTAACCGCGGCCTTTGTCAATTTGAATGGTCATGTTGATATCGGCGTCATCGTTTAAATGAGCAATGACAAGCTCGGGGTTCATGATCTTGACCGATGAATTTACATCCAGGTCGGACGCCAAAAATAGCCCCGGACCTTTTTTTTCAATTTCAATGGTAACAGGTCCGACGCCGTCATAACGCATACGAACTTTTTTCAGGTTTAAGATAATTCTGGCGACATCTTCCTGCACGCCGGGAATCGAGCTGAATTCATGGCTTACGCCTTCGATTTTAATCGCAATAATCGCGGCGCCCTCAATAACGGACATCAGAACCCGGCGAAGGGCGTTCCCGATGGTTACGCCAAAACCTTTTTCAAAAGGTTCCGCTACAAATTTGCCATAGTCTGTCTTGGACTCAATATGATGAAACTCTACAACTTTCGGTCGTTTTAAACCCTTCAACAGGTTTTTCGGAGTTTTCTTATCTTGAGTTCCTTCTTCAGCGTTTGATGTGGCCGTCATATAATAACCTCTTTTACTTACTTTTACTTCGAGTAATGCTCAATAATGATCTGTTCGCGTATCGGAATATCTACATTTTCGCGAGTCGGCATTTTAGCGACAACCCCGCCTTTTCCGTCTTCATCCAGATCGATCCATTCGGCAATTAAACCGACGCCTTTGGCAATTTCAACATTTGAGTTGATCAGTTCATTGCCTTTGATTTTTTCGCTCAAAGCCAGTTTATCGCCAACTTTGACCTGATACGACGCAACGTCGACACGGCGTCCGTTTACCAGAACATGCCCGTGTGAAATAAAGTTTCTGGCTTGCGCCCGCGAGCTGGCAATTCCCATTCTATGAATGGTATTATCCAGACGGCGCTCCAAAAGGGTCAACAGGTTTTCGCCTGTAATGCCTTTCATTCGTTGCGCTTTATGAAAATAATTACGGAAGGGAGTTTCAAGCACACCGTAAACGCGTTTTACTTTTTGCTTTTCACGTAACTGCAATCCGTATCCGCTTAATTTAGCTCTTCTTTTTGGCGGAGGTCCGGGAGGATTTCTTCTTTCGTTAAAACTGCATTTTTCCGTGAGGCAACGCTGTCCTTTCAAGAAAAGTTTCAGCCCCTCTCGGCGGCAAAGTTTACAAACTGGTCCTGTGTATCTCGACATAATTGGTCCTTAAATCTATTATACCCTTCTCTTTTTTCTGGGACGGCATCCGTTATGCGGAACGGGTGTTACGTCTTTAATTAAAGTGACTTTCACGCCTGAAGTCGCTAAAGACCGAATCGCCGATTCGCGGCCGGCGCCCGGACCTTTTACGTAAATGGCGATTTCGCTTAACCCCATTTCACGAGCTTTATCAATAGCCGAACGGGCTGCAAGCTGGGCCGCATATGGAGTCGCTTTACGCGAACCTTTAAATTCCATTGTCCCGCCCGAATCCCAGGCTACAGTATTACCTTCCATATCGGTAATGGTAATAATTGTATTATTAAACGAGGCATAGACATAGGCTTTGCCGCGCAATACCTTTTTTTTGTCCTTTTTAGAACCTCTTTTTTCTCTGGCCATTGACATTAACTCCTTTTCATTCCCATACCGCCTCTACGCTTTTTTCTCGTTTTGGCGTTGGTTTTCGTTTTTTGACCACGAACGGGAAGCCCGCGCCGATGACGCAGTCCGCGATAACAACCGATGTCCATCAGCCGCTTTAAATCTAGAGCAACCTTGCTTCTTAGATCGCCTTCCACGGTATAATTTTTATCGATAACTGATTTCAATTGCGCCACTTCGGCTTCGGTGAGCTCCTGTGCGCGTTTATTTTTATCAATTTTAGCCTCGGCTAAAATTTTCTGAGAACTGGTTTTACCAATTCCGAAGATGTAGGTTAAGGCAATCTCAACTCGTTTATTGCCCGGTAAGTCAACTCCTGATATACGTGCCATACGTTACCTCATTTTTGCCTTTGTTTGTGACGGGCGTTTGATTTACAGATGACCATCACCCGGCCTTTTCTTTTAATTACCCGGCAATCCGAGCATATTTTTTTTACCGATACTTTTACTTTCATACTTACCTTCGTTTTTTGCCTAACGTTCCTTAACCTTTATAACATATCAAATACGTCCGTCATTTTAAAGTCCGGTTGCGTACAAATTTCCGGACCAGCTGCAGTCAATGCCACAGTATGCTCAAAGTGAGCGCTTAATTTTCGATCTTTCGTGCGAACAGTCCATCCGTCCCGGTCGGTCGTTACATCGTAAACGCCGGTATTGATCATAGGCTCAATCGCCAGAACCATGCCGGCTTTCAATGGAATGCCGTGCTTCTTGCGCCCAAAGTTCGGAACCTGCGGTTCTTCATGTACCGATTTACCGACGCCGTGGCCGACCAGCGACCTGACGACGGAAAACCCGTTTTCTTCGCAATACGACTGAACCGCTTGCCCGATTGCCCCGATTTTATTGGTTACAACCGACGCCTCAATCGCTTTGTGAAGCGACCTTTGAGTCACCTGGAGCAGCTTTTTAGCTTCAGGGCTGATGGTGCCAATTGGCCAGGTCCATGCCGTATCTGCATAAAAACCGTCCAAATTGATGCCAATGTCAATGCCAATGATATCGCCATTTTTTAAAATGTCTTTCTCACTGGGTATGCCATGTACCACTACATCATTGATTGAGGTGCAGATATGGCCAGGGTAGCCCATAAACCCCTTAAATGCGGCGATAGCTCCGTTCTTTTGAATAAACTCATTCGCTAACTTGTCAAGTTCGATCGTAGAGACTCCCTCTTTCAGGTTGTCTCTCAATAGCATATGGGCCTCATACGCTATTTTTCCGGCTGCTTTTATTTTCTCAACCTCACGGTTAGAATATAACCTAACAGCCATTCTTATAATCCAATCGCTTTAAAAAGACGCCCTTTGACATCTTCTATTGTGCCGGTTCCTTCAATAAACCGCAAGCTATCCCTGCTTTTGTAATACTCCAGCAGGGGCTCGGTTTTTTCCCGAAACACATTCAAACGGTTTTGAATGGTTTCCAGGTTATCGTCCGATCTTTTCTCTTTTTCAGCGCGGCTTAAGAGTCTGATAATCAGCTCTTTTTCGGGAACGTCAAAATAGACCACATGGTCTATCTTTTTCCCCGCTTCTTGAAGCATCTCATCGAGAGCTTCGGCCTGCGCTACGGTTCTCGGAAAACCGTCCAATATAAATCCGTTTTGGCAATCATCTTCGACAATTCGTTCGCGAATGATGCCAATCACCACTTCATCCGGAACCAGGTTACCGGAATCCATATATCGTTTCGCTTCTACGCCTAAAGCCGTTTGTTCGTTCACGGCTTTTCGCAGGATATCTCCGGTAGAAATTTGGATGATACTCAGCTTGTCAACAACTGTTTCTGACTGAGTACCTTTCCCGGCTCCCGGCGGGCCCATAAAAATTAAAATCATTTAACGTACCATTTTCGGTCGTTTAGCCTGTTTTTTACTCCGGTCCATAAAACCATCATAGTGCCGCATGATCAATTGAGATTCGATCTGCTTCAGCGTATCAAGAGCCACACCCACGATAATCAATAGCGAGGTACCGCCAAAGAGGTATGCCATGCTCTGGTATTTTTGCAAACTCCAGAGTTTGATGATCAAGTCGGGCGTAATGGCAATGAAGGCCAGGAAAATAGCCCCTGAAAGCGTAATACGATTGAGAATTTTTTCTATAAATTCTTCGGTTTGCGTACCGGGGCGAATTCCCGGGACATAACCCCCGTTTTTTTTCAAGGCTTCGGCCAAGTCTTTGGGGTTATATTGAATTGCCGTATAGAAATACGCAAAAAAGATAATCAACGCTACGTAAATAATGATGTAAGTGAGCGTACCGGGCGAAAGATAACGCTGCATAACCGAAGCGAATTGCTGGTATTCCCCTTCGAGATATTTTGCAATTTGCGAGGGGAACATCATCAAAGACGAAGCAAAGATAATCGGCATTACGTTCGCGGCATTTACCTTAATGGGTAAAGATTGCGATGCGCCTTGCACCATTCTCCGGCCTACAATTCTTTTACCGTATTGCAATGGAATTTTACGCTGGCCTTCGGTTAAAAGAATGCTTAAACCGATCATGATTACAAATACGATAAATAAAATAGCGGCTAAAATCACCTCGACCTGGTCTTGCTGTACGTCGCTCCAAAATGTCGCAAGCGCAGGGGGCGCTCCGGAAATGATACCGGCAAAGATGATCAATGAGATACCGTTTCCGATTCCGCGTTCCGTAATCAGTTCGCCCATCCACATGAGAATCATGGTTCCGGTGGTAATGGTTAAAATTGTCATTAAGACAAAGCCGAACCCTCCGCCGCCGTCAATCAAGTAGCTGCTCGGGTTTCTGCTTAAGATGTCATTGTGCAATGATTGAATGTAAATGGTAATCCCGTATGATTGCGCTGCGCATAAGAGTACGGTACCGTATCGGGTGTATTGGTTGATTTTCTTGCGACCATACTCGCCCTCTTTTTGTAAACGTTGCAGGCTCGGTACGACAACCATCATCAATTGCATAATAATGGAAGCCGAGATATACGGCATGATCCCCAGGGCAAAAAGCGACAATCGCTTAAAGGCGCCCCCGGCAAAAAGGTCAATGTAGTCGGAAAGCCCCGGAGCGCTGCCCAGGGTCGATCGCATGTATTCGTTTAGAATATGAAAGTTCACGCCCGGCACGGTAATATGCGCCCCAAAACGGAAAACAAGCAGAACAGTTAGAGTAAAAAGGATTTTTTTTCGCAGGTCCGGGATACTGAAAATCGTGCTCAATAACTTAAACATGATTACTTATCTTCTCCCGCCCCTTCCGATGGCTCAGCCGCTTTCTCTTCTTTACCTTGTGTTGCAGGCGCTGCCAGCTTGGCCTGCGCTTCGCTCAGCGCTTTGCGGGCGCCTTCGGTAATGGCGGCAATTTCAATTGTTTTGCCTTTGAGTACGTCTTGTTCTTCTTTTGACAATGGCGTTTTCGCTTGTAAAATTTTAATTTGGTACCCGACGCGCAGGTTTAAACCCAGTTTTTTCAATGTTTCTGCGTTTGCGGTCGTGACTCCGCTGTCTTTTTTCAAAAGAAGAGCCAGTTTACGGGTAGTTACTTCACAATATTGCGTTTTAAAAATATTTACAAAACCGCGTTTCGGAATTCTACGGTGCAACGGGTTTTGCCCGCCTTCAAACCATGCAGGGATAGAAACCCCGGAGCGGCTTTTTTGGCCTTTTTGCCCGCGGCCGGCTGTTTTACCGGTACCGGAACCAACGCCTCTGCCTACTCTTTTACGCTCTTTTCTTGCCAGCGGATTAGGTTGTAATTGCATCTTGGTATTCCTTGTTGTTTTCCCTACAGTTTTTCAATTTTGATAAGAAAATCCACTTTATCGATCATCCCCTGAACTTGGGGCGTTAAAACATGTTCGCGGCTTTTCCCGATTCCGGTCAAACCCAGACCTTCCAGTGTTCTTTTTTGTTTGCCGCTCCGGCCAATGGAGCTTTTCACTTGCGTCAAACGGACTTTTCCGCCTTCTTGTTTTGCACTCATGCTTCACTCCCTTCCGCTTTTGCCGCTTCTGCGTCGGCTTTGGCTTTTTCAAGATTTGAAACGGGTTCTGCGCCGGCTTTTTGCGTATTGCTCGCCGCTTTTTCTTTTCTTCGTTTGGCTGCATATTCGCCAAAGAGTTGCGGCAACGGAATGCTTCTTCTCGCTTTGGCTTCGTCATGCGACTCAAGCTGCTCTAAAGCGTTCATAGTGGCTTTGACAATGTTCAATGAGTTCGATGAACCTAACGCTTTGGTCAATACGTCCTGGATTCCGCCAAGCTCAACAACCGCACGAACCGCTTCACCGGCAATAATACCGGTACCGGGCGAGCACGGTTTTAAAAGCACGCGGGCTGATTTGTATTTGCCCAAAACCTCATGGGGAATGGTAGTCCCTTGCTTTTTTACTTTAATAATGCTTTTTTTGGCGCCTTCAATTGATTTTCGAATCGCTTCGGGAACCTCTCGCGCTTTTCCGAAACCAAGCCCGACATGCGAGTCAGAGTCGCCTACCACGGTCAAAGCGTTAAATGAAAAACGTCGCCCGCCTTTCACAACTTTGGCTACGCGAGACATCTTGACGACGCGTTCGCTCAATTCAACTTCATTGTCGCCTACCATTATGGTATTTCGCCGTGCGACTTCTTTTCCTTTGTTGCGTTTACGTCCGCCTTTTTCGGGTTGTGCGCTCTTTGTCATGATCTTTCCTAAAATGTTAATCCTTTTTCACGTAAGGTATCCGCAAATTTAGACACTTTCCCGTGATAAATGTTCCCGCCGCGGTCAAAAACAAAACCGGCTTTGGGGTCCACTTTGGCTTTTGAGAGCGCTTCCGAAAATACTTCACCAAGTTTTTCAGCGCTAGCCATATTACTTTTATTGCTTTTTTTGTTCCCTTCAAAACTTTGCGTTGAAACCGTAAAAATCGTTTTACCTGCAGCATCGTCAATGAGCTGCGCAGTCATATGCTTGTTAGAAACCAGAAGATAAATTCTGCTTCTGTTGCTTCTGTTGTGCTTTTTCAGTCGGGAACGAATTCTTAACTTTTTTGTATCTACGCTTTTCTTATTCATAACTGCCTACTTTTTACCGGCCTTACCCGCTTTTCTGCGAATGACTTCATTTTCGTAGCGTACGCCTTTGCCTTTATAGGGTTCCGGCGGACGGAAAGAGCGAATTTCTGCGGCAATCTGCCCTACTCGTTGCTTGTCAATTCCCGAAACAACGACTTTGGTCGGTTCAGGCACTTCAACCTCAACATCTTTCGGAACATTCATATTGATTTCATGCGAAAAGCCCAGCGTCAAGACAAGGTCGCTGCCTTTTTTTTGAGCGCGGTAACCAACGCCTTGCAAAACCAGCGTTTTTGAAAAGCCTGCGCTTGTTCCCAGCACGCAATTCGCCAATAAAGAGCGAACGAGACCGTGTTTTGCGCGGGTATCTTTGTCATCAGCGCTGCGGCTTACTGTCAAAGCCGAACCGGCAACTTCCACGGCAATCCCGGGGAAAAGCGGTGCATTCAGGCTGCCTTTCGGGCCTTTTACTTCTACCAATTCCGTTTTTACATCAACGGATACGCCTTGCGGAATGTCGACTTTCTTATTTCCAATTCTTGACACTTGAATTACCAAACCTTACAGAGATATTCGCCGCCTACATTGAGGTTTTTGGCTTCTTTTCCGGTGATTACACCTTTAGATGTTGAAAATATGTTCAAACCGATATTATTGAGCGCAGGCCGGATACGCGTGCAAGGTTGATACACGCGGCGACCCGGACGGGAAATGCGGTCAATGCCCCGGATTACGGGTTTGTTGTTATGATATCGAAGCTCTACCTTTGCCATTCGTCGCGGCCCTTCCGTAAAAGAGATGCTGTTGGCAATATACCCTTCTTTTTTCAGGATACTTAAAATTTCATCAATCACACGATTGGTGTTGACATCGACCGACTCATGACCGGCCGCTTGAGCGTTCCGTATTCTAGTGATTGTATCTGCGATTAAATCTGACATGCTCATATTAATAACCTACCAAGAAGACTTTGTAACCCCAGGGATCAAACCCTTGGACGCCATTTCACGAAAACAGATTCGGCACATATCAAAACGTCGAATATACGCCTTTGAACGGCCGCAAATCGGGCAACGGGAATATTTTCTCACCTTGAACTTAGGTTCGCGTTGAGCTTTTACAATCATAGATTTTTTTGCCATAGTAAAACCTGTTTCCTCTATTTCCTAAAGGGAAAGTTAAAACTTTCCAGTAGCTTTTTTGAATCTTCTTTCCCGCGCGAGCGAATCACAAAAGTAACATTCATTCCATGAATGCTCTCTACCTGATCCACATTGATCTCGGGGAAAATAATTTGTTCTTTAATTCCAAACGTATAATTTCCGTCATGATCGAAAGCTTTGCCGCTCAGTCCGTTAAAGTCGCGAACGCGCGGTAAGGCAACATTAATCAATCGATCCAGAAATTCATACATAATTTTTCCACGCAAGGTAACCATCACGCCAATGGGCATGCCTTCGCGCAATTTAAAGGCGGCAATGGATTTTTTAGCGCGGGTTTTTACCGCAGCTTGCCCGGTAATGATTCCCAGTTCCGTAACAATGCCATCAAGAATTTTTGGATCGGCGACAGCTCTACCAACGCCGACATTTACTACAATTTTTTCCAGGCGAGGAACTTGCATGATCGATGACAATGACAGCTCTTTTTGAAGAGCCGGTCGTATTTTGTCGGTGTATTCTTTGTTCAATCTAGCCTGGTTTTTCGTTTTTGTTGCCGTCATAACTTTTTTACCTGAATAGTATCAAATACCGTTTTAACCCAGCTCCTTTCCGGATTTAACCAGGATACGAACCTTTTTACCGTTTTTATCAACGCCAAAACGTATACGGCTGGGCTTTTTGGTTTTAGCGTCATAATACATTACATTACTAAGGCTTAAGGGAGCTTCCATTTCAACTACCCCGCCTTTGGGATTTTCCTGCGTCGGGCGCGCAAATCGTTTTCTCATGTTTACGCCCTGAACAATTACTCTGCCGCGGTTTGCGTCAATAGCGATGATACGACCGCGCTGGTTTTTGTTTTTGCCCGCAATGACAATGACCTCGTCTTCAACGCGAAGTCTGGTTTTTCCCTTGTTAGCTGCCATATTCATTCCAACCTGATTATAAAACTTCCGGCGCAAGAGATACGATTTTCATATAGTTTTTCTCGCGCAATTCACGGGCAACCGGTCCGAAAATACGGGTTCCCCGCGGGTTGCCTTGCGCGTCAACCAGAGCGCAGGCGTTGTCGTCAAAACGGATATATGTTCCGTCCGGACGGCGAATTTCTTTTTTTGTACGAACAATCACGGCGCGAACCACTTGTTTTTTGTGGTCTTTTTTACCCGAAGAATCTTTGATGGCGTAAGCCGGCGTTGCTTGTTTTACGGCAACGACAACCAGGTCGCCAACGCTTGCGTATCTTCGTTGCGATCCGCCCAGTACTTTAATTACTTGAACTTTACGGGCGCCGCTATTGTCAGCTACGTTTAAATATGATTGCATCTGAAGCATGTTTTTTCCTCTTCAACTCGGTCAGCTTTTAACCAGCTACTCAACCGCCTTTTGTACGATTTCAACCAGAGTATGGCGTTTCTTCTTTGAAATGGGGCGCGAACTTTCGATATCTACGATATCCCCCATGCCGGCCTTGTTTTCTTCGTCATGCACCATCAATTTCTTGCTTCGCATAACAAATTTTTTAAAACGCGGGTGGGTAATACGATAATCAACTCGTACGACAAATCCCTTGTCCATTTTGTCCGATACAACAACGCCTCGTGTTATTTTTACTTTCTTTTCCATATTTACCGCTCTTAACTGTTAGCAGCTTCTTTTAATTTGATAGCTGTTAAAATACGCGCTACTCTTCGCTTGTTTTCGCGTATATCGCGCACATTTGCGTGCGAACCCACTTTTACTTTAAAGCGAAGTTGAAATAACTCTTTCCGGAGTTCTTCTTCGCTTTTTTTCAGTTCTTCCAGCGTCAGTTCGTTATATTTAATGCGTTGTTTCGAACTTTTTTTGCTTGCTGCTTCTTTTTTGCTTGCCATAGTCCAAAGTCAGAGTATTAATGATAGATATCCCGTCAACGAGAACCTATCTTGCTCGCTCCACAATTCTGGTTTTCAACGGAAGCTTGGCTGAAGCTCTTTTCAGCGCTTCTTTCATTAATTCCGTGTTTGCTCCCGACATTTCAAAGAGCATTTTGCCGGGACGAACCACGGCGACATAATATTCCGGACTGCCTTTCCCTTTCCCCATCCGTGTTTCGGCTGGCTTTTTGGTAACCGGACGATCCGGAAAAATACGAATCCATACTTTTGCGCCCCTTTTTACATGGCGGGTCATTGCCTGCCGGGCGGCTTCAATTTGACGGGCGGTGATCCGGTTTGCGCCTATGGCTTTCAAACCAATCTCGCCAAATGATACTTCATTTCCGCCTTTGGAGTTGCCTTTCAGTCTTCCGGTGTGCGGTTTTCTCCATTTTATCCGTTTCGGCGCTAACATAAGTTCTCCTTAAATCAATGAATGATCAATGATAATATCTTTCCTCTTAATTACGATTCCCGGCGTTTCACCAGGTATTTATCTTCTTCTTTATTGCCGGCTTCAATGTAGTCGCCGTTGTAAACCCATACTTTCACGCCAATTTTACCATATGTGGTATCGGCTTCGGCAAAACCGTAGTCAATCATAGCGCGCAATGTGTGCAGGGGAACCCTTCCTTCGAGGTAGTGTTCGGTACGGGCCATATCGGCGCCGTTCAAACGTCCGGCTACGTTAATTTTAACGCCTTGTACGCCGGAACGCAACGCTGCGCGAAGCGCGCCTTTCATAGCGCGGCGAAATGGCATCCGCTCTTCGAGTTGAAGAACAACAGACTCTGCCAGGCTTTGGGCCGAAGCGTCGGGTTTGCTCACTTCAATAATTTTTACTTCTAATGGTTTGGTAACAATTTTAGAAAGCTCGGATTTAAGGGCTTCGATGTTTTTCCCTTTTTGGCCGATGACAATGCCCGGTTTGGTGCAATGCAATTTTACATGGACCTTTTCGGGGAATCGATCGATCACAATTTTAATGATTCCGGCTTTCACATATCGTTTATTGATTGTTTTTCTGATTTTAATATCTTCGTGCAGAACGCGGGCATAGTTTTCTTTCTGAGCGTACCATACGCTATCCCATGTTCTGTTGATTTTTAATCTGAGTCCGATTGGATTTACTTTCTGGCCCATTTTTTCCTCTAATTCCTGTTACTCGTCAGACAGAACGACTGTCAGCCGGGAAGTCCTTTTTAAAATTCGATCCGCACGGCCTCGCGCTCTGGGTAGAAATCTTTTCCAGACCGGTCCGGCATCTACGAATATTTTTTTTACGTATAGCTCTTTTTCTTCAATATCGCTCGACAACACTTTGGCGTTTGCCCCGGCGCTAAGAACCGCTTTGAGAATCATGCCCGCGCCTTTTTGGGGCAGGTGTTTCAGGATATCCACCGCCTCAGGGAATTCAAAGCCGCGCACTTCGTCGGCAACCAACCTTAATTTTTGGGGTGAAATTCGTAAATGATTGCTTGTAGCTTTCGCTTCCATGATCTATCCGCCTGTTTGTCCTTTTACTTCTTCTTTTTGTCGAGACTGGTATGGCCCCGGTACGTGCGAGTCGGAGAAAATTCTCCCAGTTTATGCCCGACCATATTTTCCGAAATAAATACCGGAATGAATTTATTGCCGTTATGCACCATGATTGTGGCGCCAACCATCTCCGGAAAGATGGTCGATCTGCGCGACCATGTTTTCAAAGGCTTTTTATCGCCTGCAGCGCGCATTTTTTCAATTCGTTTAAAAAGGTGGGCGTCAATAAAAGGCCCTTTTTTTAATGATCTGGCCATTAGTCTTTCCTTGATTTCCTGTTCACAATAAATTTATCGCTGGTTTTGCGAACATTTCTGGTTTTCTTACCTTTAGTCGGTTTACCCCATGGAGTTACCGGGTGACGTCCGCCCGAAGAACGGCCTTCACCACCGCCAAGAGGGTGATCCACCGGGTTCATCGCAACGCCGCGAACTTTGGGCCGTTTTCCCAGCCAGCGGTTGCGCCCCGCTTTACCTAGAGATTCAAGTTCTTTTTCACCGTTGCTTACAATACCGATGGTGGCAATGCAGCGATTGTGAATTTTACGAACTTCGCCCGAAGGCAATTTAATAATAGTATATTCTTTATCTCGACCGGAGATTGTAGCAAAAGAGCCTGCGCTACGGGCGATTTGCCCGCCTTTGCCAATTACCATTTCAATGTTATGGATGTTGGTACCCACGGGAATATTGCCAATGGGCGCAGTGTTGCCGGGTTCAACCTCAACTTTGTCGTCGCGGACAATGACATCGTCCACGGCAAGTTTTTCGGGCGCGATGATGTAACGGCGCTCGCCGTCGGCATAGCAAACCAAAGCGATCAACGCGTTTCTGTTCGGATCGTACTCGATGGTTTCAACTTTTGCGGGAACTCCCGGTTTATTGCGTACAAAGTCAATCATACGATAACGTTGTTTGTGACCGCCGCCCCTTCTTCTTACGGTAATACGGCCGTGGTTATTTCGACCGGCTTTCTCATGTTTCTTGGCCAACAGAGCCTTATGCGGCTTGTCTGTTGTTACCTGTTCGGGAATAACAACCGTTTTAAAACGCTGGGTCGGGGTAGTTGGGTTATATCTCTTAATAGCCATTATACGCCCTCAAAAATTTCAATTTTTCCTTTATCTTTTTCGCTTAAAAATACGTATGCTTTCTTTTTGCCTGTTTTATAGCCTGCTCCGGTTCTGTTTCTTTTTTCTTTGGCAGGCAGATTTACAATATTTACCTTTTCAGGAGTTACACCGTAAATCTTGCGGACCGCCGCTTTTACCAAAGTTTTGTTGGCGCGCGGGCTGACTTCAAAAGCGAAAATATTGTCGTTTCGCATGCCCTCGGCTTTTTCGGTAACTACCGGCGTTCGTATTACATCATATAAATCCATAATAATCCATCCCGTTCCTTAGCGGTCTTTACTTTGCGTCCGCCCTCTTTGAGAATTCATCAAAAGCTTCTTTGGTAAAGATCAAACCATGATTATAAAAAAGAGGTTGCGCAGCCAAACGATTGACATCGATCATTTCTATCCAGGGGATATTTCGAACCGATTGTTTATTTTCGGGCGTTGCATTGGCAGTAACAACGGTTACTTTCCGTCGATTTTCATTGCTGCCCGCTCGCATTTTTTTGCCTTTTGAGTACGCTTCGTAAAAAGGCGCAGCTTTCACGACCAAGTCGAACCCTTGAAACGCTTCTTTGGTTCCGACTTTTTCTTGTTTCCACTCTTCCAGAACAACAAGAGTATTTTCTTTTATTTTTCCGGCAATGATATGCAATAATGCCGTGCGTTTTTTCCGCCGGGAGAATTGTTTGCTATAGTCTCTGGGACGGGGACCAAATGTGGTACCGCCGCCTTTCCAGATCGGAGATCGAATGGACCCTTGGCGCGCGCGGCCGGTGCCTTTTTGTTTCCAGGGCTTTTTACCGCCCCCGCTCACTTCACCGCGTTCCTTGGTTTTATGCGTACCCTGGCGGGCGTTTGCCTGCTCAGCGGTTACCGCTTCCCATATCAGATGTTGGTTGATTTCAAGATCAAGCGCTTTTGGCGCTTGTAGTTCGGATTTCTTTTTACCCGTAAAATCCAATACCTGAATTGACATAATCATTCTCTCCGTTATCGTGCGCTATCTTTTATTGATAGATAAAAACTTTTGATCCGCGGGGGCCCGGCACGCTACCCCTGACAAGGATTACATTTTCTTCGGGAATCACCCGGACAATTTCCAGGTTAATCGAAGTTTTGGTTTTTCCGCCCATGCGGCCCGGCATTTTTTTACCCTTGCCGATACGCGCAGGGTCGGTACCCGCTCCAACCGATCCGGGAGCGCGATGAAAATGGGAGCCGTGCGTAGCGCGACCGCCGCCAAAGTTGTGGCGTTTTACCACGCCTTGAAAACCTTTTCCTTTTGACGTACCGCGAACCATGACTTTTTCGCCAGGCTCAAAGATATCGCAGGAAAGAGTATCGCCTACGGCCTTATCGCTTTCATAGTCGCGAAGCTCAATGAGTCTCTTACAGTAGCTGTTGTTTTTTTCAAAAACAGCCTTTTGGTGACCCATGCCGGCTTTCGTCTGGCTTTTTTCCCCGGTTTCGCCATAACCGATCTGGTATGCGGCGTAACCGTCTTTTTCAGGGGTTTTAATTTGAACAATGGGGCAGGGTCCGGCTTTCACGGCGGTCACGGTTTCCCGTTTCCCCGATTCGGTCCAAACCTGCAACATTCCAACTTTTTCCCCAAGCAATCCCTTTTTCATCTTACTACCTTATCGTCAGGACTTGATATCTACGGACACACCCGCAGGCAACTGTAGTTTCATCAAGGCGTCAATTGTGTCGCCTGTTGGCTCCAGAATATCTATCAATCGTGAGTGAGTCCTCATCTCATACTGGTCGCGCGAATCTTTATGAACAAAGGTTGAGCGCAGCACCGTAAACTTTTCAATGCGTGTCGGCAAGGGCACGGGTCCTGCAATCCGTGCCCGGGTCCTTTCGACCGTGCCGACAATTTCCAGGGCAGACTGATCGAGCAATCGATGGTCAAAAGATTTGAGTTTCACTCGTATTTTCTGGACAGCCATTTTCTAGTCTTTTAAACCCTATTCAATAATTTTGGTTACAACGCCGGCACCGATGGTACGCCCGCCTTCGCGAACCGCGAAACGAAGCCCTTCTTCCATCGCAATGGGGTTGATCAATTCAACTTCCATTGTAACGTTGTCGCCAGGATTCACCATCTCAACGCCGGAAGGCAATTGGATAGTACCTGTTACGTCAGTTGTTCTAAAGTAGAACTGGGGACGATAGTTGTTGAAAAACGGAGTGTGACGTCCGCCCTCTTCTTTGGTTAACACCAGAATTTCTGCTGAAAACTTTTTGTGAGGAGTGATTGTCCCCGGTTTTGCCAATACCTGACCGCGTTCGATATCGTCTTTTTTCGTACCGCGCAGCAGAATACCGACGTTATCGCCGGCTTGACCGAAGTCGAGAAGTTTACGAAACATCTCAATACCGGTTACCGTTGTTTTGGTTGTGTCGCGAAGACCTACAATTTCAACCTCTTCGTTAACGTTAATTTGACCTCTTTCCACACGGCCGGTTGCTACCGTACCGCGGCCTGTGATTGAGAATACGTCCTCAACAGGCATCAAGAAGGTTTTGTCAACGTCGCGGACCGGATCCGGGACATAAGAGTCCAGGGCATCAGCCAGCTTGAGAATGGCTCCTTCGCCAAGATCGCTTGCATCGCCTTCTACCGCTTTCAGGGCAGAACCCGATACAAAAGGAATCTCATCGCCGGGGAAGCTGTATTTGTTCAGCAGGTCTCGAACTTCCATCTCAACCAGCTCGAGCATTTCAGCCCGGTCAGCTTCCGGCAGCATGTCTACCTTGTTTAAAAATACCACAATGTGGGGTACGCCTACCTGACGCGCCAGCAGGATATGCTCGCGAGTTTGAGGCATCGGACCGTCCGCTGCAGACACCACCAGGATTGCAGCGTCCATTTGCGCCGCTCCAGTGATCATGTTTTTCACATAGTCCGCGTGACCGGGACAGTCAACGTGCGCATAGTGACGGTTTTCCGTCTCATATTCCTGGTGAGAGGTTGCAATTGTAATACCGCGTTCTCTCTCCTCCGGCGCATTATCAATCTCTTCGTATGATACCGCTTTGTTTGTGCCACCAAATTTATTGGTCAGCGTCATGGTGATAGCGGCTGTCAAAGTTGTCTTACCATGATCCACGTGACCGATTGTACCCACGTTTACGTGAGTTTTACTACGATCAAATTTTTCTTTTGCCATTACCGTGCTCCTTCAATTTAACGTTCTATTCGCAAATTCGGCTCAGTCTGCCTTCTCTGCAGGGTCTCTTCTGCGGAAAGTGTCCCCCTTTTAGTTATAAATGGGGAAAATATAGCAGGATCCGCACAAGTCCATCCCTTGCAGAGGGCATATTTATAGTGAGGAACACTCTGACAACAATATTTTATCTTGATGGTGAAAATAAATAATAAAAGTGAATTTACTTGCCGGAAAAACCCCGGGCCGGTTCAAACATAGGGCTAAAATCAGCGTTGCCAAATGAAAACATAAAAAACACTCATTTAAAGAAGAAAACTGTTTCATTTCGAGCCAAAAAATAAAAAAATGTTGAAGAATTACATAAATATTTTCTTTAGACAAAATGAAAGCAACAACGAAGCCCGCTATTTTAGTCGTTGAAGATGATCCGGTGCAAAATCGACTGATCAGTTTAATGGCCGAAGAGGTCGGATGTACCTATTTAACCGCCTTAACCGGCCAGGACGGGGTGAGAATCGCCATTGAGAAAAAGCCTGCATTAATTTTAATGGATATCCACTTGCCGGACATCAGCGGGTTTCAAGCGCTCAAAGAGATCCGCGAAGAGAGCGGGAATACAAGCCGGGTGCTTTTAATGAGCGTTGATGATTCCGAAGAAGCGGTCATTCTGGGAATTTCAAGCGGCGCCGACGGTTTTATCGCAAAACCCTTTAAAATCAACGAGCTGGCCATGAAAATCAAACGCCTGCTAAATTTGCCCTTCCCGAAGGATAAAATTGAAAATCTCAGTAAAAACATCTCGAAAAGCGAAGGCAGCTTTTCGCAGCATTTTTCAAAAGATACCATGAGCCTCATCTTTAACTCGGACCGCCGGGCCACTAAAATGTCAATTTATACTTTTTCATCGATATTGATTGTCCACCTCGACGGCTTAACGGACTTGATCGACAAGGTTGATTCGGACAAAATGCATGAAGTTGTAAATGATATTATCGGGGAAATTTCACTGCGCATCTATCGAAACCGCGGCTCAATTCACCATTTTATCGGGGAAACCGTGTTTGCGACGTTCGGAACGCCGGTCGTGTACGACAATGACACCATGAACGCCCTGCTTTGCGCCGAAGATGTTAGAAAACTTGGCTTTGCAAAGACCCCGTTGCTCAAAAATATTAAAATTCAGACCGCCATTATTTCAGGTAAAGTATATTCCGGCATTTTAAACACCGAAGTCCAGAAAATCAGCCATGCGGTCATGGGCCAACCTATCCGCAAAGCGCGGTGCCTTGATACGCAATTGCGCGAACTGAACGGTCATATTATCATTGACCGGCAAACTTTTGATGTCATTGGCGAATATACGGATGCAAAAAAGATTGAAGCGGAAAAGATTGGGGAACTGTACGAAGTCCACAAGCTGCTTCACGATAAAATCGCGCAAATCCCTAATTTGAAAAAACAATATACTCCGAAAGACTCCGTTTCGGATGATGGCTACGAAAAATTGTAGCCTTGTTTGCCGGTTTAGGCTGTATTTGCCCCACGAACCCATGACGTACAATTGCGATACGGAAGTGAGCAATTGTGCTAATGCCGGATTTCTCGAATGGAAATCCGGCCCACCCCGCCCATATATGGGTGGGGGACAGAAATCCGGGATTTTTTCGGATTCTACGCTAGTAATCGTTGCTTTTGGGATTTTTTTTCAAAATCCGTTTTTTTTTGACAATCACAGATAAAAAATTACACGAAAAAGTTTATTTCGCCGGTTTTCTTTTTTTAAACAAGTCGCCTTTGATGGTTAAATAGTAGCGATTCCAGTAGACAATGATCCCCCCCGTCAAACTGAGGACTACGGGTACATTGGTCCATTTTCGATAGGGCCACTCCATGAGATAGGCAATGGCTGAGATTGCGATAAAAAAGACGCCGGCTTTTCCCCAGTAATTGGGTTTTCCGAGGGTGTTTCGCCGGATCAATAGAAACATCCCGAAAAAAGAGCCGTAGACCTCGCGCAAAAAGATATAGAGCAATAGCCACCCGGGGTAATCGCGCTTGATGTACAATAGAAACAAACTCACGAGAACGGCAATCTTGTCGGCAATGGGGTCCAGGTATTGCCCTAACGCCGACTCTTGCCCCAGGGCCCGCGCAAGCCACCCATCGAAGAAATCGGTAGAGACCATCACCAGCGCAATCGCCAACGCTTCAAAGTTTTGGATATCCCCCGGCGGTTCGTTGATCATGAGGTAGGCCAGGGGTATAAGAAGGAAAACCCGCAGGAGTGACAGGAAGTTTGAAATCGTAAAAATGCGTGCAGTAAATAACTCTTTTAACTTCATCCTTCACCGGGATTAGACTTTATTTTTAACAATGGTTTGATCGCGCCCGGGGCCTACGGATATCCATTGAACGGGAACGCCAATAAATTTTTCCAGAGCCAGGATGTATTTTCTTGCATTTTTTGGCAGAGCTGAAAAAGTGCGGCAACCGGAAATATCTTCCTGCCAACCGGGGAACTCTTCATAAATGACTTCGATATTTTCATATTCCGAAGAGGGAAAATAGCTCACGCGTTTCCCCGATAATTCATACCCCACGGCAACTTTTAAGGTTTCATATTGATCCAGTACGTCCAGTTTGGTAAGGGCGATCATATTCAAGCCATTGACGCGCACCCCATGACGAACGGGCTCAACGTCAAACCAGCCAACCCGCCGGGGACGGCCGGTTGTGGCGCCAAATTCACCGCCAAGCTGGCGTAATTTCTCGGCTTCTTCGTCAAAAACTTCCGTAGGGAAAGGCCCTTCTCCCACGCGTGTGGTATAGGCCTTGGTTATGCCAATGACAGAATCGATAAATCGAAAATTTATGCCGCTGCCCGAAATCGCCCCGCCGGTCGTCGGGTTGGAGCTTGTTACATACGGGTAGGTTCCATGGTCCAGATCAAGCATCGTGCCTTGGGCGCCTTCCAGTAAAACCTTTCGGCCCGAAGCCAATTCCATGTTTAAATAATATGAGACATTCACCAGGTATTTTTTCAGGCGCGCTCCCATATCGCGCAAATAAGCTTCTACCTCATTGCGGTTTACCGGTTCCAGGCCATACGCTTTTTCCAGAAACTTGTTTTTACGTTCAATAATATAGCCCAGGCGTTCGCGGTAAAAATGATCCGAATAGAGATCGGCCATCCGAATACCGGTTCGATCCACCTTATCGGCATAGCAGTGGCCAATCCCGCGTTTGGTCGTGCCGATTTTATGAGAACCGGAATCCTCTTCGCTTTTGGAATCGGCCATCCGGTGGTAGTCCAGTAATATATGAGCGTTATCCGCAATTCTAATACGGTCGCTATAGTCGATCCCCTTCTCTTCGAGGTTTTTCAACTCGCTAAAAAAAGCGCTGGGGTCAATTACCATCCCCCCGCCTAATATACAAATGACATTGGAATAAAGAACTCCGGAAGGGATAAGGTGAAAAACATATTTATTGCCGTCAACATTCACAGTATGCCCGGCGTTGGCTCCCCCCTGATAGCGTACGACAATATCGACGTCATGGGCAAGGTAATCAATTACTTTCGCCTTGCCTTCGTCTCCCCATTGGGTCCCGATAATGATAGAAGCGGACATACGGTCAAAATTTCCGGGCTCTATATTTCAACAAACCCTTTTTTACCCCCCTTGCACCTGGAGTTTTCGCCGCCCTAAAAAATACAAAAAAGCGCCGATACTATAGGTTGCGGCAATCACAACCAGTTGCCGCAGCAGCAAATTTTCTACGGGGAACTCTCCCCGGACTAAATAAACGCCTGGCATGTAAAACAAATAGGGGTAAGGCGTCATTACCGCAATTTTCCGGATCATCTCGGGAAGTATTTCAAGCGGTAATATCGAGCCCGACAGCAGAGATACACAGGCCGAATTAAACAACCAGAGGGGAAAATTTTCCGTAATAAAAAAAGAAGCGACGCCAAATACAAATAAAAGCGAATGAAAAACAAAAAAACTTAAAACGTAACTGGCGGCGAACTGAGGGTCAAGGCCGGCGGGCGTCTTGATATCAAATAAAATAACGGACAAAAGCACCAGGGGTATCGCCCTGGAAAAAATTTGAAAGAGCCACGAACCCACGGCGTCGGCAAGGGTCATCGCCGGCAAAGAAACAGGTTTGGTTAAATCGACCGAGATTTCGCCCGTGCGAACCCGCTGGCCGATAAAATCGCGGCTTTTTACAATGGTAACTTTGATCAAAGTCACAAAAACCGCATAATTGACCATAAAGTCGCGGGTCAACCCGCGCCGTTCAACGCCGGCCTCAAAGATCGCTTGCCAAACCGAAGTAAAAATCACTATATAAAGAAGAGCGTTTAATATCGAAACAAAATACTCCAGGCGGTAAGTTGCGTTTCTTTGAAAACTCTTGATTGTCCATTTGAAAAAAACTTCCATTTTAACCTTTGTATAAGTCTGCGAGTATTTCTTCCAAAGTTGTCGAATCCATATGAATATCTTTGATGCGGCCCCAGCGCGGGATATCCCCGAGAAGTTCCTGGTATGAGACGCTTGCTGTTTCTATCTCCAGCTCAAGAGAACGGGCTTCGCTTTTTAATATGCGCGCTCCCGGGGGAAGTTTTCTTTTTTCATACTTATCCTCAAAGAGTATGCTCATTCGCGAACGGCCGGAGTACTTATCCATAAAGTTCTTTAAAGGACCGTCAAACAACACGCTCCCCTTGTCGATTAAAATCAACCGCTTCACAACCAGTTCAATGTCCCCTAAATCATGGCTTGTGATCAGGATTGTCGTTTTTTTCTCCCGGTTGATTTGTTTGATCATCCGCCGGAACTGTTCGCGGGCCAATATATCCAAACCGACCGTTGGCTCATCGAGAAACAGCACATCGGGGTCATGAATCAAAGAGGCGGCAAGGTCTGCCCGAACCCGCTGGCCCAGGGACAGGCGGCGCACCGGTTGCCCCCAAAAATGATGGATCTCAAGCAATTCGTTAAAATATGCCAGGTTTTTTTGGTACACAGCCTCGGGGATTTTATAAATCGACTTGAGCAAATCGAAAGATTCGCTTACGGGCAGATCCCACCAAAGCTGGCTGCGCTGGCCAAACATCACGCCTAACTTCATAACGAATTGGCGGCGCTGGCGGAACGGATTTAAACCGGCGATTGAAACTTCGCCTGAGCTGGGGTAGAGAATGCCGGAAAGCATTTTAATTGTCGTTGATTTGCCAGCCCCGTTAGGACCCACGTAACCGACCACTTCGCCGCGCGATATCTCAAAGTCGATCCCGGAAACAGCCTGGATCATTTTGTAGTTGGGGGAAAATAGACTTTTTACCGCCCCGGCCAACCCCGGTTTTTTTTGCGCGACCTTAAAGCTTTTTTTCAGGTTGCGAACCAGGATCAGAGGTTCCGGTTTCGCCATGCTATCTCTGGAACGCACTTAGCGCGTCTTCCAGTCCGTCGGTGGTATCAAAGACCTTATCTAACATTGTTACCTTGAGAAGTTCATGAATGGCGGGCGATTCGGTAACAATTTTAAGATCGCCTTTTCGTTCCGAAAAAATTTGTTTAAACGATACAAACAGCCCCAGAGCGCTGCTGCACATATTGGTTACATTTTTCATATCAATAATTACATTTCGGGTTTCTTCGTCATAAATCGACTGCAACAGGTCCTCTAAGTTGTCTACTTCGGCTTGCTGCACATTTCCGGAAAGTTCTATGACTTTAACACCATATTCGGTATAAATTCTGTACATCCGTCCCCTCTTTTCCGTTCCAGATGCGATGGAGCAACTATATGGTGTCAATCAAATTTTCAGACGGCTCTTTTCGTTTAATAAATTGAACACGTTACCGGCGCATATTGCAGCGAAACCCCAAACCGGAGATTTTTTGTTTTGTGAAAAGCATCATCAATATCGAGTTTAAAATTCCACACAAGCTTTTTCTTGAATCACTTATTTGAACTTTTAAGTTTTGCGCAGCTAGAATAATTGTTGACGACTCCCGAAAGAAAAGCCCAGAAGAGCTATGGAACAGCTTAAACCTGGCGACCTTGAGGTAGATCTTCTGGGCGAACCTCACTATGATTCGCCCGTGCGTTTAAATTCTTATATCGGGGAAAAAGAACGCTTTCTATTTGACATTAACCCGGATGCTGTTTTAAAAAAATTCGAGGCAAACGAGCAAATTTGCACTATTGAACGGGGCGGCCCGCGCAGAAAAATATTTTTTCACCCGGAGACAACCCGAGCAGCCATTGTCACTTGCGGGGGGCTCTGCCCGGGGATTAACAATGTAATTCGTTCCATCACTCTGGAGCTGCTCTACCAGTACGGTATCGCTTCGGTCATCGGATATCGTTACGGGTATAAAGGTATGGCCGACCCGTCAATCGAACCCCGGGTATTAAACTCGGAAACAACCAACGGGATCAGCGAACTCGGCGGTTCTATTCTCGCTTCGTCGCGCGGCCCCCAAGAAGTCGATAAAATGATCGACCGCCTTGAAAGCGACGGGATCAATCTTCTTTTTGTGATTGGCGGCGACGGTTCGCTCAAGGGCGCGCTGGCGCTGCAACAACGAATTGCCGAACGGGGTTTGAAAATCGCCATCATCGGTATCCCCAAGACAATCGACAATGACCTTAATTTTATCAGCAAGAGTTTCGGTTTTCAAACCGCCTACTCAAAAGCGGTCGAAGCCATTCGATGCGCCCATACCGAAAGTCTGGGCACGCCTAACGGAGTGGGGGTCGTAAAAGTCATGGGGCGCCACTCGGGGGCAATCGCTTGTCACGCGACCCTGGCTTCTCAAGTTGTAAATTTTTGCCTTATCCCCGAAATTGATTTTCAGGTATCGAATTTACTGGAAGGTCTCGTGCAACGCCTGAAAAAAAGGAGCCATGCCGTAATAGTCATTGCCGAAGGAGTCGCCCAGGATCTGAGCAACCGGGAAAACCGGAGAGATGCTTCGGGTAATTTAATTCTAAGCGACTCGGGCGTCTGGTTAAAAAAAGAGATCGCGCAATACCTGGACCGGCAGGGGATTGAGCACAACATCAAATACATTGACCCAAGCTATATCATTCGTTCGGTTCCCGCATCGCCTGAAGATGCTCTCTTTTGCAATATGGTCGGGCAATACGCCGTTCATGCCGGCATGTCAGGCAGAACTGCCGTTGTCATCGGGCAATGGAACCATTACTTCGGGAATATTCCAATTCGCCTGGTAGTGCGTAACAGAAAACTAGTGAACGTCAATGGCACGATCTGGCGTTCTGTACAAGAATCAACCGGTCAAAACTTCTAAGGTTCATAGAAAACTTTTCCGAAAAACGGCCGTTGTAATTTTCGATTTTAATTCAGCTTGAATAGGTAAGAACAATTTCTTTCGCCTCTTGATCAAAATCCAGTTTAGCCGTTCCCCCTTTGACAAGTTTACCGTATAACATCTCTTCGGCTAACGGGCTTTTTATTTTTTCCTGCAAGAGTCGTTCGACTGGCCGGGCTCCGTTCGCGGGGTCATAGCCCTGCGACGCCAAAGCTTCGATAGCCGCAGGCGTAGCCTCAAGCTTGATTTTTTTCGTTTTCATTCTCTCGCGGATTTTACCCAGCTCTTTTTCGACAATCTTTTCCATCTGCTTTTGATCCAGGCGGCGAAACTGAATCACTTCATCCAGGCGGTTTAAAAATTCGGGCGAGAAAATTCTCCGTACCTCCGGCCCCGGATCGCCCCCTTCGTCGCCGGTATCCCCCGCCGAAAAACCGATCTTAAGCGCAGACATCTCGCGCGAACCGGCATTGGAGGTCATGACCAATATAACGTCTTTAAAATCGGCGCTCCGACCGTTATTGTCCGTAATCACGGCGCGGTCCATGACCTGCAATAAAATGTTATATATATCAGGGTGCGCTTTTTCAATCTCATCGAGTAGCAGCACCGATTGGGGTTTGCGGCGAATTTCTTCGGTAAGACGGGCGCCCTCGTCGTATCCGACATACCCGGGAGGCGACCCCAAAAGCCGCGAAACCGTATGCTTCTCGGCAAACTCGGACATATCAAAACGAATGAGTTCCATCCCCAACTCTTCGGCCATGACTCGCGTCAGCTCGGTTTTCCCTACGCCTGTAGGGCCAATAAAAAGAAAACTTCCGACCGGTCGCTCTTCCGGAGATAGTCCGGCGAGATTTCTCTTGATGCTGGTGATCAGGCTTTTGATCGCCTGGTCTTGCCCGAAGATTTTTCTTTTAATATTGGCTTCAAGTTCTTTGATGATTTCGCTGTCACGGGAGTGTTTTTTATCGCCGCGAATGCCTGCAATGCGCAAAGCCAGCTTTTCAATGTCGCCGGCCGTTACCTGTGACTTGCCGGGATGGTAAACGCTAATAACAGCGCCGGCCTCGTCCATCAAGTCTATCGCCTTGTCGGGCAAGTGGCTTTCTTTTAAATACTTGGAAGAGAGTTCAACGCAAGCGCGAAGCGCCCCGTCGCTATAACGCAATTCATGAAATTTCTCATAACGTTCGCGAAGACCTTTCAGGATTTGCATCGTCTCTTCCATGCCCGGTTCACGGATATCGATTTTCTGAAAACGCCGGGAAAGAGCTCGGTCACGTTCAATGTACTTTCGATACTCTTCATGGGTTGTGGCGCCAATGCAACGCACTTCGCCGGTAGTCAAAAGCGGCTTTAAAATATTGGAAGCGTCCATAGAGCCTCCGCCGACAGCGCCCGCACCGACAATGGTATGAATTTCATCAATAAATAATATCACTTTCTTTTGGTTTTTCAATTCGGTCACGACCGATTTCAAGCGGGCCTCAAAATCGCCCCTGTATTTTGTCCCGGCCAGAAGAAGCCCCATATCCAGGGAATAAATTTTAAAGTCTTTCAATTTATCCGGCACTTCGCCGGCAACGATAAGGCTGGCCAGCCCTTGCGTAATGGCCGTTTTCCCGACCCCCGGGTCGCCGACATGAATCGGATTATTTTTTTGCCTGCGGCAAAGAATTTCAATGGTTCGTTTTAATTCTTCTTCGCGGCCCACCAAACGGTCGTATTTATCGTTAGCCGCCATTTCGGTCATATCGGTGGTAAATTGTTCCAGGGTTTTTCGATCTCCGCTAACGTTTGTTTCACCGGCTTGCTCTGCCGGTTCTCCTTCGCGGCGATGCGTCCGAAGATCATCTTCCAGACCATGTGAAATGTAGCTTACTAAATTATACCGTTCCACTCCGTGTTTTTGCAGAAAATAAGCCGCTTCATTTTCAGGCTCTTCCAGCATGGCAACGAGAACATCCGTTAAATCCACTTCCCGTTTTTGCGCGCTATTGACATGAATGATGGCTCTTCTGAGAACCCGCTGCAACGCCGGCGTTTGTACAGGCTCTACGTTCTTTTCATCCCCTTGCTCAAAATGATCGAGATATTCCCGCAGTTCATTTAAAATCGAGCTGAGATCGCCGCCCGAGTTTACAATGATTTTCGAACCCAGGGAGTTTTGACAAATGGAGAAAAGAACATGTTCTACGGTCATATATTCATGGCGGCGCATCTGGGCTTCGAGAAATGCCTCATTCAGGACTTTTTCAAGGTTGAGTTCAATCATGTTTGCTCTCTCTCCAGGCTGCACTTCAGCGGAAACCCGTATTTTTTCGCTCTTGTGTGTACGGTCTTTACTTTCATTTCTGCAATTTCACGCGTATAAATACCGGCTATTCCCTTTCCCTTTTGATGAACTGTCAACATGATATCCGTCGCTTCTTCTTCCGATTTTCCGAAGATGGTCTTGAGCACTTGCACGACAAATTCCATCGACGTATAATCGTCATTGTGCAATAGGACCTTATATAGAGGCGGCCTTTGCAGTTTTAAACGTTCGTCGGCGGCTACCCCTGAGTGCAAATCTTCTTGTGTTTGATTTTCCGGCATTGTTCTTTTTTACCAATAATCTTTTTCTTGAAATCTCGTAAACCGCAGATTTGTTTTCTCTGGTGTCTTGATAGGGAATTCCACATCTTTAAATAGTTTAATCCCATGCCAGAAAAAAGCCAACGCAAAAAACACACACCCGGAGATCAAACCGCGTTCCAACAACGCAAGATTTTGCTCGAGAGCAACCCGGACCAGCCGGGTCATCGTACACCCGGCAACAGCGGCACTTGTTCGGATAAACAGCTCATCATCGCCATAAAGACACAAACGATGGCGATGCATATCTTTTCTCGCAACGACCCCGAAACACCGCCCGGACTCAAAAGGAATTTTACCGGCGCCGCGAGGCCGCGCGATCAAACGAAAAAGGCAATAACGGACAACCCAGGAACGGCTCTTTTTCCGCGCTTGCGCAATCCGCAATATTCTTTTCCACTGGTTTTCCTGCAAACGTATCTCCAAGACATGCCTTGGCATGGGGCCAAAAGCGGGGGGCGAACACCGGTTAATCATACCGGTATAATCGCCCCAATCTCTTTTTTTTCGGGGATCTGTATTTGTTTGGCGCTTGCATGAACGTACGGTCATTTTGTATCATTTCGCGTGCTCCAAGAAGGTATTTGAATTTAACTTGTCATACAAAATTATCGATAAGAATTATCCATGAAATCAATGCCCTCCCCAAACGACAATACACGTTCTTTTGTACATCAGAAAGCCATAGTGTTTAGTATCATGCTCGTTATGTTTCTGGCAGCGATGGACACCATGATTACAAGCACAATATTACCCGCCGTATTATCGGATTTAGGAGGGCTTGACCTTTATCCATGGATCACAACAGCCTTTATGCTAAGTTCCATTATTGTTACTCCGATCTATGGTAAACTTTCCGATATTTACGGGCACAAACTTTTTATTTTAATTGCAATTTTTCTTTTTTTATCTGCATCGGCGCTTTGCCCTCTTGCGCAAAGTATGCGCCAATTTATTTTCTTTCGCGCTCTGCAGGGTCTCGGGGCAGGCGGGCTAATGACAATGAGTTTTGTCATGTTCGGAATTTTATTTCCACCCGAAAAACGCGGGCGCATGCAAGGCTTGCTATCATCCGTCTGGGGGCTCGCCAGCATTGTCGGCCCGATTCTAGGTTCCTTTTTCACATCACAACTGACCTGGCACTGGGCTTTTTATGTCAATATACCCTTTGGATTTGGGGCGGCATATATTATCATGACACTGCTGAAAAAGAAAGAGGTGCTGGAAAAGAACAGGCAAATTGATTATGGCGGCGCCTTTATCTTCACAGCCGGCGCCTGCGCCTTATTGTATGGCTTGTCGGTCATCAATCAAAGCGACCACCGTTTTCTTCATTGGGCGATTATTTTATCGGCAATTTCCGTTTTAACGTTTTTTCTCTTCTATGAAAGAAAACATCCCGAGGCCATATTTCCCATAGATATTTTCAAGCGCAAAGTAATCATTATTCCGGCTCTGGTAAGTCTCATTGCAGGCGTTATCATGTTTTCTACAATTAACTTTGTTCCCATTCTGGTCCAAGGGGTGATGAGACTTGAAACAAGCGATATCGGTTTTGCAATCGTAGCCATGGCCATTGGTTGGTCCGGGGGGTCCGTAACCAGCGGGAGAATGCTCAATCGCTTCGGATTTCTAAAACTTATCGTTGCAGGCTGTAGCGCGATGGCAATGGGCCTGGCCGGTCTTTTCTTTTTCAAAGCCGATTTTGGCATTGGCTACCTCATGGTTTCATTATTTTCTCTGGGCACCGGCATGGGGTTTGTTTCCACCTGCACACTCATCGCCATTCAAAGCGCCGTCCCTCTTCATAGTCTGGGGGTAGCCACCTCGGGGATCCAGTTAATGCGAAGTTTTGGCGGCACAATCGGACTTTCGCTGCTCGGAGGCCTTCAGGTAGGTATATTTAAAGCGGAAATGGCAGCCAACGTAAAACACGCCGCTTCACCCGATTTGACAAACTTAATACAGAAACCGCATCTCATACTTGATCATATAGCCAGGGCAAATATCCCCGAATCTGCATTAAACGCAGTTTCGGAATTCTTGTTTCATTCTATGCATATTGTCTTTCTTGTTTCTCTCGCCATCGCCATATTGAACCTGGCATTGGCCTGGTTTACCAGCGGAAAAAAGCCGTCAGAACTGGCGAAAACCGGCTTAACAAACGGGTAAAGATACAAAAAGCGTTACGCTGTTATAACGACAATCCGGGAAGGCATGAATCATGAACCGGATTTACACATGGTAAGTAACATTTTCCAGCGCGAAGAGAATAATAATTAATGCAATCATCCCCTTAAAGAACATACAGATGCCATTAGCTAATGAGTAATTGATCAGGCAATTTTCACGCAAATCAGATTCATATAAAGCTACCCCTTCTCTTGAATATTAAGATTTTCTTAAAAAATAGAAAATCAGTT
Source organism: Turneriellaceae bacterium (assembly GCA_050304475.1). Lineage (GTDB taxonomy): Bacteria > Spirochaetota > Leptospiria > Turneriellales > JAOUFE01 > JBNLDQ01. Next base: position 51,868 of record JBNLDQ010000015.1, on the reverse strand, counting down.
TTAAGAAAAAGGGGGGAAACAGGCCCGCACTCATTGCGGTGCCCTGGCGTTCCCCCGCCTGCGACCGCCTGCGGCGTTCTCCGGCTCCCCCTTTGGGAACTCAGTTTTCAATGGTCTCCTTTCTGGATTCTATGGGCCGTCGAACCCAGATTTTCGAATCTCCAGGCGGAACAAAAGGGTTGGGATAATCGTTCGGTGTGAAATTTCTCAAAGGCATACTGGTCACCCGCTGGAACAGATTGGTTCCCAACCCCTTGTGATAGAAAATATGCCATTTACTTCCAACCTGGCGAAGTACATTAAATCGGGTGATAAAGTTATCCCCGAAACTCAAATTTTCCGGATTCTTTGAATCAATGGCTTTTTGGGCTGTAGCAACCAGTTCATTCATCTTTCCAGTCATAGCCGCAACAAAACTGGCTCGAGGTTTGGGAGAGAAATACCCATGCCCTTGGAAATAGAAATGGCCGGAACGTTTATCTGTAATGATTGCATTTTCCAGCCGCCAGTTCGAGAATTTTCCGCGCATTTTATAGTATATTTTATTTAAATCATCAAAGGCATCGTGATTAAAAAAGATAACGTGATCGCCAATAATCATCTCGTTTTCGGAGTTTAAATTCAAAGCTTGAAGAGATTTGTTTTTTCCAGAATTTGACAAACCTGCGATAATATTCTTATAACTGTTCCACTCTATTTTAAGGCGAATATCCCCGCTTGCTACAGCTTTATTAAATTGACCTTTTCCCATAATTTTGGCCATAACGAAATAATGTTGCGCGGTGACCATATAGTCACAATGCATTAATGTACGCAGGCATGGATCTTTTTGATGATTGTATAACATGGTTTGCAAGGCAGTAAAGCCGTTCGCTTTACCCGCGCTTGACAATTCAAACCAATAGTTATCGTTAGGGGGTTTATGGACGATCCAGTACCCCTTCGAGGCCTTAGATACTCTTGGTCCCGGATCCCTGTCACACGCTCCAGGGTAACCTGCCGGTTTTATCCCAACACTTTTCCCCTGACTGGCACGCATAAACAAAGTGAGCATCGCTCTTTTGCGTACTTCATTTTCCATTTCATTTAACGAATCGAAATACAATTTTGTAGGAACGCTATGCAAGTTACGTACAATACGAACAATTAACCGCCTCCGTGACGCTTTAGTACCAACAAAATTAAAAACCTCATCCTTAGCATTGATTATATCATAATAAGCACTATTTTGTCCTATTCTTTTCACATAATTTTCTACCCATTGGTTCGATGCATTTGTTAATTTTTCTGTATGGCCCCATGTAAAACGTATTGATCCAATTTCATATCTATCCGGCTCTAACCTGCGAAAGACAATTTTTCTTTGAATATGTGGCCCCAGCTTTGTAGCGGGCCTTTGTACCCTTCCTTTGCCCTGTTGCACCGTATGGGTCAGCTCATGGGCCATTAATTTTTTGCCTTCAGACGTAGATGTGTTATACTGGCCGCTTCCGAAAAAGATATCGTTGCCAACGGTAAAAGCCCGGGCGTTGACACTCTTGGCCATAGAATTGGCCTGCCCGCCGGTATGGATGTTGACGCTGCCGAAGTCGGCGCCAAACCGGGGTTCAAAATAAGAACGCTCGCCGGTGGAAAGCGAACGGCCACTACCTTTGGCCGAATTGATAGATGTTTCGATCGATGGCGTAACCTGGCTTTCTTTTCTTTGCATCTGGATTTGTTTTGCTTCGCCATATTGTTTCTGACAACTCTCGCAGGTGCGTTGAATTAACTTGCCTTGAGCTTTTTCCTCTTCGGCGTTACCGCCAAATCGATATAAAAAAGAGCCTCGCATTTCTTCTTCGGGAGACTCTTTTTCCTGCATTTCATCTTCGGACTGACCTTTCCGCTGCAAAGGGGTTATGGAATGCACCAGCGGAGTACGGGAAATTTGGCTGGCCGGATTTCCTGTCAAAGGATTCCCGATCTGAGCTTCACCGCGAACAGCCGTTTCGTTCATGGAAACCGCGCGTTCAGAAATGCGATCAGCCTCTTGTTCATATTTATCATTGGCCGGACCTATGTTTAATTTTGTTTGTAAAAAGTTTGATCGTAACAATTGACTTGCGGCTCTATTCCCAAAAGTTCGTTGAATGTGTAGAATATAATCCATTGCCGGATTTCCATCTGTGTTCATTGATGGTGCCGAACGGATTGAATTTGCAGTCTTTCCAGAACTCACATCGTTTTTCTTTGTCTTTGCAGCTCTAACGCTTAAGCCCATAAATGCACTATATATTTTCCAGAATCTTAGTCAAGTATATACTCTAATATTAAACAGCGTACATGCCTGAGTGAAGCTATTCATTATCTGGTAGATACAGTGCCAGACTTATCGCAAATTTTGCGAGCACACGATGTATGAACGTAACGATACATGAGAGAGTTCATTTCCGATGCAACAACTTCACACGCAAAACGAAGCGTAATGCTTTGGCCCTTCCCAAACGCGCACCTCGGCAATGCGGCCGCCGCTAACGTCTTTCAGGCGTTCATAGATATAACGGGCCAGATTCTCCGAAGTGGGGTTGATTTCCCGGAAAGCTTCAAGCGTATTCAAGCACTTGTGGTCAAGCTCATCCATCAACAAATCAAACTTCTTTTGTACGGGGAGAAAATCAACGCTAATGCCATTTTCAAGCCGGGTGCTCTCAATAAAAACTTCGGCCTCAAAACTATGACCGTGAAGAACTTCGTTTTCGCCGGGCCCGTGATAATCGTACAGGTAATGAGCGCTTTCAAAAATGCCATGGATCCGAATACGATACTTCCCGGGCATACTACATCCTTTCCGGGCTGGAAATCCCCAAAAGAGACAGCCCGTCGGCAATCACCATGCGCACACAGCGGCAAATGGCCAGCAAGAGCGCGCCTTCTTCCGGGTTATCGCGCAGTTTTTCAATGACGCGATTTTCTTTCTGGTGGTAAAAGTCGGTAAAAACATTGGCGGTTTCATAGAGATACTCGCAAAGCAAATGCACCTCCATGCTTGCCGAAACATCCTGAACCACCTCGGGGTAGCGCCACAAATGAGCCAGTAGTTCGCTGCGTTTGCCCGCCGTCCACCACTCGTCGGGGATCACGGGAATTTCGGATGATTCCTGTTGTTCCCCGCTTTCCCGGATAATCGAAGAGATCCGGGCGCCGGCGTACTGAATATAATACACCGGGTTTTTATTCGACTCGGTTAAGGCAAGGTCAAGATCAAAATCAAGATGCGAACTCTGCGATCGCATGATAAAAAAGTAACGAATCACATCAACAGGGATCTTTTCAAGAAGGTCTCTCATGGTATGAAATTGCCCCAGGCGTTTGCTCATCACCACCGGCTGACCGCCTTCCAGCATATTGACCTGTTGCACGATGAAAACCTCAAATTTTTCATCTTCCTGGTCGTCTTGACCTTCTTGGCCGGCTCCGAACCCTAAAGCGGTCATTGCGCCTTTTAGGCGCGCAATATACCCGTGGTGATCCGGGCCCCAGATATTATAAATCCGATTGAAACCGCGCTCTATTTTCGATTCGTGGTACGCGATATCCGCCAGCAAGTACGTTGGCCGCGAGTCGCTCCGAACGACCACACGATCTTTATCGTCGCCAAACTTTGTGCTGGCAAAGCAAAGCGCCCCGTCTTCTTCGTAGATATGGTCCCCCGCCTTGAGTTTTTCCAAAACCGCTTCGACGGCCCCTTTTTCGTGCAACGTTTTTTCCGAGAAGAAAAGGTCAAATTGAACGCCAAAATCGATTAAGTCCTTTTCATGACTTTGCCTTAAATGTTCAATCCCGCGGGGGGCGAAAAAGTCGCCCAGCATTTCCGGCATTTCATCAATATCCCGGTGTTTTTCCCGATCGCTTAGTTCTTCAAGCCGGCTGTTTTCATCCGGGCTCAGCTCTTTGAGTATTGTTTCCAGAACTTCCTTTATATATTCGCCCTGATACCCGTTTTCAGGGATATCAATCGAAACCCCTTTTTTCTGCAGATACCGCACGGCAAAGGAGATCCCCAAAAGCTTGACCTGGTTGCCGTAGTCATTCACATAATATTCGCGGTGCACCTCATGCCCTGCGGCCGACAACGAGCGGCAAATGGCGTCGCCTACCGCAGCGGCGCGCGCAGAGACAATGTTCAACGGTCCTGTCGGGTTTGCAGATACAAATTCAAAAATAATACGGTGGGCTTGCCGAACCTTCATGAGTTCACGAACTTTATCCGGCGATTGAAATGTTTTAAAGAGAAGCTGCCGGTGCGTATCGGGGTGCAAAAAGAAATTTAAAAAGCCGGGGCCTTCGATCCGCGCTTCCCCGACAAGAGCGCCAAAGCCCTGCGACTGATTTAGCTCTTTTAAGATTTCCCCGGCCAGATCAGCCGGTTTTTGTTTAAAATAACGCGCCAGCATCATGGCTGCCGGGCTTGCATACTGCCCCATATCGCTCCGGGGGGGGTATTCTATGCGCACTGAAAATTCCGCCGGAATTTCAATATTTCTTGACAGCGCAATTTTTTTCACTACCCCGGTGATATAATCGGCAATTTGGTTTTTTATCGTTGATTTCATGGAAGCAAATCAAATTCTGCAGAGAAGATGCAATGTCAACAAAAGCTTCATGAGATTCGCGTAAATTTCAATTGCAGGCGCCCTAACCAAAATGAGCAAACGATATAAACCCATTGAAACCATCGACGACATTGACCTCTCTAAAATCACTCTGGGGAATATTGAACAGCGCTACATTGACGCCCAGGGAAACCGCTTTGCCACCCGCTTTAATATCAGAACGCGCAAGGTCCAAATCGTGCGCATTGCCCTGGGGGAAGACGAAGCCCGGGGCGCCAAAGGACGCCTGGTGGAAGGTTTGGTCAAACGCAGAAAGCCGGTTCACGAAACGGAAGAACAGGAACAGCACCACGAGAGTTGGGTAAGCGAAGCCGTTGGCGCAAGCGGCGAACACGGCCATGCCCACCCTGCCGGAACGGAAGCAACGGAAGTCATCCCGGAAGTCATCGAAGAATTGAAAAATTTCCCCGACTGGGTGAAAGAGCGCGCCATTATACCGGACGAAAGCATTATCCCCGAAGAGTTTATCCGCGCCATTGAAGCCGACGCCAAACTCTACGCGGAACGCATATTCGGAGTAATCGGCAATCTTGAAAAGGCGGGCGCTCTGGTAAACCGCGACGGCAAAGACGATGTTTTAATTTTAACGAACATCTACGACCTGGAAATCAACCCCTTGATGCAAGAAGTAAAACAGCGCATCGAAGAGTTTGTCAAATACCCCCGCTCGCCCGAAAGTTATATGAACGAAGTCTCGGCCTCTCACCACAAATACCTCGATACCCTGCCGGCCAACGAACAAATGGATTTTTTAAAACCCTGCCTGATCAGCCTGGATTACCTGCCTGCTCTCGAAGCGATGTTTAAGTTAAACGAAAGAGCGAAAGAGTATGCCGACCGGTATGAGCCTCTTGAAGGAGAAGACGCTAAAAACCAGGCCGCAGCCGATGCCAAATCGACATTGGAAACAACCGAAGACTCGCTAACGGAACAACTGGAAAAATTTACCGGTTGGTTGCGCAAAGAAAAAGTATATTAAAATCCGTTGGGCTTCTATATGACTAACGCGCGCTTGCTTCGCGCTTTTTAGCCATGGCCGCTTTTTTACGATAGAACTGGACCATTTTTTCAAGCTCAATTAAATTGTTGCAGACAATTTTCCCCTGGTCAAGCCGCATATTTTTATCTTCCAGAAGCTGCATGATATACATTTCGCTTTTGGCCTTATCGAAACTTAACATTTTAGCCAGCTCCTGACCGGAAATGTCAAAAACATGCACGGACTTATGCGTAATGGGGACTTTCTTCTGGTAGACCAGCGTCAGCAACATATCATACATTCGCCCAATCGGGTCTTCAATCAACAAGTTAGCCAGCTGTCTGTTGGAAGTCCAAATGCGCTCGCTTAAGATGGTAATTAATTTGACCGCCAATTGAGGCTGCGCCTGCACCATCACTTCAAAGTTAGCCTTGTTAATCGCCATGGTGTTTAAGTTGCCTGTAGCCATTGCAGATGCGGAACGCGGTTTGTTTTCAAGAAGAGCCATCTCGCCGAAAATATCGCCGGGGTTCAGCACGGCCAACAACACTTCGTTTTGATCGACAATCTTGGTAATCTTAACTTTTCCCTGTTGGATAATATAAAGCTCCGAACCAGGCTCATGCTCGACAAAGATCATCTCTCTGTCTTTGAAAATTCGCGTTAGCCCCTGCCGGTTTTCCGGAGGCGCGTCAAACGAAGCGCCAATCGATTGCAGCATCGACTTGGCCTCGGCGGCATGTTTGCCCTGCGGGAAATGCTGGATATAGCGTTTAAAGGCGTACGCTGCATGTTTGACTTCGTTCGCGCTCTGGTAATACTCGCCAACCTTGTACATCAACTCAGGGTCTTCTTCTTCGGTGTTATGAAACGACAGCTTGGTAATCGCCTTGTCAATCGTGCGCAACTTCATAGAGAAGTAACGGATAATTTTCATGGCAATCGGGGCGCTCCGCTGGATCATGGTTGCAAACTGATCGCGTTGGATGGTAATCAAAGAAACCGGTCCCAAACTTTGTACGGTTTCAATATGAGGGTGAGCGCTCATCGCGGATACAACGCCAAAAAAATCGCCCGGCCCTAAAACCTGGCTTGGCTCTTCGCCGGGAATCGGCATGTCAACCGTCAGGCGAACTTTCCCCTGGCGAACGATATAAAACGTATCCGCTTCTTTTTTTCCTTCTACAATGACAAAAGCATTGGGTTGAAAATTGGTAATCTTAAAAGGTGATCCTGCCATTCTATGTCTCGGTAATTATCAGTAACTTTCGAGTCCTTTACACGTATCTCTTTTACCAACAGGATTATGTCGGGTTTACAACGTCAAAAAAAACCTGAATTGTCAACAATAATAATTCCATTGTCGTCCCTTTTCACAAATGACTTGACAATTTCATTTTCCCTGGTATCTATAATATCGCATGATCCGGGGATTTCGTGAAAAAGATTTTTTAAAAATTCTCGATAAAGCCGCGAAAAGACTTCCCGAGAACAAAAAAAAAGAAGTTTTATCGGCTAACTTCTTGCTGCAGGTGCAAAACCGGTGGGCAGAAATCACTTCGCCCCTTTTAGCCGAGCACTCCCTGCCCTGCAAGCTTTCTCAAAAACGGCTTCAAATTACGGCCGACCACGGGATCTACGCCCAGGAAATAAAATTGCATTCCAATGAAATTGCAGCAAAAATACGCCTGATGTTTTCTTTTTCTCCTGAGCGCATTGAGGTGAAAGTCGGGCCCTTGTATGAAAAAAGCGGTAAGAGCAGCCGGGCGTTCCGGGAGAAAAGCCCGAAAACGAAAGACATTATGTCGCCAAAAGAAAGATTGACCGCAGATCCCGGTGAAAATAACATTCATCCAAACCACCGGACAATTGAACTGCTGATCAGTTTGTTAAAAGATTAGTTCCAGAAAATGCGGAGATAAAAATGGGGAAAAGCGCTGCGCCAAAATCAGAATCCACTCATGTAAACGAAGATTACTCTGGCTCCAAGATCCAGATCCTCGAAGGGCTCGAAGCCGTACGAAAACGGCCGGGGATGTATATCGGTTCTACCGACCTGCCGGGTCTTCACCACATGGTGTACGAGGTTGTCGATAACTCCATTGACGAGGCAATGGCGGGCCATTGCGACACTGTTATTGTAGAAATATTACCTGAAAATGTCATCCGCGTTACCGACAATGGCCGCGGTATCCCCGTTGATATGCACCCGAAGGCAAAAGTATCAACGGTCGAGGTTGTGCTTACGAAACTCCATGCCGGGGGGAAGTTTGGCGACGGGGCGTATAAAGTTTCAGGCGGGTTGCACGGGGTCGGTATCTCGGTTGTCAACGCCCTGTCCGAATGGGTTGAGGTTGATGTCCAACGCGACAAGAAAAAGTACCACCAGCGATTTGAGCGGGGCAAGCCCAAGTTCCCCCTGAAAGAAACAGGAAAAACCGCCAAACGGGGAACAACCGTTACCTTCAAAGCGGACCACGAAATATTCGATACCCTGGAATATCGATACGATGTTCTCGCCGCGCGTTTGCGCGAGCTTGCCTTTTTAAACAAAGGCGTATATATTACGCTGACTGATTCAAGAGGCGAAGAGCCCCGGGAAGATAACTTTCATTATAAAGGCGGCATTGTAGAGTTTATTTCCGCTTTGACAGAAAACAAACACCCCATTTTAAAAAAGCCGATCCAGGTCCGGGGTGAAAAAGAAGACATTCAGGTCGACCTGGTCATTGAATATTGCAACAGCTACAGCGAAACCATACTCACCTACGCAAACGCCATCCATACAAAAGAGGGGGGAACTCACCTCGAAGGTTTCCGGGCGGCGCTTACCCGCGCAATCAATGAGTACAAGAAAAAGCTGGGGCTTGATAAAAAATATGACGCCTCTCTCACCGGCGATGACGTACGCGAGGGGTTAACGGCAATTATTACGATTCTTATCCCTAACCCTCAATTTGAGGGGCAAACAAAGATGAAACTGGGCAACGGCGAAGTCAAAGGGATCGTTCAATCCATGGTCTACGAAGGCTTGATTGAACACTTTGACGAAAACCCCAACGAAGCGAAAAAGGTCATTGAAAAATGCATCGCCGCAGCTTCGGCCCGTCTCGCCGCAAAAAAAGCGCGCGAACTGGTTCGCCGCAAAAGCGCCCTGGAAGGCGGCGGCCTGCCCGGCAAACTCGCCGATTGCACCTCGAAAGACCCTAACATTAGCGAGCTCTTCATTGTGGAGGGCGATTCCGCGGGCGGATCGGCCAAACAAGGGCGCGACCGGAACTACCAGGCCATTTTACCTCTTAAAGGTAAAATCACAAACGTAGAAAAAACCAAGCTTGAAAATATCATTGGCGATACCGAAGTCTCCGCTTTGATCACCGCCATTGGAACCGGCATTGGCGAAGATTTCGACCTGAAAAAACTGCGTTACCATAAAATTGTCATCATGACGGATGCCGACGTTGACGGCGCTCATATCCAGACATTGATTCTCACCTTTTTCTTTCGCTATATGAAAGAGATTATAGAAGAAGGCTACCTTTATATAGCGCGCCCTCCTTTATATCTTGTTTCTCAGGGGAAAAACAAACTCTATGCCTATTCGGATGATGAAAAAAACAAAATCGTAAAATCGCTCGAAGAGAACAAGTTTACCCTGCAGCGTTACAAAGGTTTGGGTGAGATGAACCCCGAGCAATTGTGGGAAACGACAATGATGCCCGAGCGGCGCGTATTAATGAAAGTTTCCATTGACGATGTCGTGGCAGCCGAAAAGACGTTTGTCGTGCTAATGGGCGATGAAGTGGAACCGCGGCGTAAGTTTATTGAAACCAACGCGCGCAAGGTCAAAGAGCTCGATATTTAAGCCCGCTGCCCGCCCTGTAGCGGGTTGAAATCAACCGCACTAGTTCTTTCATCACCTGCTCGCGGTTGTTTGCGCGCCGGAGAATGATATTTTTTAACACGTTTAAAGCGCCAATATCCAGATTGAGAAATTCAATCCCCACGAGTCCCTCTTCGCGCCACACAATTTTACCCTGAATCGTCATATCGACCCCGGTATGAGCGACCGGTTTGGGTAGAGTGATATCGACAATACGGTTGAGCGCCAATTCGCCGGCCCACGAGGCTGTTGAACTCACCCTGCCCCGTATACCCAGCAATGAGATATCGAGAAGCGGCAAGTAAAACTGCGAACGTCTCGTGCTCATGAGCACAGAACCCTCATATGGAACTCGCGTATATGTCCTCGAGGCGCCGGGAACTTCACCGGTAACGTCAGAGAGTGTCTTTGTATCAATGTACTTGAATTGAAAAAGGTCTGAAAACATATGTGAAACATTTGACGGGGAGATCACCCAAATTAGATCAACCGTATGAAGTTTTTGTCCTCTTTTTTCGTTTTTTTTTCGACCATCCTTTTTCTGACCTTTGCAGGCTGTAAAGAATCCGAACTCTACTGGCAACCTGACGGCCAATTCAATCTCCTCAAAGAAGACGGAACCCCCGCCCCGGCCGGTACCGAGTTTTTCAGCCTGGAGACGGTATCCAACGACACCGAGATCCTGGTGTTAAACTTTTTTGCCCCCAAATGCAAACCTTGCATAGATGAATTGCCTGAATTAAAAAAAATCCACCGTACTATCCTGGAAAAAGATCATATAGAATTTGTTGCCATCGGTTCCGTTTTAACCGCGATGGGCGAAGGCGCCGCTCAAGATCTCGACAAGATCGCAACCGAAGTGTTTGATTTCATGAAAGAGCATAGCCTGAAATACGCCAGTTATCTGGCGACAACGGACCTGCTTGAGAACTTTGGCGTGACAGGGTTCCCCGAAACTTTTATTCTCTACCGCGATAAAAAACGAAACTGGTATGTCAAAAGACGTTATATCAGTTCGATTACCGAAGAAAATATCTACCCATACCTGAACATGTAAAATGCTGAACGCCGCGGAAATTGAAAAACGATGGAAAAAGTTAACCGCCGAGGTCAAAGAGACGGGTTACGAAAGCGCAACGATCATCGCGGTAACCAAGACTTTCCCTCCTTCGATTTTTCAAGTTTGCGTTGACCTGGGCATCGTGCATGTCGGCGAGAACCGGATTCAGGAACTAAAAACCAAAACCGAAGAAAACCAAAATATTTTAGAGCGATTGAAAATTCATTTTATCGGACCTTTGCAAAGCAACAAGGCAAAAGAACTCGACGGCCGCGCCGCAAGTTTTGACGCCCTGCAAAGCCTGGAGGTGGCCCGGAAGATAGAACGCCGCTGGAGCGCCCCAAAACCTTTATCTGTCCTCTTTCAAATCAACTCAACGGGCGAAGAGCAAAAGTCCGGGATCCTGCCGCAGGACGAGCAAACTCTCGATGCGCTCATGGAGTACTGTCTGAAAAGCGGCAGGCTAAAGCCCGAAGGGCTCATGACCATGGGGCCAACGCCATCGGGCGACTACAACAGCCAGTCCCGGGAGTACCGGGACGACACAAAAAGAGCCTTTCAGACAACGAAGGCGTTGCTCGAAAAACTGGAAAAGAACTACAGCGTCACGTTACCGCGCCTTTCGATGGGAATGAGTCACGACTACCGAATCGCCCTGGAAAACGGCTCTACCGAAATCAGGGTAGGTTCGCTGATTTTCGGCTCAAGAACTACGCCAATCGCCTAAAGCAGAGGCCTGTAAAGCGATCTAAATAATTCCGGTTATTCCGACACCGGCACAGTTTTCACTTCTTCTACATTTTCAGAAGATTGAGCGACGGTTTGTTGCGTCTTTTCGGGTTCGCCATCCGGCAAAACAGCCGGCTTCAAGGTAGCTCGAATTTGCCCCTCAAGCGTGTTTGCCATCTGGGGGTTTGCCAGTAAAAATTGCCGCGCATTTTCTTTGCCTTGCCCCAGGCGGGTTTCTCCGTAAGAGTACCAGGTTCCCGCTTTTTTAAGGAAGCCTAAATTAACGCCTTCGTCAATAAGACAGCTCTCGCGCGAAATACCCTGGTCAAACATAATGTCAAATTCGGCCTTGCGAAACGGCGGCGCGACTTTGTTTTTGGCTACCTTAACGCGAACCCGGTTTCCAATGGTCTCATCGCCTTTTGTAAGCGATTCAATCCGGCGGATATCCAGGCGAACCGAAGCGTAAAACTTCAAGGCGTTCCCCCCGGTGGTGGTCTCCGGAGAACCGAACATTACCCCGATTTTCATGCGTATTTGGTTAATAAAGATCAAGATCGTATTGCTTTTCTGGATAATAGCGGTAAGTTTACGAAGAGCCTGGCTCATGAGACGGGCTTGCAAACCCATGTGAGGGTCGCCCATGTCGCCTTCGATTTCAGCGCGCGGGACCAAAGCGGCGACGGAGTCAATGACAATTACATCGAGTGCGTTGGATCGAATGAGGGCCTCGGCAATTTCCAGGGCCTGCTCGCCCGAGTCTGGCTGAGAGACAAGGAGTTCGTCTACGTTGACGCCCAGTTTTTTCGCATAAGAAGGGTCAAGGGCATGCTCGGCATCGATAAAAGCGGCCATCCCCCCTTTCTTTTGGGCCTCGGCAATGACGTGAAGTGTCAAGGTGGTTTTACCCGAAGATTCCGGCCCGTAGATTTCAACGATCCTCCCCCTGGGCAGGCCTCCGATCCCCAGGGCCATGTCAAGGGGAAGCGAGCCGGTAGAGACTGCATCCACTTCCGGGATATTATCGCCGGCAAGTTTCATAACAGCGCCTTTGCCAAACTGCTTTTCAATATTGAGAAGCGCCTGATCCAGCGCTTTGCTTTTGTCATTTTTTACGGGTTGTGCATTCATGGAAAACTTCTTCTGAAAATCACCCGGTTTGACCGGGTTTTCATATTGCACATCAACCGTCTTCCGACTACCATTGTCAAACATTTTCCTGTTTTGTGACATAATCTTACCATTCTTTTGATGTATCAGCATACCGGTATAATCCCCGCAAATTTCATTTTTTGCCGATTCCGAATTTTTTTTAAAAAAAAGCAAGAAAAATTGGGGCTGACGTGCCTGGACGCAAGAATGGCGTCGAATCCGCGGGTGGCGGGAGACGATCTTGCTCCGGATTCCGGTTTTACGGTATTTTACGTATATATGGGTAGAATACTACCCATATATACCCGCCCTCTGCCACCGCCGCCTCCAAATGAAAGCAATGATCAAGAAACGCCGGGAGCCATGAAAGGGGTCAGCCCCAACAAGGATCGACATTTTAATGAAGTGTTGATTGATTGTTTTTTAGTAAATAATCGCGCCTTTTCGTGTTTTTTATCGTTCGGTTTTTTCACGAATTTTTTTAAAATAAAAATCGGCATAAGAAAAAAATGCGGGGGGTAGCGGAGGCTCATTTGCCAGGCGCTCCCTTTTCAGTAGAAAATGTCAGAGAAGCGATAAAAAAACTCTGTTTTGGCGATCATAAGGGCAAAACTCTGAAAAATTGGGAATGTTCTAGCCCCACCCAACAGGGTGGGGGTGGTTCGTGGAAAGAAAAAAACGGCAAATAGCCAAAGCGAGGGGGGCAACCGCCCCCCTCCTCGCCATTATTTCGTGTATAATTTTATTGAATTATTTTTTTTGTCTCAATTTTATTTTTTGATTGCGCCGGATTCTCCCGCCTGATAAATATCCGGTTTAGGCGCTTGATCCGGGTTTGGAGCTTTGGCTTTAGAGCAAGGATCAATCTAAAACCGGAGGAAAGTTTATGAGTAGCAAGCAAATTGTGGAAAAGTATTTTCAAGAGGCCGATGTCCGGGTCAACGGGGACCGCCCCTGGGATATCCGGGTACATAACCCCCGTTTTTACTCTGCCCTTTTGTCGGGAGGTTCTCTCGCCATGGGAGAATCTTACATGCAAAAATGGTGGGACAGCGAATGCCTCGACGAGCTCATCTGCAAGCTTGTCGCCGCGGGCATCAATAAAAAAATTACAGGCCTTCAAAGAAATATTCTTTATATCATGCAAGCCGGCCTCACCAACCTTCAAAAAACCAAGCGCGCCTTTCAAGTTGGCGTTAAGCACTACGACATCGGCAACGACCTCTTTTCTAAAATGCTCGACAAACGCCTTTCGTACACTTGCGCCTATTGGCGAAATGCAAAAACACTTAATGAAGCCCAGGAAGCCAAGTTGGACCTCATCTGCAAGAAACTTTATCTGAAACCGGGGATGAAGCTCCTTGATTTGGGTTGCGGTTGGGGTAGTTTTGCCAAGTTTGCCGCCGAGAAGTACCAGGTGGAGGTGACTGGCGTTACCGTTTCTAAAGAACAAGTCAAGCTGGGCAACGAAATGTGCAAAGACCTTCCGGTTGAATTAAAACTCATGGATTACCGCGATGTCGCCGGGCAGTTTGACCGGGTTGTTACAATTGGCATGCTTGAACATGTCGGTCCTAAAAATTACCGGCAGTGCATGAAGATTATCCGGGAATGCCTTAAACCTGACGGTCTTTTTCTTCTGCACACCGTTGGCGGGATCTTTGACTCTATCCAGGATCAGTGGGTTCATAAATATATTTTTCCCAATGCCTGCGCCCCTTCAATGAAACAAATTGTCAAAGCTTCGGAGCATGTCTTTGTCATTGAAGACTGGCATAATTTTGGGACTGATTATGACAAAACTCTCATGGCCTGGTTTCAAAACTTTGACGCCGCCTGGGGCGAGTTAAAGCAAAATTATGACGAAACGTTTTACCGCATGTGGAAATTTTACCTTCTTGTTTTTGCCGGATACTTTCGCGCCCGTTACCTTCAGCTTTGGCAGGTCGTGTTTTCTAAAAACGGGCTTCGCGGCGGTTATGCCAGTCTGCGATAAACAATAATAAAATTTTTCTTGCCATCGCGACCCCTTCGCTATATATAACAAATCCAATATTAATTTTTGTAAAATTCAATTGCAAAACATCAATGATTGGTTTTAATGTGGTTGTACAGCCGCCAAGGGGGGTTTATGAAAGCTGCTATGATCTTATCGGGATGCGGCGTTTATGACGGTTCCGAAATTCATGAAGCGGTCTTCGCCATGCTGGCTTTGAACCGGCGGAAAATCGAAGTGGAATGCTATGCTCCCGATATTGAAATGCACCACGTCATCAACCATCTCACCGGCGAAGAGATGCCTGAGAGAAGAAACGTTCTCAATGAAGCGGCCCGAATCGCACGGGGCAAGATCCAACCTCTGAGCCAGGCTTCCCCGGACCAATTCGATCTTCTTGTGCTGCCGGGCGGTTTTGGCGTCGCCAAAAACCTCAGCCAATGGGCCTTTGCCGGACCGGAAGGCGCCATTGATGAAACAATAAAAAATCTCATTGTCGCGACCGTAGCTTCCAAAAAGCCCATTGCCGCCTTTTGCATGGCTCCTGTCGTAATCGCAAAAGCCCTTGAGGGTTCCGGCGTTTCGGCCACCTTGACGGTCGGCACAACGCAGGAAGCCTCCCCCTACGATATAGACGCTATCTCCGCCGGGATGGAAGCTACCGGCGCAAAATCGAAGCTAGCCTCGGTCCGCGAATCCGTTATCGATACCGAAAACAAAATCGTGACGACCCCATGCTATATGATGGAAGCTACCGTTTTTGAAGTCCATGAGGGGATTGAAGCGGCGATTGAAAACCTCCTGAAATTCAGTTAATTTTCGGCCAACTGTTATGCCCAAGGAACATGGCAAGAAATGACAAAAGATAGCAAGCAATAGCGCAAATGGTATATAAGGGCCCATATATACCCTCCCTCTACCGCCTGCCCTCCCTTTTGGGATGGGCCGGTCTTTTATGACCGCCTGCGCTCCGGATCATCCGTTTTCCGAAGGATTCTTCGAAATATATGGATTTAGATAAATGCGTTTTTGAATATAAATAGTGCCTTTTTCATTTTTTTTCGGTGTTTTGTTCAATCGATAAAATTTGCATATATTGCAGCTTGTTGCTCTTTTCGGCATAGGTTCAAAGGCTTAACTACCTATTTATTTTACTACAATTACTCCATTTAGCTTACAAGAGTACTCCTTTTGCGTTACTATATTCCTGGCGTTATTTCATAGATTTAGCACAATATCTGAATAAATTCAGTCAGGAATATTACAGACTACCAAAGGAAACCTTATGTGCGGAATTGCGGGACAAATTCATTTTAACGGGCGGCCAGCCGGCAAGCCCCTTCTTGAGAAAATGGCTGAACGTATGGCGCCAAGGGGCCCTGACGATAAGGGATTGTATGTACACGGACCAATGGGGTTTTCTCACCGGCGCCTTAAGGTGATGGATACATCGCAAGGGTCAGCGCAACCAATGCTGGATGAGTCCGGTACTTTCGGGATTGTCTTTAACGGGGCTATCTACAATTACCCCGAAATCCGCGAGGAGTTAGTTGCCGCGGGTTATACTTTTCGTTCGCATGGAGACACCGAAGTGATTTTAAAGTCATACTTGCATTGGGGGCAAGATTGCCTTGAAAAATTTAACGGGATGTTTGCCTTTGCGATTTGGAACAATCAAACATGCGAAGTGTTTCTGGCGAGAGACCGCCTGGGCATCAAACCCCTCTACTTTCATGTTACTCCTGAGACATTCCTCTTTGCTTCCACTACCCAGGCTCTCCTTGAGTCTTCGAGCGTATCGCGGACAATTAACCCCATAGCTCTCCACCATTATATGCATTTTCATTCTGTTGTCCCCGCGCCGCATACGATGATCCAAGAGATTAAAAAACTGCCGCCTGCCAGTTTTATGAAAATCGGCCCGGCTGGAATCAAAGAAGTCAATACGTACTGGAGCCTCTCATTTTTAAATCCCTTGGCCCTGGACTCAACCGAATCGTATGTTGAAGCGGTCCTGCAAAGTTTGCAACGTTCCGTTAGGCGTCGGCTGGTCGCCGATGTTCCGGTGGGGGTGCTTCTTTCCGGGGGGGTTGATTCAAGCTTAATCACCGGTTTAATTGCCGAAAACGGAGGAAACCTGAATACGTATTCCATTGGATTTGAATCGCATGACAAAGAAAAAGGGGATGAGTTTGAATATTCGGATATCATTGCCCGGCATTACGGCACCAAGCACCACAAGATTTTTATCGATCCCTCTGAAACTCTCCGCCATCTCCCTGAGGCAATTGCATCGCAATCCGAGCCCATGGTCAGCCATGACAACATCGGTTTTTATTTACTCTCGCGCGAGGTGGCAAAAACAATTAAGGTAGTTCAGTCCGGCCAGGGCGCCGACGAAATTTTTGGCGGCTATCACTGGTACCCGCCTCTCATGGATGATACGGCGGGGGTAAACAAATATGCCGAACTTTTTTTGGACATGAGGCATAGCGATTACCTGCGAGCCGTTCACCCGTCATTTGCAAAAGAAAATTACAGCCGCGATTTTTTGCAGAAACATTTTGCCATTCCGGGCGCCAACCGCACGATTGACCGCGCCTTGAGAATCGACACGACCGTCATGCTGACGGATGACCCGGTCAAGAGAGTTGATAACATGACCATGGCCTGGGGTCTTGAAGCGCGGGTTCCTTTTCTTGATCATGAAGTCGTTGAACTGGCCGCGCGTATCCCGGCTCAATATAAAATCGCCTCTGACATGAAACACGGAGGTAAGTTTGTATTAAAAGAGGCCGCCAGAAAAGTTATCCCCCCGGCGGTGATCGATCGTCCGAAAGGGTACTTTCCGGTGCCCGCCTTAAAATACATCGCGGGCGATTTTTTAACCTATGTCAAAGATATTTTAAACGACCCGCAAACAAAAGAACGGCGGCTTTTTCAAAAAAAGTATATCGACCGGTTACTCAGCCGCCCGGAAGACCATATAACCCCGTTGCGCGGCTCTCAATTATGGCAGGTTGCTCTCTTGGAACAATGGCTTAATTTTCACAATATTAATTAAAGGAGAGGTTTTTATGAAAGATGAAAGCAATCTTCAAAATGAAAATTTTCCCAAATCTGCGAGAGTCCCGCAAAAGAATGACGCCATAGGCCTGGGTGAAAAATACGTGGAAAGTACGCTTGCCGGGTGGCATCCCCCGGCAAAACTGAAAAGCGTCCGCGAAGATGCGGAGCTTGAGATGGGATGGGGAAAGATTTTATTTGCCCACACGTTTACAGATTCCCAAAAACTCATTAAACGTTTAAGCGCCGAAGAACCCGGCCAAAGAAACATCGCTTTTTATTTACGCGAACCGCATGTGATTTTATCGCAAGCGCCCCAGGAAATTTTTCTCGATCCTTCGCACTCTTACCGTCTTTGGCTTGACGACAAAAAAATTCCCATTGAACAAGAAAATCAAGCGGATAATATTGTCATTACGTCTCTAAAAACCAGGGATCAATGCAAGACAATCAACGAAATCTACCGGAAAAATGCCATGGTCGAAGCCCCGCCCGAATTTATTTACCGGCACCGGCATTCGCGAAAAATTCAATATTTAATTGCCGTAGATAAAAAAACAAAACAGGTCTATGGGTCGATCACCGGCATTGATCATTACCATATTTTCGGCGACTCCGAAAAAGGGAGCAGTTTCTGGTGTTTGGCCGTAGACCCCGCTTCTCCCTTGCCGGGGATTGGCAAGGCCCTGATTGCCGGGCTGGCAAAAATTTACCGCAAGCGAAAAAGAACCTACATGGATCTTTCCGTGTTGCACAGCAATGCCGAAGCGATTCACTTTTATGAAGACCTTGGGTTTGTCAGAGTTCCGATTTTTACCTTAAAATACAAAAATGCTTTAAACGAGCCTCTTTATACCACCGCGGACGCGGATACGCCGCTGAATCCATATGCAGAAATTATATTAAGAGAGGCGAGAAAACGCGGTATCCAATGCAATATTTTACGGTCCGAACCGGCCATGTTTGAATTGAATTTTGGCGGGCGTTGCGTAGTTTGCCATGAAAGCCTTAGCGACCAGACTTCGGCTATTGCCCTGACCAATTGCCGCGACAAAAGCCTGACGGCTTCTATCTTAAAAGAAAATAATATCCGCGTCCCCGAACAGTTGGTAACAAAAGATTTAGACAAGGGGCTTGCTTTTTTACGGCAATACAAAAGAACGGTTGTCAAACCCCTTGACGGCGAACAAGGCGACCGCGTCTTTGTCGACCTGCGGTATCCAATTGAGTTTCAAGAAGCGTTTGAGTCAGTCAGCGCCTCGGGCGATGTTTTAATCGAAGAGTTTTTCGAGGGCGAAGATACCAGAGTTGTTGTGATCAACGGCGAAGTCGTGGCGGCGGCGGTGCGCAAAGCGCCGGTCATTGCGGGGACGGGAAAGCACTCAATCCGAACCCTTATCCAAAAACTGAACCGGCGGCGAATGGCTGCAACGCACGGAGAAAGCAAGATTCCGATGGATGGCGAAACCGAACGATGCATCCGCGATGAAGGTTACACATACCAAAGCATTCTCCCCGCCGGGAAAAAGTTGCGGGTGCGGCGTACGGCAAACTTGCATACGGGCGGCACTCTCGAAGATATTACGGCTTCGCTTTCATCCGCAATTCAAAAAACGGCGATCAAGGCAGCCGAGCTTCTGGGTATCCCGGTCGTTGGTTTTGACTTCATGGTTAAAAATGGCAGCGAGTTTTGCATCATTGAAGCAAACGAAAGACCGGGCCTGGCTAACCATGAACCGCAACCTACCGCAGAAAAGTTTATCGACTTTTTATTCCCCCAAACCATAACGGTTCACCCGCCGCAGGCCGCTCCCGTAAAATAGAGTTCATTTATCAAGAAGGAATAATATGGAGTCAATCGAAGTAAACCCGCAAATCATACAAAAACATTTAAAAAGACTTCTTGATATCCCCAGCCCATCGGGGTACACTGACCAAGTCGTCCGGTATGTTTCCAAAGAACTGGAACGTATGGAGATCCACTATGAGTTAACCCGGAGAGGAGCCATACGTGCGGACGTGCCCGGCAAGCAAAAATCGCCGGACCGTGCGATCGTCGTCCACCTTGATACGCTCGGGGCAATGGTGCGCAGCCTGAAAGAAAACGGACGCCTCTCCATTTCGCCCATTGGCAATTGGTCAGCGCGCTTTGCCGAAGGAGCCAAAGTCACTATTTTTACCGATACGGAAAGGCGCCGCGGCACCATTTTACCCTTGAAGTCATCCGGTCATACTTTTGGCAAAGAGATTGATCAAGAGCCCATTGGGTGGGACCATATCGAAGTCCGTGTCGACCAAAAGGTCGCCAGCAAACGGGAGCTGGTTGAGGCCGGTTTTCATGTTGGAGATTTTCTGGCAATTGATCCCGAATATGAATTTAACCCCAACGGTTTTATTAACTCAAGACACCTCGATAACAAAGCCGGCGTGGCAACCTTGCTGGCTTCCCTGGAGGCGATAACCAATGGAGTAAAAAGCGGAAAGATCGCGATCCCGCAAGAGTGCCACTTCTTGTTTACCATTTTTGAAGAAGTAGGTTCGGGGGCCTCTGCAGTGTTGCATGGCGATGTGGCGGAGATGGTGAGCATCGACAACGCGACGCCGGCGAAAGGGCAAAACTCCATTGAAGATGGCGTTACCGTATGCATGATGGATTCCAGCGGACCCTTTGATTATCACCTGACCCATAAGATCATCAACCTTTGTGAAAAATTTCAAATCAAACATGCGCGCGACGTTTTTCGTTATTATCGTACCGATGCAGCCTCGGCAATTGAAGCCGGCAATGACATACGCACATCGCTCATTTGTTTTGGAGCGGATAGTTCGCACGGCTATGAACGAACCCACATGGACTCGCTGGTTTCCCTTGGAAATCTAATCAACCTTTACGTACAAAGCGAATCCACCTTCCACCGCGATAAAGCTCAACTCTCGTCTATCAGGGGTTTTTCCAAACAACCGTTAGCTGATAAGTTCAAATAGAAGTAAAACGGCCGCCTGTGATGAGTTCTACCCGGGATTTTTTTACCAAGCTCAATTTAGCGTAAAAATTTTCGTTTCCGGGCGATTACATATTGAAAAAAGCAATGATACGACATCCGTTCTCTTCAAAGACATCTTTGAAAACGGGTGACCTGGAGCGCAGGCGGTCGTAAGCGACCGGCCCATCCCAACCGGGTGGGCAGGCGGCAGAGGGAGGGTATATATGGGCCCTTATATACAAAGGCGGCTCAGCCTAAATCGATAATGCCGGCCTTAATCGCAAAGCGGGTGAGATCGGCCAAGTTGTGGATATCGAGTTTTTTCATTATGTTATTCCTGTGTTTTTTCACCGTATAGGTGGAAATCCTCAACTTAGCCGCAATTTCATCGTTGCGAACCCCTTCGGCCAATAGTTTCAACACTTCATTTTCTCTGGGAGAAAGCAGTTCAAAAATACTTTTCACTTCGCCCTGAGGTTCATGCGTAATTCCCGAAACCAACCGGGCAGTGACTTCCGGGCTCATGAAAAGATTGCCCGCAATGGCGGATCGCACCGCGCGTAGCAGATCGTCAAAGCTATTATTCTTCACGACAAAACCGTCTATTGAAATTTCCAGAAGCTCTTGCAAAAAGATATCGTTCTCTGTGGATGTTAAAATTATAATTTTAATTTCAGGGCGGTACCTTTTCAGTTGCCGCGCAATTTCAATTCCTGACATTTCCGGCAGTGAGATTTCAAGAATTAAAATATCCGGTTTAATGGATTCAATTTCTTCCATCGCTTCAAGACCGTTATCGCTCTCTCCGACAATCGCATAGTTGGAATATTCTTCAAAAAGCGATTTGATGCCATCGCGCAAAATGGCATGAGTGTCCGCAATATATAGCTTGATTTTGTTCAGGTTTTTTTTCATGGAATTCAATTTCTGCTTTTGCGCCGCTCTAAAAAAGTCCCGCCGGGATATTTCATCTTTTTGGCTCCATGAAGTTCACTGCGGGCGCACCGGCAAAGCGAAAACAAGCGGTATGAAATGCGCGCCTCCGGTTGAAATCTTTTACGATCATATCCTCAATGACTTTCTCTTTCTACGGTTCGAATGGCAAGATAGGTCGCAACCGACCCGAAAATCTCAAAAAAAATGGTCGTTCCGATAACGATATTCATGATCTCCGAACGCAATTCCGGCGTCTGATTTGAGGCGACCAAAGCCATACCGATAGCGACCCCGGCTTGCGGCAAAAGTGCAATTCCGAACAGACGCTTTTCTTTTTCTGGCGCCTTGATCATAACCCCGCCCAAAAACCCGCCGGCGGCTTTGCCCAGAATTCGCAACAAGATGTAAACGCCCCCGATCGCTCCCGTTTCCGGAAGGCTGTTGAGTTCCATAGAAGCCCCGGCAATAATAAAAAAAATCACAATGAATGGCCACTCTATTTCATCGATCATTTGAAACGGTTCGTCTCTTCTTTCGGCAAAGTTTGCCACGATGCTCCCCATGATCATAGCCGAAAGCAAAAACGAAACTTCAAGTTTTAAAGAAACGCCGGCGCACAAAAAAATATAACCCAGCGATTCTACCAGGGTAAGTTTTCCGGGCGTGATCCATTTTGAAACATACGCCATGGGGAAGCCAAGAAAAACGCCCACCAAAAGGGCGCCCCCGATTTCCCATATTCCTTTGATAAAAAAGAGAGAACCTGAGTCGCCATTGGCAAACTGTACCAATGTCACCATCAAGCTAAACAATATCAGACCCCAGGCGTCATCCAGGGCTACAATCCCTTCTAACATGCGCGCAAACGGCCCGGTTGTTTTTAACTCGCTAATGACATCCATCGTTGCCGCCGGAGCCGTTGCCGTTGAAATTGCGCTTAAAATAATTGCCAATTTGGTATCGACTCCCGCGAGAAAGAGCCCGAGAAAAACGATAAGGGCTGTCATTAAAACCACGATAATGGAGAGAACCGTTATGGGTTTACCATACTCCCGGATTTTTTTTATCGTAAATTTTCCCCCGAGCAAAAAGCCGACCATCATCAAAGTGATATTTGCCAGCAAAGGGTACCACCGTGAGATCTCCTGATGTACCAAATTTAAACCATACGGGCCAATCACCAGGCCAAACAAAATTAAGATCGTTACCCTGGGTAGTTTCGTTAAACGACCAACCCGATCCGAAACCACGCCTAAAAGAAAGATCAAACCGGTGACAATGAATATATACCAACTGCCTTGCACTATTGTCATTTTCGGAAGTCATCAGCTTTTATCCAGTACATTTTCGTATATTTTAAAACCGGTATTGTTCCCGGTGGTCTTTTAAAATATTCTAAACCGTTATTTATAAGAAAAATTTATATTGACAGGGGTTATGCATTCGCCATATAGAATAAAAAATTCGACTGGATAAAAGCCGAAGCTCTAACAAACAAAACTTTAGATAGGTTATCATAAGAAAGGAAACAAACCACATGAATATTTTTTTACTCCCAATCTATTCCGGTGTGAAAGGAGATACGCCTCTTGATTATAACCTGAAAATCATTAATGTTGTGTGTATGGTCGCCACGGTCATTACGGTTTCATATCTTTTTATTTACGGGGCTCTTGCATATTTTCTGGGCGGAACATACCACTACGCTTTCTTCGCCCTTTTGTGCCTGACGCCTTTTTTTATTTTTGTTTTTATATTAACCGGAAAACGAAAAAGAGATGCGGCGGCGGCCATGCTCCTTTTAAACGGCGTAGCGGCGACTGTCGGGATGACGCTCTTTACTTTAGGGCCCAGTCTTGGCATTCACTTTTACGCCATGGCTATCCCCGGTCTGGCTCTTTTAATGTTAAACCAAAAAGGCGACATTAAATATTTCAGCATTTATTCCGCAATATCCATCGCCGGTTTTGTCTCAGCCGAATATTTTTTTACCACTCCCCTGTTCCCTTCTTTTCCGCCGGATTTTCCGTATACGTATGTGCACATGATGAACTCCATTTGTACGATACTTTTGACCATGATCTCCGTTTTTGTTTTTGCCACGGACCTGAACGCCGCAAGAGAAAAAATTACGATAGAACATGACAGAGCCAATGCCCTGCTTTTAAACATTCTCCCGGAACCCATTGCCAAACGCCTGAAGACGGAAAGCCAAACCATTGCGGACGGGTTTCCCGAAACCAGCATTATGTTTGCCGACATTGTCGGCTTTACCGAACTTGCTTCGGCTTACAACCCCACGGAGTTAGTTTCGCTTTTAAACGATTATTTTTCGGCTTTTGATAAATTGACCGATAAATATAAACTTGAAAAAATAAAGACAATTGGCGACGCCTATATGGTAGCCTCGGGAATTCCGACGCCTTGCAGCGACCATGCCCAAAAAATCGCAAATTTTAGCATTGAAATGATGGAAGAGACGGCGAAGATTTCCCAATCGAAAGGGATTGATATCTCGCTTCGAATCGGGATAAACTCCGGGCCTGTTACCGCCGGCGTAATCGGTCAAAAGAAATTTATCTATGACCTTTGGGGCGATGCGGTAAACGTGGCTTCGCGAATGGAGTCGCATGGTTTACCAAACCATATCCAAGTGACAGAATCCACATACCGATTGTTAAACAATACGTTTCAATTTCAAAACCGGGGAGAAATTGAGGTCAAGGGCAAGGGGAAAGTAAACGCCTACATCCTGACTTCACGAATCGGTAAAAGCAATACAACCGTAACCGCATAGGTAGCAACGTTGCCTGAAACCCGGTTTTCGACTCAGGTCAAACCCCTCGTTTTGTACGGCTTTTTCCGTTTTCTTTTTCGTTTTAACGGTACGAGGCGTCCCGGCCTTGCGACTTGATTCGCCGCCAGGCATCTTTCGCCGCTCTTTCGCTGGAGCTGCGATGGCAATCGGCGCAGGATTCATAATGGCGAATCCCGTGCTCGACATGTTCATGACGAATATTTCCGGGGGAGTGAGCGTGGCACCCAAAACAATCGTATGTCTTATAACCATTTTTATGGCACTTGGAACACCCGCGGTTATGCGTTTTGCCTAGTCGAAAATAGCGGTCATGATCAATGCTGGCGTTCCAGTTTTCAAAACCATGGCAGCTGCTGCAACGAGAAGATACTGCGCGGTGAAATGAATCGCCGGGTTTTTCGTGGCAAGAAAGGCAATCGGCTTCCGCTGAATGAAATTTCGCCGCAGTTCCCGGCGTTGGCCGCCATGTATCGTTGGTGTGGCACTTCTCGCACGGTTGCTGTTTAAATTTTCGGTGCAATAGATTTTCAGGCGGCGTATGGCATCGAGTGCAGTTACCCCGGATATCCCGTCCGGCGTGAAACCCCCGGTAATCGGGATTTCGTTGCATGGTACCGTCAATGCCCTTGTGATCATTATGGCACTTGGTACAACGTTGCTCCCCGATGATTTCCTCTTCGTGAATTAATCCGGCTCTTTCCCGGGTAGAAGAAGCGGAGACCGTCAAGCTCGCTCCGGTCGCTTGAAAATCATGGCAAGCTATACATTTTCTATCGGGAATACCGCCCATTGGTTCATGGCAGTCAAAACAGGATTTTGTCTCTTGATGAGAGCGCCCAAGGTTGCCGGGGCTGACGGTTGTATGCGGGCTATAATACGAAAAAATAAAAGCAATCGCAAAGGTAAGAGTAAAAACGGAACGAGTGCGTATTTTCATGGGTTACCTTGGAACAATACCGCTGAGAGAACATGCAAAAGAGCCAGAGCCGTAAAAATGGCTGTCAGCGGAAAATGAATTTTTCGCCAGCTCAGCATTGTCTTTGCCATCACCGAGGCTCGAAAGAGCTTTTCTTCGACATCCTCAGCCTCATGCCCGTCTTTTAATAAAGAATCTCTCTTGGTCTCAATCGACTTTCGTACGCGTAAATATAAAACATGCCCGGTAAACCCGCTAATGACGACGGTCAGCATGGCAAATACGGCCGCCCAGGGCAAGAGGGCATGCATGTGAATTCCGGCATGGATTAAAACCAAGTACACGCCTAGAAGCGCCGCAATCTCGTGAAATGTCAAGACAGGTTTCAAGGGCAATGACTTGAACCAGGAAGGCGCCCTGGAGAAGCCGCTTTTTTGCCCCGATATTTTTTTCCGTAGAGAGTAGACAAATGAAATCATCATTAAACCAACGCCGGGGATTGCCAAATCTCGCCCAACGTCAGAGAACCCTGCGCCATGAAGCAACTCATCCGAAATGCGGGCAAACATTAGTAGAAGAAAGAAGCGCAGGACAACCGGAAAAATTTCGTCTTTTAGGATTTCAAATCGCACTTTAAGGTAAGACTGTTTTTAAAATTGAGTCATCGCGACAATTACATTTTACTGCATAGAACGAACCCTTATGCCATTGTTTGTAAATTTCAATTCCGTTCGCTATTTTCCAAAGGTCATCAACGGCATTGTATAAGGCCGCCTTCGATTTTTGTTTGCCGGATTCAGGGGTTGGCAAAAAAAAACCGGCCCAAAGGACCGGTTTTCAAAAGAATTCAACAGTTGAAGCTACTTGTCTTTATAAGACTCAAATGAACCGATTATGGTAACCACTTCTCCTTGAAATCGTTGTAATCGTTTTCCACGTCCTGGAGTCCGTGCTGGTGGTTAAATTCTCCGCCGGTACTCCAACCGTCGCCCTGGGGAGTAATATCATTACTGAATACACTGGAGTTTTTAATGGCGTCAACCGCATCGTTTCCGAATTGTTCGTAACCCCATTTTACGGCATTTTTTATCGGCCCCCACTCCGGTAGACTGCCCGCCCATTCCAGAGCTTTACCAGCGCCCGAAATTCTACCGAGTGGCGCTGTTACAATCGGTGTAACCTTCCCAAGGTAATGACCCAAATCGATGTTCGAGTAATTACTTACATTCAGTTTACCATTGATTTCCATGGTTTTATTGAAAAAATAAGCCTGGAACGGCGTCTTGTTGTACATATAAACGATGGTTCTGGCGTCATCATTGATATAAATTTGTTGGTCAAACTGCTCGCCCGTGGCCCCTTTTGTAATCATGTCGCGAATGAGAATCCCTTTGAATTCTTCCCATTCGCCGGGGGTCATATCTTCCTTGTTCATCCTGCCTTTGTATTTTAACGAAGCCTCTTCATGGGCCCGTAAAAAGCGATTTCGGTTTTCCATATCTTCGTTCATACGTCGATCCAGTTCGGCTATTTCTTCATTGCTCAGATTGACAAACGAATCGCCCGGATCTTCCGGCAAACCTGAAATTAGAATGTCTTGTTCATCAACGCCGGTCATAACGGAGGTTCCGCCGGACGAAGAACCGGTTCCGGTACCGCCGCAATTGCCTAGACATGCACCTCCAGTTAATTCCGGTGGGTTAAAACTATTGGCCCCCGATGCATTATCAATGCCGTCAATAAATGCCAGTGCACCTACTATAATCATGCTTATGCCACCAACATTACCTGCCAATGTCAATGCTAATCCAACACCCATAAGGAAAAAACCTCCAACAATCATCCAAAAAGGTTCCGTATTAGCATGGCCGCTTGGGTCGATAAAATTAACCGGATTACCCAGGGCGTACATATACCGGTTGAACCCCTGACTTGAGCTATCAGAATTAAAGTTGTCTATCGAAAGAAAACGGCCAAGACCCGGGTCATAGTACCGTGCGTTATAGAACAACAAAGAAGTTTCGGGATCATCCGCTTGCCCGGTAAACTTCGCTCTGATCACATCGGGACCGTTTGAGGCAGCCACATCGCGTACGATTTCCCCGTACGGTTTGTACGCAATTTTTGTAACTACAGTCCCGCTATCATCGGTAACCAATGTCGTTGAACCAAGATGGTTTGCATGAAAATAAAGCAACCCCAGAGTCGGTCTTGCGTTCACCGCAGCGTCATTGTAAAGAAAGAGATTATCCGAAACCAGAGCGCTTGAAGAAGCGGGGTCAAACGCGGAAAATGGCACCGGTTCGCCCACCGTGGGGCCATTAAAACACTGGAACGAAAATGTGGAAAGAAACATAAACGTGACAAGCAGGGCGGTTTCCGCAAATCCCAGCTTTCTGGCGCCAATATATTTCACCGATAAGCTGTCGTTGTTTCTTCTTTCTTTCATCAGGCGATAATTGTGTTTTACATAAATCGCCAGCAAGGCCAGCAAAGAAAGCATTAACAGATATACGTAAATGGGAACTCTCCTGGCATTGAAGTCATTGTACAGGGTTAGTATCCTCGCCCCTATGCTTTGTCCCAGGTTAGCTATCGATGAAAAATTCACGGATACTCCGGCATGGGCGACATAGAACCGCTCGTTCAAGGACGCAAGCGTTACATGCGAAGTGTCCAGAGAGTGTTGAGCGACCAACTCGCCTTTCGCTCCCCGGATATATTTGGTATGGTATTCGCTGCCATTGGGGTTAATCAACACCTCGTACATGCCCCCGAAGAAATAGGTAACGGCCCCGTCTGCGCTGACTTTACTGACGCGGGCATTATCATAATCATAGCCGAAGCTTGTCTTGACGACACCCTGAGAATTCATCACTTTCGTTAAACGGTTTGCCGAATCATAATAAAATGTTCGGTAGGTGTCGGCGTTATGGTCCCCGCGGCCGATCATATTGCCGTTAGCGTCATAGTCATATGAGTTGCCATACGAGTCGCTGCATACCGCCTGTACCGATACGGAACAGTTGTTATTCGATCCGGGAGCCGGGTTCGGATTGTTCTGGTAATACAGAGTCCTGTCCCCTTTTTGAATCAGGTTTCCGCCGAGCGAATAGGTATAACTCAGGTTGCCGTAAAGTCCGCTGTTGGCATTTACCAGGCGTCCGATGGAGTCGTACACGTATGTCTCTGTTCTGGATGCATCCAGGTTGTCGGTAATGGTTGTGATGTTCCCGAAAAGATCGTATGTATACGCCAGATCCTGGTATACGGCTCCGCCCTGCAGCATTGTATTTCTGCCCAGAACCTTACCGGTCAAGCGGTCAAGGGATACCGTGGTTTCGACTCCGTTGCCCGTAATTCGTTTTACACTGGGGTTCACCGCGGTATTATCAATATCGAACGGGCCCTGGTAGGTGACAATGGTCGATTCTCCGGTTTGCGTCACTCCATCGGAGAGTGTTTTCAAACGAAGCTCCTGAAGGTGACCGGCGGGCGAATAGCTGTGGTTCAGTATCGACCCATCGGGGTAGATCAGCTGCGTTACCCGGTTCAGGTTGTCATAAACGTATTGGTACTGCATGGTAAACGGAACCGTGTTGAACGGATCTGCAGGTACGGGGGTTATCAATTTGGAAACCCTCTCTCTTCTTCCCTGGGGATCGAAATAAAAAGTAGTCACCCCCGAATCGTCCGATACCGATTTTATTTCGCCAAAACCGTTTGAAGCCGGGTCATTATCATAGGTGTATGTTGCCCCCATCATATTTGCCGCGTCGGTTACATATGTTTTCCGGTTTAAACCGTCGTATTCGAAGAATACGGTCTTCAAGCCGGGACCGGTTTTACTGACAATGTTTGATTCGTTATCGTACGTAAATGTCCAGGAGCCGGAATTGGGTTCGACAAGCCCGATTTTATTGCCCCAGTTGTCCAGCGTCGTAACCGTTTGTTTGCCGTCGGCGTCCGTAACCGTATACACGCGGTTTGCAAAATCATAAGCGTACCACGTTATGGCCCCCGACGGATCCACTTTCCGGTCAACCTCCCCCAACGCATTGTAATAGGTGGTGTCGACGTTTCCGCCAACGTCCGTGGCGCTGGTATAACGCAGTCCCTGGGTAACGCCGTATGAGTATTGTACTGTCGTGTCTGCGCCGCTGTTCACAGCCGGAGCGCTCTGCCCGATAATTCGCCCATATGTGTCATACGTGTTGGTTTTCCATCTTGTTACGCTACCCACGCTTTGATCGGTTGTAGAAAATATGGGAATCGACTCTCGATAGGAACGCCCGGCGGCGTCATATTCGACAAAGGTAAACCTGGTCATTTTGCCGCTATTATCATAAACATCCTCCGCTTTTTTGTAGGTTCGCTTGAGTCCGTCGAAATAGTTTTTCTCGCTTAAAAATGAGCCGCTTAAATCATAGGTACGTTTCTCGGTATACTGAGCGTTCGGATCGCCAAGAAGATTATCGTAATATAGATATTCTTCTACCAAAACGCCATTGCCGTTTTTCACCGTCAAAAGACGTCCAAAGGTATCGTAGGTCATTTCTTTGACAACCCGCCCTTTGGTATCGGTCTCCAATGTTAAATTACCGAAACGGTCATATGTTTTTACACCGTTAAACGTTACGGAATTATCATTGGCGGTAACGCTAACCGTAACCTGCCATTGAGGCTCGTAGGTCACGGTATTTACGGTTTTGATGCCCAAAGGAGATATCGTATCTTGTAAATTGCCGAATTCATCGTGAGTAAAGGTGGTGTCGACAAAAAGGCCCGTTGTGCTTAAAAATACGCTGCTTTGAATTAAATTGTGGTTCGCATCGTATTGGCTTTTCACATCGGTTTGTAAAACTCCCTGAATGAAGGTCTGCGCTCTGTTCACCTCGCCCACCACATGATCTGCGCTTACGGGGTTAAAAAAGTTTTTCAAGATATGGCTTTGCAGCACCGTATTGGGGTTTGCCGGATTCGGATCCATTAAATTGGTTATGACGGACGATTTCAGAGCGATGTCATATTCCAAATATCCCTGGTATGTAAAAAGCATTTCTTCATGCCTGGTTAACGCGCCTTGCGGGTCATACTCTTTTAATACTTTTGCCGGTCCGCTGATCGAACTTTTCGACCGAACATAGTATGTACCCAACGGATTATTCAATGAGTCTACAAAGGGCATTACTTCATAGTTCATGGTCTCTTCTTTCACTAATGCGCCATTGTTGTATAATTTTTTTGACATTGGCCAACCCGCCAACAATAAAGATGTATTTTCGCCTTGATGAAAATAGGTTATTGCGGAACTACCGTTAAAGCTGTCTATTTGTACCGATGCCGGCCCGAGTGTACGCCGATCCAAAATATTACCGTTGTAAAAGCGTAAGTCCGAGTAAGTCATTTGAGTGGCATAACTGGCTCCCCGGCCGTCATGATCAGTTATAGAACTTACAACCTGCCGAACTCTTCGGTCGGCAATTGATGGAAAACTGTCAAAGCGATTTTGTATAAAACCCGGCAAGAATACGGACTTTGCATATTGTATATCCGTATAGCCTCCATTTACACCAACCGTCCTGGTTATTTTATTAGGCAATATGTCATTGGCAGTAACGCGAGTAAGATACGAAGCTACGGCGCCCCCATTTGCCACCCAGTCGGGAACACTATCCCCGTTAATATCAAACAAGTGCCTGTTATTTACTTGAACAAGAAATAAAAATGTACTGCCAATTTTGTCATATATTACAGAGTAACCGGGCGCCTGGTATGCTTTTCCGGAATCCACCCAGCCGGCGCCTGTATTTAACCACGTATTCCTTTGGGCAGCTCCATAGGGTTGGTAGTAAGAAGCAACCATGTCTACCAGGCCATCTGCATTGATATCCGTCAATGTAACGCCGGTTCTTCTGTATTTATAACCTTCCAAATTTGTAGAACTAATACAGCTGGAATCATTGTTACAAAACGAACTTACAATGTTTTGATCCATCCAGTAATCATATACGGGCCACGGAGTATTATAACTTGCATTATATACAAAGCTGTTTCCCGTATTGATATGCGTTAGACTGTTAAAATTGCCTCCCGGTCGTCTAAATGAGGTAACCTGATCAAGCAACCCGTCACCGTTAACATCGATAAATAATCCCCGTTTTATTGGCTTGTCATACCCCTGAATATAATCATCTATTAATTGCCTAGGGGCCATGCCGGTATTTTCCAGCCATCCACTGCCTGTATTTAACCAGGTATTCTGATAAATGTTTCCATTTGCCCGCCGGTTGCTTCTTACGATATCGGGTAAACCGTCGCTGTTGATATCAATCAAGTAAGCGTATTCGATTTGAACTTTTTTTGAACTGGAATATCCCCAAAAATGATCTAGCATTTTATATGCGACGCTTTCCGTCCAACCGCCCTGTCCATCGCCAAGCCACGTTGATTTCATCGATACGTTGTCGACGGTTTTATAGGCGCACACCCAGTCGATGTGCCCGTCACCGTTGATATCAATAAACTTTCCCAGTTTGGGAGTATTGCTATTGACACCGCTAATGACCTGCCCGGGAGGCATTGAGTACTGGGTCGTATACTCCCAGGTGCCGTTTTTGTTCAAATAAACCTTTGTATTATTGGGTTTTGAGTAAATGAAATCCACCTGACCATCGCTGTTTAAATCTACCAGAACTCCGTACTGATAGACCTTGACATTACTCCCGCTCATAAAGTTATGATAAATCGGCAATGGAAGGTTATACGCTTGATCCGCAACCCATCCGGAGCCGGTATTAATATACGTTTGACTCTCATGAGCGCCGGTATCGGGATGGCGAAATGATATAACTTTGTCTACCAGGCCGTCAGAATTTACGTCAGCATATGTCCCGCGGTATACAGGTTTTGTTAAATCGGATGCGTAGTATTCAACCAAAGGTTGATTATTCAACGCGTAACCGCCTGCTTCGATCGTAGAATAGTTCTGCGCTGAAATCACGGGGTATTCGAAAGATTCTACATTGATAAATTGCGACCCCGAAGTATCGCTTACCTCTACCGATATCAGGCGGCTTAATGAGAGGCTGCCGTCTTCGCTGTAATTCAAGCGGTATTTGCGCACCAGATCGCCGCATATGCTCAACGTGCAAGAAACATTATCTTCAACGCGAATCGCCGAGATGCGTTTGTCTTGCGTGACATCGGAACCGTTGAAGTAAGCAAGCCGGGTATCCGGGCGGGATTCATATTCAATATAAATTCTTTTCGTTGTTGCTAACGATGCGTGCGTTGTATACACAATTTGTTCGGGATAATATTTTTGATGGCCCGAAAAAGTGGTATAATACACCTGGTAGCCCAGGCCATTTTTGGCCTCAACCCTGTCCAAAGCGAAGTTATTATTACTACGCTCGACAAAGTAAAACCGAATGCCGTCGGCGTTAGTTTCTTCCCATTCCCGCGTTACTCCGTCGGCCAACGTATAGAACCTTAATACCGAAAACTTTTCATTGTAGTAACGGTACTTTTGCTCGGTCGGCAGGCTTTCCACCAATACGAGGCGGCCGTGAGGTCCGTTGTAAACGGTTTGTCCCGAGACTGTATTTCCCGTGATAAAGGGTATTCCCGATAACGTCCAGCCGGCGCCGGCCAGCCCGGTTTTTTGATCAGAGTTATACGTTAACGCTATCTTGGGCTGCACCGACCCGATTCCGTCAACGATATTGATGGGTATGCTTTTGACATACCTCCCATCGTTTCCAAAAAGTGAGCCCGTTATGGCAAAGGTCAATACGGTCATCAAACCTGCCAAAAGGGGTTTTGTAAACATTTTCATTGATTTAACTTTTACACACATTTGTTTCTCCAAAAATATTTTTTAATTTTTTATGGTACAATGAATAACCGATAAAAACGGCCCTGACGACCTGCTTTTGAAAACCGGGACTCATTTTTAAGAGGAAAGTAATATTTATTTAATTATTTTCTTGTCGTTATGTTTTTATAAACATTCTTTTACATCGTTTCATATGAATACAAGTAGCGCAGATCTTCTTACTCTATGGATATACTTTGCCGGCGTGGTGTCGAGTTGCCTGCTCTTGATACAGGCTTTTTCCAAAAGAAAGAACTTTGCGCTGATCAATGTCTTTATCATTTATACAATCATGTCATTTTCTTACGCATTTTATTATGACAACCGCTTTCCGGGGTCGCCCATACTGGCAATTGTCATGATTGCGACGGGCTTGGCTTATGGTCCGAGTTTATTGTACCTTTCGCAATTTATGACAAGAGTGCCTGCCTCTTCATTGGTATCTCGCCGGCATTACATACCATCTTTTTCAGTGTTAACCGGTCTTTGTTTATTGAATTTGTTTTACCCAGAACTCATGAAGGAATACTCTTTTCAATTATTGGTAAAGCCTGAACTCAATATACTTCACTGGATAGTGATTGCAGGGCTATGCGGATTTATGGGGTATTTTTATCTGGGTTATAAAACGATCAATATTAAAAGCGGTAATACGGATTTGAAGAAAAAAAATACATATGCCTTTTACATGATATTTGGCATGAGCCGCGCGATGCTGACAATTACAGGGATGTTGATAAAAAACACACCGATGATTACGGTCGGGTTATTTTTAAATACTCTTTCAATTTTTTTATTTTTATTTTTTACCGCCCGCTATCCAAAAATCTTTCAGAATATGGTGATAGAATTAAGCGAAAAAAAACACAGCAATATATCCATTGATAACCTCAACATCGATAGTATTAAATCGAAACTGGATTATTTAATGAAGGATGAAATGATATTCAGAGATCCCGAATTAAAAGCCATTGATGTTGCAACTCGCCTGGGCATGTATCATCAACAATTTACAAAATTTTTACTGGAAAATTACAGGCAAAACTTTAAAATGTTTCTAAACACGCGCCGCACGGAGTATGCGCAGAAACTGCTGCTAAGCGATACGGAAAAAACGGTGCTTCATATTGCCTTTGAAGCCGGATTTAATTCCAAGTCGGCATTTAACGATGTTTTTAAAAAACATACTCATATGACACCGCTGGAATATAGAAATGAAAACCTGAAGTCTTTTTCTGTTCATGGTTCAATTGAAAAAGCCAGGTGATGAAGCTAAACATGTTGTAATACAATCAAATAAAATCGCAGTCATTCTCTGAGAAAAAGCGTAGAACACGCAGATTACAAATAAAAAAGGATTTATCTTTGATCCGTCCCAGACAGGGATTGGAGATTTGGCGAGCGGGCGCTCCCGTTGCAGGGGAGCGATCACTCCTCAACGGAGTGAAAGGCGGATAGAGGGAGGGTATATATGGGCCCTTATATACGCGACGTAGAGTTCACAATGATCTTCTACCAAAAGAATATGGCGACTGCAGTAAGTACAAAAACACCTGCCATATTGACAAAAAATCCCGCTTTCGCCATTTGAGAAAATGAGATATGACCGCTCGACATGACAATTGCATTGGGTGGCGTTGCAATCGGAAGCATAAAGGCATAGCTGGTGGCTGCCGTGGCTACAAATAAAAGTCTGGCATCCAAGTGAAATTCTTCAATCAACTTTAAAAAGATGGGCAGCCCAAGAGAGACAAAAGCGGTGTTGCTCGTTATTTCTGTTGAAAAGCTGACCAAAAGAGCGCTTAAGAAAATCAAACCTATCATAGGAAAACTTTCAAGTCCGCTAAATTGAGAGATGAAAACCCCCGCAATCCCCGATTTGGCAAAAGCGCCGGCAATGGAAAAACCTGCGCCAAATAAAAATAAAATTTCAAACGGAACTTTTTTTGCGTCCCCCCAGTTTAGCAAATGCAGCCCAGGCATAAACATTGACAAACCGAAACCCAGAAGAATCAGTTTTTCGTTCCAACCCAGCCCTTTATAATAAGGCTCAATTTCTGCATTCGCGACAAGCGCAAGTAAAAGTGCAATTAAAACGAAAGTTAATTTTTTTTGTTCATGATTCATATTCGCCGGTTTTTCATGCGCAGTCATCAAATGCACGTCTCGCAATCCATAAGCTAAAATCGGCGGAACCAGAATAAGCATGAGCCCGACTACCGGAATCATCATTATAATCCAATGGATAAAATCCGGGCTCGCTATTTGATGCTCTTCTAAAAACCCCAGCAGAAATAGGTTGGGGGGCGTTCCAATTGGGGTTAATATTCCGCCAATACTGGCTCCATACGCTGTCGCCAAGAGAAGACGCACCCGCAATTCGCCATGATCCGTTAAAAGCAATGCTATCGGCAGAAGCATCAAGGTTACCGTTGTATTTGATAGCAACCCGCTTAACAGGGCTGAAGTAAAAGTAGCCGAATAGATCAAACCCAGCGGTGTTCCCGGGAATACGGATAACAGTTTTAAGGCAAAATATTTATGAAGCCCGGTTTTTTCAATTGCAATGGCGAGAAAAAAACCGCCTAAAAAAAGAAAAATAATCGGATGAGCGTAGTTGGGAGTTACCTTATTGACTTCCATAACTCCGGCAATGGGGAAGAGTAAAATTGGTAATAGAGAAACAACTCCAAGCGGTAAGCCGCCATTTGTCCAGAGAGTCACGATAAAGCCAATTGCACCCAATAAAATTGACTGCTCCCGGCTCAACCCTAACCAGCCCAGCAAAAAACAGGCTATCCCGATTAAAACAGCCGCCCCGATTCTTTTCATAGGAAATCATCATGTCCCCTTCCATTTTGAAAACGAAAAAATTGAAAGAACTGAAAAATTCCCCAAAAGTTGGCGATTCCAAAGTAAAAAAGCCATTATCAATGATCCCTTCAAAAAATGGAGCGGATACGCTGGAGAGCCGGCGGTCTGAGTGACCGGACGACCCTCGTGTCGTCAGGGGCAGTGGGTGGGGTATATGGGCCCTTATATACAAAAAGTACAAATGTCCCATTTACATTTTCCGGGAAACGATCTATATTTTTTACATGAAACGGTGCATGTACGTAACCTGCGTTTTAGTCTTCATCACTCCGCTTTCTTTGCAAGCAAAGGATCGGGGAGATGGAACTTTATATTTCAGCGATTTGTATTATACCAGCTTTACCTCCTTTGAGGAAGCGGAAAAAGCTAAAGATAGCGATCATACCGGGACTCTTCTTGAATATGCCAATTTTTATTTTATTGCTGCCTCGCAAATGCCGCAGCGCAGTCAAGAATCCGCGGAATATAGTGAGATTGCATTTGATGTCTATTTAAAAGTATGGAAAAATAATTTTTCCGACCCGCGCATCCAAACGCTTATGGCTACCGCTTATGCCAGCCAGGGAAACAACCCAAATTTGAACCTGCAAAACGTCGTTGAGTATGTCTTTCGCGCGCGTAACTTGTACACCATGGTCCTTGACGTTTACCCCGGCAACCTGGACGCTTGCTTGGGTAGAATCCGGATCAATATGAACCTGACCGTGGCGACCGGGCGTCCAAACGATATTCACCGGGCCGATGTTGAAAACTTTTTTCGAGGTTACGCCCTCTTGCCCGAATTTCTCAAGAGCAACCCTTATTTTCGCAACGGGCTCATGGAAGTATATCTTGCCCGCGCTCTTTTGTATGAGGAAGCAGGGGAATACTCGCTGGCAAAAAAAGATCTCCTTCTTATTGAACCCGAGTTGCTGCATGAACATGCCAGAAAACAATATTCGGAACTAAAAAACAAAGTAGAAAAAATGATGGAAAATAATACGGGGCGTACCAGTGAAACAAATTGAACTGCAAAATGTATCCAAGACCTACCAACCGGGCGTTCCTGTCCGGGCGCTTTGCGGCGTAACCTTGGCGATTGGCGAAGGAGAAATTGTTTTGTTCTCCGGTCCTTCGGGAAGCGGAAAAAGCACTCTCTTTCATTTAGCCGGTTTAATCGATTATCCCGATGAAGGAGAGATTTTCATTCATGGCACCAGGATCAGACAAGACATGAAGGATCGCGAATTGACCCGACTCCGGCGCGCTCACATTGGTTTCATCTTTCAAAGTTTTCACCTCGTTCCTACCCTGACCGTTTTTGAAAATATTGAGTACCCGCTCTTTCATGTTTTCCCCAAAGCCAGGCAGCGCAAAGAGACTGTTCGCGAAGCCCTGACCGCAGTGAACCTGGAAAATTACGGGGACAGATACCCGCACCAACTCTCCGGGGGACAACAGCAGCGGATTTCCATTGCCCGCGCTTTCGCAAAACGCCCTTCGATTATCTTAGCCGACGAACCGACCGCAAATCTCGACTCTGTTTCAGGCGAAGCTGTTGTAAAACTCATGGAACGTTATAACAATGAGTACAAGACTACGTTATTAATTGCCAGCCATGACAGCCATTTATTAAATCGCCCCTCCCGCCAGATTCGCCTGAAAGATGGCAAAATTGTTTTGGATCACATTCTAAAACAAAATGCAAAAGTTCTGCCAGAAAACAAAAAAATATCATAAAAACAAAGAGATGCATAATGAATAATTTTAAAAAGCGACTTTTTTCTTTTTCAGCCGAACCGGGAAAGCTAACCTTGACATTGAAACTTTCCCTGCGAAACATCTGGCGCCATTTTCGCAGAACAAGCGTTACCATGGCAGCCGTCGCCACGGGCGTTCTTACCATGATCTTTTTTAATAGCTACATTGCTACGATGGAAATGGGCTTGCGTGCAAATGCCATTGAAAAACAATACGGGCACTACCAAATCGCATTAAAGGGTTATTTTGAGGCGGACGAAAACTCCTTCCGCCACCTGATCCCTAAAAAAACGCTGGATCATGTGCTGCAAAATATTTCGGCAATGGAGCAAGTTTCCCATGCCAACACTCGCATTCATGTCAATGGGATTATCGGAACCGGCGAGAGTTCTACCATCTTTGCCGGGATTGCCGGCGAACCTTTGGCCGAAGCATTGATGTCTCCGACGATCGCCGAGGGTAGTCCTCTGTCGCCTTCCGACCCGTCCGGCATTGTTATGGGCCAGTCTATGGCTAAAAAACTGCAAGTCGGCATTGGCGACAACCTCGTAGCTTTTGTCGCCACGCCATACGGATCGCAAGAGGCGATCCTGGTTACGCTTCGGGGGATTTACCGTTCAATCTTACCCGAACAAGAAAAAATAATGATCTATTTGCCGCTACAGGCTGCCCGGGATCTTTTGCTTGAAGATGGCGCACACCGTATCCTTGTGTTTCTCAACCGCGCTAAAGAGACGCCTCAAACCATTGCCAAAACAAAAAGGCAACTGGAAACAATCATTCAAAAAAAAGATCTACCGGCGGACGTTGTTTTGGAAGTGCGACATTGGGAAGAGTTGGCTATTTTCGTCAGGCAAGTCATCGGGATGTTTAAGGGGATGAGTTTTGTCGTTACCTTGATATTGTTTTTGGTCATTATTTTTAATAT
This sequence comes from Turneriellaceae bacterium, assembly GCA_050304475.1. Taxonomy (GTDB): domain Bacteria; phylum Spirochaetota; class Leptospiria; order Turneriellales; family JAOUFE01; genus JBNLDQ01. The sequence goes on along the minus strand of JBNLDQ010000015.1, from coordinate 13,273 downwards.
CCGAAATACAATTCACATATCGATTCACGAAAGATTTCAGGAAATCGGGGCGTTACGCGCCATGGGGGCAAGCCGCATCGAGATTGTTACTTCGTTTCTAAGCGAAGGATTTTATATCGGTTTTTTCGGAGCCGCCGCCGGAGCATTGCTTGCCCTGCTTCTGATCCCGGCGATCAACTCTTCCGGGTTTAGTTTGCCGCCGGGCCCCGGACAAACGGAACCGACTCCGTTGATTTTTTCGCCCAACGCTTTTATCGTCGCCAAAGCCGTTCTTATCAATATCTGTATCGCCTTTCTCGCTTCGCTTTTACCCGCCTTGCAGGGCGCCAGGATCAAGATTGTCAAAGCGTTGCGCTATGTCTAATCATTATGTATAAAAAGGAAAGCGCCATGAAATCAAAAAAGCCGGAAAAGAAACAAGAGAATTTCTTCTTTGTTTTGGTTTTGCTTATGCTTTGTTTTATTTTTCTCCCGGTTCCCGGCCGGCAAATCAACGTATTGGCTTCCGAAACCGCCAACGGCAATAGCGAGCGCCGCGAAGCTACCGCCGCCAAACAACTGACTTCTATACTTACTGTCGGTACTGAATATACGATGCAATGCTCCGTTACCACCTTTTTACCTGACCGTTCTCCGATGACGAAAACGTTTCAAGTGTATACAAAGCGCGATCCCCAAAAGCAAAAAACGCTTTTAGTGACCTTAAGCCCGCCCCGCGACCGCGGTATTTTGATTTTAATGATTGAAGATCAAATCTGGCAGTATTTCCCTTCAGCGGGAAAAACCATGAATATGAATGCCGCCGTTGCTCTGCACGGGAACGTAAATATTACGGATATTCTCACCGGCGCGGTTTTCTCTTTGTACCGGAAAGACTCGTACCGTTACGATTCCGAACGCGGCGTCGACATACTTTCGTTTAAGGCCCTTGGCAGGCAAGCGCCCTACGGCGAAGTTCGCTACTACCTGAAAAACGGAACACTTCTCTATCTGGAAGCCTATGCCCGCTCCGAAATCCTTTTGAAAAAGATCAGCTTCCCGGAGCATCGCGCGGGGCAATACCCCGCAACGATTAAAATTAAAAACGCATTGCGTGAGGGGGAATATGCTATCATTGAAATGAGCGGTTTGAAAGAGACCGAGATTCCCGATTACTATTTCAACCCCGCCTCGCTTCAAAAAGTAAACGGTACGCTCAAGTAAGCGGCGAACTTCCGGAGTTCTAATAATGATGAAGAGCAATTATTTTTTTACCTGCGCCCAGCTGATCGTCTTTCTCACGTTAGCGGGACACGGGCGAGTTTACGCAAAAACAATAGAAAGCGCAAGCTACCTGACTGTAGAGACTGGCTTACTCAACATCTATCAAAAAACCTCTTTGTTTTTACCCCCCGCCCCGTACCAACCCGCTATTGAGCCGTGGTCTTACTTTACCTTTATCAGGCGCCAAGCCACCCACACTCTGAAAAAATACAATTTCTCGCTGCACAATGACTTCGGGGTTTTTACTGCAAACGAAAATATTGCTTCGCTTACAGCGCCGGAACAACCGAAGGTCGGCGACGCCTCTTCGCCGCGGCAAAGTTTGTCGTCCACCCGGTTGCTGTTATACCGGTTGTCTTTGGATTACAGCCTGGGCCAAAATGTTTTTCTGGAAGGGGGCGTTTTACCCCTGCGCGCCGGAGAAAGTTTTTTCTTAAACCCGGTCAGTTACTTTGATCGGCGTTTTCAAGCGCGCCGGTTTTTTCGCGATTATTCGCCCTCATCTTCCCCGGCGGTTCGATTCGACTATTTTGGCGATACGTTTTCGTTGGCGGTTTTGGCGGCAGGCGCCGTAAAAACGGAAGAAGATATATTCGGGTTTCTTCCTTATCCCGCGGCTATGGCCAAGGGATCGCTTCAGTACGGGCAATTTTTTCTGACAATGTACCTCTTTGGCGAAAATGCCGGGGAAGAACGCTATTTTGGGACAGGCGCTACGCTCGATGCCAACTTTGCGAGCGCTTTCGGAGCCCATGCTCAAGCGCTTTTATCTAACGGTTTTCAGCGTTATGCGCCAAAGGTGTACCGGCAAAACTCTATTGAATATCCCGTTTTTCAAAAAGATATGGATATGCAAAAACAATACCTTGAACTAAGCGTTGGCATCGATTATATATTTGCCCGCGTTCGGTTTTCTGGCGTCTACTATTACAATGAACGGGGGCTTAGCGAAAATGAATACGACCGGTTGATCCGCTCGTTGAAAAAAAGACGCACGGTCTTTGAACCGGCTCTTCAAAACCCACCGGCTTTGACCGCCGAAGGCGAGCGGTATTTAGAGTTTTACGGGGATTTCCTTAGCGTATATGATCCCTTTTTATTGCGCCGCAACTATTTGTTTTTTCAAGCGGTCCGTTTGCCCGCCAATGAAAAATTTACCCTCGGGTTCATGCTCTTCGCGGAGATGCCCGGAGCTTCGCTGATTCCCGCTTCTTATTTTGAATATATACTGAGCGATACGGCTGTCGCATATTTTCAGGGTTCTTATTTTTCCGGAAAAGCCGAAACAATTTTCGGAGAATCTCCCGTTCTTTTTGAAATTGCAGGAGGTCTAAAATGGCGTTATTAAAATTCCGGGGATGCACGTCTCAAAATGCATGTGTCATACTTTTATCGTTTCTATTATTTTCACCCGAAGCTTTTGGCGTGAAACCCAGGATTCAAAATAATGACAACGTTAAAAAAAAGAATGCGGAAACTTTATACACATTGTATACAATTGAGAAGGTACATCTAACGGGCAATGTCAGGGTTCCCTCGAAAGCGATACTTACCTGGGCCGGATTCCGGGAAGGAGCGGAACTTTCGCCTGAAAAGATTAAACGGCAAATGCAATTGGCAAAAGCGAAATTAAAATCGACGGGGTTGTTCTTATTTGCAGATATTCATCTGCAATATGACCTTACCTCGGTAGAAGTTTATATAAATGTCGCGGAAAATGTAATTTTACTTGAGATGCTCTCTATCGAAGAAGGTTCGTTTACCCGTTTTCACTCCATTACCGCCAAAGCGCCTGACTTCGGTTTTTTAGTCGGCCCCGAAAAACGTTTTCTTTATTTGCGCTACCATCGTTTGTTTTCATCGCCTGCGGATTTTATCGCGGTGATCCGGCATGAAGCGTACGACATTGAAAAAAAACCTTTACCGGTTTCGCACGAAGCAGCCGTAGCCCGCTTCGCCCTGGAAATCTCCCCCGGCGGTTTTTTTCAACTGAAGGTACCGGCGGGGGGTCGCTATAACATCCAAAGCGAACCCGGGAATACAGGAAAAACCGAAATCTGGAGCGGTCTGGAAGGCCGGCTGGAGCGCATACACTGGAGAGATGTCTATTTTTTCGGATTCGACCTGGGCGCCGGGGTGTACGCAGGCGAAGGCGATTTCCATTATACCAAGCTCAAAACCTGGGCGCATGTTTACGCCAAGCCGCCGGAAAAATTTCATATTGAAGAGAGAATCAGAATTGGCTATGATACTTTGCTCGGCGGGGCTTTACCGGATTACGGCAAATACCGCATCGACAATGCGTTTTGGTTTCGGGGCGAAGCGGGCGAGTTCGGGTTATCGGACCGGCGCATGGTTGTCAACGTTGAGTCATGGGTCCATGATATTTTTATCATACCGGCCGCCATATCCGATATTCATATTTCATTTTTCGCTTTCGCCGATTTTGCCGCCGGCGGTATGAGCGGAGACATTGCCGCCATTTTCCCGGTTGATTCTCAGACATGGTATTTCTCCGGGGGAGCCGCCGTTCATGTGTTGTTCCAGGCGCCTTTGAACCTCTCTATGACAGCCGGGTATGGCAACGAAGTTTGGCAAGGGGGAGACGGGTTGTTTTTCGTAAAAATGGGTTATGAATTTTACAGCGGCAGTTTTTACGAATAATGGTAAAGCGCCTAACGGTATCGTTCATGGATCAGGTGCAACAAACGCGTCCTCCCGTTGACTCCGATTTTCTCGAAAATATTTGAGATATGATTGCGAACCGTGCTGGGCGCCAGAAAAAGCTTTGAAGCAATCTCTTTGTTGCTTAGACCCCGATTGATCATTGCGATAATTTCGGCTTCGCGCCCGGTAATATGAAACTCAAGAAGAAACGCGGTTGGAAGATCGCCTTGTTCGCGATGCATATTGCGGGCTTTGAATAAAACAAGAAGACTGAGAAGGTTGTTTACCAGGTAAATCAAAGGTTGGCCCGCTATCCCCATGGGGTAATCGCCCGAAATCATTTGCCTTCGTTGAAGAAAGCCTTCCACCAGGGCAATGGGTATCATAACAACCGGCAACAAAAAAAGAATGCGGGCAATGTATTTTCTTAATTCATCTTCAATCTTTCGATAAGAGCGAAAAAGAATCGTATAACAGATCAATTGAGCGAGTACAAAACTGCTCATCGCCGTAAAAACATAATAGGCCAGCCGCTCGTCTTCTTTATTATTTTCGAAAAGGGCAAGAACTCCCATGACAAGCGGGAGCGTCGCCAGAATAACAAACAACCGTATTTTTCCTTCCCACGTAACGCCGCTCACAAACAGGAAAGCGCGAGCCTGGTAGTAGATCATCGGCCCCAAAAAGAACAGGCTTCCCGTGACATTGACAATAACCACCAATTGAAAATTGGCAAAAAAATGGGTATTGAAAAATCCGTAGATACCAACTGACTGCAAAAGAATATAAAAAGAGTATGCCGTGAGCTGAATCAAATGATAGCGCAATAAAGGATAACTATATTTAATATTTAAATAAGCAAATAAGCCGATAAATGCAAAACCGACCGAAATACTAATGACGAAAAAAAGAAGAGCCAGGTGTTGCACCCGGTTCTATTGCAACAGGCAATCACCTCATCAACTGAAATATTGGTTTATACAATAGTCAGCTAAAATGAATTTGTTATTGAATCGGCAAACTTTGTTTTGTGCAAAGCCGGTTTAAGCCGTTGAACAAGGTTACTTTTTTTCTTCGTATGCGGTAAAAGTAAAACCTTTCTTTCTTAAAAAAGCAATCACCTGTTTTCTGCCCGCGTCCGTCACGGGATTCCCCCCGGGGACATATACATCTTCTTCAATCCGGTCGATTAAATTGTACCCGAATTTATCTTTTGCCATATAGTCGGCCCCCTGGTTGATTAAATACCACACCTTATCATATTGATTTAAGGTCGACGCAGTTAAAAGCGCCGTATCGCCGTTTAATGGAGTTGTTTGTTCCAGTTTGGCCCCCGCTTTAACCAAAAGCCTGGCCCTTTTCATGGTACCGGGCCCGCAGGCAATCATTAACATTGTATCGTCTTTTGCATCAACCGCATTCGGGTCGCCGCCATATTGCAAAACAACTTCCAAAAATTTGGCGTCATCATACGTATATTCAAAATCGTCATTCTCTAAAATGATCGGTTCGGTGTAATACCGCATGGCGTGATTTCCGCCAATCACCGTATTCGGTTTTGCGCCATTTTCCAATAGCAGTTGAAAGCCTTCGATGTTATCGCCAAGAAAAGCCCAAAAAAGAGGAGTGATGCCATCTTGCCCGGCATCGTTGACATCCACCCCTTTTTCGATCAGGGACTTCATTTCTTCGATATTTCCGTTGGCTGCGGCAATCGCCAGTTGAGCCACATCTTTGTTTTCAAAAACCTTGTATACATTTCTACCTTTTAATAAGACTCCCTTTGAATGGAGGCCCTTCAATCCGCAACCGCCTAAAAGAAAGATAAGAAACAGAGCGCTGGTTTTTTTCATCATTTCATTTAAATAGAAAATTCGTATTAAACTATATTTGTAATCGTACTTATTTCGGCATCTCAGGTTTGTAAAGCGTATTTCCGGCAAACAAATATATTGTTTCGGTGTATATAAGGGCCCATATATACCCGCCCTCTTCCACCTGCCATCCCCTAACGGGAAGGGCCGGTCCGTTTCGGACCGCCTGCTCACCAAATCACCGGCTTCATAAACGGAGCGGATCAAAGATAAATGCTTTTTTGATTATAATCGCTCGATCAGCAATTTTTTATCGGAAAAATATTTTTTTAGAAAATCACAACATATTGTGAAGACCTAATGCCCACTTTAATGCAAAGAGTCTTTCTTCTCTTCGTAAGGCGTAAACTTGTAGCCTTTTTGACGCAAAAATTCAATGATCTTTTTGCGCGCTGCGGCGCTGACGGGGTTGGCGCTTTTGGGAATAAACACATGCTCTTCAAGATCGAAAATTAATCCATGACCAAATTTGTCTTTTGCTGCATAATCGGCGCCTTTTTGAATTAAATACCATACCTTGGCATACTCATTGAGTAAAGCTGCTGATATTAATGCTGTTTCCCCATTCCCCGGAACTTTATGGTTTATATCCGCCCCAGCCTCCACCAGTAACTCGACTCTTTTCATCGTTCCGGGCGTACAGGCTATCATTAGCATCGTGTTTTGATTTGCGTCAATAGCATTTGGGTCACCCCCGTATTGCAAAGCCAACTCCAGAAACCTGGCATCATCGTAAGAATATTCCAGGTCGTCAATGGACCAGTCTACGATAGGTTCGGTATAAAACCGCATGGCGGGGTTTTTTCCAACCATCGTGTTGGGGTTCGCTCCATTCTCAAGCAGCAACTGAAACCCCTCTCTACTGTCGGCCAGAAAAGCCCAGAAAAGAGGAGTAATGCCTTCCTGTCCGGCATAATTTACATCAGCCCCTTTTTCAATTAGAGACTTCATTTCCTCGACATTTCCATTCGCTGCAGCAAGCGCCAGTTCGGCCACATCTTTTTGCTCAAAAACTTTATAAACATTTCTGCCTTTCAATACGACTCCCTTTGAATGGAGGCCCTTCAATCCGCAACCGCCTAAAAGAAAGATAAGAAACAGAGCGCTGGTTTTTTTCATTATATCTCCGATATACACATTTTAAATGTTAATCCCATCCGCCGGCAGTCATAACTGAGTCCATCATATGTTTAATACCTGCTATAGTCAGACTGATTCCGCCTTTTACCCAGGGGTTCCAACTGGTCAAGTTTGACATAGCGTTGATCGCGTCAAGGCCATGGTGGTATATCGGAACCTGCTTTCCGACCGCTTTTGGCACTCCCGGCGTCATATTTTGCGTGGTAGATAAAATTTCGCCCACTACAAAGAAGTTTTTAATTTTACTGTCGTTATAATTACCACCGGCTAAATTCTTTATAGTATCAGAATGAAGCCCGGCGGCGTTAAATGTCACAGCCTCCCGGTCGGTCGCCAGTGCGGCAATCGCTGCTAGGCCGCCTCCCATGGAATGGCCGGTGAAAGACAATTCACCGCCTTTGGCGTTGACGGCATCGCTTAACTTTTGCGCATTTTTCGAAGCCTGCGAATATTGAAAGGTTTCCCCTCCAAATGCCTGTTTTGCATCCGTTTCCACATCTCCCATATCGTCGGTCCCCGCAAAGGCGTAGACATACTCTTCCGAACCTTTCCGTTTAAATATGGCTGATTGAAAACCGGATTCATCATCCGATAAGGTATCAATGCCCATAGCTTTAGCTTCATCAGCTGTCAACCTTCGCCACCCCTCTGGAGCCGACATATCTTTATCATATACCATTTTACTCATCTGGGCATACTCTTTGTCGCTGACCTCTTTTCCGTTCGGATCGATCAGTTTAACCGGATTGGCATGGCTGTATGCATACAGGGAAAGGTTTCTAGGGTAAAAGACGCCTCCCAGACTGCCTTTGCCGTTGATATAAGAACCGAGTATCGGGTCGGCGCTTGTCCATACAGAGACAACCGGGTCATAGTACCTGGCTCCGAAATTGTAATAACCCGTTTCGTCGTCGAATTCTTTGCCGGTAAATTTAAAGCCCAACAGGTCTTTGTCTTCGGCATGGCCGTCTTCGTACCATACTTCGCCATAGGGGTAGTACAAGGTACGGTCATGAATCGTACCGACCTTGTCCGTTGTCAGGGCGTTCGATCCCAGGTGATCGCCGTGGTAGAAGAAGTGCTGCCGCTCTTCCCCTTTGAAGATACCGCCTCCGCGGCCCTGAGCTTTGCCACTTGTCGGGCCATGAAAGTTACTATACGAAGACGGACCTCCGTCCCCGGCATAATAACTTGGCCCGTAAAGTTTGTTATAATACCCGTAAGCGTAGGCATTGCCTTTGGCGTTCTGGGGGCCGCCTTTATCGGCGTTTTTCCCCTTTGCCTTTCCGTTATTGCCTTTATTGCCCTTATCCGCATTTTTGGCATTGTCTTTGCCGGTTGCTTTATCGCAGCCGTTTTTACCCGAGTTGCCTTTGCAATCGTCGCTATTCTTGTGATCGGCAGATTTGCCGCGAACCTTGTCTGCGTCAGGGCCGGCGGTATCGGGTTTGTTCGACTTATCGTTGGTTTTGCCTTTCCCGGAGTTTGCATTCTGATTGTCGTTATTGCCGTTGCCTTTATCGGCATTTTTATCGGTTCCATATGCATTGCCTTTGTCCGGTTTAGTACCATTTTTTCCGTAGGCCTTGCCTTTGTTATTTTTATCCCGGCCATAGGCATGTCCGTTGCCCTTATTATCATACGTCGGTTGGCTTTGCTGCCCTTTGGGCGAATTGCCCTTGTCCATCGAAGAGTAACCGCCAAAATCCTGGTTACCGTAGCTATTGCCGCGTCCCGGTCCGCTTGGTTCAATACGGATTTGATCGGAACTCAATACATCAGCAAGGTTGGTTGTGTTGTCATAGTAATTGCGAATACGCTCTCCAACCTGAGTTAGAATGGTCGAAACCCGCGTATCTCCCGCATAAATATGCTTCGAGCTGATCAGGTTGTTTCTGATCGAATAAAACTGGTTTACATAAATGGTTTCGCCGTATGTTCCTTTTTTACGAACGCGTTCGCCGCCGGCATCATAGGTAAAACGGGTGATAATATCGGACTGGTCAATGACCGTTGTCATCCGGTTTTCATCATCCCAGGCAATGTGCCGGTTTTGCTTGTTCCGGGTATTTTTCCGGTCGCTCAGGTTACCGCTATCATCATACGAATAGCTCATGGGTTTTAAATTCCCGTCGCCAAAGGTCATATCGATATTGCTGACCGCATGCGGCTTGTCATGCTCATAACGATATTCAAAAGAATAGTTCTTTTTCGAGGGCTGTTTGCGATCGCCATATTTATCGGTGATCGTATAACCGGCCTCTTTGCGGGTCATGTTGTGAATCGCGTCGTAATCAAAGGCGCGGGTGTAGTTATGCTTTTCGGTAATCGACGGGTCGTTATCGTCAACGCGCAGATATTCTCCATCTGCGCCCACCAGACGGTAGAGATCATCATATTGAAACGTCTGGCGAACATATTCGTTCACCTCATCGGCCATTGTGAGAACATTACCGACTTTATCATAGGTATAACGAATATCCTGCAAAAGTTCGCCCGCCGTATTCTTGCTCTTCAGACCTGCCAGTCTTCTGGTTTTCGGCTGGTACTCATAACTGGTCCAGACATCGTTCCCGTATTCAATATAGGTGCGCTGCCCAAACTCATCGTAACCGAGCGCTTTGATATAATCGGTGCGTACTCCGTTTAAAATGGAATAGGCTGTTTTCAGCATCCCGCTTTCGTCATATGTATAATACAACTGATCGCCATCCGGGTAGGTTAACTCTTTCATACGCCCGAATGAGTCGTAGCGCTGAATGGTTGTAAACGTCGCCGGGGTACCGTCGGTCAACGGCAGGGTTTTATCGGTGCGGATGACCTCGCCCAGTTTTCCATAGGCAAAGCGTGTAATGCCCGAGGCGTCTTCAATTCTGGTAATTCGCCCGGCCTGGTTTTTATCCGTTTCATCATAGGCCCCATAGACATAAATTGCATCGTGTGTCTGGCATTCGGCCGCCGCTTCATGCTGGTGCATGGTCATGCAAAGCTCGGTATTTTTTTCCGGGTAATCGGTTTTAATCAACCGGTGCGCTTCGTCATACTCATACAAAATCGCCTGATCTTCGCCCAGGGCTCTCAGTTTCTCATCTACCTTGGCAATAAGGTTCCCGACCAGGTCATACGAATATTCGGTTAAACCGGTATCGGGGCTACTAATGGCCGTTCTTCTGCCCAATCGGTCGTATTCAACAGTCGTCTCATGACCTTCGGCGTCAACCACGCGGGTCATCTCGCCCATGGCGCTGTATTCAAAGGTGGTGACCAGACGCTGGTTGTTGTGAAATTCATGCACTTCCATATTTTTAGAGTACAGGTCGGCATATGATTCTTTGACATTCCCCATCGGATCGATCATTCTTAACATCATCCAGGTTGAAGTTACCCGAAACTCCGTGGTAGAGATATCGCCGTTTGGCGCTTCAACGCGCGTCGTTCTACCCAGGGCGTCGTTATCATATTTGGTCGGGAACTTGTTGGGGATATTTGCGTAGTAATCGGTATTGTAACCGCTCTGGAACACCGGTTGCCCTTGTTCCGAATTTCTACCCATATTGTCGTAGGTGACCCGCCCGGTGACAATCATGCCATGGACGCTTTGCCCGTCCTGATAAACTTCCGCTTCTTTTTTCACCTGCAAGACGCGCTTTAGCCCGTCGGTAAAGACAACCGTGTCCAGCGTTCGCGGGTTATCGGATGCAATATAATCTTCGCGGTTTTTGGTAATCGCCCGCGCCGGCATGACAGACAAATCGTATATCATTTGCAGAGAAGGCGTTGTATCATCCGGACTCAGGTACGGGCTCCAGGCTTTAACCATTCGCCCGAACTGGTCAAACTCATTATACATTGCATTCCCGTTCGTATCGATACTTTCTAACGGTGTTGCAAAATAGTAATCGTAAGTTGAGGTGGATGAGTATAGTTTTTCATCGGTAATTTTAACTTTATGCGTGTGCACTACATTGTCATAATCGTAACGAATGAAATAACCGGTGGAGTCTGTCATTTTTGATAAATTTCCATAACCGTCGTATTCCATGCTGTTATGAGTCCAGACGCCCGGTTTCAGGTAAGAGTAATAGTCGGTCATGATACCCAGATCATTATAAGCGGCTTTTCTGCGTCTAAGCAGATCTCCATCGTCATTTTCAACGGTGAGATCTTTAGGCATATTTACAATATAGCTGCCGCTTTTAAAATGAGATCTGTCTTCATAAACGATTGTTAAATGTGTATCGTCCGTATCGAGATTGTCGTCTCCCTGATCAATCTCTTCGGTGATATTCCCGTATTCGTCATACTCATAGGTAACGATATTTTCTTTTTTAGTATTACCGCTCAGCGCTTCACGGTAAACAGAGACCTGGCGTACTGCGGCAGGGAAGCCGGCATATACTGATCCATCGCTTCGGCTGGCAAGAGATCGAATCTCGTATTCCGTATTGTTCACGCGAAGGTTGTTTCCATCGGCATCCTGGGTTACCGTTTTATACGGCATACCTTTGGTGATAAACCCGCTTACGTAGTCGCCGTTTTCGTCTTTGGCTTTGTGATCGTCATCAATACCATTCAAATAATGGGTGATGATTTTAGAACCGTCAGCCCGTTTTTCAACGACTTTGGCAAAACCATAGGGCGTTCTCTCCTGACGGTCATGATAGGCATCTTTATATTCAAATTCGGTCACATAGACATCGGGATCTTTATCCGGGTCGTTAGCTACACCGCCTGTGATTTCTACTTTGCTCAAAGCGTTAATATTGCTTGCATGGGCCACCGTATTGCCGTAACGCTCATAATCAAAGGTCATCTGAAGACCAATTGGGCCATCGACCCTTTTCAAAAGATTTGTCTTGGTATTCAGGTTGTGCTTGGCCAGGACTTCGCCTGTAGTGTGCCCTCCCCGGAAAACATGGTCGGCAAGCCCGTCCCCGTTGATATCCTGTATCGACAACTCGGATGAATTTTCCCCATTCGAAGCGCCAAATTGCGGGGTCACCACAATCCTGGTCATCGGGGGGATCGGCAAAGGAATCGGAATCGGAATCTCTATACCGACGTTAGAGCTGTAGGTATTGGAACCGGAAAAGTTTACATAGTCAGTCTGGTTTTGCAACGCGCCTGTCCAACCGGGTACGTTGTATACAATCCAGGGGCCGTACGTTGTTCCGTAGTTTAGCTTCACCAGAAAGGGTTGCCCCGGAACTTTAATAATAACATCGGGCAAACCGTCGCCGTTGATATCGGACATATCCAGGTAACCCCTGGTGTTGCTGCGGCTTCGGTTGTTGCCAGCCCTTACTTTGATAGAAGAGACGCCGCCTTGCGTGCCAAAATAGGCCGAAGAGGTCGCCGAAAGATTAATAGAATCAGATGCATCATTGAAAGTAAAAAGCCCGCTGACAACAGAAGAGAAAAGCTCGGAGCCTTGTATATTTGGTAAAACTACATCACTTAAGTTATACGTTTCAAAACCGTCGCTGAACGAATCGCCGTAATTTAATTTCACCATTAAAACGCCGCCGGCCTTGGTCGCCTGATCCATCAGACCGTCGCCGTTGATATCCAGAAAATCTATCTTGGTTTTAGAAACGCCCAGACTGCCCCCGCCGCTTTCGGCGCCTGTCGTCACTCCGGCCACAATGGCGCTGATATCGACAACTGCTTCCTGATCGCCTGCAGCCCCTTCGTTTTCCGGTTTGTCGCCTTTGTGGTCGCCCCGTGAAGTCAACTGGGCGATAAACCCGGAACCAATCCCCAGCCCGGCCGATTCGTTGGTGCTGTATCTAAAGGTGCTTAAAGCGCCTGGGTAAGCTACATAAGGTAAGAACCCCAGCCCCTGGTTGTTAAACGCAACCATCACTCCGCCGCCAACGCTTTCTACGATGTCGGGGTATCTGTCGCCGTTTAAATCCATCCAGTCGACATTTGTAATTGTAGAGCCCTGGTTCACGGAACCGGTAAAGCCCAGGGCCGCCAGACTAAAGCTGGAACCCGTATTGGTGCTTTTTCTTAAATTGCCAAAGGCGGCGTTGGCCGAACCGCCGCCGCCTGCTCCGCCGCCGCCTGTCGCGGCAATGATCGGGCCAACCCCTTCGGAACCGCCCACTCGCGACGGTTTCATGATTGTACGCGATATATAAATGCCTTTGCCGGCGTTTCCGATAAAACGGTTTGCCTCAGGGTCGACACTCATCCGCGCGACATATTTTCCTTTCAAATAATCCAGATTGCCGTCATTGTTTTTATCCAAAGTGGCGGCTGTCTGGTCCCACTCTTCATATGACCAGCCGCGATAAGCCGGGTAGTCGCCCACTTCATTTGGA
>JBNLDQ010000014.1:0-89713 GCA_050304475.1 Turneriellaceae bacterium | reverse complement strand
TCCGATCTTGATGCAAAATTTCAGCGATAATATTCATACTTTGCTGGCATTAAACGGTTGGACTTCGCACCATCATGATGACGATGACGATCACCAGACGCCTCCTCCGCCGCCGCCTCCGCCGCCGCCAAGCGCGCCGGTTAACCCGGTATTGCCGCCGCTTTTTCGGCCAGAAGAGGTTTTGATCAATAAAATCCCGGAATATTTTGACCCGCAATTTACGCCGGCGCAGTTTCTCGATTGGCTGGCTTCCTGGTTTTCCATTCGCTTAAATCCCGGGAAAGATTACAATGACCTGGCGGATATTGAGAACTGGAGCAATTGCTGCCACCAGATGATTCCTCTGGATATTGCCAAGCAGACATACAATCGAAAACTCATTGCGGCCTTGTTTACCATTAACAAGAAGAAAGGAACCCGCTGGGGCGCTCAAGCGCCCAACTACCCCGACCCGGCCGACCCCGGTTATTTCGGGGGGTATCTTGATTTTTTTATCGAGAACATGATTTACAGCGACTGGATTAATGCCGCACCATTATATACAGGGGTCGATTTAAAGACAAATGCCAGTTATGAAATATGCGAATTTTTAAATTTATGCATCATTCGCGATATTCAGCAAAATTATCAAACGGTTCCCCTGGACATAAATGTGAAAAGTTCAAAAGACTATGCTCCGGTAGGCGCCACTGTAAACAGCATGGTGAATGGGGCACCGTATCTGTATAACACGCCGGGGAATTCGGAATATACTGAAGGGCTATATGTCGGCAGAACAACGGTTGTTCATGAAAAAGAACCCTATTATTTTTGGGTACGAATGACTATCACATACCCTGGCGTAGAAGACCCGATAATAACCGGGGATTTGCTTCAAAAAATCAAAACGGACGTTCAGAACATTGTGGACTATATTAAACCGGCGCATACCCATTGCATCATCAGCTATTTTGATGGTTTGGGGAACATGATTTAAACGGATAAAAGAACGAAATGGAAATGTAAGGAGAACAAAATGGAAGAAAAATTGCTGCAACGGCTTGAAGGCCTGAAAAACGAATACATGACCGGCCAGAAAAAACTGGCGGAACTGGAAGCGCAAACGCAAGCCCTGAAAGAAACCATGCTGAGAATCAGCGGGGCAATTCAGGTTTTGGAAGAAGAGACGCGATCCGGCGATAATAACGTTGAATCAAATTTGGCAGCGCAGGCAGGGGCGGAGCCTGCCGATTCGGAATAATCCATAGCGGGAGGACACCATGTATACCATACAACCGAATAACCGGTATCGAAAACTAAATTATTATGACACATTGCTGCTAACCTCGGAAGAGTTTAAAGTGGAACAGAGCTTTAACGCTATGGCTCGCCATTTTCACAATGATGCCTTTCATGGAGAAGGCATTGCCTGGGGCTTGCAAGTTGCTGCCGCTGGATCGACAATTACCGTTGATCCGGGCGTTGCTTTGATCAAAGTCTTATTGACTGATGAAGAGCATGGTGGGAATGCAGCAGGATTGGATGTAAATCGAACTGTGACCAAAGAAGTTGTGCTTACGGAACAAGCCACCCTTACCCAGACAGTTGATTTTCCAGTAGCTAATTTCCCGGCTGCTAACTATTATCTGGTTGGTAGACCGAAAATGGAATTTGGTTATGGTGAAGCTTACAAAGGGCAAGATTCGATTCATATGATTGAAGTCATGGATTTTACTTTGGTGACCGTACCGGCCCAGGGAGCTCCGCCAATTGATACGCTGGGGCAAGTGATATTGGCTGAGATAGTGGTAGGTACAACTGGTTCACCTGGTTTCTCACTACCTACTTCTCCAGCTTTTCCGGAACGAGTCTATTGCGGTTTAAGGGCGGTTCAAGGCGAACTGCACCGGCTGAAGTTTTTATCGGCAGAGAACGATCCGAATGCTACCGATATCGCTACCCTGGAAGGCAGCGGGACCGGATTGAACATCAACACAGCCGAAATGGCCTTAACAGGCAATTTAAAAGTCACCGGCGACCTGGTAATTACCGGGAATACCTCAACGGTTAACAGCGTGAATCTTCAAGTAGAAGATAATGTGATCACCTTGAACCGGCCTAAAACCGGCGCCGGAACAAATAATGACTTTCCGCCTATTCCAAATGATTATTCAGGGATTGAGATACACCAAGCCGGGACTACCTGGCCGGCACTCGTATGGAAAGCAACGGCACCTATAGGCTGGAAAATCTATGAAACGGATGGAGTGGAACAAAATCTAGCTTACGGCGTAAAATGGGACCGGTTGTCTACGCAAGGGAGCGGAGACGGTTTGCATGTGCATAGTTTTTTAACCAAGGTAAGACCGGATCCAGGCGGGTTGATTGACCCGGTTGCTACGCCGATTACAGAAGATCTATCGGTCGATACCGCCGGAAACGTCATTATTAACCCAGGCGATTTGAAAGTCTTAACAGGAGCGCTCCATTGCGTGGATTTATTTTCAACGGGTACTATTGACGCCGCCAATTTTACAACAAGCGGTTCTTTAACGGCAGACAGTCTTACGGTAGGGCCGGGCGCCATTACCGCTGCAACTTTGAATGCAAGCGGCGATATTACAGCGGCAAATTTAAGCGTAGGCACCGGTTCCTTGACATCCGGTTACGTCAATGTCGGGAGCATGTCAATTTCAGACGGCTCTTTTAATTTAGGCACCATCGGTAACATTACGTTTACCGGCGGCTCAGTAGGGATTGGCGTAACAACTCCGGCCGCTGAGCTGGATGTCGTTGGAAGTGTCCGGATTGGTATAGATGGGCTTGGGTTTGGGGGTGAGATTCGCGATACCAATAATGTGCCTCGAATCGCTTTTACTAGCTCAAGTGAGTTGAAACTTTTTGCTTATGATGGCTACAGCGGTCCTGGAACCGAATTTGAGGCTTTGACGATTGACGCAGCCGGGAACATTGGTATAAATAACATGACCCCTGCGCCCATGTACAAGTTAGATATCGGAGGCGGTGTTCACATTGGGGAATCTCTTCCGATGGCGGGTGACGCAAACTTGGATGCTGAGGGCACAGTTACCGCTAACGCGTTGTTCAGCAATGGTACGATTACGGCAATAACCAGCGTCAGCGCACCTACTTTTGACGCAGGCGCAACCTCCATTGCCGAGAATACAATCAATGTCGGCGGCGCAGGCGCCATGACTCTTACCGGTAATTTAATCATCAACGGCGACATCACGGTAAGCGGTACTACTACGACAGTCAACAGCCAGGAATTACAGGTGAAAGACAGCATTATTACGGTATCTACATCGGGTCTGGCAAGTACGCATGACGGTATGATGTATTCCGGGCTTGAAGTGGAGATGACCGGGCCCGGCATAATGCAATTTCCGGCGCTTCTTTTCGATAAAAATAATCGAAGCTGGAGCGTATTTAACGGTAGCGGTACAGAATATGCGCTGGCTTACGGCGATCCGTGGATAGCCTTATCGACGAGCGGGAACGCTGACGCCTATCATGGACACAATTTTCTGTCAAGACAACGGCCAAATGTTGGTAATACCGGTATCACGTTTATTCATGACGTTGTAGTCGACGAAGCGACCGGTCTTGTCAACATCAACAGCGGAGCAACGGTCTCCGGGACTTTGACAGCCAATAACGATGCTACTATTAGCGGGCTTTTGACTGCGAGCGCCGGGGCGACAGTTACCGGGTCTTTAACCGCCAATAATGCTGCGACAGTCACCGGGTTGTTAACAGCAAACGGCGGGGCGACAGTTACCGGGCTTTTAACCGCTAATAATGCTGCAACAGTCACCGGGTTGTTAACGGCAAACGGCGGTTTGAATGTCACTGGTGATATTTCAATTACCTCCGGTTCTGTGCTCCAGGAAGGTTGGACTGCGCTCACAGTGGCAACGTTTAACGACACTTGGGCAAACGTTGGCGGCGTTTATAACCCGGCTGCCTACTTTAAAGATACCAACGGGATTGTGCATATAAGAGGGGCCGTTATCCGCGGGACAGGGGGGACTTCTTCGCCTATCATTTTCAATCTGCCTGCCGGATATCAACCGGCCTACCAAGAAGTTCATTGGGGAGTCAAGGACATCTCCGGTACCAGTGCTCTGGTACGCGTGGATATTGATACCAATGGCAATGTTATGGTTGATGCAACGGTATCGGATGGTGTCAGCGTGAGCATTGACGGGTTGTCTTTTAGAGCCGTTTAGTGGCAAAACCGATTGAGGAGAATGTGAGAAAATGAAGAAAAAAATCATTCAGACAATTCAAAATATTTTCTTTCAAAAAGTTTCACCAAAAAGTAGAGATAAGCGGGGGGGTGTAACCTTCTCGCACATTAACCCGGAGCCGGCGATCACCGGCCCGGGGGCCGATTTTGCCGAGCTCTTTCAATCGGTAGACGGTAAACCCATTGCCCCCGGCACCTCGGTCACATTAGTGAAAGGGAAAGTCCAGGCGGCAAAAGAGGGGGATAAACCTATCGGTATTATCGCCGCAAACCCGCTGGTATTGGGGGGTAACTACGGGGAATGGCCCGGCAAATATGTTACCGACGATATTGGCAATATTGTATGGGAAGAATATGAAGAAGATTTAAAAATCCAGAAAACCCAAAAGGTGAAACGAGAACGCCAGAAATTGGTAATTAAAACCATTGAAGAAGAAGTGGTTGAACAGGTAGAAAAAACGGTGAAAGGCAAGACAAAACTGGTAGACGTGAAGAAAAAAGTAAAACGAAAAATCCAGGAACCCGCTTTTCAGAAAAAAACGGTTGGTGAAAATACGTTCATGGCGCCGGTGATGGAAACCTATGAAAGCGAAGAACCGGTTTGGGATGAAAAAGGCGAACCAGTCATGGTTTCAAGCGGGAAAAAAGTCAAACGGACGAGAGCAAAAATCAATTCCGAATTTGACCCTTCCAGAGATTATGTTCCGCGGAGCAACCGGCCCGAATGGAACAAAGTGGGTTTGTTGGGACAACTGGCCTTAAAAAAAGGGCAACCAACGGCTCCGACATGGGTAAAAATTAAAAGTATCTCAAAGCAAGCCGATTTATGGCTCGTAAAATAATTCATCATTAAAGTTGTAAAGAAGCAGTATAAAGCGACAACCGGCGGTGTTTCAACTCAAAGGCGGGATTGCCATTGCCATTGAATGACGCAATGAGACGCAATGACGCCCCATGCGCATTATTATCTTTTATTATACAAGTATGTGATACGAGTACGGGTTCATTACGAACCCATACTCTTCGCTATTTGTTGCGCTCTTTTGCGCTTTTACTTGCGATGCAGTATTAACGATACAACTCGGCGCTAGACAGGAACCCGGCGGTCGCCGCTATTCCATACCCTCCGACAACCAGCACCTGGCCATCGGGTAAAGTGACAGACTTGTGACCTTTGCGTCCATGATTCAAGGCGCCTCCCGCGGCCCATGCATTTGTCAGCGGGTCGTATACTTCTGACGGTTTCAGGTAGTTCCAACCCCCGGCGGCAATGACCTTGCCGGAAGGCAACAGACTAAGCGTAAAGTCGTTACGCGGGTAGGTCAAGTTTTGCGTAGTAGACCATACGTTGGTAATCGGGTCATAGACTTCCGCTCTATTGGGGCCAGTGCCGCTTCCCCCGGCAACGAGAACTCTACCGTCCGAAAGCAGCGCTGAGGCGTGCAAATAACGCGTAAAACTCATGTTCGCCGTAGAAGACCATTGGCCTGTGGCGGGGTTAAAAATTTCACCTTCATTGCGTATCCCGGACGAAGCGCCGTTTGAACCATAACCGCCGGCGACAAATACAGTTCCGTCGGCAAGAAGCGTTGCCGTTTGATAGTATCTGGATACGGACATATTTGCCGTTAAGCTCCAGAGCCCTGTCGCAGAGTCATAAATTTCGGCGGAATACAAAGGACCGGTAACGCCGCTGTTCCCGTAACCGCCGGTTACTAAAATTCTACCGTCGGGCAGGGCAGTTGCCGTATGTCTCATTCGCATGTGGTTCATTTGCGCCGATGCTGTCCAGGTATTGGTCACAGGGTCGTAAATTTCACAGCGGTTATAGAACACTTCGCCCTGGCCGCCTGCAACCAGAACCCGGCCGTCCGGCAAGAGAGCGGCAGCATGTTCTTTGTGTTTAAAATTCATAGAACCGGTGGTTGACCATGTCTCGGTAGCCGGGTCATAGATTTCGGCGATATAAACATAACCGGTGGTACCCTGGCCGCCTGCAACCAGAACCCGGCCGTCAGCCAATAAAGTCGCGGAATGGTACATTCGCGTATAGTTCATTGAACCGGTTAATGTCCAGGTATCGAGGGGAACCAGGGTACAGATGATCAAAATATCCGTAACGCTGGCATTATTGATGGTTCCTGTTCCATTGCTTACGTTGCAAGTTTTGCCTGCAGGCTGCGATGTGACGGAAACGCGATACACGGTGCCGTTTAAGTGTTGCGTCGCAAAAGTAAAAGTTCCGTCTGCGGTCAGATCAAGAAATTCGGTCTGGTTATTGGTGATTTGAAGGGTATCTCCGGCAACCAGACCGGAAACCGTACCCCCTACCGAGTACAGCGCCTGTTTTACCGAAACAGACGACGCATTTGAGGTAATCGCCCCAACGGTTGCGGTGATATTGGCAATTCCCGGTGAGGCGCCAGTGGCGAGTCCGTTTGCGTCGATAGGGAGAGTTACAGAGCTGCTTGAGTTCCAAACCAGCGAGGCAAGGTCGGTTGCCGTTGCCGCCGTAGCGTCGCTCATTAAGCCGGAAGCTGAAAATTGCAATGTATCGCCAAGCTGAATATCGCCCGAAGCCGGCGTGATGGTCAGAGAAACCAGCACCGGTTTAGAAACCGTGATTAACGAAAAGGCGCTAAGCCCGCTGACCGGATCAACGGCGCTGACTGTCGTTTGCCCTTGCGATACGGAGGTGACCAACCCAACTGATCCTGGGGCGTTGCTGACCTGTACGATAGCCGGGTCGGTTGATGTCCAGGTGACGGACGATGTTAAATCAACGGTGCTCAGGTCGGTATACACCCCGGTTGCGATTGCATTGAGGCTATACCCCATGGTAATATCCGCCGTTGCCGGTTCAACGCGCAATGAAACCAGCAAAGCTTGCGTGACGCTGAGAGATGCGGTTGCCGTCAACCCGGTAGACGGGTCCGTAGCCAGTATCGTGGCGGAACCAAGATCTTTTGCCGTCGCCAACCCGCTTTGAGTCGGGTTGTTGCTAATGGTAACGGCTACGGCATTGGAAGAGCTCCACGTAACGCGTTGCGTGATGTCTTGCGTTGAGTTGTCCGTAAATGTTCCGGTGGCCGTAAACTGCCTGGTCAATCCTTTGGCAATCGAGCCGGCCGCCGGCGCAACGCTCATCGATACCAGACCTGCAGGAGAAACAGCGAACGCGATGGTGCCTGTCATGCCGGAGACGGGTTCGGTTGCGGTGATTGTCACTGTCCCGGGGGCGGCGCCAAAGACCAGCCCCTGGTTGGGGGCGACGTTGCTCACCGGCGCAATGGCAATGTCGCTGCTGGACCAGGTAACCTGCGTGGTTAAATCCTGGGTTGTGCCGTTAGAGTAGTTGCCGGTGACGCTCAATTGGCGGCTTAAACCGGCCGCTATCGAAGGGTTTGCCGGCGAAATCGTTAAAGATTGCAAAACAAAATTTTGAACGGTTAGGTTTGTTGTCCCGGCAATGTATTCCGGATCGTCATCAAGATAGGAATCATGATGTTCGTCTTCCATGAAGTCGTCAAAATCGCCAATGTAGGCGGTAATGGTAGTTACGCCTTCGCCAACGACGGTGACTAAACCGCCATTGCCCGGTACGAAACCTGCATTGATTTCGTTGTTATGCTCTATGCAGCCTGATTCATATTCATGGTCGTCATAATCGTCATAATAATAACCATATTTCGTTACCGTCGCTACGTTGATATTGCTTGAGTGCCATTTCACCATTTGCGTGATATCCTGGTGCGTATTGTCGCTATAAATACCCGTTGCGGTATACTGCCTGGTCATCCCGGGGAATAGCGTGGCATTGACCGGGGTTACCTGGATATCCAGCAGGATGGCATGGGTAACGTGAATTTCAACGGAGTATGATTCTCCGGAGGCGCTGGTGGCTGTAATCACGGTTTCTCCGGGGATCAATGCGACAAAAATCCCATCGGCGGTGACGCTTGCGACAGCCGGGTTGCTTGAGCTCCAGGTCAGGTCGCTGCCGGAAAGTTGTTTATGGCTGTCATCGTCATAGATAGCGGTAATGGACAAGTCCCGGCTGTAACCGGCCGGAACAGTGTACTCTTCTTCTTCAAATTCGACTAAAATCGGATTTACTTCAGAGCTGGCGGCCATGCTGTCAGGCGGGGCTCCGTTTGAACTGTTCGGGTGTTCGGCCTGGTTGACTTCTCCGCCGCACCCGGAAGTTAGATTGGTTAGTGCAAAAATAAAGGCGATGGCTATGATTCTAATTTTCATGGTTTCCTCTTTTTAAACTTTGCGTTTGTTTCCTTGCATACATATGGTTTATTGCGCTTTGACCGCGCTCTGTCCCCATTTTAATCCAGCCGGTTTTGCGTAATAGTTTGCTTTCATCTCGCTTCAGGCTTATAAAATGAAACGAGATTTTTCAAAACCGGTTTACATGTCGGTTGGTTAGAATTTGTATATTTAAAACATTTCGATATTCTCGATTTGCCACCCTTTCCAACATTGTATTTTAGCCTCAATTTTTATATATGTATTTCTCTAAACCGTTATGATGGTTGTTCCTTGTTTCTATCGGACCTCGGTTTAGTTTTCATTTTACGTTGCATCTGCGCTTTCGCTTTTAAAGGTTACGAATCAAAAGGGGCAAAATTTGAGATTCCAGTATCATCTTGCGCAGATTCCCCATTCAGAACCTTCATTCTTCTATATAAGGAATGTATATAAAATTAATATAAAAAGTAAATTAAAAAAACCAAAATTGCAATAAAATGAATATTTTTTAATGAAAAGTACGCGAATACTTACCAGGCTAATACTTGGGTATAAAATCGAATTGGCATACTCTTGACCTGTCCGGAACAGGGTTTTTTAAAAAAAGACAAGACATATTAAATCGTTACGAGGATAAATATATTCAGCAAAATATTAAAATGAGGGTTGCAAAAGAGATATGCGGAAAAAAACGGCATAACTTTCGGTTACGGTTTTGCGGCGGCGGCTCTGCAGAAAGGCGAATATAGTCTGCAAAAACTTTAGGAAATTGACCCGTCACGTCTGAAGCGGGATAAATCAATTCTAGAAAGTGTATTGCATAACGAACGGTCATGCCGCGGACCGGTGTGCGGCATTCGGGGTGGGTCTTGAATGATTATTTTAAAGTAAATCTATGAATTTTTGCAGTTCTTTTTTTTGCTCGCTATAGTCAAAAATAAATTCCATGCCGATTTCATATTTTTTACCTTTTTTCTCGCCGCGAACAACGATCCCTTCCATTTCAAATGATTCTTCGCTACCGGGGTATTGTAACAGGAAATAAATTCTGGAATGGATCTCAATGTCTTCCGGAGTTTCTACGAGAATTCCGGTTTTGCTCACATTGATCCCTTGCGCCGGGATAAAGTTTTCCCGGTTATTGGAAATATCAATGAGTTGGGCGATTTGAAATCGTTTTGCGCGGCTTTTTTGAACTTTTTTTGCCAATTGCCTCCCCCTTGGTCAAAATGATGTTTTCGTCACTTTAACGGACCTTTACGGGTAGTCAACCGGTTTCCAGGGGCGGCTTGAATAATAAATATGTAAAAATCATGAAATACGAATCCGGTTTTTCCGTTAAAATCGGGGTTTTGGCGGGATATTCCAAGGGGCAGGGATGCGTGAAAATGAATACACGCAAGAAGGATTATATTCATGTAAAAAAAACTTTACATCATTCGGTATATTTTAATCTTTAAAAATGAATGCAGTGCAAATGTTTTTAACGCTGGCCGGCGGGGTCTTTGGGTATGCGTTGGAAGAAAATTCATTTTCTTTTGTCGCCGGAGCTCTAATCGGTTTCTTGTTCGGTAAATTGCGAGATCTGCAAAAACAGTTTGATATGGCGCAGCAGTTGCTGTCTCAATTGCGCAAAGAACAAGAGAAACAAAAAAGGCAGGCGCAGGCAATTGAAACTCTTGCACAAATGCAGGAATCGCCGCAGCCGGGCGAACAGGCGGCCGGACGCATGGCGAAAGAAAACTCTCAAAAACAGGGCGAAGAAAGCCCGGCCAGGTCAAGCGCGGCAAACGCAACGGAAAAGCGCCGCAGCATCGCGGCATCAGCCAAATCCGGTCACGTTGCGCGAAAAGTTGCTACTAACGTAGCGGTTAACGCCGGACAAGAGCCGGCTACGGAAAAGGCGAAAGGTTCGTATGACGAGACCGGCGACGCGGCGAGCGTCGTAAAAAATATATTGGAATATATTGCAGGCATCAATACGGCCGTTCTCGCCGGTGTGATCATTCTTTTTATCGGCATAGTTTTTCTGTTAAAATACGCGATTGAACACAGCATGGTTCCCATTGAATTGAGGCTGGCGGCTTCATTTTTATTGGGAGCGGTTTTGGTGGTTCTGGGGTTTCGTTTAAAAGACAGGCGGTGGCATTACGCCGTAATTTTACAAGGGGGCGGGCTTGGTATTCTCTATTTAACCGTCTTTGTTTCGTTTAAGTTTTACGCTTTGATCTCTGCGGCCGCGACGTTTGTTGCGCTGGTTTTCATTGTCGCGTTAGGTATGTTTTTATCGGCGGCGCAAAACGCAATGGCCATGGCCTTGATTTCCGCCATTGCCGGGTTTGCCGCGCCTGTCCTGGCTTCGACCGGGCAGGGCAATTATATCGTTCTTTTCGGATATTACTTGGTTCTGGATTTAGGAATATTATTTGTCGCGTACGCGCGTTCCTGGCGCCTGTTAAACCTCATTGCCTTTTTCTTTACTTTTGGCGTAGGCGCCGTCTGGGGCGCCAGAAGCTATCAACCGGATTATTTCGCTTTTTGTTTGTTTTTTTTAACCGCATTTTTTATTATATTTTCTCTCATTTCCGTATTGTATGCCATTCGAAGGCAAGTCCGCTTCAAAGGGTACATTGACACAACGCTTGTCTTCGCTTTGCCGGTTTGCGTTTTCGGTTTGCAATATTATCTATTGCAAGAAACCGAGTATGGGCTTTCCATCGCAAGCCTGCTCATGGGCGGGTATTATTTGGCGTTGTCGTATACCTTGCTGGCCCGCTTTAGAGAACCCTTGCGCGATCTCCTTGACGGTTTTTTAGCGTTAGGGATAATCTTTGCCAATCTTTCCATTCCGCTTGCGCTAAACGCTCCCGCAACGTCCGCCATGTGGGCAATGGAAGGGGCGGCGCTCGTTTGGGTGAGTTTGCGGCAGGGCCGCATGCTCGTTAGAATTTTCGGAGTCTTGCTGCAAGCCGCCTCCTGGTCCGTATTTTTAGAGCAACTTGATTACACCCAGAAAATATTTTTCAACGGACAGTATTTCGGTTTTTTAATTATCGTTATTTCTTCTTTGATTTCCGCCTGGTTGTATCACCGGAAAGAGAAAAACAGCACGGAGTATGAGCCGTTAGCTGAAAGCGGTTGGCAACGGATAGCCGGGTTGTTGGAAGAGTTGCTTCGGAATCTATTGTTGCCCGCGGCGATCTTTTTCTGGCTCATCGCGGGTTTGATCCAGGCGGATATTTTGTTCGAAGACTACCGGGAATACTGGCATTATTATAGCGTTTATTTCAGCGCCACCGCAACCGGGCTGGCGTACGCCGCCCGTAAAACGGACTGGCGCCAACTGAACCGCCTTATCTATGGCTGGATACCCTTGCTGGTGTTGCTCTTTTTGTTTAATTTAGGGGACCACAAGAACGACTTATTTGACCGGGGCGGTTGGGTCGCATGGGTATTTCATGCCGCAGCCCTCTCTCTTACAATGTGGTTGTACCGGAAAAGCCCGGCGCGGCGCTGGAAATTTATCCACCTGTCTTCGGCGACGTTATTGTGGGTGTTTGCCATTCAATGCAGTTATGAAATTCAATCGCTCTTCCCCGATACAATCTGGGGCGCCTTGCCGTTATTATTATTCCCGGCGGCAATGTTGTTTCTTGTCTCGAACCCCCGCTTTTTAAATTCGGAAACGATCCGGGAGTTTGCCCCGTTTTACGCCGCTGTGGTTGCTGCATGGTGGGCGGCGCAAACATTGCTTGTTCTGCTTTGGGTTAACCTGCAATCGCCGGGGGTAACCGACCCGATTGCCTACCTTTTCGTGCTGAACCCGCTTGATCTTTTTTCATTGCTGGGGCTTGGCGTAACCCTGCGCTGGTATCTTTTGAAAACTTCGGGCGCGGCAAATCAAGCGCCGCCGGATTCGCGCGAGCAAGGTCAAATGTTCGAACCTGTATTTTTTCTCTTTATGATTGCGCTCTTTAGCGTAGTGAACATGTCTATTGCCCGGTTGCTGCACCACTCCTTTGGCGTTGCCTGGTATTGGGATGTCATGTATGAATCAATGGCCGTGCAGATGACCTATTCCATTGTTTGGGGAGTAGCCGGCCTGTGTCTTACCATTGCCGGCAATGCCTACCGATTGCGCCAAGTGTGGGTGGCCGGGGCTTTTTTACTCGGCCTGGCGGTATTCAAGCTCTTTTTTATCGATCTATCCAATACGCAAACGGTGCTCCGTATAGTGACATTTGTCGCTATTGGAATTTTATTGCTGCTGGTCGGTTATTTTGCTCCGGTTCCGCCCGAGAACCGCAAAGAAAACAGTAAAGAAAACGAAGAACCGAAAGCGGGAAAAAGAAATCATAATCGTTAAAAATTTAAGGAAACAAAATGAAAAAAATCGTAAACAGTACCATGACAAAAATTATTCAACCATTAAAAGACACAATGCATCCGTTGTCCTTTCTGTCTTTTGTGTTCTGTGGCCTCTCTTTTTTTGGCGTATTTGCCGCGGTTCTTTCTCCCGGTTTTCAGCCGTTATACGCAGGAGAGAATCAAGTGGTTGATTCAATCTTGCAGGAGTATCGCTGGGCCATGGCCGTAGAGACAAACGGAGATTCCGATTTTTACCGGATGCTTTTGCCTCCCGAAGTTTATTTGGGGGTTGTTTCCCGCCAATGGGACGATGTCGCCATGTTTAACGCCAAAGGAGAACGAATCTTATTTGCCCTGGAAAAACCGCAAATGGAAACAAACCTCAAAGAGTTTGCGGCGCCCATTTTTCCGATCTACCCGATCAAACAAAATCGCCGCGACAATATCACCGTTCAAGTCACGCAAAAACAAAACGCCGGCGGGGGCTCATCGTCGGACGCCCTGGTGCAAATTGAAACAACCGAAGAGAAACGCCGCGGCATGCCCGAAAGTTATATCATTGATCTTAGCGAAATAAACGGGGTAGTCAGCGGACTCAATATCCGCCTTGCCGGTTCGGGCGCCGGAACCCCCGCAATCCGTGCGATTCGCCTCGAAGGCGCAAACGACCTTTCCGGGTGGAGAGCCGTTGGCGGACCATACTATCTATATGATTTACAACATGGCGGAAGAAAAGTTCAAAAATCGGCGATCGAAGCCAATTTATCGGGTTTGAAATACGCCCGTATCTCTTCCGCGCACGAGACGCAACTCGACTATCGGATCGAAGCCGTGTATGCGCAAGTCACTGAAACGGGTTTACCCCGGTTGCAGTGGATCCGGGGGGAGGCGTATCAAAAACCGGGCGACTTGAACCGGGAAGAAAAATTAAAAAATATTATTTATTTGCCGGGTCAAATTCCGGTGGAAAAAATCAGGCTTTCGGGTATCCCCGTAAACAGAGGGTTTGATGTGACCGCTTTTGCCATGCAAGAGCCGCCCCCGGAGGGCGGTTTATCGTCTGACGAAAAAGAAAAAAACGATATGCAATGGAAAACGGTCTCTTATGATTTTTTATACCACTTAAAATCAGGGCCGCAGATTGTCCTTTACAATGAAATGGAATTTTTGCCTGCGCAATATTCATACTGGCGTATCCGGGGCGACAGGTACTTTCAGGCCGGTGAAGTTGAATTCGGGTGGAAACCCCATTTGCTGACCTTCGCCGGTTCCGCCGGTTTGAGACAAGAAGGGCAAGAAACCTACTATCTTGCCTTCGGGAAAGAGTCTGCCGAACCGAAACAAAACAATGGAAACGGATCCGGTTTGGCTCGAATGATCGAAGCGGCCCAAAAAAAGAGGCAAATAAAAGTGACGTACCAAACTGCAAATGCCGGCAAGCTTTTTGGCAGAGAGGGCAAAACCTTGTTTTCGCCGCAAGAAGAAGGCGCGCCTATGAAGGTTGTTTTATGGGCGTCGCTTTGCGTGGCAATGCTGCTTTTGCTGGGGGTGGCGCGCAGCATTTACCGCCAGCTGCACGTTGACTCGCCCCGGTCATAGCGCGACGCCCTTTGGTTTTGGTTGGCTCTACTCAGCTTGCCGGGGGATCAAGATTTTAAGTTCATAAAGTTCTTGCATCAAGCCCGAAAAGAGAATGCGCGCTTCGCCGGTTTCTTCCGGGGTAAAGGAAAGTTCGCCCGCCAAAAGTTGCAAAGCGAATTCGGGGGAACACCACGGCAGTTTTTCAATAAAGCTGGCGGCAGGCGTAGTTAACTCGCGGTAAAAAACTGTTTTTTGCTCAAAATCATAATAAAGCAATAGGCGCATCTCTTGTACGGGCAGGTAATCGTTGCGGTGAACAGTGAAATCAATCTCTTTTAAAACCGCAGACGCGCTTTTGGTCACCGGGCGGTTCCAATCGAAAGGCTGCAGGTTGTTTTGTTCATGCGCATGCATCCGGATGCCGCTATAATCGCGCAGCAGAAGGTCGATCTGGCTCCACTCATACCAAAGCAGGTCGGCCAATAAATTCTCGGGGATGTTCGGCATGTCGTGTAACGAATCGTCGTTTTCAATGGCCGGCTTGTTTAAAAGAAAATCGCGGAATTGCCCGCCCATTCTCCGTATGGTGGGGGCGTTACAACCGCTGCGGATAAAAGCCGACACCCACGAACGAATAGCTTCGTCGCCCAGCAAGCCGGTCAGCAAGGGGAACATGGAGGTAATGCCTTCGTAAAACCGGTGGAATACCAGTTCCCGGTAAATCTTAGGTTGACCGTTTCCGGGGAGCTCCGAGTCTTCGGGGATCCGGAAAGTGGCGTATTGGAAAAAACGGTAACCGGGGAGCGACTTTTCGCCGGTTTGTTTGCCGTCTGCGGCGTTGCCAATTGTATCGTCTAACGTATCGGCGAACTCGAGGGCAGGGTTATGCATATGCTTTCTCCTTTGTATTGTTTTCCGGGGAGGGCGCGGCGCCATTTGCTTGCGCCTTTTCGTTTTGAACTTTTTCCGTCAAGAGAGAAATCTCATCGTATTCGGTAATCATTTCCGCTAACGGCGGGATATTGTTGTCGCGCTCAATCAAGACCGGGGCTTCGACTTTGCGCAATGTGTAGCGGAGCAACTCCCGGACTTCCTGGCAAATTTGCTCGCCATGGGTATCTATGATGAGACGGTCTTCTTCAAACCAGGTATGGCCGGCAATGTGAAGGTAAGAGACTTTGTCCAAATGAAGTTTATCAATAAACTCTTTTGCTTGAAAACCGTGATTCACCGAATTGACATAAACATTATTGACATCCAGCAGAAAACCGGCGCCCGATTCTTCCAATACAAAATTAATAAAATCGGTTTCAACCATTTCGCTTTCGGGGATATAATAATAGCTGGGGTTTTCCAGGATCAGACGGCGTTCCAGAATTTCGCCGATCATTTTGGCTTTACGCGCAATGAACTTCCCCATGCGTTCAGTCATCGGGACAGGCATGAGCTCGTAACTTTGCGCCCCAAACCAGGTGGAATAACTAATATGTTCGGAATAGTGCTCTATGCCATAACGGTCGAAAAATATTTTTAAGTCCCGTAAAAAATTGCGGTCCGGCTCTTCGGGCGAACCAATGGATAAAGATACTCCATGGGCGACCAAAGGGAAAGAAGCGGCGATTCTTTCAAAGTCGTCCCGCAGGTGGTATGGCATCTCCACCCAGTTTTCCGGCGTGATCTCAAACCAGCCGGGCTGAAAGCCGGCCGGTTCGATCTCGCTTAAAAAAGATTGGCGCAGGCCAATGCCGACGCCCGAAATCTTTTTTAAATTTTGCGATTGCAACTGTTTGCTGAAAAGCTCCATTTACTTTTTCTCTTTTTTATGCTCTTCCATGCATTTTTCTTTATCTGCGCCGCATTTCATCTCTTCGCATTTTTTATCCATGGAGGATCCGCACTTGCCTGTCCCGCATTTCGCTTTGGCGTGAGCGGTGGTAAATACCATCCCTGTCATGGCGCTGCCGAGGATCAAAAGTTTGAGGTTTTTATTCATAATCATTCTCCTTGTTGTTTTTAAAACAGTAGTAAAAAACAAAGCCTGTAAAATTTAAAAGCTTTGGATATGGGTAAGACTGTACGATATAAAAAAGGTGGCCAAAAAATAGGCCACACAAAGGATTTTTTTTCGTTATATCAATACCGGCGCGCGAATGGAAACAAGCCAACTGAAAGAGCTATATGAGTCATACTCGGACTCGATTTATCATTATCTAAAATCCCGTTCCGGGTCGGATGAGATTGCGTTTGACTTAATGCAGGAAACCTTTCTCAAAGCGGATCTTTATTATAAGGATATTGAGAATGTAAAGGCCTGGCTATTTACCATCGCCCGGAACTTATTGATTGATTATATGCGAAAAAGAGCAAAGAGAAAAGAAATCCAGGATGAAGGGGAGTTTTTAAACAGCGTGGCTTCCGGGGAAAAAATGGAAAGCGCCATCGATTGGAAAATGCTCAAAGAGTCGATTGTGAAAACGTTAAAAAATGAAAACCCGCTTTTCCCGGAACTGTTTTTGCTCAGGATCAATTATGAACTGACGCATGAAGAGATCTCGAATATTACGAAGATACCGTTTCGGACCATACGCCGCCACTTTGAAAGAATACGCAATATTATATATCAAAATTACAAGGATGATTTAAATATAAATTTAAAATAAAAGGGAGCATGAGATCCAAAGGATATAGAATAAATACGGACAGAGAATCGATAGAAAGAATGTCTAATGAATAGATCGGTACACGGATAAAAGAATGGGCGATAAAAAAGTAAAACAAACGCTGGATCACTTGCTTGGCCTTGACGACGGCCAGCCGGATAAAGAGACGCGGGCATTGCTGCAAGAGTACGGAAAAATGCGTGATGAAACCGTTTTGGACCCGGCGAAAAAAGAAGCGGGTTGGGCCGCCATTTTAGAGCGCATTGACGCCGCCAAACGCACGGCGGGCAAAGAGTCGCCGTCGGGTGATCAAGTTAACGATAAAATCCGTGAAATTTCTCAGGGGGGCGCCCGGGGGGTTCAAGGGGTTCTTAAAAAGAGACCGAATCTTATCCAGGGCCGGCCTTTTTTAGCGGCCGCGCTGGCGGCAGCCGTCTTTTCAGCTCTGCTCGTATCCATTGTTTTTATTCAAACCGGCCGCTCAAGCCAAGCCACAATCTATATGGCGGCTGATACAACCGGCGCCCAAACCAAAACTGTCGGCAAATTACGCCTGAACGGAAAACAAATAAGCGGGGCAAAAGTCCGGATCGACTCAGGAGACGTCATTGAAAACAGCGAGGGCAGCTATCGCTTGATTCTGGAAAAAGAGATGGCCCTTGACGTTCAGTTTGCCAGCCGGTTGACATACCGCCGGGAAGACGGACAAACCGTAATTGATTTGGAACAAGGCGCCGTTGCAGCCGTCATTCGCCCGCGCCAACCGGCAGATGCAAACCTGGCCGAAACGTCCGGCGGTCCGGATAAGCCGCGCTATTTGTTTCATACGCCTGCAGGCGATATTGCGGTCCGCGGAACGATTTTTTACGTCAGGGTCATGTCGGAAGAAGAAAGCTATTTTTGCATATGCCATGGGTCCGTCGATCTGGCGGCCGGCGAATCCCGCCAAACGGTGAGCGCTGTTCACCATGGCGGATATCGTTTTTTAAGAGAAGACGGCGGCAAAATTGTTACGGATACCATGAAATATCACCAAGATCCTCTTTTTCATGACCTTTCTTCCACTCTTGATTATACTATTATCTGGAAATAGCCGTTAATTAATAGTAGCTATTTGTAGCCGCCAGACGCATTTTGTCGTCTAAGGATTAACGATTGATTTAGAGGTGAACCATGTTGTTTAAAAGATCTCGGGTAAAAGGCGAAAAAAAACAGATGTCGGTCGTTGTCAACGACCGGGAAGTGGTTTTACATGAAGGTCAAATTCTAGTCTCTCATACTGATTTAAAAGGGGTCATTACTTACGTAAATTCCGATTTCCTTGACGTTTCCGGCTTTGAGCGAAGCGAATTGATTGGCTACCCGCACAGTGTTATCCGGCACCCGGATATGCCTCGCTCGGCTTTTTACGATCTTTGGACTACCATTAAAAAAGGCAAAAGCTGGCGAGGTTTTGTGAAAAACAGAACCAAAGACGGCGGGTTTTATTGGGTTGACGCCCGCGTATCGCCGCTTTTTGAAAACGACGAACATGTGGGTTATCTATCGGTCCGGTATCGTCCCAACCGGTCTGACATTGATAAAATTTCACGGCTCTATTTTAATTTAATTAACGGGAAAGCTCACTTCCCCTATACGGAAGACAATTCCCGCATAAAAATCATGACTAAGTTTCTACTGCTGAACCTGATGATGATTTTACCGATTGCGTTTGGCGCCTTATCGAGTTTTCTCGGGGTTGAGCTTACCGTTGCAGCTGCCGTTTCAGGCGGGTTGTTTTTACTTGTCTATATATACCAGGCGGCATTGGTGAACAAACAATTGATTAAGCCTGTTAAAAATTCAAACCGCATCGGAGACAACCTTGCCAGAGGGTATATGCAAATTGATTTGCCGGTAAACCGCCATGACGAAGTGGGCGAACTCTACAAGTCAATGCATATTATGATGAATAACTTTGCCGGCGTGATTGGCAAAATAAAAGAAAATGGCGAAAAACTCTCGCATGCCTCGGATAATATCAACGCCACCGCCCATGCCCTGAGCCAGAACAGCAGCGAGCAAGCGGCTGCCGTAGAAGAGACCAGCTCTTCGCTGGAACAAATGACGGCCACTATTACCCAAAATGCGGAAAACGCTCATTTAACCGAAGATATCGCCAAAAAAACATCGGAGCTCAGCGTGCAGGGGGGCGAAGCCGTCGCCCAGACCGTACGGGCCATGAGCGATATTGCCGGGGCTGTCGGCGTCATTGAAGAAATTACATACCAGACAAACTTGCTTGCCTTAAACGCCGCGATTGAAGCGGCCAGGGCCGGCGAATCCGGGAAAGGTTTTGCCGTGGTTGCCGCAGAGGTAAGAAAACTGGCAGAGCGGAGCCAGGCGGAAGCGCAACGTATCCGGGACATGGTTTCGGATAGCCTTGAGGTTTCGCAACGAGCCGGAGAATTGATTGAAACGGTGGTTCCTGAAATCAACCGGACAGCCGAATTGGTCAAAGAAATTTCAGCCGCATCCATGGAACAAAAAGGCGGAGTCGACCAAATGAACAATGCCGTTGCCCAGTTAAATCAAGTTGCGCAAAGCAACGCGGCTTCCGCAGAAGAGCTTTCCGGTACCTCCGAAGAAATGGCCGACCAGACCAAGGTCTTGAGAGATATTCTAAACGCATTTAAAATGAAGCGGCGCCAGTAAAGGCGCCACGTTTAATTTTGGTATTAAATACGGGTTTTTCTCAGCGTTAAACTGTTTGTCACAACGGAAACCGAACTAAAGGCCATTGCCGCGCCGGCAATGACCGGGCTGAGAAAACCGGCGGCGGCAAACGGTATCCCCAGGGTGTTGTAAAAGAAAGCCCAGAATAAATTTTGACGTATCTTGCTCATTGTTTTTTTAGAAAGCCGTATGGCCCCCAGAACCGCTTCAAGGTCGTTCCGAATGAGGGCAATGTCGGCAGACTCAATGGCGATGTCCGAACCTTTCCCCATTGCCAAACCGACGTCGGCCTGGGCGAGGGCGGGGGCGTCATTGATCCCGTCTCCAACCATGGCGACGATTTTCCCCGATTCTTTGATCCGTTTCACTTCGCCCGCTTTTCGGTCGGGTAATACTCCGGCAATGACGTTTTCAGGCCGGATATCCGCCATTTGGGCAATGGATCCGGCGCTGCCGGGGTTGTCTCCGGTCAGCATGTATACGTCAATCCCGCTCTCTTGCAGCGAGCGAATGACCTCTTTTGAAGTAGGCCGGATACGGTCGGCAATCGCAATGATGCCGGCCGGCGATCCGTTGAGAGCAACCGCAGTGCAATTATTACCGGCGCTTTCCATTTCCGAAATTGTTTTTAAGGTCTTTTCATCAAACTCCACCCCTTGCGTTTGCAGCCATTGTGGTTTCCCGGCAAGGAAAGCCAGAGAAGCGTTTTCTTGATTTTCCGTTGCGTTCCCCGAAGCGGAAAGCAAACCTGAAAACAAGCCCTGGTTTTGCGCTATTAAAAAACGGCAACTGACCCCGTTGCCGGGCGCGGCTTGAAAGTCCGAGGGGGCGGGTAATTCGGCGCTCTCTTTTTTCGCCCGTTCAACGATGGCTAGAGCCAACGGGTGTTCGGATTGTTGCTCAGCTCCCCCGGCAATGGCTATCAATTGCAATTGAGAAAGGGGAGCAAAAGCGATCATGCCGGTCACTTCGGGTTTGCCTTCGGTGATGGTGCCGGTTTTGTCAAAGATGATCGAATTGACCTGACCGGCCAGTTCCAAAGCCTGCGCATTTTTAATTAAAATCCCCAGGGTGGCGCCTCTGCCGGTCCCTACCATAAGAGCGGTCGGCGTAGCCAGGCCCAAAGCGCAGGGGCAGGCAATGACCAGAACCGCGACGGCATTGATCAAGCCGGCTTCAAAGTCGCCGAGAAAAAAATACCAAATGGCAAAGGTGATCGCCGCCGCTGTCAATACGGCCGGAACAAATATACCCGAAATACGATCGGCCAGCCCCTGGATCGGCGCCTTGGACCCCTGTGCCTCTTCTACAATTCGGATAATACGGGCTAATGCCGTCTCTTCACCGATAGCGCGGGCCTCTAACCGAAACGCTCCATATAAGTTGATGGTTGCGCCGGTGACATGGTCGCCCTCTTTTTTTTCGATGGGCAAGCTTTCACCTGTCAGCATGCTTTCATCGACCGATGAGTTCCCGGCTACAATGACGCCATCGACAGGCACCTTTTCGCCCGGCCGTACGGCAAGAATATCGCCCAGTTGAACCTCTTCAATGGGGATTTCTGTCTCTACCCCGTCTCTCCATAAGCGCGCTTTTTTCGCCTGCAAATCCATCAAAGCGCGTATGGCGCCTGCGGTTTTGCTTTTTGCCCTGGCTTCCAGGTATTTTCCGTAGAGAACCAGGGTAATGACCACGGCTGAAGCCTCAAAATAGAGGCCGGTGTGGTTGGGCGCAAAAAACCCGCTATAGATGCTGTAAAAATAAGCAGCCGACGTTCCCAGGGCAACGAGCAGATCCATACCGGCGCTGCGCGCTTTGAGGGCATGCCAGGCGTTGCGGTAGAAACGACCGCCAATGAGAAACTGAACCGGCGTAGCCAGCGCCAGTTGCAGCCACGGCAGATGCAGCCAGTGAACCAGGGCCGGCAGCAGGCTTGATGCGCCTTCCGCAGCCAATGTTTCGGAGTGCGCCGGGTCATGAGCCGGGCCAAGACCGAACATCGAAGAAAATATGGACAAAATCATCCCCAGAAGCATAGGGGCGCTCAGCAAGGCTGCAATGAGCGAAAGCCGGCCTAAATGACGCGTATGTTTCTCTTTTGCCAGGTCGGCCTGGCTGGAGGAGCCCGCTGGGGCGTTTTTCCGGCGGCCCAATGCGGACTCTTTTTGTAC
The DNA here is from genome assembly GCA_050304475.1 of Turneriellaceae bacterium. GTDB lineage: Bacteria > Spirochaetota > Leptospiria > Turneriellales > JAOUFE01 > JBNLDQ01. The sequence continues at coordinate 67,706 of JBNLDQ010000014.1, read as the reverse complement.
AAACGCGCCATAGCCCGCCTGTTCGACCGCCCGTATGATTTCCTGCGTTGAAATTTGCGAGGGCTCCAAATCGACATAGGCCTTTTCCGAAGCATAGTTAACCAAAACTTTTTTGATACCGGGCAATGCTTCGATGGATTTTTCAATGGTTTGGGCGCAGTTGACGCAACTCATGCCGGTTAAACCGAATTCGACCGAATCGCCTCCCCCGGCAGTCTCGCCGCCCCGGGGTTTGCCCGGGGCCGTATCATAACCCAGCTCCCGGATTCGCTCTTCGAGCTTTTGGCGGGTGACAAGGTGAGAGTCATATTGAACGCTCGCCCGTTCGGTGGCAAGGTTTACCCCGGCTTTGCTGACTCCTTCGATCGATTGAAGTCCTTTTTCAATGGTGGCGGCACAGTTCGCGCAACTCATGCCAATGATATCAATTGAGTCAGTTGAGTCAACTGCGCCAGTTGTTTCAAGGGAACCGCTTGAAGCGGGGGCATTGGCTGTCCCGACCGGGGTACCCGGGGAGTTTTCGGCCCCGGGATGGCCGGCGGCGTTTTGACTTTTGTTGTTGCGTGACATGTGATCCTCCAGTGGCGGCAAACGACTTTTTACAACGAAGCCTGGTAGTTGGTACCGTCGAGTGCGTGAATGATTTGCTCCATGATTTGCTCCGGGTTTGTTTTAGAGCTATCAAAACCGACGGTCGCATTTTTTTGTTCGAGATTGACCGTGGCGTTTTCAACGCCGGTAATCGATAGAAAGGCTTTTTCTACGTTCATGGCGCAGTGGCCGCATGTCATTCCCGTTACCTGAAAAACTTTGGTTTGTTTTGTCTCTTCTTGCATGTTACACCTCTTAGTTGTTATTTTAATTATTTCATCATTTTTGTCATCGTGACCATCAGCTCTTCAATGACCTCATCGGAGCCGTTTTTTAACTGATCAGCGACGCACCCCTTGATATGGGCTTTGAGCAAACTTTTTTTTACGCCTGAAAGGGCCGACTCTACGGAAAGGATTTGATGCAAAATATCGTCGCAATAATGATTTTCATCAATCATCCGCGCGATCCCCCGAACCTGACCTTCTATGCGGCGCAAGCGCTGGATCATCTCAATTTTCAAGTGCTCCGGGTGGTGGGCGACCCGTTGGTGGCATTCATCCGGCGAATGTTCACCGGAAGGCTCTATTAGAGGCTCCGGTAAGGGCTCATTTGAGCGCCGGTCGGGAGCATTCGTTGTTTTTTCGGTTGTTATATTGTTTTCCATTTTAGTATCTGTTGGGGGGTCTGCTCCGCGTCGCTTTACCTGCTTCCATTCGGTGGGATACCCCCCTACCCTATAATAGGGTAATGATTTTTATCAAAAGCGTCCACAAAAAGAAAAAAAATGTAGCGGGAAGTGCTTTACATGAAAAACTTTTTCAAATCTGTGGTTCCGGAACTTTGGAAGCGGCTATTTTTCTTTTCCGGAGGCGATAATTCCGAAAAGAGGCCGTACCAATTGGCCGATAATATATTATAATTTGCTTAACATTGGCATAGAAATAACCCGAAATAATAGATGCATGGATAAAACCGGTCAAAAACAAAAATACATTGAATTGTACGGGCAGCAATTTGAAGGTTCCCTGCCGGGGCTTGAAGTCAACGAAGACGGCTCCATGCGCATGAAATTCGATATTCTCGAAAGTCTAAACAGGCGCACCCTGAATCTATCCATGCTCATGGACTCGGCGCGCTCCATTATGGCGGAAAAAGGCCTCGACAACCTTTTGATGCTGATCATGGAAAGTGTAACCCAGGTGATGAGCGCCGATCGTTCCACTTTATTTATGGCCGACCTTGAGAAAAAAGAGATATGGTCGAAGGTCGCGCAAGGGACTTCCGAAATCCGGATCCCGCTGGGGCAGGGGATCGCCGGGCATGTGGCAGAAACAGGCGAGACGGTGAATATCCCCGATGCATACGAGGATGCCCGTTTTAACCGCGACTTTGACAAAAAATCGGGGTACCGTACCAAATCGATCCTATGCATGGCGGTCTATGACCCGCGCCATAATATCATTGGGGCGATCCAGGTATTAAACAAGCTCGACGGAACGGAATTTACCAAAGAAAACGAAGAACTTCTGGCGGCGTTTAGTTCGCTAGCGGGTATTTCGCTCTCGAATGCGCAGGCATACGAAGAGCTTGAAAATGAAAGAGATTTGCTCGAAGTACGCGTGCAAGAGAGAACCAAAGACCTGGAAGAGAGCCGTAAAAAATCGGATGAACTGCTCTTGAATATTTTACCGGCCAGCATTGCGGACGAATTGAAAGAAAAAGGGCGCGCCGCGCCCCGCCGGTATGATTCGGTTTCGGTGATGTTTACCGATTTCAAGGGCTTTACCATGATTGCCGAAGAAAAAAGCCCGGAAGAGTTGATTGGCGATCTGGATTACTGTTTTAATTATTTTGATTCTCTCGTAGAAAAATACCACCTGGAAAAGATCAAGACGATTGGCGACGCTTATATGGTGGCCGGAGGGGTTCCCGAGGAGAATCTGTCTCACTCGCTGGAGATCGTTCTCGCCGCATTGGAGCTACAGAAGTTCATGGTCGACACCGAGAAAAAAAGGAAAAAGTCGGGCGAAACGTTTTGGGAGCTTCGTCTAGGTATCCATACCGGACCCGTAGTGGCCGGTGTGGTCGGTAAGAAAAAGTTTGCCTATGACATCTGGGGCGATACCGTCAATACCGCCGCCCGGATGGAGTCTTCCGGGATGCCCGGCAAAGTCAACATCAGCATGTCTACCTATGAACTGGTGAAAGAGTATTTTAACTGTACGTACCGGGGCCGGGTGGCCGCCAAGAACAAGGGCGAAGTGGATATGTATTTTGTAGATTCCATCAAACCCGAGTTTAGCGCCGATAAAAACGGGCAAAAACCGAATCAAAAATTCCTTGATATTATAGCCGGAATCAAAAAAAAAGGTTGATAACGGAAGTTTGCCGGGGTTAAAGCCGTTTATACGCTATAATGCGATAATAAGCTACGGGGCAAAAAAACGGGCAAAGGCCGGTTAAAATAGTGATTGCTATTTCACCGTGTTTTTGGCGTAGAGGCTCTCCATGTGCATTGGCGTATCTGCAAATCTATTGCAAATGCGCCTGAAAATGCCGTATGAAGACAAAAGGTGGAGATAATGCCGAACGACCCGAAAACTGCCGACTCGAAAGAGAGTATCATGAACATAGCCTTTTTAATCAAAAACTGGGATGACATTAACCCGGAAAAAAGCTCAACACTGCGTATTTTGCATGAGTGCTGCGCCAGAAAATACCGGGTGTACATTCTCTATGCGCAAAACCTGACGGTTCGCAACAACATTGCCCATGGTTTTGCCAAAGAGATCGAAAGGCCTGAAAAAGTAAGCGATTCGTTTTCGACATTTTATAAAAAAATCCGCTTTAAAGAAAAGCTTTTGCCCCTGCATACGTTTGATTGTATTTTCATTCGCCGCGACCCCCCCATTGACCCTTTGATTTTAAATTTTCTGGACTCGGTGAAAAACGAAACCCTGGTAATCAACGATATTGACGGTTTGCGAAAGGCCAATAACAAGTTGTATACCACGACGTTCCATGACCCTAACAATACGTTTTTGCCGATTACCCATGTTTCCAAAAACAAAGGGTATTTGCAAAAGGCCATTAGCGAATCAAAAAGCGATAAAATGATTTTAAAACCGTTAGACGGTTCCGGCGGCCGCGGCGTGATTGTTTTGGAAAAGAACGCCCCGAACAACATTTCTTCTTTGCTCGACTTTTACATTGACCGCGACCAGGATCAAAATTATGTCATCTTGCAAGAGTACATTGAAGGCGCCGAGCTGGGCGATATCCGCGTTCTCATGCTCAACGGGAAGGCCATTGGCGCTTACCGGCGTATCCCGGCGAAAAACGAGGTGCGCGCCAACATTCATGCCGGGGGAACGGCCCAGAAGTACCAGCTGACCGACAAGCAAAAACGCGTGCTGAAAAAAATCGGCCCCAAGCTCGAAGCCGACGGTCTTTTCTTCGTAGGCGTCGATATGATTGACGAAAAAATTCTTGAAATCAATGTGTTAAACCCGGGCGGCATCACCAATATCAATCGTTTAAACAAGACCAAACTTCAAAAGCAGGTGGTTGATTTTATTGAAGAGAAAATCAACGAGAGAGAAGAAAAACGGGCTGAAATGGAATATCTGTTAAAGCGATTGAGCGAGCTGCGAACATAAATCGCCTTTTCCTGAGCCAAACCCGTTAATCCGCCGGTTTTGACTTATAACGGGTGGCAGATAACGTCCTTCGGGCGGGAATTATCCCCATTATGCGTTCTCAAACGAGATATAAAAGGCATATTCATGCAGAATTTGAATAAAAATAAAAAAGTTTACGAGATGGTAGTTTAAATTCTAATGGCTTATATAAAATATAAATAAATAATATGTGTCGGCAAGGAGAGAATACGAATCCATAGAGATTATAGAATAATACATAATACCAAAGAGAAAAAGGTACGAAGTTAGGCGCAAAGGGAAACCAGGTTGAAAGACGTTGATATCCGCACAGGGCAAAGATCCGTATCCGTTAGAGGACGAGATCAAGCAGGTCCTTTCGCTCGAAAAGGCAAGGAGTCGTGATGAGCGCTTACCAGTTACAACCCGCAGGTTCGCGGGAATTCATGGAGTATTTAAACCGCACCCGAATCGATTGGTTAAAGATAGTCGATATTCTGGGCTTTACTCTTATCCCCCTATTCATTATACTCGATTATATCATTGTTCCGGGAGAGCTCTTTTCCGGTTTCGTTTACAACCGCGCCGCGGTTTCGGTTTTATTGATCAGCCAGTACTTTGTTCTGCGTTTTGTCCCGCGTTATGCGCCTCTGCATGGTATGTTTACCAGCCTGGTGGTTGGCACCATGATCTCGGTAATGACAGTGCAGTTAGGCGGCTTTAACTCGGCGTACTACGCGGGTTTAAATCTGGTCATGATGGCCGTTGTTATTTTAATCCCCTGGGGTTTTGCCTATGCCATCTTGAATTCCATGATCATCATTGGCATGTATTTTGGCTTAAACGCGCTGACCCTGCAACCTTTCGACTGGAAAACGTTAATCAACAACAGCTACTTTCTTTTTTCAACCGGCTTTATCGCTGTATCGGTCAGTCAAATCAGGTTTGTGTTGCTGCAAAAAGAGTTTAACGCCAATGCGAATCTGGTGATCGCCAAGCGCGAACAAGATACCATCATGAACGCCGTAGAAGAGGGTCTGTTTATCATTCAACTTGTAGACGGCAAATACCATATCGGGAACCAGCAATCCGAAGCCATTAACCGTATTTTCGGCGATGAACGTTTTTCGGACCGCCCGTTCAGCGAAGTCATGGCGCGCTATTTTCCGGCAAAGAAAATCGAAGAACTGAACGAATACCTCAAGATGATTGCGACGCGCGATGTCGAAGACGATATGATCCGTGATTTAAATCCTCTTGAAAAAGAAGAAACGCTGCAGATCGATTCCGAACGGAACAAGCGGGTGGTTGAGTTTGAATTTAAACGTATCGAACAACGGCGCGGAGACAAGGATTTTTTAATCAGCGTGAAAGACGTTACCCGCCAGGTTGAAATGGAAAAGCTGATTGAAATGAACCGGATTCAGGCTGAAAACGAAAGCCAGATGATGCTGGCGATTCTTCAGCAAGGGCCTGCCATGCTGGCCGACTTTATCGAAGGGGTAGAGCTTGAAATTTCCGCCATTGAAAGCACAATCCGCGAAGGCTTTCAGGAAAAAGAGAAAGATTCGTTTCAAAAAGCAATTGAAACAATTTTCCGGGCGGCCCATTCCATGAAAGGCAACGCCGCTCTTCTTGATTTAAAGTTCTTTGCCGAAGAGTTGAACTTATTTGAAGAAAAAATAGCCCAGGTCCGCGACAGCGAAGAGTCCGAAAGCGAGAAGGTAAGCGAAGTCGAATCTTTTCTCGAAGATCTGGAAAGAATTAAAAAGACATACCAGCGAATCCAGGAGCTTATCCGGCGGATTCAACAATTTCAAGGGAAAAAGAGCGAAGCCAATTCGGCCAATTCGGCTCTGGAGGCCCTGCCATCCGCGATTGAAGAACTGGCGCAACGCGTCGCTTCGGAAACCGGAAAGAAAGTTAAGATGAACACGGCAACGGTAGACTTTACCGGCATTGCCGGTTCCAGCGCATATTTTTTTAGAGACATTTTAGTGCAATTGACCCGCAACTCCATCAGCCATGGCATAGAAAAGCCAGGCGTGCGGGTAGAAGCGGGCAAACCCGAGTTTGGTACCATTACGCTAAACATGCAACCGGAAGGAGAAAAATATGTCATTGAATTTCGTGACGACGGCAGTTCGTTTAATTTTGACGCGATACGTTCCAAGGCGGTTGAATTAGGGAAAATCAATGAAGAAAACCGGGACGAATGGAACGAGAAGAAACTCATTAAGTTGATTTTTGATTCCGGGTTTTCCACCAGCGGCGAAACCAATATCCATGCAGGGAGAGGAGTAGGCATGGATATTATCAAACAAAGAATAAAAAACATGGGCGGTGATTTAAAGGTCAATTACAAAACGGGGGAGTTTACCGCCTTTAAAATAATATTCCCCCTGGAAACGTTGGGGGGACAACGGGAAAGCGCTGAACACAGGTACAAGTAACCTAAAAGGAGAAGTTTATGAAGATTATGATTGTTGACGACTCTACAATTGTAAGAAACGTGATTGAACGTTATTTGAAAATCACGGATGATGAAGTCGTTGCACATGCCTCTAACGGCGTTGAAGCGATTGAAATGTTTAAAACGCATATGCCTGATTTGGTCACGCTGGATATCACCATGCCGGAGATGGACGGTTTGACCGCTTTGCAGGAGATGCTCACAATCAATCCAAAATCAAAAATTATCATGATATCAGCGCTATCTGCCAAGGATACGGTTGTGAAAGCCATTAACCTGGGCGCAGCCGGATATCTAATTAAACCGGTCGAAGCGGGAAAGCTGACCGATAAGATCAACAAAATTCGGGAGGATATGGATGAACGAAGCGGACTTAAAAAATTATTCAGATGGTTTAGCTAATTTTTTTGCCCAGTTCTCTGACCCCGGCGTAAAGATCGGCGACCCTTATGAAATGAGCGAAAATTTTGTTTTTCTGGATTACTCTGCGATCATTGGCATTTCAGGGGCTCGAAAAGGCGGCACCTATATTACGGTTTCCGCGGCGATGGTAGACGATCTGTTAGGAGCCATGGGGATGAACGCAGGCGATGACGCCATGCGGCGCGATATGATTGGCGAAGCGGCCAATGTGATTTCCGGGAATGCCGGAGAATCTTTTGGCGAAAACTATAAAATTTCCGTTCCCATCATTGTGACCGGGAACGATCATAACATACAATTGCCCGTTAAGATCCCGGCTTTTACCTTTCCGTTTGAGTGGAAAGGGCATAAAAGCTACTTTGTCGTCGGAACGGAATAACCTTTATGAAAACGGGCGTATGCATACTGATTTGATTTCAGCCAACGTATACGCCTTCTTTCAAAGCAAAAAAGGGCGCATGCGAAAAGCAGCCGTTATTTATCGGATATTTTAATTGTTACTTTGCCCCGCGAATGTCTCTTTTGATAATACGCCAAGGCTTGCGATATCTCTTCAAAAGGGTAGGCGCGGTCTATCACCACTTTTAACTTTTTCGACGCCACTTGTTCCAGAATGAAATCCAAATCGTTTTTATCCGGGTGAGCCATGAGGTTCCCGAGTTTGCGGTTGCCGCTGAGCTTGTCCCATAAAGTAAGTAACGGGCCAAGCAAAAGCCCCTGGAAAATTTGATTCATGGTGCCGCCAATGACGACATAGCGGCCGTTTGGTTTGAGCGCGCGGCGAAAGTCGAAAATCGAGCGGTCGCCGGCAACGGCAACAATTAAATCGTATTTTATCTTGCTCCGGGAAAAGTCTTCTTTCGTATAATCAATGACCGAGTCGGCCCCGAGCGATTGAACCAGCTCCTGGTTACCAGTGCCGCATAACGCAGTAACGGTGGCCCCCATGTTCTTGGCCAATTGGAGAGCGAGTGTTCCTATCCCGGCGGATGCGCCATGAACCAGAACATGCATACCGGGCGATATTTTACCTTTGTCGCGCAGTCCCTGCAAAGCGACTACGCCGGCCTGGGTCGCCGCGGCCGCTTCTTCAAAAGAGACCTTCTTTGGTTTGCGCGCTAAATATTCCGGGCGCGCAGTTACATACTCGCCAAAGGCGCCCCAATGGCAGCCGGAAAGGTCGCCCACAACCTCGTCGCCGGCTTGAAATTCTGTGATTTTTTTCCCGGTTGCTACGATGCGGCCGGCAATATCGCCGCCCGGCGTCGGTAATTTTGGCCGGAAAAGCCCGGACCAGAGGCGAACAATAAACGGTGTCCCGGTGATCATTCCCAAGTCGGCATAATTAATGCAAGAGGCGCATACTTGCACCAGTACCTCGCCGTCGTTTGGCGACGGGCGATTTGTTTCCGTTACTCTGACTGATTCAGGGGAGAGATATTTCGATAGTACGACAGCTTTCATCATGTTTATACTCCTTGTAGATGCATTATGTATTTGTTGCTATTTAGACCCTGCAACTTCGGGGTTTTCATCCGGCTCAAACTCAAGCAGGTCGCCCGGCTGGCAATTGAGCTCGCGGCATATGGCGTCTAACGTAGCAATCCGGATAGCCCGCGCTTTCCCTGTTTTTAAAATAGACAGGTTTGCATTGGTTAAATCAATCCGTTTGGCTAGCGCTTTTAATGATATTTTCCGGTCGGCCATTACGCGGTCTAATCGAAAGATAATCATGCCATTACACAGTCAGGTCATGCTCTTCCTGTAGAGCCGTACCGTTTTTAAAAATTTCGCATAAAATCAGCAAAAGCAGGCTGACAAAAACCGAAGAAAGGTTCACGGTCATGGCGGAATATACCAAGAGCAGCTTTCCGATCCGGGAGATCAGCGCCACATTCTTTTGCGTAAAAATCATATTTTTACGGAAATGATCGAAGAGGGTCTTGGTTTGGCTAATGACCTGATACAAAACGGCCATGACAAAAATAAAATAAATCAGCAAAAGCACACGCAATGGCCATGCGCTGTCGCGTACGGTTTGCCAACCGGAATCCGACGAGAGGATTTCATGGTAAAACTGAAACAGGTAATACGGCACCCCGGCTTCTTTGGGGGCGTATTCCGGCGAAGAAAAAAAGATAAACGCAAAAAACAGGGAACCGCCAATAGCGCCAGCCAGAACCAGGTATTTTACACAACCGAAAATTTTACTGAAAAATGATGATACGGAATGTTCGCCTAAGTATTTCATATGGACACCTCATAATGAATAAAACAAAAAATATACCGTTTGTCAAGAAAAAATTATTGAAAAACGATAAAAAATACCTAAAAAACAATAAAAACAGCGGATTTTTAATTTTTTCGGGCCATTTGCAGATAATTTCAACCAAAAAGCCGGCAAAACGGCGATACAACGGCATTTTTCTGGCCGGCGTTTCAAACCAACCGGATCCTGTTTGACAATGATGGCCTCTTTTTAGCCAGTGCATTGTGATTCGTCTCTTCAATGGCCGAAAAGCCGTAATTTTAGTTTTGTTATTTGGGGTGTTTGAAGTTACGTGGGTTCGGTCTCAATCAAAAAAGGGCGAATATTTTTCCAGGGGCCCTTTGCCCGCAGTTTCGGCGCAAGGCGCCGCGTCTATCCCGGTTTTAGGCTATCATCTGGTTGTCCGCGACGACAGCCCGTTGGCTGACAACGAGTACGCCGTTACGAAAAGCAAATTCAGGCGGCAAATGCAATGGCTGAAAGAAAACGGTTACGAAACAATTTCACTCGAACAGTTCCGGCGTTTTTTATCGGAAGGGGCGCCCCCCGGCCCGGCGAAACCGGTGATCATTACCTTTGACGACGGAACGCTGGGGCACTACATGCATGCTCGATCGATTTTGCAAGAAGTTGGTTTTCACGGTGTCTTTTTTGTTTATCCGAATGTCGTTTCGCGAGCCAAAGGTTTTGTCACATGGGAAGAACTGAAAACAATGATCCGCGAAGGTCACTCTGTCCAGAGCCATACCATGACGCACCCGCTGCTCAACCGGTTGACGAAACAAGAAATGGATGAAGAGTTCCGGAAAGCCGAAGAGGCGTTTCAAGTAAATTTAGGCCTTGAGGTAAAGTGGGCGGCGTATCCCTTTGGTGTATATACGGTGGACACGATTCGCGTATTGCGCGAACGAGGGTATGCGGGGGCCTTTACCGTTTTCCCCGGGGGGAATACCAGCCGGGCGAATCCCTACACAATCAACCGCTATATGGTCAGCCGGCGGCATTCGCTATCCGAGTTTATCTCTTTTTTAACGATGAAAAATTTACCCTTAACCATGCTTAATCTCGATACGGGGTGCCGCATTCGATCGGGGCAGGAGATTCAAATGAAATTCGATCTTCCGGTGCAGCCCCAAACGATCCATGTGTACGGGGGGCAAAACTTTTTACAACAAAACGATCCTTTGCTATTCCGGTACGATAGCGGCAACCGTCTATTAACCGTTGAAACGGGTAAAAAAAACGGAACCTATCTTTTCATTCAAGTGAACGCCCGAAGCGCCGAAGGCATCAATCGTCAAATTTCATTGCTTTATCTGCGGAGCTGGCGCGTTCCTCTTTGCCAGGAAAATCAAGTCCCATAAATAAAAAACCGGCATTCCAGGATTCCCGGAGGTGAAATAATACCAAGGTACATTGCCGTTGCCCTCAATTTTAGATAATATACGGTATTATTGCTTACACAATACAGTGAATGGAGATAGCTAAAATATGCAACGTAAGGAAAAAAAAATGGTAACCCAAGAAGTATATAAAAATGAATCCGGCAAACTGATTATCAAAGTAAATGAAGAAGGCAGTACCGTTAAAATCGATTGGGAAGGCGAAAGCACCGATATCAAGCCGTCCCAATTCTTAGAGCCGGTTTTTAAAGAAATTTTTACCGATGTATCCAAAAATTATGTAGTTGATTTAACAAGATTAAAGTATATGAATTCGGGCACAATGAACCCACTGATCCGGATTTTTCAGCAAATGGAAAAAGCGCCAGGCAGTTTAAGCTTATGGTATGACGCGGCCAAAAAATGGCAAGAGCTTAGTTTTGACGCCTTGATCTTTTTTAAAACCAAAGACGGCCGTATTAACATTGAAGCGAAATAAACGAAGCGAAATAAACGCGTGTCACTGTAACATGATTGCGGGATGTTTATTGCGAATTGGCATCGCTTGAGATGAGATTTCGAAAACGGCCATAGCATGCAATTAATACGTAACTCTGGTAAATGACCACCCCGGAAAAGAACAACGCGATGAGGTTGTACGGATTAAAAAAATTATATTCATCAAATGTAAACGAGTCATATAAAAGTTTGTACGATAAATACGTACAGGCGATGGCGCCGCTTAAAAGAGAAACAACCTTGAAAAACTCAAGTTTATAAACAATAAAACGGCTGGTGCAATCTTCGTACCTATATAAAATAAACCAGGGGTAGCTGTCGGTGATTTCGGACAATTGATCTTTTTTATCGGTCTTTCTCACAAAATCGATGAACTTCTCAAAGTGCATAATGAACATCCCGTAAAAAACAAAGATAGCAAACGGCATAAGCGACATGAGGAAAAGGTAAGGGATATCAAACCCCTGGAAATGGTAATATTCAATATGGTTTTTCAGTTGGGCGATGGATAGGCTGATCGCTTCTTTTTGCGATTTGTGTATCTCGTTTTCCGATTGCATCTGCTTTTCAATCTTGAGAATTTCTTTTTCAAGCTCTTCTTTCTTTGTTTCCAGAGCCGATATTTCGCTATGATTGTCGTTGAGAGAGTTGACTTTTTGTTCCAGTTCGTCGACTTTTGACTGGCTCTGGTTAACCCGTTTGCGGTGTTCTTCCAGACGATGTTCGATTTGGGCGTACGGGGTATTTTTTAATGCCTCCAGCACGTTTTGCGCTTCTTTTAATTGGGCCGTAAGTTGATTTTTACTGCGGATGTAAGTGGTATCAATGTCCGTCAACTGGCTTTCCGTTTTGCTGATTTGGTCCAGCGTTTCGGATTTCTTTTTCGTTAAACTTTCCTGCTGTTCCCGGTGCTTTTCTTCAATGCCGGGGATGCCCGCCTGCAGGCTTTCGATTTGCCGGTTGTTGGAATCGAATTGAATGACAAACAAAAGGGTGATTAAGTTCAACCATAAAAAATAAAAAAAAATGCTCTTATTGGCCGACAAAAGCTTGTATGCCCGCTCTTCCATAAAATACAATAAAATATAATAAAATGAAAAGTCAATCATTATTAAAAAAATAAAATGTCTTACCGGTGTTTCCCCGGTCGCTCTCGCGCCTCTCTTCATGATCCATTCCTTTTCTTGGAACGACCCGGCGCTTACGCAAGCTTCCGCCATATAAAAAATAAGTGTTTCAGATATCGCCTTCGCTTATAATGGAAACGGCATGAACCAATATGCGTCAAAAACCCCAAAAGAAGTTATGTTTTCGGTCACCGAAGAGATGGTCAAGCGAGCCTGCAAACTCAGCCGAAAATACAAAAGAAGCGTTTTGCTTCATAAGAGTTCGGCACATGCCGGTGTGAATGTTCTTGAGATGAATCCGAACGACCTGCAAGGGCGCGAGAAATTTATTGAATTCATGACGCCAATCAAACGCCATTATACATTTTCCGGGTTGGGCTCCCCGGAAGAGAAAAACGCGATCAACTGGCGAAAACTGAATCTTCCGCTGGGCCGCCGTACCCGTTTGTGGCTGGCTATGATCGTCACTCAGTTCTGGCGAGGCGTTCCGGGGAAAAACAGGTTTTTACGCCGAATGGGGTATCGCATCGGATCCAATACGGAGATCATGCAATTTGTATGGCTCGATCATTTTCGCCCTGAACTCGTTTTTATCGGCGATGAAACCTTGATAGGCGCTTATTCGCGCGTGGCCGTTCACTCGTATGACGGGCGCGGGAAATTTACCTACGCCCTGACTGTCATTGGCTCGCGCTGTCTGATCGGAGCCGGCTCTACGCTGGGCGCCATTGTCATTGAAGACGATGTTCGTATTTTGCAGAATACCACCGTGTCGCCGTACCTGGGTCGAATTAAAAAAGGCTCAGTCGTCGGCTGGAATCCACCCACTGTGACTCGCGATTGATGTTTATGATTTATGCGGTTCTTAACGTCTGTGCCGGCGGCTTCGCGAGAAAATAATCAATTAAATGGTAGCTATTTCAGGTTGAACTGTCATTATGGACGCTGTACGTTAGCTTAAAAAAAGCGGCAAAAAAATAAAAAGAGATGAAAAGCGTACATTTCATGGGAAAGGTTAATCGAATATTATATTTTAAATATAAGTGAAATCGGGCTTGGCGCTAGAGTGAGTACAGAGTGATGAATTTCAAAGGCAAGCTAAAAATATCGACCGTCGCATTTGTTGTTTACCTTGGGATTTTGATCATGATTGCGGAAGGCGTATTGATGCTGGCAATCGCCATTATTGCCAATAAAAATGATATTTTGCACCAGGTCTCGTTACAAATGGTTCTTTTAGACTCGCTTATTCTGGCGATGGTTTTATCTCCCGTGCTGTATGTTTTGGTGTTTCGTAAAATCCGTGAAAGCGACGATCGTCTCAATACCATCTTTAATACTTTATTGGAAGGCGTCGCCTTAAATGAAATGATTTTCAACGAAACGGGCGAAATGGTCGATTACAGGGTGCTTCAAGTGAACGAAGCGTTTTACCGGATGGCCGATTTCATCTCTGACGGCCCGGTCGTTGGCCGCACGGCGACCGAAATTTACCAAATGACGAATGAAATGATCACGGAGTTTTGGAAAGGGCATCGCAATGTCACAGAAACCGTCTATACTGAAATGACCAGCCCGATATCAAAACGTATTTTTGAAATACAAACTTCGCCGTTTCAAGATAATATGTTTGTAACATCGTTTCATGACATTACCGAAAAAAAACTGGCTGAGAATGAATTGATTGAGATGGGCCGCGTGTTGCAGGATTCGCAAGAAATCACCCGCATTGGCTCGTATTCGTTTAACATTGAATCGGGCAAATACATCAGCACCAAAACGCTATTTGCCATTTTAGGGGTCGAAGATTCCGTTAAAATGACGCCGGAGCGTTTGGTGGAGATCATTCATCCCGATGATCGGCAGCAGGCTAAAGTTGACCTGGAAAACGGTTATGCGCGCAAAACTGCAGTGCTTGATAACGAATACCGGATTATCCGCCCCAATGACAAGCAAGAGAGATGGATTCATAAAATCGGTATGTTTCGCCGCGATGACGACGGCAAACTTCTTGAAATGTACGGGACAATTCAAGACATTACCGAAAAGAAAAATTCAGAAAAGCAAATTCAAAATTTAGCCTACTTTGATCAATTGACAAATTTACCGAACCGCGATCTTCTCAAAGACCGGTTTAAGTATATACTTTCGATGGCAAACCGGAACAATGAGAGCATTGCGATTTTTATTCTCGACCTCGATCATTTTAAAATTATCAACGATACGTTGGGGCATACGGTAGGCGACCGGTTTTTAAAAGAGATCGCTGTCCGGTTGCGCGATTCAATGCGCGAAGAGGATATCTTGTCGAGGCAGGGCGGCGACGAGTTTATTGTAGTTTTGCCAAATACCGACGCCGAAGGGGCCGGGATTGTCGCCAATAAACTTGTCCACCTGATTTCGGCGCCGTGCATGATCGGTTCTCATGAGTTGATTACCACAGCCTCAATCGGGGTTTCCGTTTTCCCTGCGGACGGCAAGACGATGGAGGTGTTGCTGCGAAACGCCGATACGGCGATGTTCCGCGCCAAAAAGGGCGGGCGCAACCAGTTTTTTTACTATACGGATACCATGCAAAAGCAGGCGGAGCGTAGCCTGAAAATTATCAACGGCTTGCGCCATGCGTTGGAGCGCGAAGAATTTGAAATTTTATACCAACCCCAAGTCAATATCGCCGAACAAAAGATCATTGGCGTAGAAGCGCTGCTGCGCTGGAGGCACCCTGAGTTCGGGCTGCTCTCGCCGGCGGATTTTATACCCATTGCCGAAGATACCGGCCAGATCATTGAAATCGGACTGTGGGTGCTCCAAAGAGCCGCAAAACAGGCCAGAGAGTGGGTTGAGCAGGGGATCAAGGGCGTGGTCATGGCGGTGAATATTTCAGCGGTGCAGTTTCATCGCGAGGATTTACCTGATATCGTGAGAAAAATCATACAAGACGAAAAGCTTGAAACCGGCGCCCTGGAACTGGAGCTTACAGAAGCGGTCATGATGAAAAATCCGAATCAAGTGATTCAAATGATCGATACTTTTGCAGAGTGCGGCGTCAAGCTCGCCATTGACGATTTTGGCACCGGGTTTTCCAGTTTAAGTTACCTCAAGCAGTTTAAAGTTAACAAGATTAAAATCGATCGCTCTTTTGTAAAAGATATCCCCGATGACCAGGAAAACCGGGCAATTGTCGAAGCGATTATCAGCATGGCAGCCAGTCTCGGCATTGAAATCATTGCCGAAGGGGTTGAGGAAAAACACCAACTTGATTTTTTACTGGAGCACGGCTGCCGGGAAGCGCAAGGTTTTTACTACAGCAAACCGCTGACAGTTGAACAATTTGTACAATACGCGGCGACAATGCAGACGGGCGTCTCGCAAGGCTAAAGTCAAAAAAACATCTTGCGTTTTTTACATGCCTTTTTTGGTGCCCCTTATTTGGATACCAAAGAAAGATTTTGCGCAGCCTGGTTATATGCCGGCAAATTTTGGTAACTTTTCGGGTATTGGCGGATAAACAAATTCATGACTCTGCGGTACTGGTCCGCCGCTTGTTCGTTTTGACCGGCAATGGAATAGTAACCGCCCAGAGCAAAATACGAATCCGGGTCGTCCGGGACCATCTTCTGATAATTGGTCATGAGTTCCAGTGCATGTTCCCGGTATTGCGCTTGCGATACGTTGAATGAGGTGTGGCGAACGCGGTAAGGCTGGACCCTGGAAAAACCGTAAAAGTATAAAATGGAAAGCTGGTACTTGGCTTTTTCGTAACCGGGAGAAAGGTGAAGCACTTTTAAAAAAGTCTCTTCGGCTTCTTTTACATAGGCGGGTGTCCAGTTGTGTTGCCTGGCTCTGGAACCCTGGCAAAGCCCCAATGAGTAATAGACGTCGGGGATCGTATACCCCAGCTCAATAGCGCGGTTCAGGTTTTCAATGCATAAGTCAAACATCTCAACCGAAGCGTACGATTCGCCGATTTTCCGGTAAAGACGGCCCGCTTTGTCGGCCGCTTCGATTTTTTCTTCAATTTCTTCTTCGTAATCAAGCAAGTCTTCCTGCCATTCCGGGATTTTCTCGGGATTGGGGTCGTATTGCGACCCGTAACGCTTTTGTATCTGTTTTTGCTGCCAATCTTTGAGCCCCTGGGGGAGCTCTTTGCAGGAGGCCAAAAGCAACATGGCCGCCAATATAAAAAAACGTTTCATTGCAAGGCAACGGAGACATAATCAGGGGAAATGTAAAGCAATTAATTGTCAGGTAAGATCCCGTTTGCGCCGCGTATCGTCACCATTGCTGAAATCCGGCGCTGAATACGCGTACACCCCGTTTTCTGCCGGTATTTTCAAGCTCTTTACGGGCGCGGTACCGGAGATCTCACGATATTTTGCGGCGACCCGCGGTGCGAACAATAAAAAAAAGTTTGATGGCAGGCAAAGCTTACGGTATTTGCCAACTGGAAAGGGATATGGCAAAAGTAAAGATAAGTATTGGCCTGAAAGTAACGATCATGATTCTGGCGTTAATCACCTTTGTGGTGACTGCGATTGGCGCCTATACCATTTATAACCAGGCGAAACAACTTGAAGCTGACATGGTCTCGACAGTCACGAGAACGGCTACCACTTTCGGCTTTTTATCTTCGCGGGCGATTGTCGATGGCGACGACTTGGCCCTGGCCGATAACCTGCAAAGTATGAAAGAGATACCGGGGTTTGTTTACGGTCAAATCATCAACGCCCAAACCAAAAATACCATCGTGCAGTTATTTGCCGATGATCTGGCCAACCTCGCGAAAAACAAAGAAAAGGTCGATCAAATTCTCAAAGAAAGAACCGACCAGGTCTGGAACCACTCGTTTGCCACGGAAAACCCGAAATCAAAAGTGGAACCGCTTGCCGTCGAGGGGACCAACATTACCCTGTATAATTTTTATTACCCCGCTTTTCACCCGTTTATTCTGGAAAACCGGCCCCTCCTGGGGATGGTTCAAATCGTGATCTCAAATGAATATATCCAGCAGCGAACCAGAAAAAGCGCCATTGAACTCTCGTTGACAGCGATTGCCTTTTGGGTTTTGGGTGGGCTTGGTTCGGTTTTGCTAAGCCGTTTGATTGTAAAACCGATCAATATCCTGGCCGAAGGGGCGCAAATTGTCGGGGACGGCAACCTGGACTACAAAGTACAAGTCACTACGGAAGACGAGCTTGGAGCTCTTGCCATGCAATTTAACGCCATGACCGACTCGCTGCAAGAAGCTCAAAAAGAAAAAGAAGAGCAGTTGGTCATTAACGAACAAATTAAACAAGCCCAGGAAATCCAGGAAGGGATGAACCCCATGCAAAAACTGGATACCGACCATTTTCAGGTCAAAGGATTTACGCGCGCCGCCAAAGGAGTGGGGGGGGACTACTTTGATTTTCAAGCGCTCCCCGATGGGCGCTTGGCGCTTCTGATCTCCGATGTTTCCGGTAAATCGATTTCAGCGTCGCTGGTCATGGTTTTAATTAAAACGGTATTTGCCACTTACCTGAGATTGTTTGATACTATTCGTTGCGACGCTATCATGAGTACCATTAACAAGGTGATGGCATCGCAGGCGCATATTGATAAATTTGCCACCATGATCTTTTTAATTTATGAACCGAAGACAGGTTATGTTGAATTTACAAACGGCGGGCAGGGCCCGCTTTTTATCTACCGCGCCCAAAAAAAAGTATGTACCTCTTCAAAACTGCCCGGCTTGCCGCTGGGGATAGACGAAGACAATGATTATAGCGTAGCGAAGGTCCGGGTTCACCCCGGCGATATGATTGTGCTCTATACCGACGGCATTACCGAAGCGATGAATACCGAGAAGGTGCAATATGAGGTTTCGGGGCTGCGCGCAAAAATCATTGAGTATGCCGAAAGAGACGTGCAAGAAATTGTAAACGATATCATTACCGACATTGATGAGTTTGCCGACGGAATGGAGCAGCATGACGATATGACATTAGTGATATTGAAGTTTAAATAAATAAAATAATAAAGAAGGAAGTGTATTATGAAATCGGTTTTTTTCAAAGATAAAAACATCGTGATTACCGGCGCAACCAAAGGGATCGGCAGGGCCATTGCCGAGCAACTGGCTGAAGCGGGCGCCAATATTATTTTAGTGGCGCGTAACAAAAGCCTGTTAGAGCAGGTGCAAAAAGAGTTGATCCAGAAATACCCGGATTGCCGTTGCGGCATTCACGCGACGGACGTTTCAAACTACCAGCAAGTGCGCTCATGCGTAAAACACATTAAGCGCAACATGGGCGAAGTTTTCGGGTTAATTAACAATGCCGGTTACAGCATGCCCGCCTATTTTTCCGAAAGCAAGGTTGAAGACTTTGTAGGGATCAACGCCGTAAAATACCTTGGTTCGGTCTATATGACAAGAGAATTGGTCGATATTATACAAGAAGGGGGGTTTATTAGTTTCACCTCTTCGGTAGTTGGGTATATGGGAGTTTTCGGATATAGCAGTTATGCAGGGCCAAATTTCGCTTTAATCGGACTGGCGCAAACCTTAGACCAGGAGTTAAATGATCGCAATATTTCCATTAGCGTGCTTTGCCCGCCCGATACCGACACGCCGGGCTATGAAGAAGAAAACAAAACCAAACCGTTTGAAACGCGCGAGCTCAGCAAGGGGGCAAAACTCATGAGCTCCGAAAAGGTAGCCTCGATTTTCTTGCAAAAACTGCGCAAAAAACAATTTTTAATTACGGCAAATTTTGAGTCTGCGCTTTACTACCGGCTGGCCGGCGCGGCCCCGGGGTTGACGAGAAGAATCTTTCGTTTTCTCATTCATTCAATTCAAAAGAAAAAGTAGCGGAGAGTCCATGACGAAAAAAAACCGTTTTTTATCAGTCCTTTTCGGTTTATGCCTGGTTTTAAACGGCCTTTTTTTTCACGGTCTCTTTTTTTCTGCGCCACTTATTGCACAAAAAGCTCAAACTCCGGGCGAATCCGAAAACAAAGAGAGCACGGGAAATCCGGAAACGAAAGAACGGTATCTTGATGATTTAATCCCGGGGGAAGAGATTGACGGCTCGCTGGATGCGGAGAAACCGGCGGAAATCCCCCCGGATGAAGAACTGGAGCCGACCATCTTTGACGAAGCCAGGGGAAAGGCGTTGCGCTGGAAATTAAACCAGGGCGATTTAATTGAAATCAAGAAAGACGCGCGCCAGATTATCCAGTTTTCCGGAGGCGGATGGAACGAAAGCCAGGCCCGCCTTGTGCAACACCGGGTGCTTTTTGATGTCGAAGAAAAAGACCCAGAAAACGGATACTTGATTGCGGCAAATTTCAGAAGTCACTTCCGCGAGACCGCCGAAAAGGGAGTCCCCTTTCAGTCCGATGAAGATCATTTTGTCCGTTTTTTTATTCAGCCCCGGGGGAAGTTTGTGGTGGAACGCAACTCCTTTATGCCCAGCGTTCGCGATGTTCCTTTTTTTCCGGAAGAGCAAGACCCCAATGCGCAAAATCACCCTCTCGAGGTTGGCGACAAGTGGAGCCTGCCCGGCCTCGAAGTCATTTTCGACCAGCGTAAAATTGAAATTCCCATGGATGTCAGGTACGAATACCTGGGCAGGCAGCGCTACAAAACGGGCGACAATGAAATAAAACTGCTGCACAAGATTCGGTACAATATTGAAATTAACTATGAAGTAAAAGACGCCGAAGAACTGGGCGGCCCCAAAAAGGTATTTGGCTACTCAATTAACCTTCTTGCCTGGGATGAAAAACAAGGCATGCCGTATTACGAGCAAGAAGAGTACAATATGGTGATGATCTACCCCGACGGTTTAACGGTAGAGTGGAAGGTATACGCCACCCAGACATTTCGTAAAATCAAGCGGACATCGCCGGGCGAAAACCTGGCCCTGCGCCGCGATCTTGAAGATGAAATGGATAAAATGCCGGGGGCGCAACCTGAAATTGAAAAGCGCGACGAAGGGATCGCCATTGAACTTTCGGATATTTTATTCGATCATGACTCCAGCAAACTAAGCCATAGCGCGCGAGAGGTGCTGGAACGAATCGCTCGGACGCTCGAAAAGTACCCGGACCGCCATCTATTGATACGGGGTCATACCGATAACACAGGCAACGATGAATATAATCTGAACTTGTCTCGCGAACGGGCAAAGACAGTGGCCAGCTTTCTCATTGAACGCGGCCACCTGCCCGAAAACAACCTTTCTTACCAGGGGATCGGATCGCAAGAACCCAAGGCAGATAATGATTCCGCCGAGGGGCGCCAAAAGAACCGGCGCGTTGAAATTATTATCTTAAACGATTGAACGAGACGGGCTTATTTTAAATTATATTTTTTCTTGAACTTATCTACGCGCCCTGCGGTATCGACCAGTTTTTGCTTACCGGTGTAAAAAGGGTGGCAAGCCGAGCAAATCTCCACCTGAATATCGGTTTTGGTTGATCGGGTTGTGTATTCGGCGCCGCAAGCGCATTTGATGACAGATTCTACGTATTCGGGATGAATTCCAGCTTTCATAAATTTTCCTTTACTATCAGCGGCGAAAATCCAGACAGGTTGTCAATAAAAAATAGCGTATCGGAAACGTTGCGAACTGAAATAAGAGATAATGCTGAGATAGCAATCAAAAACCGGTATATTAAGCAATAGCTAAACGAAGCCAACAAGACAAGCATACAAGCACACAAAAGGAGCAAGCAAATGGCAAACCTGGCAACCAACTACATGGGACTCAATTTAAAGAGCCCCGTTATCATGGCAAGTTCCAGACTAAGCGGGCGCGTTGAAAATGCCGTAAAAGCGCAAGAAGCGGGGGCAGGCGCCATTGTTTTACGCTCTCTTTTTGAAGAACAAATTCTGGTTGAAATCGCCCAAAGCGAACCCGAACTGCTTGGGGATATCCACCCGGAGGCGCTGGACTATTACAGCGTTCTCATGAAAGATTACAAAATTTCATCGTATCTGGATCTCATCCGCCAAACCAAGCGCGAATTGACGATTCCCGTATTGGGCAGCCTGCACTGCATCCATGCCGGGGAGTGGGTCACCTATGCGAAAAAACTGGAAGATGCCGGCACCGACGGCCTTGAGTTAAATTTATACATTCAACCCGGCAACATTTCGCAAGAATCGGATCAAATTGAAGACCAATACCTTCAAATTGTGCAACGGGTAAAGGAAGTCGTGAAAATCCCCGTTTCGGTTAAATTGCCTCCGTACTTAACGAACTTTTATCATATGGTTTCGGCGATTGAACGAAAAGGCGTCTCTTCGGTGGTTTTGTTTAACCGTTTTTTTCGCTATGACGTTGATATCGAAAAGAAAGAAAGAATCCCCGGTAATATTTTTTCAAGCCCCGAAGAAATATACCTTTCCATGAACTGGATCGCCCGCATTTACGGAAAAACCAAAATGCACATTGGCGCCAGCACCGGGGTCCATGACAGCGCGGCTGCCATCAAACAAATTCTGGCGGGGGCGACGGCTGTGCAGGTGGCCTCTATACTGTATTTGAAAAATATTGAAATCATTTCAGAGATCAATGAGGGGATTGCCGCCTGGATGGAGCGCCACGGGTACCAATCGCTGCATGATTTCCAGGGGACGATGTCGAAAGTACAAAGCAAATCGCCCATTGAGTATGAGCGCGAGCAGTTCATTAAAACCGACATGGAAGTTTAAAGCATTGATCCGGTTGAAATGATATCGCCGGAAAAGCCGAAAAAAAACCGGGTTTAAAAATAATTCTTGCCTTCCTCAAAAAACATCCCATTTTGTCATAATGGGAATGACAGTACGACCGGAAGCTTTTCGCAGCAAGTTTGCAATTTATTTATACATAATCATTGGGTTGGGGCTGGCGTCCTATGGCGTCACGAATTTTTCCGGCTTGAAATTGCCGGTGCTCCTGGGCGATATCCTGATGCTTGCCAAAATCGTGGCTGTGTTTGCCGCCATCGCTTTTTTGTACGTTCTCATTGACTTTTTTAACTATTTTGGGTTTGACCGCAACCGGATGATGGGGGTGGCTCTGGGCGTTACGGTTGCCGCAATTTTTATTTTAATTTCACAACAGCTAACGCTTCTCAACCCTGTTGAAGAGTTTTCTCTAGACGCCCGCTTTCGTTTGAGTTCGCTCCAGGTCAAGGCGACCGATATTACCAAAGGGGTGCTCTATACCGAGCCAAACACCGACGCTCACCCGGCAATTCAAATCGTGGGCGTTGATTTGCCTACGGTCGACTATTACCAGGGGTGGCCGTTGCCATGGTCCGTCTATGCCCAGTATTTAAAGGCGATGGAAGGATCAAGCGTCAATAGCATCATGTTTGATATTTTCATGGTGGACGAAAAAAAGAATAATTATGGCTTGCTCAGCTTAATTGACAGTTTGCGCTATACTATTCTCGATGTGGTAGAAAAAGAAATTGAAGAAAGCGTATTGGTCTCATATGACCTGATGATGCAATCCAATAAATACCTGCACAATGTCATTTCGCAAAACGACAATGTGGTGCTTGACTATTCCTTTGAATCCGGACTGGCGGATGCGTCTTCCATTGACAGCCCGAACAAGCAAGCCAGGCTTGAGGTTTTGGAAGAATATGAGATTGTCAATATTGTTCCTTCCAAATACGATAACGACCTGGAATGGGTGCAGTACCCTGACCCGCCCATTGCCAGAATCGGGCGCGCTTCAAAAGGGCTTGGGTTTGCAAATATCCGCAAAGAAGAGACAGGCATTAACCGGACGATCCCGCTGGTCATTAAATGGAGAAACCGCCTGTTCCCTTCCATTGACTTAATCATGGCCGCCCGTTACTTTGGGGTTGATTTGCAAAAAGATGTGGAAGTCAAGCTCGGCGAATACATTAAAATTAAAAACATACCGGAAAAGCAAATCACGATTGGAATCGAAGAGACGCCTCACGACGTAATGACGAAACCGAATAAAGAGCGCGAAATTGTCATACCGATTGACAAAGAGGGCTTTATGGTCATTAACTTCATTGGCGGACCATGGTCTTTCCCCTCGTATTCTTTGGTGGATTTAGCCGAAGCCCCGCCTGCATCGTTTGGCCCTGACAATGACGCCTTTAAAAATATGATCTTAATGACGGCCATGTATTATGCCACCGGGGCCGCTACAGATATCCATGCCAGCCCTTTTGGCGACATGGCGGGGATTGAACACCATGCCAACGCCCTGAATACGATTTTAAAGCAAGACTTTCTGGTCTATGCGCCGGAATGGGTGAACGTCTTTATCTTTTTAGTGATTGGTCTGGCCATGGGGTTTATTGTGCCCCGATACAACATTAAAATGGTTTTGCTGGGCACGGCCGGTTTTTTCTTTGCTTTTACAGCCGAAGTCTTTCTTGCTTTCAATACGTTTAACTATATACATAACTATTTTTCCGTATATATGGAGATGGTCATTGTACTCATTGCCGTTACCGGGTATAAGGTGTTGAGCGAAGAGGAAAATGTAAAATACATCCGTTCGACTTTTTCCAAGTTTGTCGCTAAAGATGTGGTAAACGAGCTGTTAGAAAACCCGGAAAACATGAAACTCGGGGGAGAAAACAAGGAACTCACGGTATTTTTCTCGGATATCCGGGGTTTTACCACCATTTCGGAATCGCTGGCGCCCGATGAATTGGTACAGGTACTCAACGAGTATCTCTCGGCGATGACGGATATTGTGCTTGGTTACCGCGGCACGATCGATAAGTACATGGGCGACGCCATCATGGCATTTTGGGGGGCGCCTTTGCCAATGAAAGAACACGCTTACTACTCATGTCTGGCGGCATTGGCGCAATTGAAAAAACTGGAAGAGATGCAGGTTGTTTGGAAAGAACAAGGCAAACCTATCATTCAAATCGGAATCGGTTTAAACACCGGGATTGCCGTCGCCGGGAACATGGGTTCTTCGCATCGAATGGACTATACGGTGATGGGCGATACCATTAACCTGGGGTCTCGCCTGGAAGGAACAAACAAGGTCTACAGCACCAGGATCATTATCTCGGAAAGCACCTATGCGCATACAAAAGATAAGGTCATTGTGCGCGAACTGGATAAAATTCGCGTGAAAGGGAAACACGAACCGGTTACGATTTATGAATTGCTTGACGTCATTGACCACGATGATTTTGCAAAATACCGCGTGGATGAGATATAAATCCACGCGATTCAAAATAATGCGATCTGTCCCCGGAAGGGTTAAAGAATAGATTACAGCGCGTAAATATCAGCGGTTAAAACATCATTCATGTGGACGCTAATTCCCGCTTCACCCTGGAAGTATTGGACAATTTCCTGGCCTATGATTTTTCGGTGGCCAGACATTGTCACTCGTTGTCCGTTTTTCAAAGTAAAAACAATATCGAGTCCCCGGTGTTTTATGTATTTTTCAAGATTGGCAGTGAATTCAGCGGTGGTTGATTGCATAAAATCTCCTGTAATTTAATAAGAAATTATCGGCAGTTTTGAAAAAAACTTTATATAAAAGATCAACAAAACGCATGGTTTGCCGGCATTTTCATGATTTCTGTGTAGTTTTCTTTATTGCTAAAATTAGGTGCCAATCTGCGTCAGGCAAGCGTAGATCCGGATCATTGGACAATGTAGCGTTTGCTTAGCTGTTTTCGCCGCGTAATTCAACGTATTGCGGCCGGGGTGAAGCTTTCCCCGGTTGGTCCGAAAAGTGGCCGCTTAGAGCCCCGCCGCAAAAGGCGCAGGCTCCGCCCCGGTAAACGGCCCCGGGCGATGCAGTTTTGTTTTGAGCCGGTTTAATATGATATGAAGAGATTTTATACCAGTCTCTTTCAATGACTTTTTTTTGGCAATGGGGGCAGTAAGTGGCCTGGCCTTTGGCGTCTTGGATGTTCCCGGTATAGACATAGCGCAGGCCGGCTTCAAGTCCGATATCGCGCGCCAATTGCAATGTGGACGCCGGGGTAGGGGGGACATCAATCAAGCGGTAATCCGGGTGGAAGGCGCTAAAATGCAGCGGCGTATCATGCCCCAGATGAGCCGCTACCCATTGGGTCAATTTCTTGATTTCTCGCGGCGAGTCGTTGTACCCCGGAATAAGCAGGGTCGTGATTTCAAGCCAGACTTCGGTTTTTTCGCGGACATATACCAGGGTGTCGAGCACCGTTTTTAAAGAGGCGCCGGTTTCGTTCTGGTAAAACGATTCGGTAAACCCCTTTAAGTCAATGTTGGCGGCATCTACAAAAGAAAAAAACTCGCGGCGCGGTTTTTTATTGATGTAGCCTGCCGTAACGGCAACGCAACGAATCTCCATTTCATGGCAAAACCGGGCCGTATCGGCGGCATACTCCAGAAAGATAACCGGGTCATTGTAGGTAAAAGCGACAGCCGGGATACCCTCCCGTTTTGCCGCCAAAGCAATCTCTTTCGGGATCGCCTCTTGCGTGAGCCTGTCAAAATTTTGCGCCTTGGAGATGCTCCAGTTTTGGCAAAAACTGCAAGAGAGGTTACAACCGGCTGTTCCAAAAGAGAGGATAGGCGAACCGGGGTAGTAGTGGTATAACGGTTTTTTTTCAATCGGATCAACGGCAAAACCGGAGGAACGCCCATACGTGTCTAAAACCAGTTCGCCGCCCCGGCGGGCTCGAACATAGCATTTCCCGCGTTCCCCTTCTTCGAGTTTGCAACTGCGGGGGCATAAAAGGCAGACAACTTCGTCGCCGGTTTTTTGCCAATAGCGGGCCCGGTATGCATTTTCAGGGGCGTGCGGGGGGATTTTCATGCTTTGCTCTTATTCGTATAATCGTTTTTACAGGGTCGGGCGTTCGGTTTTATTTGCCATTGGGGATACTTCTATATTAATATGAAACAAACCCCGAAGGCAAGTTTTTCATCTTTCGGTTTCATATGGGGTTGAAGCGGGTTTTATGGGAAAAAACGTCAGGCAAGCGGCAGTAGCGGGATTCTTCTACCCCGGCAATGAAACGGTATTGCATAACAATATCCGCCAAATGTTGGCAGAGACGAAGCCTTCTCTTGAGCATCCGAAATTAATGATCGCGCCCCATGCCGGTTACATCTACTCTGGCCCGGTCGCTGCTTCTGCGTATGCCTTGTTGCAAGGCGCGTCTGAAAAAATTCAAAGGGTTGTTTTGCTGGGGCCCAGCCACCGCCTCTTTTTTGAAGGGGTCGCTTTTCCGTCGCATGACGCTTTTTCTACGCCGTTAGGCGATGTTCCGCTGGACCGCAACTTGATTCGCGAAGTAATGCAAGCGCATGAAATTCAACCCAATGATCTTGCCCACCGGGATGAACACAGCCTGGAGGTGCATCTGCCTTTTCTGCAATCGGTATTGAAAGATTTTTCGCTGGTGCCCATGCTGGCGGGGCAGGTTAGCCCGGAAATCGTCGCGGAACTCTTGCAGGAGATGTGGGGCGGCGAAGAGACTCTCATTGTGTGCAGCACCGACTTAAGCCATTATCTGGAGTACAACCATGCGCAAAGAATGGACCAAAAAACGAGCGAAGCCATTGTGTCGATCCGGCCAGAGCAAATTGCGCATGAAAATGCGTGCGGGGGGGCCGCGCTAAAAGGGGCTTTGCTGGCTGCGCGAAAAAACGGATTGCAAGGGAGCCTGGTCGATTTGCGAAATTCCGGCGACACGGCCGGCGACAAGACGAAAGTGGTCGGTTACGGCGCGTATGCGTTTTATGCGGCATGAAGGAGCTAGGTTTACGTGATTGAAAAAGGAACCAATCAAAACGAATACACTCAAAAAGAGCAGGCGGAATTAATACAAGTTGCGTACAACTCCATTGAGTACGGATTGGAATACCATAAAGAAGGCAGCATACCGGCCAATCACGCAAGTCCTGCGCTTCTTCGCAAAAGAGCCACTTTTGTAACGCTGTTGCATCGCGGGGAGTTGCGCGGGTGTATCGGTTCGCTTGAGGCGCGCCTGCCGCTCATTGCCGATGTGTTTCACAACGCTTACCAATCCGCTTTTCGAGACAGCCGTTTTGCCCCGTTAAGTTCGCCCGAATACCCGGCCATCCGAATGGAAATTTCCATCTTATCACCGCTGGTCGATATCCAAATTCAAAACGAAGAGGATTTGCTAAACCAACTGACCCCCGGCGAAACGGGTTTGGTCATCCGGGACGGCATCTACCAGGCCACGTTTCTCCCTTCGGTTTGGGAGCAACTGCCAAAAAAAGAGGACTTTTTACGCCAGTTAAAAAGAAAGGCGGGCATGGCCACCGACCACTGGTCTTCTTCTATGGAAGCGGCTATCTATACCGTAAAGAAAATCAGGGATTGAGTTTTCTATGAACGCGCGCCCTGGCCGATTCAAATAAACGGGGTTTGACATTTTTTTCAATGAATGCACACAACGGGAATGCACACAACGGGAATGCACGCAACGGATGAAAAATAACCAAAAAACCTTCGATTTAGTACAGGTAAGCGAAAAATTCCCCGGCTCAATCCACACCCAGATATGGGCGGGGGGGCCGGATTTCCGTTCGAGAAATTCGGTATTAGCACAATCGCTCTTTTTCGTATCGCAATTGTGCGCAAATGGTTCGTGAGAATAAACTTCACCAAGAGCCAATCGCCCATCAAAACCCGCCCGAAATATTAGTTAACTTTTTGCGACATAATCCGATAATAATGTCATGATTATCGTCACCCGACTGGATGGCAGCCAATATTATGTGAATCATAATCTCATAGAGACAATTGAGGAGAGGCCCGATACGGTATTGCGGATGCAAAACGATAAAAAACTTATAGTGAAAGAAAAATCGGCCGAAATATTAGAGAGAATCATAGCGTTCAACCGAAAGATTTACGTGGAAAAAAACAGGGTAGAGTAACCATATGGATATAGCATCGTTTTTAGGGACCGGAATCGCTTTTTTTGCCATCGTCATTGGTATTTTTACCGCGGGTATCACCGCCGGCCAAATCATTGACGTAGCTTCCGTTTTTATTACCGTGGGAGGATCCGCCGGCACAGTTATCATTTCAAACCCTCTGCCCTTGACTTTAAATGCAATTAATGTGTATCGTAAAATATTTCGCGTACCGCAGTTTGACATTAAAGGTAAAATCATTCAAATTGTAAGCTTTTCCGAAAAAGCCCGGCGTGACGGTCTGCTGGCGTTGGAAGACGATATGGAAGAGTTGGACGATCCGTTTATGAAAAAAGCGCTGCAATTGGTCGTTGACGGTACCGATCCCGAGATTGTCCGGAATGTCATGCAAATTGACCTGGAGTCTATGGAAATGCGCCATCTTCGTAACCGCGCCTGGTTTGAATCATTGGCAACGTTGGCGCCCGGTTTCGGAATGTTGGGGACGCTCATCGGTTTGGTCGGGATGCTTGCCAACCTCGGGGGCGACGCATCGGCAATTGGCCGGGGGATGGCCGCCGCTTTGATTACGACATTTTACGGCTCTTTAATTCAAAATATTTTTGCGGTACCGGTTTCAAACAAATTAAAAGGCCGGACAGACGAAGAAATTTTAGTAAAACAGGTGATGATTGAAGGCACCTTATCTATCCAGGCGGGGGATAACCCTCGCATTGTGCAGGAAAAATTAGCCAGTTATCTTGATCCCGATATGCGAGAAGAATTGAAGGAGTCCGAACTATAATGGCTCGCAAAAAACAAGAATGCCCGTTAGGCGCTCCCTTATTCTTGCTGACCTATTCGGATATGGTTACTTTGATATTAACGTTCTTTGTGATGTTATTTACGGTCGCCAAAGTCGAAGGGAAAGAGATGCGGATTATTTTGTCCGCTTTCCGCGGGTCCATGGGCTTTTTTGAAGGGGGGCAAACCCTGACAGCCGGGAAGCTCGAACAAATGGGCATGAATTTGATGAATTTGCCCGCCAAAGAAAAAGGGAAAACCTTGTCAAAGGACTTAAATGTCGCTACCGAGATTTTCGAGCCGGAAATCAAAAGCAATAAAGTTGCCGTTCGCCAGGACGAACGTGGTCTGGTCATTAGTTTAATCGGTAACGATCATTTTCCGCCCGGTTCGGCCCGACTGACCGATGAAGCGAAAAAAATTCTGGTCAAGACCGGCAAGCTGTTGCGCCAATATAACTCGCTCATTCGTTTGGAAGGTCATACCGATGAGACTTCCGTAGCGAGGTCGCCCGCCGGGGAAAAATACGAAACCAATTGGGAGTTAAGCTCTCAACGCGCAATTAACGTTTTGCGTTATTTGCATGAATATGAAGATATTGAACCGGCCCGTATGTCAGCCATTTCGTATGGACAATACAGGCCGCTTACGGATTCCGATACGCCCGAAGGGCGGGCGATCAACCGCCGGGTGGATATTGTGATCTTAACCGGGAAAGGTTATAACCGCGATTATGACGATACGAATTTACCGGGTGAGAAAATCCCGGGGATGGAATGGGTAAACCCCTGATCCGATAAGAGGAGAAGAAGATGGCAGAAGAAGAGTTGTTAGACGACGAACATGATGACGACCTGCTGGCGGGCGCGCCAATTGCGGGGGCGAGATCGAAGCTCATTACCATATTGCTTTGGATTGCCGGGGCAATTGTCGCTGTTTTGCTGATGGTATTGATTTCTTATCTCATTGCCAAAAAAGTAAAAACAGATGCATACCGCGAAGAGCAAAATATTGTCATTGCGCCTGCTCCGCCGCCTTTGGGTACCTACCGGTTCCAAAAGGAGTTTCGGATCAATACGGCCGATACGGATGAATCGCATTTTATTCAGTTGACATTGGCTTTTGGTTATGATATGAATAACAAACAACTGGAAAGCGAGTTGATCCAGCGTTCGGCTCAAATGATGCATATTATCAATATCATTTTGGGCGGAAAAAAGAAAGAGGAGTTAATGACTCCCATGCAGAAATTAAATTTGGCCGAAGAGATTAAGTCGCAGGTCAATATGATTTTCAGTAAAGGTAAAATTGAAGAAGTATATTTTGAGGAGCTGATTGTCAGCTAACGAGGTGAAAGATGGGAGACGCGTCATTATCACAAGATGAAATCGATGCCCTTTTGATGGGGGCGGACGATGTAGACGATACGGATTTCGGGGGAGGCGCGGCCATGCAGTCGCCTTCATCGCCATCCATGAACGGAGCCGACTACTCGGCGGTTGCCGCAGCTTTAAATGAGGCAATGACAACTGCCGCCAATTCGGCAACCGCTCTGGTCACAAAAAACGTATCGATTGGCAACGCCCAGGTACAAGAAATAGACAGCGGAGCCGCATCTGGCGAAATCACGTCCGGTTCGGTGATTGTCAATGTCAACTTGGGCATGGCGCAAGCCGCGGTTGTCCTGGATGAAAGCATCGCCAAAAAAATATCCATGAACATGATGGGGTCCCCTACCGAGCCCGGCGTGATGGATGAAGCTCATCTCTCTACGTTAGGCGAGCTGGTTAATACGATCTTTTCTTCTGTCTCCAACAATATGAGTTCAAAAGTCAATGAAGACATGAACCCATCTCCTCCGGAACCGGCAGTCTATCAATCCGCCAATGACTTCCCCCCGATTGCCGGGGGTGTATGCCGGGTCAATATGGATTTAAATATCGATGAAATCGGCGCAGGAAGTTTAACGCTATATGTTGATCAGGATTCCATGAGCCGTTGGAACTCATCTATTGGCGGGGCCGCAACCAGTATGCGGCCTGCTCCCGCAGCGCCGGCGCAACAACAGCCATCGGCGCCCGCAGGCGGGGGGATGGGAGCGATGTTTGGCGCAGGACCTTCCGCGCCTGCCGGCCCCGCAGCTTCGGTAAACCCGGTGAACTTCCCCAGCTTAACGGGCGGGGGGATGGGCCAGCAATCGCAGATGCCGTCGAATATCGATCTCTTGATGGATGTTCAGATGGTCATGACGGTTGAACTTGGCCGTACGAAAAAATATGTAAAAGATATTCTCGGTCTCGGCGAAGGCTCTATTATTGAGCTTGACAAACTTGCGGGCGAGCCCGTCGACCTTCTTGTCAACGGAAAACTCATCGCCAAAGGCGAGGTTGTGGTCATTGACGAAAACTTCGGGGTTCGTGTCACCGACATTGTCGGACCTTCGGAAAGATTGGCCAGGCTTACTTCGTAAGCCCGGTTCATGCGCGAAATTGCGCATGAAAACCGCTGCCATAAAAATGCCCGGTACGATTTGCCGGGCTTTTTTTGCTTTTTTTAGAAGTCGCTTTTCAATAAAATCCGCAAAATCAATTGATGGCAATTGCGCTGACTTCGTTTGAAAAGTTTGATTCGGAATTATAAATGCTATGGGCTTTGAGTTTAAAATAATACGTCGCCCCCACTTCAAACGGTATGTAATTTACATGCATGTTTCCATTGACGTCATAATAGGTTTCCATAAAAAAATCAAGAATGACTTGCATCGGGTTGTTTAAATTAACATCGTTTTTCGAGTGTTGGAACGTCGGGAAAGAACCGTCCAGCGTGTAGGGTTGGCGGTTTTCCTGCAAGCTGTAATCCCCTGTCGAATAACGGGAAATGTATAAATTGTATCCGTCGAAAATATCTTCGCCGTTCTGGATATAGTAGGTAAGACGAAACTTTCCGCCCGATAGCGCCGTCACAAAAAGCCCTGTCGGTCTTTCCAGTTGTTCGTCGGGCTGCGACGGGATTTGAATCGCGCAAGACCAGCCCGAAATGAAAATAAAAAAGAACAGATGTAAAAATACGAAGCGAACTGAAAATCGCCGCCGTGTTTTTACGGCCAGGTTGCGCGAACTTTGCCGCATGTTCTTCAAGTGATGTATAATATTTCTCATATCAATTTAAACTCAATAGCGCTTGGATTGCGTACGGATCATGATTACTTTCCCCGATACAATGTAAAGCGAACCGCCGCCAAGAGAGTGGCCTAAAAAACGCCCCGGATCGCGGAGATAGGTTTCTACGGGCAGAACCAAACCCCGGGGTACTTCTTCAAAAGGCAAAATGAGGGCAAAGTCTTCCTGGTTGTTAAAGACATTGCCGGTAGTGCGCGGTATCATATTCAATAGAAAGTAGTGCGTTTTGTCGATTGCCAGCACCGTTTCTCCGTTTGAATTGTACAACGCCTGTTTGGGGATAGAAATCCAAAACGGATTTTTATTGATCTCAATTAAAATGCGCGCGCTCCGGTCTTGTTCCGGCGAACCGGCAAAGTGCAGAGATTGGTCGGTAAAATCAAGCAAGGCCTCTTCAAAAAGAATTTCGGTTTCGCCCGAAGAGATAACTTTGGCATAAGCGCTTTTTTCGTAAATGTCTCGAATCATGTGCGGCAACAAACGGTCGGCTTCTTCTTTTGAAATTTCCATTCGATGCGCGCTTTTCAGGTCTCCGTTGCTTTCAAAAAGTTGGCGCCCGATTTTATAAATAAAAACCGAATGGCCGGTAGAGAGCCCGAATTTTTGACGGTAATGAATCCGTTCAAAGAGAATTTTACGCGAAGCGTTGTGTTCCGAAGCGAGATCGTTCCAGAAGCTCTCTTCATTGGTATCCATCACGCCCGCACCCAAAACCAGGATATGCGAAAAACTGCGCAAGCGGCGGAACAACTGGCTGGTTTTTTTCCGGGCATCATCGCTCACCGGCGCGCTTGAAACCAGCAAAACCGAGTAGTTGGCTACCGGGTCGGGGTTTTCTTCCGCTTGTTCTATCATCTTTTCAAGCAGCGTGATATAGATACGGTCCGAAAGATCGGCCCCGGCGGCATGTATTTTGCCGATATACGCGGCTAAATCGTCTTTTTGGCGCATGGTACCCGAGACTTCAAGAGCTCCATGGCCGTTCATGGCGACGACGCTCGAAGATGTCATGGTCAAGCGCATCGTATAATGCCCCAACTGTTCTATTTCGCGGAAATTTTTACCCTGAGCGTCTATCCCGAAAATCAAACGGATAGAGCCGGTGCGAACCGAAGGCAGGGGAGTGAATCTCGGGAACCGGTTTTCGGCAATTTGCCCGACAATTTGCCAGAAATCGTTCCCCTTGAGCGATATTTGGTCGCCAATGATTTGGGAATGGTTATAAAAGACATGGCTCACAATCCGGTACTGGTTGCCCTCTTTATCGACCGTTGTGAGCAACAAATGATCGACATCAAGCTCGGTAGCCAGTTGCGCCAGCTCGCCGGCAGAAAGTTTGCGAATCCCGGTAAATTTAAACGTTTCGTAGGCGTGTTCCACTTTAGCCATGGGGATCACCTGGTAAATTTTACCGGCCTGCAAATAGAGCCGCAACATGCGGGCAATTTCCCAGGAGTTGTACTCGGAATCTTCGGAGAGCGCCGGTCCGGTTTTTACTCCGCTCAGTTCGCCGGCATAATTTTTTACCGGCAGTACGGCCCAGGTTGACGCCTGTAGTGACCCGGTTAGCGCCGGCTGCCCGTTCACAATAGAAAACGATAGCGGGAGCGCAAGAGGGAGTGCAAGAAATAGCAAAAAAGCCAAAAATCGGGAAACGGAATGATAAAGACTTCGCTTGCAAAGAGAGCGGATATTTTGAAGAAGCGCCCCGGGCTTTGCGGTTTTTCTCTGAACGGATATTCGCCTCTTTACGGAAGATAGCATGGTCTGAAAATGGAACCATTGTACCGCATGTCAAGATACAAATCGTGCGCTTTGACAGGCAAATCACTTCAGGCAGGGTTGCGGAGAGCCCGCTTGTTAAACCCGGGGCATATAACGCGAAAAATTGCCGGAAATTTTGATTGCGATTGACACCTTATCGCGCTCGTTGCCGATTTCAAATGGTCTGATAATTTGACCAATACCTCAAAATACACAAAAGTAATATAGAATACGCAAAAGGCTTTCATTGGTAGGAAATGATCGAAATAAAGATATGAAAACTGATATATCGGGGATGAATTCGCAAAATATAAAACAACGCTTGGGGCAAAACTGGCGATCCGGTTTTACGGTCAGCTTAATCAGCATACCGTTGTCGATCGCCTTAGCCATTGCATCGGGCGCAACGCCAACCCAGGGGATCATAACCGCGTTTTGGGCGGGGTTGGCCGGCTCGATATTGGGAGGAAGCCACTTTAATATCATTGGCCCGACCGGAGCGTTGTCCGGCGTTCTGGTTTCGTTTGCGTTTACCTACGGTTACGAAGCCTTGCCGGTAATTGCCATTGAATCGGGGATTTTAACTTTTATCTCTTATTTGTTTCGCTACGACAGGTATATTATTTTTATCCCGCGCAGCGTGATCCACGGGTTTACCCTGGGGATTGCCATTCTCATTGGGTTCGGCCAGATTGATTTTGCCCTGGGGTTGCACAATATTACAAAGACGGATCATTTTGTGACCTCGCTGGCGGAAGTCTTTAAGCATCTTGGCGAGGCAAAAGGGGGGATCTTTCTTCTGTATTGCGCCTCTGTTTTGTTCATCTTGTTTTGGAACCGGAAAATAAAAAAACTGCCGGGCGCCATTTTGGCGGCGTTGTTTTCGGTGATTTTTGTTTTACTCAACCATACGCTTGGCTGGAACCTCGACGTTTTTACCCTGCAGGTAAAATACCCGGAAATTCAAAACGCTCTTTTTTTGCCGTCGGCGGAATTTTCCGCTTTGTGGCTTGATAAAAATGTAATATTCATATCGCTCACCACGTCCATCATCGCCCAGCTGGAAACGCTTTTGTCCGGTCAAATTGCCGACCAAAAGACCTCAACCCGGTTTGACCGGCCCAGAGAGGTGCTTGCTCTTGCCGTTGCCAATGTCGCTTCGGGCGTTATGGGGGGTATCCCCTCGACGGCGGCGCTTGCCAGAACAGCGTTAAACATAGAAAGCGGAGCCAATCACCGCGCTTCCGGCATTTTACACGCTTTTTTTGTGGGTGTGATCTCGCTTTTTTTCATGGATTATTTTGTCTTGATGCCCATGGTGATGATTGCCGCCATATTGACAGTTGTCGCAATTAATATGGTGGAAAAAAATCACTTCATTCGTTTGATTGAAAACGAGCGAACCGCTTTTGTCCTTTCCATGATTGTAATGGCTTTGGTTGTGTTTGAAGACCCGATGATCGGAATTTTAGCCGGGACAGTTTTAGCGCTATTGATTTTTGTGAGTAAAGTGTCGTATGGCCAGACCGAGATCCAGGTCTGGAAAACCGGAAAACTACAGGAAGTCTTGTTGAAAAACGATTTCCTGCAAAAAGCTGAAATAGACTCGGACATGATTATCTATGAGATTTCGGGCACCTTGACCTATATTAATATGCCCGCTCACCTTGCCGTTCTGGAAAAAGTCAAAGGCAATGAATCGGTGATCATCTCTTTGCAACACGCTTTTTATGCCGATACCGACGGGGTCGAATACCTGGCCGAAATTGTCATGGAACTAAAAAAGCATAATAAAAATGTAATCCTGGCTGGCATCAACCGGGAAGTGCAAAAGCAAATTCAAAACGAGAAGTTTTACCGAAACAAGCTGGTGAACGGGAAAATCTACACTACGGCAACCGAAGCCATTGGGGCCGCAAAGAGCTAATACGAAAAGAGACAAACAAAGGTTATTTTGGTTGAATGACCCTGAACATGATTTTTCGCATTTGCGGGTCATGCTCTTCGGTTGAGCCTTCCGGAAGTTTCGATCGTTTGTTGCTTTTTTCGCCGGTTTCGCCTTTCCCTTCGGCGTGAAGTCTGCCGCTCTCAATACCGCTTTTGACCAGGTACTCTTTCACGGAAAGCGCCCGTTGTTCGCTTAATTTTAAGTTGTACGATTCGCTGCCGCTGGCGTCAGCATACCCCGTGATTTGAAGGCCGGTTTCAGGGCGTTGTTTGAGGTACTTGGCCAATTGGTTTAAGTATGGCAACGTCTCCGGTTTTAGCTCGGAAGAGTCATGGTCAAAGTAAAGGTTTTTCAGCTCAAACCACTCTTCTTCGGTTTGCGGTTGCAAAAGAAGTTCAATTTCGGAATATTTTTCCAGCTCGCTCCGTAAAAAGGTGCGATAAAACGGCAGGTAGCCGCTTGCGTTGACAAACACGTCAACGGTTGAAACCTCCGGGCCCGACTCGACTATAAAACGACCATCGGCGGGGATCTCTAACTGCCTGCTCCAGGATCGGGTTGTTTCATTATTGCCGTTTGTTTTTTTGGTCCATTCGACCTGGGCGGCAACCGTCTTATCCGTGACCCGGCTTTTTAAAACAAACAAATTGCTTTGAGCCGAGGGAAGGGGAAACGAATAGAGATCGAATTTTCGTTCCGGCCCGCCCCGGTCAGAAGCTAAAAAAATAAAACCGTTTTTTACGCTAAAATAGGCTTCATTGGCGGCAGAGTTGATCGGGCTATTTAAATGAACGGGCAACCCGAGAACCATGCGCTCTGCGGCCGTGCCGCTATTTTCAATGCGGCTTGAGATATAATAGATGTCCCAACCGCCAAGAGAGTCTTTGTCCTGGGCTGAAAAATAAAAACCGGAATCGTCGGGGGCCGGGTGAATGGCGGCAATTTGCCCCGTAGTATCAAGAGGCGGGCCCATTGGTTTTGGGGGCGAAAAACGGTCGCCTTCCCAAATGCTGTAGAAAACCTGAGCCCCTTCCATTTTGCCCCATTCCCACCGGGTGAAGTAAAGACGCGAACCGTCGCCGGAAAGGGCGGGGGCTCTTTCATGATGGTAACTGTTCACGCCGGGGACAGGTTGCGGCGCGCTCCAGCCCGATTGGGTCTCTTTGGAATAGTAAAGATCATAACTCACTTTGATGCGCCCGTATTCATCGGCCGGCATCTCGCGGCTGCCGTCGCGGTCGGAAGACCAGAAAAGCCAGCGGAACCCGTTGCCATCGATAAAGAGGCAAGGGGCTTCATCGTTGTACTTTGAGTTAATGCCCGCCGGTTGAACCGGTAAGCTCCAGACCCCTTTTTCCAGATGTGTTTCGTAGATATTCTGGTAAAGATCGCCGCCTCGCTTTGTATTAAAAAAAAGAACGCTGCCGTCCGGGCCGGCGGATGGCGCAAATTCATTTGCGGGAGAGTTGACCAAGACCCAGGGCCCCGGGTCATAGCGGTCGTATTTGCCGGTTTGTAAACCCGCCGGCGAACCGCTTTCATTGCCGGGGGTGACGCTTTTGATACTATGGAGCAGGGCTGAAAATAAAAACAAAAAAACCGTACCCGATAACAAGATTGCATTTCGTCGAAACAAGAACATAAACCTCTCTATGAAATGGCCGGGTTTTCGCAACCGCT
Source organism: Turneriellaceae bacterium (assembly GCA_050304475.1). Taxonomy (GTDB): domain Bacteria; phylum Spirochaetota; class Leptospiria; order Turneriellales; family JAOUFE01; genus JBNLDQ01. Next base: position 30,002 of record JBNLDQ010000014.1, on the reverse strand, counting down.
TTTCCTGGGTAATGGGGGCGCCGCCGGCAAATGCTTCAATGAAGGTTCGCCGGTTTCGGTTTTATTGGCTCTGTGATAAAAAAACAACATTGCAATTTCGCATTAAAATGACCCGGGAAAAACTTGACATCGTTTTGCGGTTCATAAAAAAGAAAGATGCGAAACAAAACCGTGGGGATCATTGGGGCCGGAGGACATTTCGGTCAAATCATGGCCGCCCGCATCATGGAAATACCCGGCCCGAGGTTTATTTTGTATGGCAGAAAACCGCCTGCGTTTTTGCGGCAAACAAGCCCGGGTAGATACGATTTTTTGTATTATGACTACTTAAAAGACGACGGTCTACCCGAACCTGCTTCAGAGCCCGATTTGATCGTTGATTTAATTGTTGATTTAACCGGCCCGGTCAAACAAGACGACGGGTTGGCTCTGGAGCATTGTCTGCAAAAAGGCATCGCGTATATGGACATTGCCATATCCAATTCGCATTTGGAACGGGTTTACCCCTTGCATCAAAAATACCCCGGTTCGCGGGTAATGGCGCATTTTGGCTTTTTCCCCGGTCTGTCAAATTTACTGGTTTCAGAGGGCTTTCGCCTGCAAAACCGGATGGAGGGGCTTTTGGCCGGCGAGTTCCCTGCGTATGCGGGGGGAGGCAAACAAGTGGCGATAAGCTTAAAAGAGTTGCTGGATGAATCGGGCCGCCAAAAAAATATTATCGATGGAAAAGAAGTGTTTTTCAGGATGCACCAAAAACGAAAACGTCTAAAATGGCAAAAACCGGTTTTTAAAAATGCCCCTGCCGCCGGCAAGAGCGGTGGTGCTGTAGCGGGTCAGGAAAAACAAAGCCGCCAAAGATACCAAAAAGATTTTTTTGCATGGGAATACCCCGAAATTGCCTCATTTTGCTATTCGCACCCCGACTTGGTTACGTTAGAGCGCTACTTTCGCATTCAGCCCGGTTTTGCCAACCCCTTGTTTTCCTTTGTTGTGAGAGCGTGGAACAGTCCGTTTCGTAAACTCATGCAAAAGACGGTTGTGTTTTTAGTCTATCAGGTGAAATCGCGCTTGTTTAAAAAAATGGAACCCCCGGTCCAAATGATCTTTTGGGGCGAAGGCGGAACCAAAGCTCTCGTGGAACTGCAAGTAAAGTCGGGGGTCCGGTTCCATGGCGATGTCATGGCGGCCTTTGTCAGGGAGTATTTGAAAAAAGAGGTAAAACCCGGCTTGTATACGCCGGAAATGCTTTTTCAACTGAACGATATCTTACCGGCGGGGGATTACCCCGAGTATAAGTTAAAAATCAATAGCTAATAAAAAAAGCGGCTGATAACTTCTGCCCGGTTTTGCAAATCGAGTGAGAAAGTTTTAGGGAAAATGAAAGGGGGTGATTCCGTCCGGAAGATCGGGGTAGACGGGATTCGAACCCGCGACTTCCTGCGTGACAGGCAGGTGCTCTAACCAGCTGAACTACTACCCCAGTTTTGCTTCTTTGGTACGGCAAACGGCTACCGCAATATACGTTAGCCGATCCTGACGCGCCAATTTGGCAATGCGTCCCCTAGGGGGATCGAACCCCTGTTGCGGGAATGAAAATCCCGAGTCCTAACCACTAGACGAAGGGGACGTGGTCTGGCCTATTATTGGTTGGCCTGTACCCTGTCAATTCTTTCGCAATTTTGCGAACATCGACTTTGAGACGCCCGGGACTCGAACCCGGGACCCACTGCTTAAAAGGCAGTTGCTCTACCAACTGAGCTAGCATCTCAATTTCGGGTTTCCAGAAAACGTCAATAAAACAGGGCGTCAACAAAAAATAGAAATGAAGATGATTAATTTGTATTTTATGGCGCCAAATTGCCTTTATCGGTTATTTTTCTGATCAAAACCAAAAAACGCCAGGCCGCAAAAAGCCATCCGAAAAAAACGGCTGCCATTGCGGCATATCGAAAAAGTTCCCAGGGTTTGGGGCCGGATTCCCAACTTCCCCAGGCCAGAGTAAGGTAGCGCCCTTCCCGCAACCATTTCGGGAATTCTCCATTGTGCAATTTACGGTTGTAGGCGCCTTCTTCGCCGCCGCCAACGTACAATTGCAAAGTCGGGTAGGGCTTTATAACCAATTCGTACTCAAAGCACCCTCCGGGGCGGTGAACCGATGTCCAAAACAAGAGAAGCGTAGTTACGGCCAATAGCAAACGGTAATTTTTTTTCATGTTTGAGAAAAGCGTTATCTTTTCACGTCCTGGGGGGGGAGTTCCGCATTCATTAAACCTTGCCATTAATCCCGTCCGTTAAACCTGACAAGAAAGTACAATTTTTCCGTATGAAACCGAATTAGCCAAATCAAAATGGGCTTGTGAAACCTTCTCTAAAGGGTAGGTTTGGTAGATGACCGGCTTGATTTTTCCGTGCAAATACATATCCAGAATACAACGCAATGATTCCTGGATCGCCCGGTGGTCGTTTGGCCGGATACTATAGAGCTTAAATTTTTTCGCCCTGGGGAGCAACGAACCGATATTAAGCGATACGATATACTTTGCGCTATTTAAAAAGCTCCCGATGATTTTGTCTTTGGAAAACAAAGAAAAAAAGCCGAAACCGATGAGTATCCCTCCCGGGCGCAGTACTTTTTGAGACCGCACCCAGTGAGGCCCGCCAATGGGGTCCAGCACAACATCAACGCCACCCGGTTCTTGCTCGTTGAGAATTTCAACGAAGTCGCAGTTTTGATAGTCAATTGGCGTTGCGCCGCAGGCTTCAACGATATGCGCTTTTTTGGCGGAACAGGTGCCGTAAACCTTTAACCCCATGGCTTTGGCAATTTGCGTTGCCGCGGTGCCAACGCCGCCGGCGGCCGAATGGATTAAAATTTTCTGGCCAGGTTTGAATTGTACATATATCGTGAGCATTTGGTACGCCGAAATATAGTTTAACACCAGGGCGGCAGCTTCGGCGCTGTCCGTATCGTTGGGTACTGCAATAGCCCTTTGGCAATGTACTTTGGCCAGTTGCGAGTACCCTCCATATTGCGTCAGCGCAATGACCTTGTCGCCGATCTTTATGTTGGAAACCTTAACGCCGGTTTTTAACACAATGCCGCAAATATCGTAACCGGGGGCAAAAGGCAGCTTTGGCATCTTCGGGTAGACGCCATGGCGCATCATGACATCGGCAAAAGCGACGCCGGCATGGTCCACCCGGACCAGTATTTCGTCTTGCTTTATTTCGGGTTCGTCCATTTCGCAAATTTGAAAGGAGTCAGGGCCGCCGGTTTGATACAGTACCGCTTGTTTCATGTTATTTTCCTTTTTATGGGTTTAGTCTCTTATTTTCGCCTCTTTTTTGTCTTAGAATTGGAATAAAAGAATTTACCGCCTGTTTTTTGTACATTGAATTTAAAGAGGCGGTATGGCAATTAAAAGCATGATAGACATTTCAATGCAGGATGCAATTACGGCGACAACAAAAAAACATTTACCGACCCAAAATGACTATTTCTATTGGTTAACATAAATGCTAAACATACCGGGATACAGAATACTAAAAAAAATCCATGAAAGCCGGCAGACCCTTGTCTTAAAAGCGTACAGAGAGAAAGACCAGGCGCCCGTGGTTTTAAAAATGCGCAGCACGGACCAGGGGCCTTTGCCCGAAACGTTATCTTTGAAAGCGGAATACGAGAGAATGAGAGGCCTGGATATTTCCGGGGCGATTCAAGTTTACGATTATTTTAAAGTCAACGGTTACCAGGTACTGGCGCTCGAAGACATCGACGGAATCTCGCTCAAAGATTTTATCGGTAACGGTATATCCGATATCGAGCTGTTTTTGAAAATCGCTTTGAGATTGGCGGTCTCGCTTGATCAAATCCACAAAGCGGGGCTGATACACCGGGATGTGAAACCCGGCAATATTATTTTAAACATTGATTCTCTGGAAAAGCGCGATTTAAAAGTCAGCATTACCGACTTTAGTTTATCTATCTCAAAAGAAGAGACGACCTTTCATGACCCGGCGCAGGGGGCAAAGACGGTAACGGGTACGCCCGCTTATATGTCGCCGGAACAAACCGGTTGGACAACGGGAAAAACGGATACCCGGACGGATTTATATTCGCTCGGAATCACCTACTTTGAAATGATCGCCGGGAGATTGCCGTTTGAAGCGCAAGACGATTTAGAGTTGCTTCACCTTCACCTGGCGGCGGAACCTGAATCTCCTTCTTCCGCCAACCCCGCTATACCGGAAGTGATTTCCGACATCATTTTAAAGCTATTGTCTAAGAATGCGGACGACCGCTATCAGACAGCGAGCGGTCTTGCGTCGGATTTGGAAAAATGCCTGCAAGAATACCAAACGAACAAGACAATCCGCTCATTTCCCGTTGGGCGGGTCGATAGCCGCCAATCCTACCGGTTGTCTTCCGTCTTGTATGGGCGCGAAACCGAAAGAAAACGTATCCTGGAGGTGTTTGAAATCGTACGTTCGGGCCATTGCAAGATCTTGCTCATTACCGGCGAAGAAGGCGCCGGAAAAACAGCACTGGTTAACGACCTGTTCCCCCATTTTATTCACTCGGGCGCCAGGTATGTCACCGCACGGTTTTACCAAGATAAATCAAGTATACCCTTTTTCGGAATTACCCAAGCCATGAACGAGCTGGTAAACCGGATTCTCAGGCTTGGCGGCGAACAAAAGAAAAACTGGCAAGCGAAAATATCGGAGCTTTTAGGCTCTTCCGCGCAAGCCGTAATTGATGTGGTTCCCCGCCTGGAGTATTTCATCGGGCCCCAACCGGCGGTGAAAACGCTGGGGCCGGTCGAGTCGGCAAACCGGCTTTCGTACCTGCTTGGCAGGTTTTTCAGTTTATTTGCCGGCGCAGAAACGCCGATCGTCGTCTTTCTGGACGACGCAGAGTGGATGGATTCGTCATCGGCGGGTTTTATTGAACATTTTGTCAAAGGGTACGAAAACTCTCCGGTTTTCATTCTCATTGCGGCTCAATCGGAGGGGTTAAAGCGAAACAAACGTTTCAAACAAGGTTTAGCTTCTTTAAAACCATACGGTTCCGTTTTAACCGAAATGACATTGCAGCCTTTTGATGAAGAACTGGTCAAAAAAATAATCTGTAAATCATTTCAATGCAAGAAAATCAAAGGCAAGAAAAGCAAAGCGGCCGGTCTGGCAAAAATCATCCATGAAAAAACCGGGGGTAACCCGTTTTATTTAAAACAAGCGATTGATAATTTTGTCGAACAGGGCTTGATCTATTATGAGAAAGAGAATGATGCCTGGCAATGGAGTCTTGAAAAGATTGCCAAAATCGATTACTCGCAAAGTGCCCTGGAACATATGTTGCGCCGGTTTGAAAATGTTGAGGCAAAGCACCGCCGGATTTTAGAAAAGGCCGTTTGCATTGGACAAACTTTTGACGCCAAACTCTTATTTGATGTGGCGGATGTTCCGCAGGCAGAGGTAAAAGAGGGTTTGGGCGAGTGGGTGAAAAAGGGAGTTCTGACGCCTGTCTTTCATGAAGAGGCGGCTCAGGTTGAGTTTAAAACGCCTGGCCAGGGAGCCAACCGCCGGAACAAAAAACGAAAAGAAAAGCCGGAACAGTTTTTCCCTCTTTCGTATTCGTTTTTCAGCAGCCAGCTCTTTACCTGGTTTCATTCCGTGATACCGGCCCAGACAAAGGCCGAACACCATTACCGAATCGCCCATGCAATATTGAATCGCGTTGGCAAAGAGGTAAAGGAGCATCTCTTGCACCCGGAAGGGCTGTACCAAGACACGGACGGGTTTGCGTTTGAAGATATATCTGTCGAGATTTTTGCCATTGTCACGCATCTCAATCTGGCAAAATCGATCATTGCATCGAAAGAAGATAAAAAAATTTACGCCATGATGAATATGCTGGCCGGCGAAAAATCGTTTCAAAGCGCCGCATTTGCGCCGGCGTTTGAATACTTCAGCAATGCCGAACCCGCCTTTGCGCCGGACAAAGAAAAAATGAATATTGCCTTCTATAAAAAATTCAATATGGGATTGGTGCAATCCGCTTATATGGCCGGTCATTATAAGAAGGCCGAATTGAAGGTAAAAAAAATCATAGCAAACCTTTCCGACCCGGTTGATGTGCTGAATTTTAGCGGCATTCTGGTTTCGATTTATACCAACCAGGGCCGCTGGCGCGCCGCCGTTGACTTCGGGCTGGCGACATTATTGAAATACGGTATTGACATCAACCCGCCATTGCCCAAAAAAGCGATTTTACAAGAACAAAAAACCATGGCCGCTTACCTGGCAAATGTTCCGGTTACGCGCTTCAATCATTATAAAAAAATGAAAAGCAAAACCGGCATCGCATTAATGCCTTTTTTTATGAATATGGTTTCACCGATTTACAGCGTCCGCCATGATATTTTACCTCTGCTTGTTTTTCGCATGGCAAACTACTCGTTTGAACACGGGTTTACCGAAGAGACCGGGTATGCCTTTGTAACTCTGGGGATCATCATGGGGCCGGGGCAGGGCGATTACCCAAAAGCGTATGAGTTGAGCCGGTTCGGCTTGAAATTAAACGACCGGTTCCAGGGCCTTCGCATGAAATGCCGGGTCCGCGTGAGTTTTGCCTACAACATCAATCACTGGATAATGCCCCTTGAAACGGGGTTCCCGTTTTTAAAAGAAGCGTATCAAATCGGGCGTGAAACCGGCGATATTTTATGGAGCGGTTATTCTGTGATCGCCTTGATTGAAAGCAAATACCAAAAAGGGGTCGAGCTAGGCCAGGTTTTCAAGGAAGCGAAAGAGTATGAAAATTTTCTTTCTACGGCGGAAAACCCGATTCACCCCATCTACCAAATGGTATGCCAGATGGTCCAATGCCTGAGGGGAAAAACCAAAGGCCTGCATTCTCTGGACAGCGGGGATTTTAAAGAAAAGAAATTTATCAAACAATATTTAAAAACAGCCAACCAGCATACGGTTCACTGGTACAATCTTTGCAAAATGCAGCAAAAGTACCTGGCGGGCGATCTCAAAGATATCTTTACCTATATCGAAGGCTCGGCCAAGAACTTGCCGGGGACGCTCGGATCTCATTCGGTAGCAAACCACACCTTTTACGAAACGTTGATTTTATGCGAACTTTGCCGCGAAGCTTCACCCATAAACCGGAAAACGTATCAAACAAAGATTAAAAAGAATATCGCTCAGATGGAGCAATGGGTGAAAATCAACCCCGCCAATTTAAAACACAAACTGCTATTCATGAAAGCGGAATACGGGTGGGCGAGGGGTGAGAGCCTGGAGTCGACGCTGCATAACTACAGCGAATCGGCCGGGTTGGCCGGTAAAAATGAATTTCTGCAAGACGAAGCGCTGGCTTTGGAACGTACCGCCTTGTATTTATCCCGCCTCGATAATCCGTTTTTGGTTCGAATGTACGTGAAAGCCGCGGCCAGGGTATACCGCCACTGGGGGGCGAACGCAAAAATAAAACACCTGCAAAGCAAATTCCCGGACGACCTGGCAAGCGAAGCGTACCAGGCCCGGCAGGTCAGCGCCGTAAAGTCTTCGAGCATTAACGTACACGAACTGGATTTTGCTTCGATCTTGAAATTTTCACAAAGCATATCGGATGAAGTGAACCTGCAGCAACTGGTTAAAAAAATGATGTCGATTTTAATTGAAAATGCGGGGGCTCAATCGGGGTTATTGTTTATCAAACATGAAAATACTCTCTCTCTCGAAGCCGAAAGCCATATTGAAAACAAAAATGTACAAACGCGAAAGCCTGCCGCGAATGAAAAAATTGAAGAAGAGTCAGGGTTCCCCCTGAGCTTGATCAATTATGCAAAGAACACCCGTGAGACTGTCGTGATCAACCGGGAAGAAGAAAAAGTTTTCTGGGAGACCGACCCCTACTTTGCCAGGCACAAAGTAAAATCCTGCCTTTGCCTGCCGATCTTGAAGAAAGAAGATTTTCTAGGCGTCGTTTACCTGGAAAATCGCCTGGCCTACGATGTTTTTACCAAAGACAAGCTGGAGATATTACGGCTGCTATCGGTCCAGGCGACCATCTCTTTGGAAAATTCCATGTATTTTGAAAAAATAAAAAAAATTAACGAAGAGCTGGAGCTGGAAGTTAAAGAAAGAAAAAAAACCGAAAAACAATTGCTGCACGATTCGCTCCATGATTCGCTCACGAACCTGCCAAACTGGACTCTTTTTCTGGATCGTCTTGGCAATGCGCTGCGTCGAATTCATCGAAAACCGGACCAGCAATTTGCCGTTTTGTTTCTGGACATTGACCGGTTTAAGGTGATTAACGATAGCCTTGGCCATGAGACAGGCAACAAACTGCTCATTGAAGTCGCCAACTCTTTGAGCTCTTGCCTGCGCCCGGAAGATACCGTGGCCCGTCTGGGGGGCGATGAATTTGCCGTTCTTCTTGAATCGGTTAGCAACGTCTCCGATGTCATTCAAGCGGTGGAACGGTTAAATGATTCCGTGAAAAAGCCGATTGTTCTCGACTCTCACCAACTCTTCACAACCTTTAGCATCGGGGTCGTGCTGAGCTCCGCGGATTACCGCCAACCTGAAAATATCCTGCGCGATGCAGACACCGCTCTTCACCGGGCTAAAAAAAACGGAAAAGAACGATATGAAATTTTCGATGAAAACATGCATGTGCAGGTCATACAGTTTCTTCAAATGGAAAGAGACTTGCGAAGGGCGGTAGAAAAAAAAGAATTTATCTTGCATGGGCAGCCGTTTTATTCACTGTATGACGGCTCCGTCACAGGTTATGAAACTTTAATCCGATGGAACCATCCCGAGAGGGGGTTAGTTTACCCCGGCCAGTTCATTGAAGTCGCCGAAACGGAAGCGATGATCCATGACATTGGGAACGAGGTCATGTCGCTGGCGTTTCAATACAACGCAATGCTGGTGTGCGATCACTCCATTGAACTGCCGGTAAGCATCAACATATCGGCGTTGCAATTTCAAAATGAAAACTTTGTTCAAGAGGTCTTGAAGCGGTTAAAAGGAAGTTCAATGCCGCCTCATTTGCTGGAGATTGAAATTACCGAAAGCAGTTTGATGGAAAATCTAAACCAGGGCAAGCAAATCATTTCCGAACTCAGGTCGCACGGCGTTCGGTTTTCCATTGACGATTTCGGAACAGGCTATTCGTCATTGTCTTACTTGAGCAGTTTGCCCGTCAGTAAATTAAAGATCGATAAGTCCTTTGTAGATCATATCACAATCAATGAAAACGACGCTTCGATTGCAAAAACCATCATCGCCCTTTCTCATACTCTCGGTAAAAAGGTGATTGCGGAAGGCGTAGAGACCGCCGGTCAAATGCAATTTTTAAAAGAAAACCAATGCGACGAAATACAAGGGTACTATTTTAGCAAGCCGTTATCGTTTGATGAGCTCACCGGCTTCATCCGCTTGAAAAACACAGGCCGCGAAACCGGCAGGTCATAAACGCCAAAAAAAAGATAAAAGACAAACGGTTGCCGTTTGCGTATGTTATAATAGTAGAGGAGAATCAATCATGTCAGAAGCAGACAAAATAAAACAGGCGCAAGAGAGCAAGGAGGTATTGCTCAAATGGGTAAATGAATTAAACAACAACAATATGGCGGCGCTGGATGATATTATCCACCCGGGGTTTATCGATCATAACCCGTTTGAAGGGGTTACCCCCGATAAAGAAGGTTACATCTCTCTCCTGAAACTCGCCCATGCCGAATGGTTCCCGGACATCAAGGTAAATGTCGAAGATATGGTCGGCGAAGGGGACAAAGTTGCGGTGCGCTTGAGCGTAACGGCGACGCATACCGGCAATGTCATGGGGGCTGAGCCAACCGGCAAGCCGCTGGCCTGGAACGCTTACGCCATTTACCGGGTGAAAGACGGTAAAATATTTGAACGTTGGGAAATGCTTGATTCGTTCGCTTTCATGAGTCAGCTGGGGCTTGCCCGCCTGAACGCCTAGAAGAACCGGGACGGTTTTTACTTAATCAAGGTGGTCATTTTATACAGGGGCAGCATGATGGAAGCCATGATCCCCCCCACCACGACGCCCAACACTAAAATCATGACCGGCTCAAGCGAGTTGGTTAAACCGCGTACGGCGGTGTCGACCTCGTTTTCCATGATGTCGGCCGTTTTGCCCATGAGTTCGGTCAAGCGGTCCGTCGACTCGCCGGCGGCAATCATCCCCTTGGCCATGTGAGACAAAATCACCGAATTTTGTAATGAATTTTTTAAACTGTCGCCTTCTTTAATCGCGCGGACAGCCGACGAGAGTTCCCGCCGGAAAACTTCATTCTTGGCCGTTGCGGCGACAATTTCAAGCCCCGTCACAAGCGAGACATTTGCTTTTAAAAGGGCGGCCAGGTTCCGCGAGAAACGGCTTACTTCAAGTTTTCGCATGAGCCCCCCAAATAAAGGCAACTTTAAAAGCCACTGGTCATACCGAAGCCGGCCCTTGGGCGTCTTCTTGTAACGGTAGACGCCAAAAAAAGCGCCGAGGGTCAATATGATCAGATAAGGCCAGCCCCCCTGGGCGGCTTTTGACAAGGCAAGCACCATGCGCGTAGGGAAAGGCAGTTCCGCATGAAACGAAGCAAACACGCTTTCAATTTGCGGGACAATCGACGTCAGTAAAAACAAAACGACAAACACCGTCATTAGCATCATGATGCCGGGGTAAATCATGGCCGTGATCGCCTTATTGCGCAGCTCCGCGCTCTTTTCTTCGACGTCAGCCAACTGGTTGAGCGTTGTTTCATACGAACCGGTCGCCTCGCCGACACGGACCATGTTTTCATAAATGGCGGGAAAAAAATCCTGGTGTGCGCTCATTGCCTCGGAAAGCGATTTGCCTTCGGTGACCGAAGATTTCATCTCGGTAATGGCTTTTTGCAGGTGGGTATTGCGCGTTTGTTCCGAGATATCGGCCAGGGCGTCGTTCAACGGGATACCGGCGCCGAGAAGCGTACCCAGTTGCCGGGCAAACAAACTTACCTCTTTTCGCGGGACATGGTATAAAACCTTGCTTAAAAACGGAAAGAGCTGGCGGTCTCTTTTTCCGATATCTTCTTTGATCTCTTTGACAAAAAGATTTTTTTTCTTTAATTGGGCGTGGGCGCTTTGCAGACTGGGAGCGTCAATGTGACCGTTGACCTCTTTTCCTGAAAGATTAAACGCCTTGTATTGAAAGATGCTCATAAAAGACTCATATAAAACGGTTATGTGATGCGCAGGGCCTCTTCAAGCGAGGTAACCCCTTCCAGGACTTTTTTCATGGCCGCTTCGCGCAATGTCTCCATACCCTGGGCTTGCGCCGCATCGCGGATTTTATCGAGGTTGGCTTCTCCTAAGATTACCTTCCGCATGGTTTCATCAATGACGAGCAACTCATAAATACCGGTACGGCCCCGGTAGCCGCTGCCCATGCACTCTTTGCAGCCGGCCGGTTCGTAAATTTTACCGCTAAGGGTTTGTTTCGATTTGGCGGTTTTCTTTTTGGTTCCCGCCGCCTTTGCGGTTTTCGCGGTTTTTGCGCCGGAAGAGACAGAGGCTCCCGCGTATTGGACCGCTTGCAGGGATTCGCGCATGCGGGGCGAAAGCTTTACCTCTTTTTTACACTTGTCGCACAAGACGCGCAGCAGCCGTTGCGCCATGATCCCGCGGGTGGTGGCCGTAATTAAAAAAGGCTCAATGTCCATGTCAAGAAGGCGGGTGACGGCAGAGGGCGAATCATTCGTATGCAAAGTGGAAAAGACAAGGTGACCGGTGAGGGCCGATTGAACGGCGACCGAGGCGGTCTCCGTATCCCGGATTTCCCCCACCATAACGACATCGGGGTCCTGGCGTAAAATCGAGCGTAAGCCTTCGGCAAAGGTAAAACCGATTTTCGGCCGGGCCTGCACCTGGCTGATACCCGGGATCTGGTACTCTACCGGATCTTCCACCGTAATGATATTGCGTTCTTCGTCGTTTAATTTGCTCAACGCGGCGTATAATGTCGTTGTTTTCCCCGAACCGGTTGGTCCGGTGATTAAGATAATTCCGTTGGGGTTTTCCAGCAACTTTTCAAATTTATCGAGCGTGGAGGGTTCAAAACCGATGTTCTTTAAGCTGAAATTGTATTCGCTTTTGTTGAGCAGCCTGAGAACGACTCTTTCTCCGAACTGGGTGGGGAGAGACGAAACCCGAATGTCAATATCCTTACCGCCAAACCGGATTTTGATCCGTCCATCCTGGGGCAGGCGGTTTTCGGCAATGTTCATGCTCGCCATGATTTTAACCCTGGAGATAATTCCGCTTTGGATAGATTTCGGCGGCGTCAATACTTTGTGAAGAATCCCGTCAATCCGGTAACGGATTACCAGCTCTTTTTCCTGGGGTTCAATATGAATGTCAGAGGCGCGGTCGCTGACCGCGTTTGAGATGATGACATTGACCATTTTAATGATCGGGGCTTCATTAGCCAAATCCATTGAGTCTCGCAAATCTTCGAGCTCGTCGAGAAACTCCAGGCCGTCTTCAAACGAAGCTTCATCGCCGCCGCCTGTTTCGCCTGACGTTTCATAGTGGTTGTGAATGACCTTTAAAATTTCGGATTCGGGGGCAAGGTAGGGTAAAATATCGTAATCGGAAAGCATCAACCGAAGTTCGTCAAGGGGGTGAAGCTGTAGAGGGTCATGTACCGCGGCTTTGATTAGACTGCCTTCCATTTGAAAAGGAACGACCCGGTATTTTTGAACAAACCGCAAGGGCACCGATTTGGCAATCTCGGCAATGTTTTTCACTTCCAGTTTATAAGCGACGTTTAAGCCATGCTGTTCGCTCAGACAATCAAGCAAATCTTCTTCGGAAAGGATACCTTTCTTTAAAAGCACCTGGCCGATATCGACCCCGGATTTTTTTTGCAGTTCTCTCGCTTTTTTCAGCTCTTCTTCATCTACCAGTTTTTTCCGGGTGAGAATTTCTTCAAATTGCGCTGCCATAGCCATAGAGTCGAGGTTACTTATTTTGCCATTTGCTGGTCTGAAAAATCGGTAATTTGCGCATCGTACGCTTCGTTTGTCAGTTTGTCCGCAAAATCCTTGCTTGAAAGAATGTGGGGCGTGATAAAAACCAGCAGGTTGGTTTTCGTAACAATGGTACTGGTTCGTTTAAAAAGATAACCTGCCAGGGGAATGTCGCCTAAAAGCGGGATTTTACGCAAAGTTTTCGATTTATCGCTCGATACCAGGCCGCCAATGACAATGGTCTGGCCGTCATTGACGCGAACGGCTGTTTTAATATCGCGCTTGGTAAAGCGGGGGTTTCGCGTAACGTCTTCCGTCGCGCCCGAAACGGCGGTAATCTCCTGGTATAAATCAAGCGTGACCATGCCGTTTTTGTTGATTTGCGGGGTGAACTTTACCTGAACCCCCACGGATTTGTATTCGTAAGAAAACGTATCGACAGCGGCGGTACCGCCCCCCGATTTCCGGTTGCCGGTAATGATGGGGATATCTTCGCCAACATTGATTTCGGCTTCCTGGTTATCGAGAGTTAAAATTTGCGGCGCGGATAAAATCATAAAGTTATCGTTGCTGATATTGGCTTGGATGATCCCGTAAAGGCTATCCGCAGTACTGGACATAAAACCAAGCGAAAAACCGACCAGCGTGTTGATGCCTAAAATATCGTTCCCGCCAAAAGAACCGGCATTGTCCTGGGTAATGAGCCCGCTTTCGGCAAGAATATTGGAATTGAATTGCCCGACCGTGTTCACGCCGCTGCCGGGGCCGACAAAGCGCCAGTCAATACCAAAAGAATTGGTATCGTCAGCGGCAACCTCGACAATTAAAACTTCCAGCAACACCTGGTCGCGGGGCAGATCAAGGCGTTTGATCAACTGCTTAATGGTGCTAAACTCATCTTCGGTGCCGATAAAGATCAAACTGTTTGATTCTTTATGAGCGACAATGTCAATTTTCTGGTTCGGATTACGCAGGTTCGCCTGGTTGATGACTTGCGGGGGGCGGTTGCGCACGGCCGGCGGTACGTTAGATGCCGCTGTACCCGCTTCGGGGGAACCGCCGGATTCGGGTCCGGGCTCGGGCAGGCTGATTTTTCTTAGCGTCGCTTCAATCTTGTCGGCCTGCATGTTTTCAAGGCGGTAGATATGCACATTGCCAAAAGAGCCTTCCGCCGGGTAATCGAGAGCGAAAGACGGGTCAAGTTCAATGGCAATTTTAACCAGCCGGTCAATTTCCTGGGCGCCGCCGGTAAAAATCAAGGTGCCCATTTCATCGTAATCGATAATATCCGTGGTGGCGTTCGTAATTCTTTTTAAAATACCGGCCAACCGCGAAGGTTTGCCGTTATACAAAGGCACAATTTGGGTGATCACTTCGTTCCGTGCCACCACATCGGGGTCGAGCGGTTCGCGGCCTAAAAAAATCAAGGGGCTGATGGCGACCCCGTCTTTGAGAGGCACGATTTTCAACGCAACGCCGACATCGATGATGCCGAAGCCTTTGAGCGCCAGAACGGTTGACATGTATGAGTACGCCATGCTCACCGGAATTTTATCCGGCGAGATTACGGTAATTTTGCCTTTGACCCTTTCGTCAATGATGATGTTTTTGCCGATAATCCCGGACATCGCTTTGATAAAATCCTGGATATCCTGGTCGCGAAAATCGACGCGAAAGGTTTTTTCGGCGCCAAGAACCGGGCTGGACGGAGTGAAAGCGCCAAGTGCAAGAATCACCGCAATAGCGATGGAAAGACCCGCGCGGGCCAGTTTCGATATTGGCGAATTCAATGAATTCAAAGAGAATATAAAAGTTTGCAGAATAATACGTTTCATAAATGTGAGATACCCCATCTTTCATTCTTTCCATGGACGGACAACAATAATATTCAAAAAATGACACCGGCGCAAAAGGGCGGGGGAGGCGCGCTCTTCTTTTTACTTGTCCGCCGGATTCGGTTTGAGAAGAGATCCATATGGCGGCTCTAACCAAAATAGAATTACCGGGCATGACGCCGGACTACTCCGGTAAAGTGCGCGATATATATTTTTTAGCTGATCGCGCAGGCGAGGGTCCTGGCGCTCCTGGCGAAAAAATGGTCATGATTGCCTCAGACCGGATATCCGCTTTTGACGTAGTCTTCCGCGAGGGGATAGAAGACCGCGGTAAAATTCTCACGCGCATCTCAAACCGATGGTTTTCGCTTTTGCAAAACACGGTACGAAACCATTTGATTGAAACGGATATCCGCAAACTCCCCCAGCCGTTTTGCAACCTCCCCGAACTTGACGGGCGCACCGTCCTGGCGCGAAAACTAAAACGGGTCGATTTTGAGTGCATTGTGCGCGGCTATTTGATGGGCTCGGGCTACCAGGAGTATCAAAAAAGCGGCGAAGTGGTCGGTAACCGTCTGCCCCCCGGGCTTACCTTGGGCAGCCGGCTGGAAGAGCCGATTTTTACCCCAAGCACCAAAGCGGACGAGGGCCACGATATCAATGTCAGCTACGATTTTATGGCGAATGAAATTGGCGAAGAGCTGGCCGCCCGGTTACGCGAAATTAGTTTGAAAATATTTAACGTCGCAAGCCGGCTTCTGGCCGGGCAGGGGATCATCCTGGCAGATACCAAGCTTGAATTCGGGCTGGATAACGAAGGCCTGGTTTTAATAGATGAAGTTCTTACCCCGGACTCTTCGCGCTATTGGAAAGAAGAAGAGTACCGCGACGCCATAAAAAACGGCAAACCGTTGCCCAGCATGGACAAACAGATTATCCGCGATTATCTGCAAACGCTGACCTGGAACAAACAACCGCCGCCGCCGGCATTGCCCGATGAAATTTTACAAAAGGCAAAACAACGATACGAAGAAATTGAAAAGGCGATATTATGCATTTCACCGGAAGAGTAAAAGTACAATTTAAAAAATCGGTTTTGGAACCGCAGGGAAAAGCCATTGAGCTTTCTCTCCATGAGAACGGGTACGAAGGGGTAAACCTGATTCGCGTCGGCAAATGGATAGAAATCGACGTCGAAGCAAACGATGAAAAAAGCGCCCGCGAAAAAGTCGAAGAGATCACTCAGAAAGTTTTATACAACCCCGTCATGGAGACAGCGGAAATTGAAATCGAAGCGAAAGCGGAAAATTCATAAATGAGCACCAGGCAAAAAAAAGCGGGTATCTTGCTGTTCCCCGGTACCAATTGCGAACGCGATCTCGAAATGGTCTTAAAAGAAGACTATGGGTTTCAAGTTGATTTGCTTTGGCATACATCCGGGTTTGAGGCAGAGCATGAGATGTATTTTGTTCCCGGCGGGTTTTCGTACGGCGATTATCTGCGCTCCGGGGCGTTAGCCGCCCAGGCAGCCAGCGTAAAATCCTTGAAAGAAGCGGCGAAAAAAGAGATTCCCATTATCGGAATCTGCAATGGCTTTCAAATACTCACCGAAACCCACCTGTTGCCCGGCGCCTTGATCCGAAACCGTACCTTAAAGCATATCTGCCGCTGGACAGACCTGGAAGCGGAAGGTATCCTGGCCGATCAATTGCCTGAAAACTTTTCGTTGCCGGTATCGCATAGCGAAGGCAACTACCTGGCCGATCAAAAGACGTTAGACGAACTCGAATCGGAAAGCAGGGTAATTTTACGCTACCGGGAAAACGTAAACGGCTCAACCGGCAGAATCGCCGGCATCACCAGCAAAAACGGAAGGGTCGTCGGTTTAATGCCGCACCCCGAAAGGGCCTGCCGCCCGGCACTCGACCGCGCGCCCGGTTCCGAAGCCTTTGGCCGGAACTTCTTTGACGTTGTTTTTCAAAGCCTGGGTTTTTAGGTTTTTAAGAAAATGATTTTGCAATGCGATAACACATGAAAGCGCATGTCGCCGGTATCTACGGGGCCTATTACCTTGTTTTGCCTGATGAAGAAAAAACAAACGAAGCCGGGCCGTTTACCGCAAAATTAACCGGTAAAATGCGCATCGCCGAAAACGAAAAGATTTGCGATATTAAACCAAAGCACCCGCTCGCCATTGGCGACGCCGTTAAAATCAGAAAACAGGAAAAACACGACAGCGAAATCAATGCGGTCATTGTGTCGGTTGAACCGCGGCAAAACAGTTTCCAGCGGGCGACCCCGTACCGCCTGCAAATTCTCGGGGCAAATCTAGACGCCATTATCATGATCTTTTCCATTGAGCGCCCTTCTTTTAACACGGGGCTTTTGAGCCGCCTTTTGGTCGAAGCCGAACTGACCGGCATTACCCCTTTTATTGTGCTGAATAAAATGGACTTATCGAAAAAGATGGACCGGCGGCAGAAAAAAATTTCGTTAGATCATTTGGCATACCTGGAAAAGCTGGGCTACCGGACCTTTTGCGAAACGCTATCCGGCGGGCTTTCCGAAGAGCTCAAGCAAGCCTTGCGCCCCGGCCGCTACCTCGCTTTTGGCGAGTCCGGCGTCGGAAAAAGCACGTTGTTAAATGCCTATGCCGAAGATGAGCTGCAAAGCGTATCCGAAGTGGGCGTATCGCGAAAGGGCAAGCATACCACCACGAACCCCTCGCTTTTTCGTTTCGGGCATTCCGGGGCCGGGGTTGTCGAAGTAATCGATGTTCCCGGCGTGCGCGAATTCGGATTATCGCACCGCAGCGTCGCCGATATCAGGCGCGGCTTTCGCGAGTTCAGCCAGGCGGTCAACGGCGAATGCCGGTTCCGCGACTGCACCCACACAAACGAACCGGAATGCGTTGTGTTGCAGGCCTTAACCGAAGGAAAAATCAGCCAGGAGCGATACCGTCACTACCGGCAGATTTTAGCGGCTGTCGATGAAAAGTTTAAACCCCGGAGAGGTGACATGAGGCGCGAGGTCAATGGCGAGTAAACGCGAAGGGGCGCAAACAGCG
This sequence comes from Turneriellaceae bacterium, assembly GCA_050304475.1. Classification (GTDB taxonomy): domain Bacteria; phylum Spirochaetota; class Leptospiria; order Turneriellales; family JAOUFE01; genus JBNLDQ01. The sequence continues at coordinate 12,036 of JBNLDQ010000014.1, read as the reverse complement.
GTTTGCCATTCAAATAAGCGGCTTGGCTGAAAATTCAATGTTTCTTTCGTCTTTTAAAATTTTACTCGCATAAGCGGGAGTTCCCTGGCTTTGCTTTGCCGGTCACGGTAAGACGCCGGGCCGGGCCAAGTTTGAGCCTTACCCTTACCCGATAAAAGAGCATCGGAATGTTTTGCCTGGTAAAAAGGGGCAAAGGCACAAATATGCCGGGCGATCTCATCGAATGCCGCAAGCCTGTTTTGGTTTTCGTCATTTATATTTGCATCTTTTGAGTCGTTTGCTTTCTCTGCCATGCCCCAAGCGTGCACCAGCAACCAGGAACAGCGGTTGAGCGTCGCGCCCGTCGTAGAGATATCATCAACTAACCAAACGGGTCCATGTGACAATAATTGGTTTGGCAATTGGTTTTGCCGCAAAAAAACCGATTCTTCAATCGATAAAAAACGGCCCGCCCGGTTCTGGTATTTGCTTTGCGCCCGATTTTTAGCGCCTGCGCCGTTTGCTTTAAACAAAGGATTGATCAAGCGGGCGTTGCATACCCCGGCGACCTCTTTGGCTAAAACTGCCGTTAAAACGCGAGAAGAGGGGACCGGTATTACTAAAGAAGGTTTTTGCGTTTCAGGTAAATTGTTCAGGGCTTTTCTCAAACATGAACGCAAGAGGGCGTAAGCCGGTATACTGTTTTCAAACTTCAGGCAATGCAAAAACATTTCAACCGGCACGTCGCTTGTTTCATACGGAACAGGCTTGGTCCAGAGGTGGTACAACCGGCTGTAATAAATTTTTGTCTCGGGCCGGCCAAGACAATCATCGTCTTTTATATCCGCCGGCAAATTTTGACGCCGTCCGTTTGGGGCAAGCGGTGAGACTTGTTGTGAAAAACGGGCCACTTCTAACCGCTGCTGGCAGGAAGGGCAAAATAAAAACCCGGGGGGAGTATACTCAATCGAGCAATGAAGGCAAGGCATCGGCAAAAAACCGTTCCAAAGAAAAGAGCCGCCTGTTTTGGTCTTTCGGCAAACGGATGCCATTGCATTGAAAACGTTTCTCACCATGCAAATACCATCTTTGATTTTCCTTTTTTTTTCCGTTTTTTAACCTGAATGTCGAAAAAAAATGTTATGAATCGCTTTTTTGGCCGTTTTAGCGCCAAGAAAAGCAGCTCGCAGTTAATTTAAAAACTCATTTACATCAAGCTTTTGGCCGATATTTTGGATACATATGTCCACAAAAGAAGATAGCGGAAAAAAAAGAAACGAAAACTCCGAAGCCCTGGAAAAAAAGGGTTTTGCGGAAACAAGCGAAAAGGAGCAGGATGACTCGTACCGGCAAGTTGAAATTGCCGAAAGAGACGATGGCGTCACCTTCAAGGTATCGTCTTCTCTCAAGGTACGGCTTGCCTGGGTCTTTATTTTTATTACGCTATTGATTCCGATTGCCGTGGGCGGAACCAGCATGTTTAACTTTCGCGCCGAATTAAAACATGAGGCTGAAGTGGGTATCATGCAGACAGCCAGTTTGATACGTGAGATTTTGGCCCATACTCTTTTTGACCGGTACGCGCATGTCGAACAAATGGCGACTTCCGATCTGGCGATGACAGGCGTACAACAATCGAACAGCTCGGCCATTACCGCCAAGCTCAACCGTTACATTGCCGAGTACGAAATGTATTCCGTCATGATGATTTTTGACAAAAATGGCGTTTTGCGGCAGATCAACAATAAAGATTCGTTAGGCGACTCTATTGGCAGCTCGAGGCTGGTGGGCACCAACTATCGAAACTGGCGCTGGGAATCGGTCCGCGGCGATGAAACCGAATATGACCGCTGGTTTGCCGAATGCGTGAACCCGAAGCGTAATAAACCGTATTTTACGTCAACTGTCCGTAAATCCATTACTTTTGAAGAGCTCGATATCGATCCTTACAATATTTTATTCTCCATGCCTATAAAAAAAGGCGGCGCGGTTGTGGGCTGTATGGTGAATGCATTTAAAATCAGCGAGCTTCGCCCCATGTATTTGTATGCAGTGAACTTGATTAAAAGAAAGTTGCAGACATTTGAGCTTCAGATCATTGACAAAGACGGTTTGGTGATTTGGGAATCATACAAAAAAAACAATGAAAGCTTTATTACCAATTTAATTAACTTGAACTCGAAACCCGCGTTGACCTGGAAACAATCCGGCCAGGGGACAATGATTACCGAAGAAATTCATGAGCGCTCCAAACTGCCCATGCTGACGGCCATTGTGACCGAATCAGGGTTCCACTCGTACCCCGGTTTAGGGTGGGGGATCATGGCCCGGGCCCAGATAGAAGAGATCATGCAACCCTCGATGGATATTTTTATCAAGACCATTGCCGTTACCGGTATTATTTTATTGATCAACATCATGCTGATCTTTTTCTTTGCCAAAAGAATCACCGGTCCGATTGACCGAAGCGCCAGTTTGATTGAAAAAATCGGCGAGGGCGATTTAACGAACTTAATCAATGTAGAAAGCAATGACGAGTTAGGCAAGCTGCAGTTCTTTTTGAACCATACGATTTTTAACCTGCGAAAACTGGTCGAGGCGCTGGTCATCTCAAGGACAAGGGCGTCCGAGGTATCTTCCGACGCTTCGTCAAAAGCCCGTGAAATTTTACGATCATCTCAGGAACAAGCGGCCTTGCTGGAAGAAGCCTCCGCAGCTTTGGAAGAGTTGTCCACTTCAACTCAATCCATTTTTGAAGCGACGCAAAAGCAGTTAGCCGGCGCCGAAGCCAACTCAAAAGCGATGGAAGAGCTCAAACACCTTTTTACCAAATCCGCCGATATCCAGGAGCAAATTACCAAAGAGGCGGAAGAGAGCATGCACCATGCAAAATCGGGGGGATCGGCGGTGGATCTCTCCATGAAAAGTATGGAAGAGATTTCGGATACTTCGCAAAGGATTCTCGGTATTATTGACGTGATTAATGATATTGCCGACCAGACCGACCTTTTGGCCTTGAACGCTTCCATTGAGGCGGCCAGGGCGGGAGAACACGGCAAAGGCTTCTCGGTGGTTGCGCAGGAAATTTCCGAACTGGCCGAGAGAAGTTCCGCTTCGGCCAAAGAGATTGCGCGTCTTCTTAGAACGGCAAACCAGAAAGTGGAACTGGGTACCGACAAGGTAAATGCGACAAAAGATATCTTTGAACGGATTATTATCTCGATGGATAAACTGACAAAAGACATTCATGTGGTTCGCGAATTTGACCAGAAACAAAGCGAAGCGGTGATCCAAACCGCACAGCGCGCAGGCAGCGTGGCCGAATTGGCCCGCGAAATTGCCGAAGCGACCAAGCTGCAAAGCCAATCTGCCGAAGAAATTACCGAAGATATGAACCGGGCCAATGAAATTACGTCAAACAACGTAGATCAAACCGAATCGTTAGATAGCTTAATGCAGAGCTTGATTGAAGTTCTCGATGAAGTATCTTCATTGGTGCATAACTTCAGTTTGCCCGAAATCGGCATGGACGGCATTGACAAACTGGATAAAAACAACGCCGTTGAATTGGCCAATGTGTAGTCTTTCTTTCGCTTCATTTGCCGCATTGTTCCGGACGTGCCAATCTTCGCACTCGAACGCTTGACTCGAATGCCTGCCCCGAACGCATACATATGCCTGAAGCAGTTTAAAAAAACCTAAAGAAATTTCAGGTAAAGACGAATCCAGGTCTGGGTGTGCTCCCGGTCCAGGGGGGGCGGGGGGTTGCCTTCTTTTAAAAAAGCGGATTCGATTTTTTGGCTGGCCTTTTCAATCTCTTTCGCCCCGAAGCCGAGGGTAAAGAGCGCCGATTCCACCGTATCCAGAATTTCATTTTCAGGGGTATGCTCGTGTTGTTCCGCTACCGCGGGCGTTTCGGTATCGTCCGAGAATTGGCGTCCGGATATCCTTATTTTTAAATCGGCCAGTTTTTTCCGTCGTTGTTTCCCTTCAAAAATAACCTTTTGCGCTTTGGTTTTTCCGATGCCCGGTATTTTTAACAGAAAGCTGTCTTCTTCGCGTTCAATATGCTTTAAAACATCTTCGGCCGGTAAGTGCGATAAAATCGACAAGACAAGACGGGGCCCGATTCCATGGAGACTGCGTAAAAAATCAAAGGTCTCCGCTTCGGCGTCGGTTAAAAACCCGTACAGAGATTGATCGTTTTCGGAATAGATAACGCGTGTCCTGATTTCGGTATCGATGCTCTCCAGACGGGGCGTGCCGCTTAGCTTTTCATATACAAAAAGAGGGATATGGACAAGGTAGGTAACGCCTTGCACGTCAATTTTCAACTGCAATGGTTGCAGATCGACAATCTTTCCCCGTAAGGCTGTGATCATGAAGGGTCTCCGTTGGCGTGAAGATTACGACCGGGCAGGCGGGTCGAGCGGTGGTGCAGCCAGGCGCACAGGCTAAGGCCCAAGGCGTCTGCCGCATCGTCGGGTTGCGGCAGGCTTTGCAATGATAACAGCTTCATGATCATGCTCTGGATTTGTTTTTTCCCCGCTTTGCCGTAACCCGTCACCATTTTTTTCATGGCGGTTGGCGTTACCGACAACGTGGGGATATCGAATTTGCCCAGGTTGAGCATGATTACCCCGCGCGCCTGGATCAACTTGACGCCTGTGGTTAAATCTTTGCGAAAAAAAACATTTTCCATAGCAGCATAAGCGATATCGCCCTTGTATTTTGAAAAGAGTTTTTGCAATTGAGAGTCGATTTCCACCAGCCGTTTGTTATCGTCCGGTGCAGGTTCGGTTGAAATGATTCCGGCTTCAATAAGAGACGGCCTACGGTTCCCTTGCCTGCTTTCAATCACCCCGAATCCGAGGCGGGCGTAGCCGGGGTCGAGGCCGATATATTTCATCTTACTCTTGCGCCGATTCGTCTAACGAAGACTGATCGAGGTTTGAGTAAACATTTTGAACGTCATCATGCGAGTCGAGGTTATCAATTAAACCGGCGACCTTTTCGGTTTGCTCGGTTGAAAGCTCGATCATTGATTTGGGGATATATTGAAGGGCGGATTCTACAATGTTCCACCCGCGCTCTTCGGCTAACGGCGTAATGGCGCCCAGAACGGCATGAAACTGTTCTTTTTGCGTTTTGACGACAAAAAGACCTTCGTCAGCTTCATAATCTTCGGCGCCCGCTTCGAGCAGCGCTTCTAACAGATCGTCTTCGGTGATCTCTGCGCCTTCTGCGGTTTTGCTTTCAATCAAGATAACGCCCATATGATCGAAAAGGTACCCGACCGAACCGGTCTCGCCGAGAGAGCCGCCGCCTTTCGTTAAGAGGTTTTTCACTTCAGGCAAGGTCCGGCTTTTTTTGTCGGTCATGACCTCGATAATAATGGCAACCCCATGAGGTCCGTACGCTTCGTAGACAATTTCTTCAAAATCGTCGCTGCCCAGTTCGCCGGAACCTTTTTTAATGGCCTTTTCAATATTGTCTTTCGGCATGTTCATGGTGCGCGCCTTCGAGACGGCTGAACGAAGCCGGGGGTTGGAATTGAGATCCGAGCCCCCGAGCTTGGCGCTGACAATGATTTCTTTGGCCAGTTTGGTAAACTGTTTCCCGCGTTTGGCGTCAGCCGACGCTTTTTTATGGCGAATGTTGGCCCATTTGGAATGTCCGGCCATGGTTAACCCCTTTTATGAACCTTTGCGATTATTTCGCCAACCACTTCATCATGGAGCGAAGTTTTTTCCCGACGGTTTCAATCGGATGATTGGCTTCGGTTTTCATCATGCGCTGGTAATTCGGATACCCGTCCGCCGTTTCCTGGATCCACTGGTTTGCAAATTTTGCGCCTTTGTCTTTTTGAATGTCTTCAAGCACCTTTTGCATTTGGTGTTTGACATGAGAGTCAATCACGCGGGGTCCGCTGACATAGTCGCCGTACTCGGCCGTATCCGAAATGCTGTGCCGCATTTTAGCCAGACCGCCTTCGTAAATCAGGTCGACAATCAGTTTGGTTTCGTGCAGGCATTCAAAGTAGGCGATTTCGGGATCGTAACCGGCTTCAACCAGCGTTTCAAACCCGGATTGGATCAAATGCGAGATGCCCCCGCAAAGAACGGCTTGCTCGCCGAAAAGGTCGGTTTCGGTTTCTTCGCGGAACGAAGTTTCAAGAATGCCGGAACGGCCGCCGCCAACCGCCATGGCATGGGCCAGGGCTCGCTGGTGAGCTTCGCCGGAAGCGTCCTGGTGGATGGCGATCAACGTGGGCACCCCGCCGCCTTCGGTATAGACGCGGCGAACCAGATGGCCAGGGCCTTTTGGCGCGACCATGTAGACATCGATATTCGATTCCGGGACAATTTGATCGTAGTGAATATTAAAACCGTGAGAAAATACCAGTGCGTTGCCGGCTTGCAAACCGCTTTTGATTTCATTGGCGTAGAGTTTCGCCTGCACCGTGTCCGGGGCAAGAATTTGAATGACGTCGGCTTTTTTCGCCGCTTCCGCCGGAGAAAAGACCTCAAAACCGTCTTCTTTGGCTTGAGCTACGGAAGATGAGCTATCTCTTAGTCCAATAATAACATTTAAACCGGAATCTTTCATATTTTGCGCTTGCGCATGGCCTTGCGAGCCATATCCGATCACGGCAACGGTTTTGCCTTTTAAAACATCCAAATTGCAATCGGAATCATAGTATAGTTTTGCCATAGCTTCTCCTTGTCAGGTCGAGTGTCATGTTGATTTCAATTGACGATCCTTGCGCCCGCGTAAGACCGAATGCCGTTTATTGCATGATAGCGGTTCCCGCATTTTGCGTTGCACAACCGGGAAACAAAGTAAAGCCGGTTTAGGCGATCCGCAATCCTGAACAAGTTTTCAGCCGCTGTGGGTGAAACATGATCTTAGTCTGGGTAGAGGCTATTGGAACAGACAATACCGGGCTATGCAAGTTTATACCAATCGTTTCAACAATTCTAAAGTACCAATCGAATAGTAAATTATGGCGTCAACCAAAGTTTAATTGGAAGATCACGCTCACTTTACTTACATTATTTTCTTTACAAGCGAGATTTCGGGGAATTCGCATACCTACTGGTAAGAACATGAAAAACGAAAATAAATTAAAAAGCGCCAAAAGCAAAGACAAACCGGGGATTTTTGACCTGACCTGGGAAGAGTGGCGTGATTTTGCCGTGCAATCGGGCGAAAAGCCGTTCCGCGGGCAGCAGGTATACGAGTGGATACACAAAAAAAAAGTATATGACGCCGGTAAAATGCACAATGTCAATGAGTCGTTCCGAAGCCGCATAAAAAGCGAAATGGGCGAACGGCGGCTGAAGGCCCTGGCCGTTACGGGCGAAATGGCAGACGAAACCATCAAGGTTTTGTGGCAAGAACCCGGCGGCAAACGATTTGAATCGGTTTGGCTTCGCAAAGACGGGCGGGCGACAGCCTGTATTTCAACCCAGGCCGGTTGCACGCTCAATTGTGTTTTTTGCATGTCGGGACAGGTGCCCTTTACCGGGAACTTGACCGCCGGGCAGATGGTAGAACAGGTCTATGCGATGGAAGAGATGTTTGGCGAAGCCGTGACCAACATTGTCTTTATGGGGATGGGGGAGCCCTTTTATAATTACGACGCCTCTCTCAAGGCGGCCCATTTGTTTCACGATACCAGGGGAATGAATCTCGGTTCGCGAAAAATTACCATTAGCACCGCCGGCGTGTTGCAGCCTTTGCAAACCTATATCGAAAACCGCGAGCCGTTTAATCTCGCGCTTTCCGTTCACACCTTTGACCCGGTCAAACGCGCGGTTCTAATGGATGTGCAAAAACGAAACCCGTTATCTGCCATTTTGCAGTTATTGCATGACAATCTCGACCGGATGCGCCAAAAACAGGTTACTTTTGAATATGTGATGATCCATGATTTTAATATTTCTGACGAAGACGCCCACTTGTTAAACCGTTATGCGAGACAGCTAAAGGCGCGCGTAAGCTTGATTCCGTTAAATACGGATTGCGGGGAATTAAAACGCCCCACGGAACAAGAAATGGAGCAATTTTCGCTGAAATCGCGTTCGAGCGATTTGCAGGTGTATAACAGAATGTCGCAAGGTCTGGAAATCAACGCCGCTTGCGGGATGCTTAGCGCAAGCATGGATGATTCGGACGAACAACCCGAAAACATAAACGCAACCGTTCGGCAAAAATGCTAAATGCATGTTGCAAAAGCATTGGCGCAATTTTGCTTCTATCGATCGGCGCCCGGCCCGGATAACGCCAGTCCAAATTGTTTTTTTAAACTACCGGAATAATATTTTCGGATTATTCTGCGTAGTTGAACCCTTTCAGGAAAAGCCATATTGGCAATAAAGCTTCAAACAGCGTCAAAGGCATTAATAGTATTATATTTTCTCCCATTCCGAACATTTCCATTAAAAGGGAAAATGATAATAAAGCATAGCCTGTTAAACCCAACAAGGACAATATTCTTGGGACAAGCTTTACCTTATACATCAGATAACAAAACATAAACCCGCCGAGTCCGGTAATGATCATTGCGCTTAAGTAAGCCCAATGGTGGCCTTTTATAAATAAACTTCCCAGTATTTCGTAATTTGCCGCATCTTCCGGATTTACTTCCATGACTTTTCTACTAAGGGCCAGCAGGAAAAGTATGCTGATTCCTCCAATAATTAAAATAATTCCCTCAAGAGTACGAAATCCAAGATATCCAATGGCGATATCTTTGTTATACTTCTTTAATATTGGCAGCATGAATATGGAGATGGCAATCACGGTTAATGCACACACATATTCAAGCAGTACGCCAATCGCCAACAGTTCCGGATTTTGAGCCGCCAGACTAATATATTCGGCATTTTGAATTACCGGCCCTATAAACACTGCGAATCCGGTCATATATGTCGCTGTTGCCAATAAAAATAATACCCCGACTATGATCTCCCTTTTTCTATTTGTTTTCATATTTATTTCCCTGTATTTTATACACAAATTTAGGTATCGGTAGTTATGTCATCCCAGTTTTCCGTTTCATTATAATACGTTAACCAATTGATTGCATGATGCCATTCCTGTACAACACCCGGGTTCAGTTTCCCGATCATTTGCACGCCGGCATTGGCACACCGGCGCTTGAGGCGTTTTCAAAAGTAAGGAGCAGGTCCGCATCGGCGGTTGCCAGGGGGATAAACCAGTCTTCACTTATTATGCCAAGACCTTCATTCAGAGCCCACTGGAGAAAATCCGATTTTTCATAACGATGTTGAGTTAACAGTTTCCGGGCCTCATCTTCGCTCAATGAAATCTTCATGGGCTTTGCTTTGATTCCTCGCGCATCTAGCAGCTCATATTCGCCGGTTTCTTTTGACGAGATGTGCAACGAAGGTGCAAGTATGTCCGAATTGGTTTTGATCGCAATCATCCATTTATTGCGCCATACATTTACCAGTTCGTCAAGCTCCAGCATGATATCGGTATTTTGCACAGAATCGGACTCAAACTCGCCGTTGAAAAAATAGGCCAATTTGTTTAAATCGGTATCCGGCGGATAAATGTCATTATACATAAAGGGTAACGGGGTTATATTCTTTATTCCGAACTTCTCAGGATGATTATAATATAAACTAAAACGCGTGATGACAATCTGTGCAACCATTACCGGCGGCGAGAGGTGGGGTATCAATCGAATCAGTTGAAACATCTCGCGGTAATGAGCCTCTTTGTCGCCGGGGAATCCGTATAGTAAATTCCACACGACATGAAAATGCCCGATAGATCGTATTCTCCGTAAAAGAGCGAGATTGTCGGCAAGGGTCGCCCCCTTTTTCATTAATTTCAAAATCGGATCAGATAGCGACTCTATACCGGGTTGAACCCAGGTTATTCCCGCTTCTTTGTATTTTAACAGGTTCGCCAGAGACTGGTTCGATTTAATTTCATATCCAAAAGTTGCCCCCGAAATGCGCCTGGCCAGCTGTGGCACCAGATTATTTATAAAACTTTTCGGAATAATATTATCGCTAAAGGTAAAATAACTGTGCTGATAGCGGTTTGTCAGTTCCGTTAACTCGCTCAGTATCTTTTCGGGTTTTTTAATCCGGTATTTTTTTTCTTCGAGGTTTAATCCGCAAAAGGTGCAGCGGTTCCACCAGCACCCCCGGCTTGTCTCATAAGTTAAACTGTACTGTTCAATGGAATTTTCCGCATTTACGGAATTAAATAATTTTACCTGACTTATATAATCATCAAACATTGGCTGGGTCAGCTCATTTAAATCGCCAACCCTTTTACTGGGTATAATCCGGTCTGCCGGCTTTTCCCCGGCGCTCAGACTCTGCAGAACTTCGGGAAAGGTGTGATCGGCTTCGCCTTCAAAAATATAGTCAACAGGGTAGTTGGTACTTAAGATACCTTCAGCCATCTCAGCTTGACAGGCTGCGCCGCCAATGATTGTGGTTATTCCCGGATTTAGAATTTTTATTTCTTTCAGAAGTTGCAATGAAAAAGCGAGTCCCCCGAATGTCGTTGTGCAACCCACGACGGAAAAATTTCTTTTTGCGATTAAAGCGGCAAGTCGCCGGCGCCATTCACAAGATATTTTGTGAATATTTAACAGGTCATACTTATGATACTCTTTGCGTAAAGATTCAACCATTGTTTGAAAATGACTGTGATTCAATATTTGAGGTCTATTCAGGTTTAAATCCCGATTGGATTGGTGCCAGTAATTATCGGGAATCCACTCTTCTTGTTCCATTTTTATCTGTTGATTGATTAAGGAGTGTTCGCCGGAGGTTGTTTCGGAAAAAAGTCTTTCAAACATGTTGTTGTCAAAAGCGGCTTTGACAATAAAATTATATGTTTCTGTGCCGATCAGGCAGGCATACTCCAGGTTAGCATAGAGTACTTTTACAGAAAATCCGGAAATCGCCCCGCTGGTTTGAATATTATGCGCCCCCATTGCGCATGACGTCAGGGCCGCCGAGGGCGGTACAACCACCAGTGCATCGCTATCGTCAATCGAGTCCAGAAAATTAATATTATTCGCTAAATTTGTTTTCACTTTTTCTACCGTCATATCGGTGTTCCCGATACTTGATATCCCGTTAAAGCGTTAGAACATTAAAGTCATTCTTCAAGTATAGCCAATTGCCAATATCCGGTTTAAATTTACTTTGTATATCGTTATTTCTATGCGCATAACGGTTGTCTTTTTTTGCCTGTGCGTACAATTTGATGATTACGATTTATTATTCATTATTCATCCGTAGCCAGATATCCGTACATTTGAACAAATAGATCACCTGCATTTGAGGAACTACTTTTTATTTCCAGTTGAGAATCGCTCGAGACTACGTCACCCGGTGCAAAATCAAACTCAGTCGGTTCGTTACCTGTAACATGCCAGGTTTGCCTGGTTCTTTCACCCAATTCAGTATCTTTTTGCATAAAAGCGATTTGCAGCTGCCCCGATCTCAATGGAATAGGGTGAATAATCACTTTGGTAATGATTAGCACTTTTCCGCCTGGAACAGTAAACGGACCCCCGCTGGTTCCATCGGGGTTGCCTGATGAAACAATTTGCGTTTGTCCCGGATGAGTAAATGCCCCCAAGCCAACCATCTCCGAAGGTTTAATATTTCCCGTATAGCAACCGGGCAAACAATATAGTACAGCCATAGTCAAGAATACCCTAAATAGTTTTGTCATATACATTTTACCGCTCCTTGTGTAGATACTGTATTAACCGAGAACAGTTCCATATGTCAATAAATTATTTATTATGACAAGAATCACGCTTTCTTTTCCTGCTTTTACTTCGCCGAACAAAGCTTTCCCGCCGGTTGAAAGCATTTTAGCATTCGACGCTTCCCCGCTACGGTGACTGCCGTTGGGCCTTGGCCTGGTCGCGCGCCCCATTCGGGGCTTGCAGGTCTTGTTTCAATATGAAAGGGGGCAAGCCTGCCCCCCGGCTCCAACTGCCTGCGGCAGTTTACGCCCCCCCCGACGTTTTATTCTACCGCT
>JBNLDQ010000013.1:0-120287 GCA_050304475.1 Turneriellaceae bacterium | reverse complement strand
TCGTTCTCTTGTTTTTGGCAAAAAAAGAATTTTTTTGAAAAAGTAAGCCGAAACAAAACAGGATCGCGGGGGTTGCCCGAGACCTTGGCTCGGGCAAGGGGGCGGCTGCCCCCTTTTTCTCTTTATACATGCCGGATATGCCGGTAAAGAAATCCGATAATCGGCCGATATAAATAGCAGGCAAAATCATGAATACGGAAGAAATTGGCAAACGTTTGCAGGAATTGCGGTACAGAATGGATATCAGCCATGATAAGATGGCCGCCGAGTCCGGGATCAATCGCGCTTTTCTGGTGAATGTCGAAGAGGGCAAACAAAATCCTTCGTATGATTTTATCTGTAAATTAATTGACTCTTATCATGTCTCTAGCGACTGGCTTTTGACGGGGCGCGGCGAAATATTTTTATGGCCTGAAGAACATCACTTGTATCGCTTGGACATTCCGACCTTGGAACTTCTTGAAAAACTGTATTCTTTGCCTGATGAACGCCGTATTAGTATGGTTACCGCCATTACTTCTGTCGTTGACCTGGGCTAAGCGGATCTCTTTCATTTATAAAAATATTCGCCTGGCGGTTGATCGCCTGCAAAAAAATCGCTGAAGAGAGGCCGGCTGATCCATAGATCATGCACATGACCATTATTTGGTATCTTGCCGCTATTGTCGGTTCTACGCCCGATAGAATCTGCCCTGTCATCATTCCGGGGACCGATACCAGCCCTACGGCAAACAAAGAATTAGTGATGGGAATCATTGCCGCCTGGAATGCCTTTCCCCTGGCTTTTTCATTTTCATGCCCTTCTCTCACTTCGGAAGCGAATCTCTCTGCCGCCAGACTCACTGCATTCATTGAGTTTGAAAATATCATCCCCGCGAGCGGGATAAAAAAACGGGGCAGGAACCAGGGTTTTAGCGCCAACACCCCCCCGGTGATGAGAAACAATGTCGACCCGCCCCCCGCCGCAATGGCAAAAAGAGCTTTGATATATAGTTGGCGGCGCTGAGGGGCAATGGTCCGCAAAGCGATCCAACTGGATAAGAAACTCATTACCGTAATTACCAGCAAAACCGGCCCCGGCGTTTCTGACTGAAAAAGATATGCCAGAAAATAACCGACAATCATCAACTGCCCTAACATTCGACTTGCCGCATAGATCGCTGTTTTTCCTTCCAGCTTCCAGGCGAATTGAAGGGCGATGACGACGATAACCGGGATAGCGGCAAGAATTAAATTAGCGGTACTGATTTGCGTTAATCCATTCAAAATAAAATGCCCCTTTTTCTTTTTATCTTTTCAGCATATACGTCGTTTCTTGTTTTCGCCTAACCCTTGCTAAAAGCGGGGCATATCTTTGGAACTCAAATTTAATAATTTGAATTGACAGAGACAAATATCATCTTTTTTAAAACAATATGCCCGCTGCCAGGTTTTTCTTGCCCATATTCTCTTTTTTCGCTATTGGCGTTGACTCTCTCTCTGCCCGCGAATGCTCAACGTTGGAACTTACCGGAATTTCTGCATCGGAAAAAATATTGGTTTTTGAATGCAGCGGCCCTGATGATCCTTCCGGCCTTCCGTACCATTGGTTCTATTTTATCGAGGCCGATAGCAACAGACAGGTTACGCCCCCCATTGAAATCAGCGGTTCGCCATTGTCGGCAAATCATATTGAAGAAGTTTTTGCAAAACGAAAAGCCAAAGCGGCAAAACAACAACTGGAAAAACTTATCAATGAAATGAACATAGAAGAAAGAGCGGCGTTTCAAGTTGTGACGCCGGAATCTCCGGGCGTTATCTTTTTTCATCAAAACCGGAAGAACTGGAGAATCGAGCTAACGGATTTTCTGACGCTTTCTAACCGGGAAAAGTCGCGCAAATTGAAAACGGACGGATGGCAAGCCGTATCTCAAAAGAAATATCTTTTAGAGAAACTGTATCTTTTCGACTCTTCTTTTGCCATTCTTTTAAAAAATGAACACCCTGGAGATACGAGGTCCGGAAACTTTGTTTTGCTTTTTTATTCTTTATCTCTTTAATCTTATCTCTTTAATCTTATCTCTTTACTATAGAACAATAAAATAAAGCAAATCATGGTTTCTCTTGGAGTACAAGAAAAGCCTGGCAAATACAATTTGCCTCGGCTTAATTCATTTTACTTCGTTGAGCGGAGCAACCCTCACTTGCGCCCTCTCTTGTTGTTTCTTGTAAACTTTCTCTTTTAAATAGAGGAAAATTCTCGGCAACAAAGATGTAGAAAGACCGGTTTTTCTATCAATCCACTCGAGAACCCAGTTTAACCCTTTTACAAACGGCGTGATTAAAATGGCAATGACCCGGGAAAGAAACCTCACCGGCGGGAAAAGCAAAATGAACCGGATTGTTTTCAAAAAGAGCGGGAATACCAAGGTCTTTTCAAGCCACGTATACCGTATGGAAGTTTCCATTAAAGAAATAAACAAAGCAAATGGATCATAGAACATACCGCGATGACGGTATAATTTTAATATTGTCAAAAGAATGCGCAGGGGCGTCCTCTGACCAAACTTTATTTTGTTTTTTATTCGAAGCAGCTCATCTCCGTCAATTCTTTCCATGCCCGGTTTTACTTTTTTCGTTTTCGGGTCATGAATCATCCGGTACATTTCACCCTCTTTTTGCATATGAAAACGATTTGTCACCAATGAGTCCACATTCCAATGCCGGCCAAAGTAGAGCATCTCCATCATATCTTCTTCGGTTTCTCCGGGAGAACCGAGAATAAAGTTGCATATCAACAATATATTCGTCTGGGCCATCATTTTCATTGATTTTTCTATAGAAGCAATGGTTTGCCCTTTTCCGTAAAACTTAAGTGTTTCGTTTTTCAAGGACTCAACGCCAAAACTAAGCGCAACAAAGCCGGCTCGTTCCATTTTCTTTAATGTCTCAATATCGCTTTTTACGACATGATCAATACGGCCGGTTCCCCCAAATAGTTTTTTTTGGCCGCCGTCGATCAGCTTTTGCGATAGCTCGCCAAGCATTTTCATGTCGGTTGTCATATCGTCGTCAACCAGCGCGATAATAGGAGCTTCAATTTCGCTAATTTCGGCATAAAGGCTTTCTGCCGATCGCCCCTTCCAACGTAAATAACTGCCGTCAAAATCCTTTCCATATTGATAGCAAAACTTACACTTATAATTGCACCCCACGGCGGCCCGAATCAAGTCAATGGGAACCCCGGCAGCATGGTATTTGTAGTCCGGGTTGCGGAGCCTGCGGCGAGGGTAAATGTCTTCGGGTAAATCATGAATTCGGCGGTTATTTGCGACGGTCTTTTTACCTTGTCTATATACTAAATTATCGATATCCTTTGGGGCGCCCTTTTCTATCAGCGCCATTGCCGGGATTTCCGGATTGCCGCGGACAATCACATCGATTTTCGGGAATTGCGCAAATGACTCTTCAAAATCTAGAAACCCGGTACCTCCGGCAAAGACAGGAGTATCTTCGGGCACCAAATCCATGACTTCGGGAATTACATGAATATGCCACTTTCCGAAAAGCGAGCAGTCCTCGAAATGGCCGTGAAAACATATCAAATCAGCCGATTCCAGTTTTTCACGAACCGCTTCCATATCCGGTTCATAACGCATGTCAATCAACGATGTTTCAATTCCTACGTGATCAAGCCCGGCTTGAAGATACTCGGCAGCGATGGGGGGTAAAGCCTGGTATGGATTAATATATGTAAACGGATACACTACCGCCGCTGTTTTAATTTGTTCAGGTCGCTTTATTTCATACGTAGCTTTCATAGGACTTTACATTACCGCCATTTGTACCAATTTATAGCCTAACCTATCATTGACAAGCGGTAAAGAATAAAAATTCACTATAATTTTATTACTGAACTTTTTTTTCTCTTACTGCGTATACAAAACAAAAAAATTTAAAAAAACGGCAAAAAAATCGCTTTTCAAACAATAAATAAAACAAATTATGAAAAAAACCGGCTTTCCAGCCCCCACCCATATATGGGTGGGGTGGTGGGTTAGTGGGAATCGCCGGTCAGTGTTGAACGCCAAAAACAAAAACAGTTCAACAGGGCAATAAAACCGTTTTAGAAAAGGAAAAGTTGTTTTCTTGTTATCATACGGTTTTATACTAGCAGAGGTGGCTTTGATTCAAAAAACAATTTTAAAAAATAGAGATCTGGCAAAAGAGCGTTCGCGCGTTTTCTTTCGGCGGACAATCAAAGAGCCGGCTATGACCGAGGGGTTTGGCCTTCATTCAGGCGAAAACACAAAACTGATTTTTCACCCGGCGGAAGAAGGCACGGGCCTTCGTTTTTTTCGGGCCCAAGGTCTCGAAAAAAGCGTACCGCTCCTGGCCCATGTCTCCAGCGTCATTGACACTTCTCTAGCCGTAACCCTGGGGAACGACAGATTCCATATTCAAACGGTCGAACACCTCATGTATGCCATATACATTTTAGGCATCACCGATTTGCTGATAGAAATTCAAGGCGGATCGGAAATTCCTATTCTCGACGGCTCGGCCCAAACGTTTATAGAACTTTTTGAAGCGTCGGAATTTCACGACTATTCCTCGGAAATTGCTCCGCTGGTGATCACAAAACCGGTCATGGTCGTCGATGGCGACCGGTACATTGTAGGCCTCCCTTCCAGGGATTTTAGAATTTCATACAGCATTGATTATAAGCATCCGTTATTGCGAAACCAATCGACAGAAACTCTTTTTACCAGGGATTACTTTGCCAACCATATTGGCCGCGCCCGCACCTTCGGTTTTTTAAAAGATGTGGAAGAGTTGCGCAAGAAGGGACTGGCGATGGGCGGAACCACCGAAAATGTACTGGTCTTTACGCAAGACTCAACCCTCAATGAAGAACGTTTTCTCCATGAGGCTCTTTACCACAAAATCCTGGATATGCTTGGCGACCTATCTCTCACACGGCGACCGATTATCGGACATCTGCTGGGTTCCAAAGGCGGGCACGCCCTTGATATCGCATTTGCCAAAAAGCTTTTACGGGAATTCGGCGAAACGGTAACAAAGCCGGAAAGTTACGCCAAACCGGCGTGACACTCTTGCTCAATATAAAAACAACCCTGTTACGGAGCGCTGACAGGTTGCGGCATCACAAGATCAATCACCTCAACTTCGGGCGGAGCGTATTTGCTTAAATCAAGACCTTTCGTCGCCATGATACAAAAAGCCGTGGCGTATGCGTCCGCTTCCATTCCTGTCGGGGCTTTCACGGTAATTGACCTGCAGCCTTGGGTTTCCCCTGTCCGCGGGTTAATGATGTGCGAGAATCGTTCCGAGTTAATCGTATAATACCGGTTATAATTGCCTGAAGTGACAATCGCGCCCTGTTCTATTTCCACTTTTGCGGAAGTCCCGCGGCTGCTTGGATCCTGTATTCCGATTTTAAACGGTTTTGTTTCTTCGTTATCGTCAAAAACAACGATATCTCCCCCGGAGTTTACTAACCCCCGTTGGATTCCCGCTCTTCGCATGATTTTAACCGCTTCATCCGCCATATAACCTTTGGCAATTCCGCCCAAATCAATTTGCATCTTTCTTTGCGCCATTGCAATGCTATGCCGGCTTTCGTTCAGGTAAATTTTCTTATACGACACTAAATCCAGAGCGGCCCGTTTTTCGGCAAGGGTGGGAAGTTTTTGCCGCTCTTCCGCATTTTTCCACATTGTAATCAGCGGGCGTACCGTAATATCGAAATAGCCCTTCGTCTGAGCTGAAATATCGAGAGACGATTTTATGACATAGAACATGTCATCGGGAATTCTTGCGGGGTAATGGAGGTTGCCGGCATTGAGCTGCGAAACCATACTGCCGGCCCGATAATCGCTGAAACGCGATTCTAATTCTTCATACTTTTCGCGAATTCGCGTACACGTATTTTCAAAAACCGTTTTTCCGGCGCCATAGCTTTTGATTTCCGTTTGCACTCCCCCCATGGAATAGAAAGAGCATTCTTGTTCATGCCGGGCATACGTAATCAGGTAAACGACAACGAGTGCCGGTATGGTATATCGAATTGCAATTTGGCGAAGTTTTCTGGCCATGCCCTTATAGTTTCACCAGACCGGAAAATCCCATAAAGGCCATAGAAATAATCGCCGCAGAGACCAATGCCACCGGCGAACCTTTCAGCAACTCCGGTATTTTTGCATAATCCAGTCTCTCACGCACCCCGGCAAATAAAACCAGCGCCAGGATAAAACCAAAACCGTTCGCAATGGAAAACACAATGGAACCGACAAAGTTATACTCTTTTTGCACGGCGAGTATAGCCACGCCTAAAATGGCGCAGTTGGTTGTAATGAGCGGCAAATAAATACCCAACGATTGATACAAAACCTTCATTTGTTTTTTCATAAAGATTTCGACAAACTGAACCAAAGAGGCAATCACTAGAATAAAAGCTATCGTCTGCAGGAACTCCAGATTATAGGGGATTAAAATGAACTTGTGAATCACATACGTAAACGCATTTGACATCGTCATAACAAAAACCACAGCCATCCCCATGCCTAGCGCGGTATCCAGTTTTTTTGAAACGCCCATGTATGGGCAAATGCCTAAAAACTGGGCAAAAACAATATTGCTGACAAAGATGGCGTTGATTGTAATCAATAATAAAGTAACGAGATCCATTGTCTATGCCTCCGCCTTTTTCTTTTTTGCGTTAATATAATTGCTGAGCGCCAATAAATAACCCAGGGTTAAAAACGCCCCCGGGGGTAAAATCATAATTAAAGCCGGAGAATAATGCTCCCCCAGAATCTGAGCGCCCAAGAGAGAACCCGAACCTAAAATCTCGCGAATAGCGCCCATCACAAAGAGAGTCAGGGTAAAACCGATCCCCATGGCGAGGCCGTCGTGCATCGACTTAATTACATTTCTCTTATACGCAAAAGCTTCAGCCCGCCCAAGAATAGCGCAGTTCACTACAATCAGGGGAATAAACAGACCAAGGCTCCTTGATAACGCCGGAGAATAAGCCTGCATCAATAGGTCGACAATCGTCACAAAAGTGGCAATAACAACGATAAACGCAGGGATTCGCATTTTATCGGGGATAATATTTCTCATTAAAGAGACCACCACATTGGACATTAAAAGAACGAACGTCGTGGCCGCTCCCATACCGAGACCGCCCATCGCGCTGCCTGTCACTGCCAGCGTAGGGCAAAGCCCCAAAAGCATAACCAAAACGGGATTGGACGTCCAAAGGCCGTCTTTGTAAATTTTCGCTAACGTATCTTTATCTTTTTTTTCTTTTTTCTCGATAGTTGCAGGATTTGCATTTCCCGGAGCCGCTCCGGTATCCATGGTGGTATCAGTCATTATCGCTCCTCCAATGTCGCATTGGGTTTATTGAGAAAGTCCTCATACAAATCCAGGCCCGCATTGATTGCATTGGCAATTGCCCGCGAAGTAATCGTTGATGCGGTAATCGCCTCTACGTCTCCCCCGTCTTTTTTTACCTGAAAATTAAAATCCGGTTTAAACTTGCCGACAAATTGCCCCCACCACTTTTCCTCCGCAGCTTTGGAACCCAAACCCGGCGTTTCGCTATGTTGCAAAATATAAAGACCTGTAATTTTTTTCTCCGGATCGACGCCTAACAAGAACCGGATCCACCCGCCATACCCTTCTTTTGTTTTTAATTCCAGGGCAGCCCCCTGGAATACGCCGTCTTTTTCAACGGTGTAGATCGTAGCCGTTTGACCGTCGTATGAGTGGCTTTTCGTATTGTATGTGTTTTCCATAAACGGCATAACGGCGCGCAACCCTTGTTGCTTGTACGCTTCCTGCGCTGCCGCGATATCTTCTTCGGTCGATGTAAATGTTCCGCTCAAGAGCAAGCCTGAAATGGCTGCAATAAGTACCAGAATGACTACGTCTTTTCTCGATGCCTTCATGTTTCGTTTACCCTTATAGATTCCGAACTAGGTTCCGAATTTCTTCACCTTTGTATATTTATCGATGAGAGGCACAAATGCATTCATGATGATAATGGCAAATGAGATCCCCTCGGGATACCCGCCAAACAGGCGAATTAACCCGGTTATGATTCCGATACAGACGCCAAAGATAATCATACCTTTGCGCGTGATAGGCGAAGTAACCATGTCTGTCGCCATATAAAACGCACCTATGATCGCTCCGCCGGAAAGAACATGCATTACCGGAGATGCATACTTTTCGGGGTTCGCCAGATGAAATATTCCGGTAAAAAGAAACAGCGCCCCCAATGTAGTAACGGGAATTTCCCAGGTCAGGACCCTGCGTAAAAAGAGGTACGCTGCGCCGATCAAAAGAGCGGCTGCCGACATCTCCCCTAAAGAACCCGCAGTGTTACCCATAAAAAAATCTTTGATGGAATACACATCAATGGCCGGCAATCCTTCCGTCTTTAGCTGATCCAGCGGCGTAGCCGTTGTCGTCGCGATCGGGGAAAAGCCCTCCGGTTTGATCCATTGCGTCATTTGAACCGGGAACGATATTAAAAGAAAGACCCGGGCCACCAGCGCGGGATTAAAAATATTATAACCAAGCCCGCCAAACGTATGTTTGGCAATCACAATGGCGACAAAACTCCCCACAGCCATCATCCAGACCGGCGACCCCGGCGGAAGATTCAATGCCAATAAGAGAGAGGTCACCAGCGCCGACCCGTCAAGCACGGTAGCGCCGATATTTTTATCGCCTTTGAGTCGCAAGAAGGCGTATTCAAAGGCCAGCCCTGTGAGAATGGTGACGACAACCAAAGTGACGGCTCGCATACCGAACATATAAATACTGATCGCCGTTGCCGGCAACAGGGCGATCACCACATCGTACATGATGTTTTGTAACTGCGACTTACTCTGGATATGGGGCGATGTTGTCAGGACTAGTTTTTTCATTCTTTGTTACCGCTCTTTATTGATTCTCTTCAAGTTTTTTCTGTTCGGCTACCCATTCGCGGTAGACGGTTTTTCCAAGGCGAATCCAGTGAACCAGCTTTCGGCTGGTCGGACACACATAGCTGCAACTGCCGCATTCGATACAGTCCATTGCATCCGGCAAATTTGAACCGTTTTTTACAATGGTATCGTCGGCAAGCGTTGCCGGCATAAGACCCATCGGGCAGATATCAATACAACGGCCGCAACGAATGCAAGGGCCTTCTTCATGGAATGAAAATTCGGCGTCTGACAGGGCGACAATCCCCGAAGTGCCTTTCATCACGCAGACATCAAGCTGCCGAACCGATTTACCCATCATGGGCCCGCCATGAATGACCGAACGCAAATGATCTTCATCGGTCACTCCGCCGGCGCCGTTTTGTATGGCATGTTCAAATGTGGTGCCGATTTTTACCCTGAAGTTACCGGGATTTTTTACAAAGCCGGTGATTGTAGTGATCCGATCAATAAAGGGTTTTCCGTAGTAAACCGCCTCGTAAACGGCAAACGTGGTGCCGACATTTTGAACAATGACGCCCACATCAAACGGCAGTTTTCCCGAGGGAATTTCACGGTTCGTGACGGCCCAGATTAGCTGCTTTTCGCCGCCTTGCGGGTATTTTGTTTTGAGTTCGGCGACGGTAAAACCTGCATATTCGGGTTTACCGGTATATTCCAGAAATTTTTGAATTGCATCGGGCTTGTTCTCTTCAATACCAATGATCACTTTGTCGACGCCTAGAATTTTTTTCAAAATCCGGGCGCCTTCCATGATCTCGCCGGTCTGTTCAAGCATCAACTGGTGGTCAGCCGTCAGGTAAGGCTCGCATTCCGCTCCGTTCAAGATCAGCGTATCGACCTTCTTTTCGGAAGGGGGAGAAAGCTTAATGTGCATCGGAAACGTAGCGCCGCCCTGACCCACAATACCTGCAAGACGAATTGACTCCAGAAGCTCTTTCGGATCAGCCTTATCGATATCCACTTCTTTTTTGGTTTCAAATTGCTTTAAAGCTTCGGCGGTTTTTTCCGCGTCAGTATCAATGGAAATGGTCTCTTCGGTCATCCCCTGGGCGGTCAACCGCTGCTCAATTTTTTTCACTTTGCCGCTAACGGGCGAGTGAATCACGGCGGAAAGAAATCCGTCGGCTTCGGCTATAATTTGCCCCGCAGAAACTTCATCGCCTTTTTCAACAACAGCGCGGGCCTTTTTCCCCAGGTGCTGGTTTAAATTGATAAATACCGTTTCGGAAGGGTCAATTTCGCGAATTGTCTTGCCCTCCGAATATTTCTTGTTCTCGGGAGGGTGAATCCCGCCAAGTTTAAACGTTGACTTGAGCAACATTCAGTAGTCCCTCCTTAATTTGGGCAATGCCTAGATTATTGATGACAATTGTGTCCGTATCGCATTTGTCTACACAATCGTTGCAGTTCGTACATTTATCCGGCAAAATCGTCGCCAGGAAATTATCAAAATGAATCGCTTCATGTTCGCATGCTTTCACACACTTTTTGCAACCGGTACAACCCGTATCGCAATATTTCTTCACGGCCCCGCCGGGGTCGGTCGATTTGCAGGCAATAAAAACGGTTTTGTTGTATGGCTGCATCTCAATGATATTAATAGGACATTCAACGACACAGGCTTCGCATGAGGTACAGGCTTCTTCATCCACCAGCGCTACCCCATTGACAATATGAATAGAGTCGAAATCGCATGAAGTAACACAGTCGCCGTACCCAAAACAACCGTACGGGCAGGTAAGATCATATTGGTGAATCGTGGCGACGGCCCTGCATGATTTGATTCCTTTGTATTCTCCGGTTCGGGTTGCATGATCGCCGCCCTGGCACATAACGCGGGCAACCATTTTATCCTGCTCGACCGCTTCCAGCCCCATTAATTCGGCAATTTCCTGGGCGGTTTCCGAGCCGCCCACCGGGCAATAGAGGCTCATGTCTTTGGTTTTTACCAGCTTCTCGGCAAATTGAATGCACCCCGGTACGCCGCATGCGCCGCAATTGGCGCCGGGAAGAGCTTCGTCGATTTCCGCAACAAGAGGATCTTCTTCCACGTAAAAAGCTTGCGAAGCAAAATAAAGGGCGACACCCATGAGAAAGGCGATCCCGCCCAGGCTGATTATCGTTATGATGATTGTATTCATCCAATCCTCCGTAAAGTCACTATCCGGTTTAAGGTTAGGCGTTTATTTAAAAAAACATTAAACATAATTCCGATGGCGGCTCCCCCGAAAGCAAAAGCAATGGACATATTTTCTCCGTAAGGGGCTCCAAGTAGCGCGCCGGTCAGCATTGCGCCTAGAGGCAGTATATAAACGGAACCGCTCAACCAGAGTAATTTGCGCGAAGTAATTTCAACATCGACGAAATCATTATCTTGCAGCTTTTCGGTCTCAGGCCCCGGCTCTACCTCAATTTGAGAAGCCTTGGGTAACCCGCACGTATCGCCCAACGAGCAAACGGAGCAAGCGTCGTTTTCTTCGGGCAAAAGCGCTATTGTCAAAGCTCCGGTCTTACTTCTGGAGATTACTTTTCCTTTCACGACTTTCCTTTGAATCCGTCAAATTCGGGGTAGACTCAAAAGAAGATAGGCGTCGTCAAGGTTTTTTACCCCAATATTACGGGGGAATACGACCGGAGAGGCAAAGCAATACCTGTCGCCTGCCGGCATTTCTTCCATAATGTAAAAAGTAATCCGTACCCAGGCCGGATTTTAATTAAAACGAATGATTTTTTTGATAATCATATTTATTTTATTGATTATTTTTTTACTTTATGCTACAATTAGACTTGTCATCCATATTATACTACCATATAGGTGTTTGGCGAGCGTGGTCGGCATAGAATATAAATGTAAGCCATGTCTAATCACTATAATGTGCCAATAATAGCAGATAGTACCATGATAGAAGTTTTCAAACTATTAATACAACAACTGAACAGCAGCGTCTTTATTTTAGTAATGATACTGATCATAATCGGTTATGCTGTTTATAAGTTAGGAGCATGGACTGAAAAGTTTCTCAATCAAGACAAAAAAATTTCCGATTTAAGTAATTTATCGGAAAAAGTCATAGAATTGAAAACCAAAGTTGATCTCATCTATCAAAACACACAACCAAACCCATTAATTAAAGCAAGAAGCCCAATTACATTAACAGAAAAAGGGATAGAAATCTCAAACGATATATCTGCAAATGAAATATTCAATAAATATGAAAATGATTTAACTCGTAAAGTGCTGGAAGAAAACCCAAAAAATGCATACGATATTCAAACGGAATCCATGCAAGTAGCAAAAAGTATGATATTGAAAATACTTAATTCTGCAGAATTAGAAAAAATTAAAGATGAAGCGTTTAAGCAGGGATTCATCGTAGAAAATATAATGTCATTATTTGGAATATTATTGCGCGATTCAATCTTAAAATCCAGAAATATTTCAATTCATGAAGTCAATTTACATGACCCTACTGCACAATGAGACATAAACTGGCGCAAGAGAAAAGATAATCAACTTTTTTCGGAATTATTTTACATATTCTTCCGCAATCACATGGCAAAAAAACGCGAACATCAAATCTTAAATTACATCTGCGTATGTTAAGTATAGGATTCGGAAATCCGAAAATCCATATAGGGAAAAACATGGGTGAAAAAAGAGCATATTTATCGCAATCGGCGACAAAGTCAAGCATAGACCATATGCTCAGGTCGGTGCACACTCACCAAATTGAGTTGAGCGTAATGGCCGACCAGAAAGCCAACATTTTAATCACCGCTTCTTCCATTATACTCACGCTGGCTCTCAGCCGTTACCAGGCAGACCTTAAGTTTGTCTTAATTACTCTCATCGGTTTTACCCTCTTGGCCCTCTTGCTGGCGATACTTGCCGTCATGCCCAAGTTTCTTTTTGCGGGCAATGTGCGCGGCAAAGACGGATTTCAAATTTTTAACCCGTTGTTTTTCGGGCACTTTGCCTCGCTGAAACCCGAAGAGTACTTGCGCGAAATGGAAATTGTTTTATCGGACGATTCAAACCTGTTCAAAGCGTATTTGCTTGATATCTACAGCATGGGGCAACTCTTGTTCCGGAAAAAATACAAGTATATCAAGTTAAGTTATATCTCGCTTTTCCTTGGCCTGTTTCTCAGTTTTGCCATTTGGGTGTTTCAAATTTACCTGGAAATGTAAAACATCGGGGACTTCTCTTTGCCTCTTTTTCAATTCAAGAAAAAAACTCATTGAAGCGATGAAAAGCCCTCATGATTAGGGAATGTGTCAAAAAATGCCCCCAAAAAAAAGCAGATGAAGGAAAAGCGTGAGAATTCCGCCTTAAACCGCCGCGCCGCTCTATTTTCAATTGCCGTATCGTCTTTTCTTTTTATCATTAAAACCGGCATTGGAATCATGTCAAACTCCATTGCTGTTTTAGCGTCGGCTCTTGACAGCGCCTTTGACTTTCTCTCTTCATCGGCAAATTTTTACGCCATTAAACACGCCCAAAAGCCGCCTGATACCGGGCATCGATACGGTCACGGCAAGCTTGAAGCATTGGCCGGGTTTGTGCAAAGCATCGTGATTTTTGCAAGCGCTTTGTACTTTATTTACCAAAGTATCGAGCGAATGATCAACCCGAATGAAGTCGATCGTATAACCGAAAGCTTTATTGTCATGGGCGTAAGTATTGTTTTAACATGGCTTCTTGTTACATACCAGAGTTATGTACACCGGCAGAGTCAAAATGTTGTTATTGCCGCAGACCGTCTTCACTATGTAACGGACCTTTTGGCGAACGGCGCAGTCATGTTGTCGCTTTTAGTGAATAAATTTGCGGACTTACCCTTTATTGACGGTCTTACCGCTTTGGGCATCTCTATTTTTATCATTAAAAGCAGCAGCGAAATCTTCAAGCAAAGTTTCGACATTTTGATGGATAAGGATATCTCAGACAGGTACCGGGAAGACATACTCCGAACCATTTCTACGGTTTCGCCCGATATTTTAGGTTATCATGATTTACGTTCCCGTTCGGCAGGGGATATTCATTTTTTAGAGCTACACCTCGAAATTCCGAAAAATATGACGGTAAAGCACGGGCATGACCTGGTAGAACGGTTGATGAATGAGATGCAAAAAATCCACCCGAATCTGGAAATCATCATTCACACAGACCCCGCCGAAGTAAACGAGCTGGACGGCAAAGTAAAAATATTCGACCGGGATACCCCCCGTTTTTATTAAATTGCCTGTTACTTTGATTTACCTTGATTAAGCTTTTTAGTACGGCATTTGTTTTAAAACAAATAAATTACCGGTAAAAATAAAGGCCCGTCGAGCGCAGCGATAAAAAAAAGTTCGTTTATCCCGTTGGTTTTTTTATTCATATTTTGGCCCGACCCCCAGCCAACAGAGAGACGGCCCGAGAAAAAGAGCCAGAAGTAGATACCCGGTACAAAAAGCTCGACGGCCGTAACCGGCGGTAATACGTTATGGTAGATACTTTCCATTGTAAGAAGAGCGGCTCCGCCCAGAAAAAAAACAAATACGGCAGAAACAATCTGCCGGCTTGCTTCCTTTGAAAAATTTAATTTCCCGGCAATACGATCCCCTTCTCTGTCGCGAAGATCAAAAAAGATACCGTTGGCCATGTAGTGAAAAAACCGAATGGCGTACAAACGATACAACCCGCCAATTGAAGCAAATGAAGAAGCAAAAGAGTGGCCATGGCTTTCTACTACGGGGAGCATAACGGTAACGCTTGACCAAACCAGCGCCAAAAGGGCGGGTTTTATCCAGGCCAGATGTTTCAACGCCTGCATTGCTTTTCGGGTATAGCTGAAAGCATACAGGTAAAAAGCCGAAATAAAAAAAAGAACGGTTAAAAACAAAAGAGAGAGCCGGGAAATTTGAGACGCCATCCGGACAATCATAAAAAGAGAAAGGATAAGCCAGACATAAAAGCGCATTTGACGCGAGGCAATAAACCTTGATCGTTGCGGTACATTTTCGCGGTCAGGCGTTAGAGCAAGCAGGCGGTCCAGATTATAGACGAAGAGGGCGGAAAAAAAAACCAATACCGCCAACCGCCAATGGCCTGTCCGGTCCAATTTAAAAAGAGAACCGGTCGACCAGACTAAAAGAGAGGCCAGGGCGCCCACATAATAATTTTGAAAAAAAAGATTTTCGAGAAACCGGCTTTTATTCAAACTCAATCATTTCCAGGGTTTTTGCAGCTTCTTCGTGAGCCTTGTCGGTAATTTTTAACTCCAGCGCGTTCAGGGCGACCCTTAAATACTGCTTATACGTTCGGAGAGTTGTCGTTTTGATTTCGTGCAATGCAATTTCCCGGAACGTCGTTTCGGAAATTCTTTGAAAACCGAGATCCGGATCTGTCATTTCATAATATACAATCGTAATATCTTCGTTGCTGTCAAGACCGCCGTTATAGTTGGGCGTCGGGTTGATCATTTCCCGTTTTTCCACCCGGAATAGATTGCCTACGGTGTTGGTTCTTTCGTACGTCAAAACAACGCGTTCCAGGGGAGTGCTGTCACCCACGTACAGGTCGGCGTACCCGTTGACGATGTAGTTTTCTCCCGTCGTTTTCATAGAACGGCCCGAGCGCAGGTGAAGCCTGATCTTGTTACCTTGCGCATCTTGCTCGATCGCTTGCGTCACCTGAGGCAATAACAGCGAAATCTTCTTGTGAAGTTCGTCTACCTCTGCATCGGCGTAACCGGTCTCAGCAATGGCATCTTCCAGTTTGGCTTGCGCAAACGCCATCTCCGGGGTTAGCTTACCCATGGCATATAATGCTGTCCCCGCAAAGGACAATGCCAAAAGCAAAACAAATAAATGTTTACGGGAAAAATATTTCATAAAAAACTCCATATTTATTATCGGCCCAAGCCGTGACCAACTTTGAACCCGAAAGCCACTTTTTTATTCTCTCTTAAAGGTAATCCAAATCTTGTGAATTGGCAATTCGGCGATTTCGGCTCCCGCGCCGGCCGACCATTTCGCAATGCGAAAATCGATTTCTCCGTCCTGGCCGGTCACCAAAAAAGCAATGGTAAGAGAACGCCGCTGCACATCAAAATGAGAGAACCCGGCGTCCGCAATAAAAGAATAGATCAGTTGTTCCAGCTCCGTCTCCAGCGGAATGATTCCCGGCTTGGAATACGATATTGTCCCCGGAGTTATTTCAAACTCGACAACACCGGTTTCCGGGTCGCCATACGCCGGCCCCTCTTTCGGAATCATGAGTTTCACCTTGTCATATTGATCGAATTCGGGAACCACTTTCAGCTGAACCGTTGCCCGCTCGATCCCCGGTAAACCCGAGGCATACAGCTTTCTCTCTACATGAACAAGCGCCGTCTCCAAACGCTTCAATACCGGATCAAGCTCATAACGATTCCGCCCGCCGCTTTCCGAAGCGTACAAAGAAATAACAAATAAAAGCGGAAGAAAAATGGAAAGGACAAAACCTGAAGGCATAATGTAAGAGGCCCGGTTATGAGTTGCAATGCGTTTCATACCCGCTCACTCCCCTCAGGCATAACGTTTTACTTTAAGCTTTGACCTTGATCGTTCATTGGGCGGATTTGACGAGTCACGCCTCCAATGGTTGCGCTAATGTAAGTAGATTTTTCCTGTGCAGAGCTCTCCGGATTCACCGTGGTGAACATGACCGAACGGGAACCGGTCACTTCTCTGGCCCCCGATAGGTAGGCGACATCGGCGACAAGATAACCGCTTTTGGCTTCCGGCAATGAGACGGATACGTTCATATCAACCGGCGAACAATTCCCCGAGTATTCTTTGGCCCCATTCAATAAGAGCGCGCCCTGGGTTCGCAAAGAGACGCGAAAACCCTCTGTACAGGCTAACGGAGAACCGGCCGGAGAAATGGTCAGTAAAACCGGCACATCGGTTTTTGCCGTTATGAACCCTTCGCGATTGACATCGAGACGAAAGCTGCCGGGCTTTTCTTGCGCTTCCCCTTCTTCAACGGATTCCTTCGGCGGAACAATTTTTCCTTCCCGGATAAGGCGCTCAAGCTTGAGGCGGTAAGATACCGTATAGATGGCGGCTGCGGCGCTGACTAAAAAAATCATGAATATGGTAATGCCAGCCTCTCTCTTTTTTTTTCGCCGGGCTTCGTCTTGGTTATTTTGGTTTGTTTCATTTGCTTTGGTCACGGACATCTCCTTGAACATGTCGTTCGGAATTTAATTTGCGCTTATGGTGTAACTATATGTGTATGATAAGCCGTACTCACTGGCAAACAAAGCGTCAATCACATACAATGCGTTTGCCTTCGTATCAAACCGAACCTGCGGACAACCATCGAAAGCAAGATCATAGTCGATATACGATCCGCCTGCAATAACAAACAGATCCAGAAGATCGGAATTACACGATAGCGAGTTGCTGTCAATTGAGACGGTCACCGGAAGGCCATCACCCCGTAAATAATATAAACGGTGAGAACCAAGTTTGTTATAAAAATACTCAGTATGCGACCCGCCCCAGACCGAGAGCGACAAATCAAGCAACTCATGTTCCCCGGAGAGAACGCTCCCCCGCGAGAGAGGCTGGTAAAGACGCCAAAATCCGGCCGTATGCATTTGACCGGACAATGGAGGGTACGCAGCTCCGGTCATCGCCACTCCGATATCGTTGTCGGTATCAAGCTCATCGGCAACATCACCCGACCCAATGCAAGCGCCAATGCATAAAGAGTCATAAGGCATGAACAAAGAGTTTTGCCAAAGGGTCTGAAGACTCTCGGCGGTTCCGCCAAAAAGAGAGTTGTAGATAGCGGCAAACCCCTGGAGCGTAATGAGCGCCTCGCTATTTTTTAACAGGTTCAAGACCTCGCCAATTCGAATAAAGTCGCCTGAATGATTCAAGGCATCGCGATTTTCATAAAGATTCCAGATCAGAAAACTCGTTGAAAACTCGCTATAGATATTGCTGACTTCAATACTGTTGGGCGTCGCGGCAAACGGTACCGGCAAACTCACATCGAAATCAAACCCCGACGATTCATTTGCACCCGACGTATCGACATACGTCGGATTTTGAAAGGTAATCCCGGACATGGCATTGGCAAAACCTTCGCTAAAGGCAACGCGCGGATCCAGCGTATCCGGAAAAGAATGCATTCCGCCAATGGAGTCGCTTCTATATAATTGATCTTCCAGATAATGGGCAAACTCATGAGCAATCACATGACGGTCATACTCATCCGTATCCACGCCTTTGTGACCCAAAATATAAATATGCGGGGTCCCCGAATTGATATAATGACTCGAACCGATTTGCCCCGATTCAACCCGATAACTGTTGCTGTACGTATTGTAAACGCTCCACCCGACCTGCAATGGCGGAAACCGCTGCCCTGCGTATGCCTCGCAAATCATTTCAACCTCTGTCAATATGGAATCCAGAATAGCAAAGGGCGCCGCCACCCTGCCCGATAAAACCGAACTACCCGAATCATTCTTTAAGTGAATATCGAAAGAGTCGCTGTTTTCCGCATCATAACCCTCAAAGAGCGCCGCATACAGTGCAAAGCTATTTGTATTGTCCACCACCTCAACATCCCAAGAAGCGCCGTTGCAGTGATCCGGGGCGATAGAATCCGGTTTCGCTTTTTTTGCGCCTGTCGATGCGACCACCCAGATATTGAATTTTTTCAAAACCGTTTTTGCGCGGTATACGCCATTATCGTTTGTATACACTTCATCCATGACCTCCCCGCTGGGAGCGACGAGCAATACCTTAATGCGCCGCGCAGGCCGGGCAACGGTATTGGCATAATCCAGGCGAACCCCGCCCAAAGACGCGGGCAACGCCCGAACGTAGTCATAAGTTACTTTGCCGCGAATCACCTGTTCATCGGAGCGGTTGCACGAAAAAAAAATGAGAGCAAAAAATAAAGCTCCCAGAATTTTCATACAGCTTATTTGTTGGCATTGCAGCAGGCCGGTTTTTGCCATTTGCATAGCATACTTTCTATTTGTATTCTGTCAAGAAATATGCCGCGAACTGTCGTTTCATTCGAATAGCCTGAAGTAATTTTTTTTTATTTTTAAGACACTTCCTGCAGCTAAAAAAGAGGGGGCAAGCCTGCCCCCTCGCTACGGCTGTTTTTTTGCACGGCAAAAAAACGAGCCTCCGCTCCCCCCAACGCTCCAACGTCATCCGTTAGATGAAAGGGTGTTGCGATTTTAACTTAAAACGGATAACCGATTTGCAACCCTAGAATGATACCCCCGGCAGCGCCGGAAGTCGGAATGGTTTGCTCGGTTCCGTCGTTTGCTTTTACCTTAATATCGCCAACAACCCCAACACTGTAGCCACCGTAAAGCGCCGTAGTAAAACTGCTCCAGACCCATTGGTACCCGGCAATCGCACCGATCTCGAAAAACGTTGTCGAACCTTTCAGTTCTTCCGTACCATTAAGTCCGATATATGACGTTTTCATGCTTAACGATCCGAGAGAAAGCACAGGTCCTGCAAAGGGCCCGGTGATACTGGCATCTTTTGATTTCCAATGATACCGGTAACCCCCGCTCACCCCGAATCCGCTAATGGTGGTATCCAGCAGGGTAAAGCTGTAGTAAGAAGCGCCTACCGTAGCGTTACCGGGTCCGATACCGTGTTGATAAGTGGCGTTAAATGCCCCAAAGATTAGCCCCAGGGGGTTGGTCGAGATTGATCGGGTTTTTTCAGCCGCCGCCAGGGGGCTGAAAAAACCCGCCGCCAGGCAAAGAGCGATAATTGTTTTTAATGTTTTTTTCATAAGTTTTCTCCGAAACCGGCATAAAAGCAATGCTCCAAATGGTCAATTAAAATTATTTCCGGAAAAGCACGAAATTGAGCAACCGGAAACCGTTATACAACATAGAAAATACCGTTACCGGCGCCAAATCATAGGCCGCGAAAGAGCTTTCGCAACGCAGCTTTTTCAAGGTCTAACGTCCTGCAGAAACCCCGAACCCCGGACCCCCGGAGATTAAAATGCAAATAATAAAAAAAATCGCTTTTTTTCCTATTATTATTGTATATATCGGGTTTGGGTGAAAAATTTCTGCGTTTTACGCCACCCTCCCTTT
Organism: Turneriellaceae bacterium; assembly: GCA_050304475.1. Taxonomy (GTDB): domain Bacteria; phylum Spirochaetota; class Leptospiria; order Turneriellales; family JAOUFE01; genus JBNLDQ01. The sequence goes on along the minus strand of JBNLDQ010000013.1, from coordinate 100,147 downwards.
TTTGGGCGGGGGGTGGGTTTGCGGGATAAAAAAATCACCCGAAATTTCCGAACACCGTATGTTGCAAAAAGCTTGACGAGAAGGTTTTTTACTGCGCTTTAGCATATGACATTACCCCACGGGCCCTGGTGGCAAAAAGGCGATCTTGACGGGTTTTTTGGCTTGTTTGTCGACAACCTGATTCAGCTCATTTTAATCGATGTATTGTGTACTTTTATTTTAAACATGCCGCCGGAACTCATCCACGGGCGCATTCTCCCTGCCGTGGCAATCAGCTTGTTGGTGGGCAACCTCTACTACGCCATTCAGGCTCGAAAGCTGCCCAAACCGAAAGGCGAGACGGCTACCGCTTTGCCTTACGGGGTCAATACCGTTTCGCTTTTCGCCTATATCTTGTTTGTCATGAAGCCCGTCGTAGACCGCACCGGCAATATTGAACTGGCGTGGATGGTGGGTCTCGCCGCCTGCCTCGGTTCGGGGATGATCGAACTCGGAGGCTCCTGGGTCGCCGGTTGGGTAAAAAAGGTCACGCCCAGAGCCGCTCTTTTAACCACGTTAGCCGGCATTGCTATTACCTTTATCGCCATGGATTTCAGTTTTCGCATTTTTGCCGACCCCCTGGTCGGTTTTGCCCCCCTGGCCTTGATCATTGTTCAGTATGTCGGCAAACGTTCGCTGCCGGCGAAAATACCGGCGGGGCTTGCGGCGCTCATTACCGGCACTGTGCTGGCATGGTCGCTTGGTAGAATGGATACCGGGCGGCTTGCAAACATGGCGGTGGTTTCATTTCAAATGCCCGGCTTTTATTTGCCCGAGTTGATCGACGCCCTTTTTTCAAAATACCTGATTGAGTTTTTGCCTGTCATCATACCCATGGGACTTTTTAATTTATTCGGCTCGCTGCAAAACCTGGAAAGCGCCGAAGCGGCGGGCGATCATTACCCGGTGCGAAGTTCGCTGGCGGCCAACGGAATCGGAACCATTGTAGCCGCGCTTTTCGGTTCGGTTTTCCCGACGACCATTTACATCGGCCACCCTGCCTGGAAAGAGATGGGCGCCACTTCGGGCTATTCGGTAGCCAACGGAGTGGCAATTTCATTTTTATGTTTTTTCGGCCTGGTTGGTTTTGTCTCGGCGTTAATACCCGTTGAAGCCGGCGCCGCTATTTTGCTCTGGATTGGCATTACCATAGCCGCTCAGGCTTTTCAAGTAACGCCGGCTCGCCATGCCAGCGCGGTTGTCATCGGGTTTTTCCCGGCGCTGGCGGCCTGGGGTCTGCTTTTGATTAAAAACAGCCTTGCCGTCGCTTCGACCAATATTGAACTCACAGGTCTTGACGCGTTGGGCGCAATGTTTCCGGGGTTTACCGGTCTTATTGCCCTGGAAAGAGGATTTATCTTTACATCAATGATTCTTGCCGCCATGAGCGTAGCCGTCATTGAAAACAAATTTTCAACAGCCGCTCTCTGGGCTCTTGCCGCAGCCGCAGTCAGCGCAACGGGGCTCATCCACGGCTTTGTCATTGAAAACGGCGATATTATTAATGCATATGGTCCGCAGCATACCTGGCCGTTTATCATCGGATATGGCGTCATTGCCGCCATCTTCTTTTTCATGGATTATGCGCGCAAAGGCGGCGCACAAGAAACCGCTCCTGAATAACTGGGAATAACATGTTATCCGGCCGGCAATCCGAAATCCGGCGTTTTGCTTACTGGCTGGCTTGTTTTTTTGCGATAGAAGTCACGGTATCTCTGGGCAAGAGCCTTTGGAAAAATACCAGAACTTTGTTCATCCCGCCCGGCACGATCACAGCCCGGTTTTTCTTTAAACCGGCAATGCCTTCCGTGACAATTTTTACCGGCGGCAGCGCCCCGGTATTGGGCATATTTTTTACGCCGGCGCGCTCTTGAAATCCGGTTTTGGAAAAACCGGGGCAAAGGACCGACACATGAACGGACGACCCTTCGAGTTCGCTGCGCAAAGCTTCCGAAAAATGAAGGACAAAACTTTTTGTCGCCGCGTAGACGGCAAAAGTGGGAACCGGTTGAAACCCGGCAAGCGACGCAATGTTTAATATTTTTCCGCCGCCGTGTTTTTTCATATGATTTACAATAAAATGGCTTAGCCCGACAACCGATTGAATGTTCACTTCAATCATTTCCCGCCACTCATCCGATGACTTGTCGGTAAAATAACGATTGATTCCGAAACCGGCATTGTTGATCAAAATATCAACAGTTAATTTTTCATGTTGTATTTTGTCTTGAATCGCCTTAAGCCCCTTGGGTAAACTAAGATCGGCGGGGCATGGGTAAACGGTAATGCCGTGTTCTTTTTCCAGCTCGGTTTTGAGCTCGTTTAAAACATTACCTCTTCGGGCGACAATCAGCAAGTTATGACCGGCTGCGGCATATTGGCGGCAAAATTCAAGTCCGAATCCGCTGGAAGCGCCGGTAATCAAAGTCACTGTTTTTTTCATACTCATCCGATTAATGAAACACGGCTTGAGTTGACAACTATTTAATTTTTAGGGGAATTTTATCTTTCTCTAAATCTAAAACCATATGCCGGTACATGAATGCAATGCTATAGGCAAAAATAGCGGAAAAAATTCCGACCGCTTCCTGGTAATAGGGTGGGGCGGTAATCGATATTCGAATCAATACCGTTGCAATGGCAAAACCGGAATTGCGAAAGACATTTACATACAACATTGAATAACGCAACGAGATGAGAACAATCAATATATCGGAAAAGACAAATATGGTAAAAAAAATATCGACCGAAATATTAAAACCGGCCTCTTGCGTTAAGCTGATGATATCATTGAGTTCCACAAGGGTAAAGGCAAACAGCATAAACAAGGCGATGGTTTTCTTTTCGGCAATAAAACATCGCGTCTCTTCGGATTCTGCCATCGTTCGAAAAGTGCCAAGCCGTGAAAAAAAATAAATGACGACAAACACAAGCAAGGCCGCGGTTGCGCTGGTAATGACATGAACCACCGGCTCAACGCTATTTGGCCATGAAATCGTTTCGCCAAACTCAGTCAGATGCTTAAAAGACTCTCGCAAAAGAACCAGCGACAAAACCTTCAATTGCTTCAATTGGGTTGTTGTAATCGACCGGGGGATCATGAAAAGCATGTCTAAAATTTCTTTTAATAAAAGCAGGTTAAATACAAGGTAAACGGCAGAAAGATGATTTTTCGACACCAACCCGGACATCTCGCCGGGCAAAAGTTCCATGTAGTTCAGGTGAATAAAAGCCAGAGAGAGTAAAAACAGGTAGGCAAAAAACGAGGAAACCCTTCTTTGAAAGTCTCTGTTTTCCCAAAGCGCTTCAATACGGTCATAAACTTCGGCGCTTTGATCAAAAAACAAACGTATCATAATTATATTTTCATTACCCCCTTCAGGGGGTCAATACCTTATGGAATTATATTTGCCCTTGAAACTTTTTTGTAATAAAACTACAATCAGGCTTCTTCAAAAAGACGAGCCAGGCGCAACCTGATCTCGGATTTTTTTGCATAGGGGCTGTCGGGAGCCGTCTCAATAATATCGCGAAAAATACGGTCAGCCGCTTCCACTTCGCCCATTAAATTTAAAATACGGCCCTGGTTATAATAAAATTCCAATCCCTTGCTGGTGATGCCGGCCTGGCGAAAAAGCATCCGGTACACTTCAAGCGCTTCCCGGTAGTATTGCTCTTCTTCGTAAATTTCAGCCATGGTTTTTTGCACCCGCGCCAGATACCGGGAATTGGGATAAAGATCGATAAAATCGCGGTAGAGCGAGATGGCTTGGGTGTTTCGCCCGTCGCGCCGAAGACTGTCAGGCAATAGCAGAAATGTCAGCTCTTCGTCATAGGCATTTGCGACCGGTTGGGCCGGGGCTCCCGGCGCGTTTTGCGCGGCAAGCGAACAAAGAAAACCGGCCCCTAACCAAAAAATAAGAGAAAAATATTTTAACTTTTGTGCCATACCTACTTATCGGTCCGAAAAAAACTTCAATAAATGGAAAAATCGTCGATAAAAAAAATATGAAAGGAATCAACCCGGCGCTGCAAGACATGATCGCGCGAAACCAACTCTCTGAAAGAAAAATTGAACTGCTCATCATTCTAAAGAAGTTTATCGACCGCTTGGCCGGCCGCAACCACCTTAGCGAAGAAGAACTGCTGAAGTTAGAATCGCAATACGGCGTTCGACCCGATGTCGTTACCTGGGGCGATTACTTTCAAACACGCGTTGCATCCGACCATTGGGAAAAAACGGAAGATGAATTTGAAAAGATCATGGAAACCATCCATTTTGACATTATCGCTTCGGTTTTGATCTTTACCGGCAAAGACGGAAAGTTTACTCAATCCATTGAAGAACGCTGCAATGAAATTGAGCTTGATCCGAACGAAACAATCAGCCCCGAAGATGAAGAACAGCTCCACCTTGGCATTTTATTGAACTATTATCGTGAAATGCAGCTTGATATTGCGTCTCTGGAAAAAGCGGATTTTAACTTTTTTGAGCAATACTCAAGCGAACGGGCTATTTCATAGCAAAAATGACGGGCGTTACCCGATTCATCTAAAAAGTTCTTGTAGGCTTACTCTTTTATCTTCGTCTTGCCTCATTCTTATAAAAATGAGAAGAATATGGAAGTGGGTCACAATACATTTGTACGTTTTGCCTATCGCTTAAACGCCGAAAACGGCGCTGCGTCTCAAGAAGCGCAAGAAGCTCAGGAAAAAAAAGAAGTTCAATACATTCACGGTTACGGTCAAATTATCCCGGGGCTTGAAGCCGCCCTCGCCGGAAAAACCGCCGGGGAAAAATTTCAAACAATTATCCAACCTGAAGAGGGGTATGGCAACCGCGATGAAGATTTGGTTGTCACTTTCCCGCGCGAAAAGTTTAGTCATATTGAAGATCTCGAACCGGGTATGGAGCTTGAAGCGCGCAGCGACGAAGGCAACGCTCAGTTTAAGGTTTTAAAAGTCGATCATGACCAGGTCACAGTTGATGCAAACCACCATTACGCCGGCGTCACCCTGTCATTTGATATTGAAATCAAAGAAGTTCGCGAAGCCGATGAAGATGAAATTCAACTGATCAAAAAAAACGTGTAGGCCAATTATGAAAGAATCATTTTTATTCACTCTTGAAGAGATTATTCAACAAAGAAAAAACGAATCTCCCGAAAAATCGTATACGGCGGAACTTTTTGCCAAGGGTATGGATAAAATTTTACAAAAGGTCGGCGAAGAAGCGGTAGAATATATCATTGATGCAAAAAACAAAAACCGGGAACGAACCGTTTCCGAGGCCGCCGATCTGCTTTACCACCTTCTGGTTTCGCTTGCCGCAAATGACCTGACTTTGGCAGATATTGAAGAAGAACTTACGCGCAGACATAAAAAATGAAAAAATTTGGCCCACAGATTTTCCGAAAAGACAAGTCTCCCAAAAAAGATATTTCAAAAAGCCGGATCGCGCCCTCAGATCGAGGCAAACACCTAAGCAAACACCATAAAAAAGAAACAAGCAACCGGGTTGTCATTGTCGGGGCGGGCCAGGTCGGAATTCATATCATGGCTCGCTTGGCCGCCGAAAATTATGACGTCGTACTCATTGATGAAAGCGAAGAGATGGTCACCAAGTCGAGAGAGATTGCCGACATTGCCAGTATCGTTGGCAACGGGTGCAACCCGCAAATTTATTCCGAAATCGGTTTAAATAAAAAAGATTTGTTCCTGGCTGTTACCGATTCTGACGAAACGAATCTGGTTGCCTGCCATATCGCCCAGGCCTTCGGTTGCACAACCAAGATCGCGCGGGTTCGGCAGGCGTTTTACCGTTCCGATAACGATACGCCGCTCAATGACGATTTCTGGAAACGCATGGGCGTTGAAGTATTGTTTAACCAGGATCTCCTCACAATCCGCGAAATTGACCATTTGATTGAAAACCCCGGCGCCATTGATACCGTATTTCTAAGCGAAGACCGCGCGCAAATTGTCGCTTACAAAGTAAAATCCGATTCGCTCTTGATTGGCCGTCGGTTGATCGGCTTGCAAGACGTCCCCATTTTTCAGGATATCCTGGTCGTCGCCATCAACACCGATATTATCGAAGAAGAAAAACTTTCACTACTGGAAAAAATCAAAAGCAAATTCGGAAACACGGAATCGATTAAAACCAAAACCTTGATCCCCCGAGGTAACTATAAAATTAAAGAAGGCGACTTGTTGTATCTGGCCGGGCGCCGCAATCAATTTACCGGGATCGACCATTTGTTTAACCCAAACCTCATTCGCGAATTTAACCGGGTTTTTATTTTAGGCGGTTCCATTCTGGCCCACCAGCTTTCCGAACATATTTTAAAAACGTACCCGGGCAAAACAATCTACTTGATTGAAAAAACCAAAAAAGACGCCTATACGGCAAGCGAGGCTCTTGACCCGCGGATCAACGTTTTGCTCACCAACGCCCATGATATGGAGAGCCTGGCGCAAGAGGGGCTTGACCGTTACAGCATCTTTGTCGGCGCCAGTTCCAATGAAGACGATAACGTACTCACCTGCCTGCTGGCCAAAGAAGAGACCCAGGCAAGAACCATCGCCATTGTGCAAAGCAACACGTACACTCACTTAATCAAGTATCTGGCGATCGACGCGGCCATCAGCCCCAAGTCGCTTTTGGTAGAAGACGTACTCAAGGCCCTGCGGCGCGATGTCTACGACGTACTTTCAGCCAAAGAGCATAACGCCGAAATTCTGGAATTCGTCATGCCTGAGAACAGCCCCCTGGCCCACCAACGCCTGAAAGACTTTCGGTTCCCGGAAAACGCCATTGTCGCCTTTGTTTTTCGCGGCGATGAAATTATTATCCCCAAAGGGGAGCTCAAGGTGGTCCCGGATGATCATTTGGTAATTTATTCGTTGCGTTCCGCCATTGCCGAAGTGCAGGACATTTTTCAGGGCAGGTAAGCAGTGAACATACGCGTTCTATCAACGATTTCAGGCATACTGGTTCTCTTGCTTTCGTCTTTTTTATTTTTGTTTTATCTCATTGCTTTGTTTTTTTACCCGGCAGAAGCGCAGGCGGCGGCTTTTTTACAAAGCTTCTTGATCAGCGCAGGGGCGGCCATCATGCTCATAGTCTGGGGGGGCAGATTTTCGGAAGAGCAAGTTACGTTTCGGGAAGGGTTTGCCGTAGTCGGCCTGGGGTGGATCATTATCGCCTTTTTTGGCGCTTTGCCAGCCTACTTCTCGGGCGATATCCCTTCGTTTACCGACGCTTATTTTGAAAGCATGAGCGGGTTTACCACAACCGGCGCTTCGATTTTAACCGATATTGAAATATTGGGCCATTCGGTCTTGCTCTGGCGATCGTTTAGTCATTGGCTTGGGGGCATGGGCTTTATTGTATTATCTTTGGCTATTCTCCCCGCTTTGGGCGTGGGCGGCATGCAGCTCTACAAGGCTGAAGTGCCGGGCCCCTCGCCCGACAAGCTGATGCCGCGGGTGGGGCAAACTGCGCGCATTCTCTACCTGGTTTATACGTTTATTACTTTAATTCAAATTGTCTTGATGTGGACCGCCGGCATGAGCTTGTTTGACTCGCTTTGCCATACGTTCGGAACAATGGGCACCGGCGGGTTTTCTCCGTTAGCCGGTTCAATCGGCCAGTATTCTCAATCGCAACCCGACCATGCGCTTACTTTTGAAATTATCATTATCGTGTTCATGATCATTGCCGGTACAAATTTTTCACTGCATTACAAAGCCATGCGCGGCGATTGGAAAATCTATTTCCGCGACCCCGAGTTTCGATTTTACGCGACGATCTTGTTTCTGGCTACCGCTTCTATTACGTATAATTTATATCTCGACAAAACATACGCCAGGCTGCCCCAGGCGTTGCGGCACGCTTCGTTTTCGGTTAGCTCGATCATGACAACGACGGGGTATGGCACGGAAGATTTTGACCTCTGGCCCAGTTATTCCCGGTACATGCTGTTTTTTCTCATGTTTGTCGGGGGCATGGCCGGTTCGACGGGCGGAGGCATCAAGGTCGTTCGGGTCATGACTTTATTAAAAGAAGCGTGGGCCGAAATACAGCATATCATTCATCCGAACCGCGTTTTTTCTATCCGGTTTGGCAAAGTGTATATTTCACGCGAAGTTTTAACTTCCATGAACACCTTTATCATTGTTTTTTTGCTGCTTTACGTCACCGCCATTCTCATATTAGCTACCACAGGGTTTGATTTTGAAACCATTGCCACCATGGTCGTTGCCTGTTTTTGCAATATCGGCCCCGGCCTGGGAAAAGTCGGCCCGACCCACAATTACGGCTTTCTGCCGGATTATGCAAAATGGATATTGAGTTACCTCATGGTTCTGGGACGCCTGGAATTATTTCCCGTCATCGTATTAAGTTTACCAAGCATATGGACGAAATAGAAGATAAGGTATCATATTGACCGGCTCCCCGGTTATCCGGAACAGGAAACATAAAGAGGATAAAATATGTCAGCAGTAAAGTTTGTACATGTATTAAAACGGATTGAAGCGCTAGACCGCGACATTAATGAAATACACGCCCTGACCGAAGAAATTAAATCGGACCGCAGTTATGCGACGCCGATAAAAATTTCATTGGAACAACAGGTCAACAACATGCTGGCGGAACGAACCAAGCTCATGGAAGTCCGGATTGAAAATCCGCCCGAAAATCTTGATCCGACCAAAAGAAAAGTCAAAGACCCGTACGCCGAAGAGCGGCCGCAAGGCGAAAAATTTTCTTTTGAAATCCTCGAAAAAGAGTACAATGAATGGGTTGATGAAAAAAGGAGCGGTTACGGTTCTTCGCCCAGACAAACCAGGGCTTACGAAGAAAGCGCACCTGAAAAAGCGTTAGCCCCACGCTCTTATGACGAACGCCTTGACACGCACAATGAACACAATGAAGAAGAGAAAAAAAGCGTTTCAAAACCTTCGCTGGCCGAAAAGAGTCTCTTGCCCGGCAAAACCAAACAAGATGACAACGCCAACGCCCCGAAAAAAAGATCCGATCTTTTAAAAGACCTTCCGCCTCTTGAGTATTGATTTGTCGCTTAACCGTAAAGGTAACATACGGACAATCGTCTGACTACGAAAGTTCTCACTTTATACCTCCAATTGTATTATACATAATGTTGTTTTATAATTATATAATTTAGTTTGACACAATCGCACTTGTTTGCACTAAAGACAAATGGGCCGAAACAATACGCTAAAATCGTAAGCGTCGCCCTCGAAGTCCGTTACCGGCGGCGTAAAGACACAACCTGTCAAACTCGACAGCCATACGCAGTACAATGAAAACGCGCCGGAAAGACATGAAGGTTCTATTGATCGCTTCTTACGCTTGCAACGTAATCTCGGTAACCGGGCCGTCGACCGCCTGTTTCAAGGCAGTAATTTACAAACAAAGTTAACCGCAGGGTCGGCAAACGATAAGTACGAACAAGAAGCCGACCGCGTAGCCGAGAAGATTGTCTCCGCTACACCCCGCAAAACGGACCAGAAAACCCAAATTTCAAAGAAACCGCAAAGTGCCATTGCCGATTCCATTTCGCCCCTGCAACGTTCGCCGGGTACGCAACAAAATCCGGCAGCACAAATAGCGCCGCAAATTCAACCGGAAAACAAGTTGCAACCAAAAGAGTCGCAAGAAGAGGAGTTAGCCGGCAATTTCATACAAAAATCATTTTCATCCGGTGGAGACGAGAGACTCCCCATAAAAATGGCAATCCGAAAAAATCCGGCCAAAGACCTCGCTTCGCCTTCTATTTCAAACCGGTATTCGTCCGGCTTGTTTCGGTTACAGCGAAAAGGCACCGGGCAAATCGCACCCCCAAACATAGAGTCGGGCATTTTCTCTGCGAGAGGCGGAGGCAAGTCTTTATCCGAAAGCGAAAAAAAGTATTTTGAACCTCGATTTGGGGCTGATTTTTCTTCGGTAAAACTTCATACCGGCAGCCAGGCAAATGACCTTGCCCGCTCGGTCAACGCCAGGGCTTTTACCGTCGGCCGCGATATTTTCTTTGGCGGCAGCCAATACAATTCAGACTCAACCGACGGTCGAAAGTTGATGGCCCACGAGCTAACGCATACGATCCAGCAGGGAGCAGTGAGAAGAAAACCTTTGCAGAGAAAAACTTGGAGCATATCTTCGCTCAACTCCACAATACAAAGGAAAGAGAGTACGGATGAAACCGGTGTCTCCGGCATGTTTGAAGTCACCGCATCAGCCCTCTGGTTCCACACAACAAAAAAGTGGAAAAAATCACTGCTAAGTAAAAATACCAAAGTAAAAGTTTTAGGAGTAAAATCCGGTTCGTGGGTATGGGTGATTGCGAATGATGAGAAAGGATATGTCCATCGAAGTTATTTAAAACGCATCAAATCAAACAGTAATCCCGGTGAGTTGACATCAAATCTCTGGATTGTAGAAGACAATGCCGAAGCAACGAGCAACTCTCAAATATCCAAATCTCTTTTTATCGAACTACTGCATCTGGAATTGAAAGAGGTCATGGAGCCGGAATTGGAAGGCACCCTGTATACGACGAAAAAGTGTCCTATGCTAACAACCATCATGAGTACGGTTAAAAAACTGAGTGCTTTGCATATTGAAAACATGATCCGCATGTATATTTCGTCAGTCGGCAACGGATATTACGATTATATTAAGCAGACAAAAGAGCGTGCCGCAAAAGACACCGCACGCTGGATAAATAATGAAGAGATTGAATTACCGGTTTTCGGAGCGTTACCGTCACGAGAAACATTCGAACAAATGGGCGATAGTGTAAACTGGTTCTTGGGGTTTTTTGCTAAATCAAAACCGGGCGGATTGCAAATAAAATCAAAAGTCTCCCCCCTGCAAGACCTTGGTCCCGGACAGCCAATGGAAAGCACTATACGCACAAAAATGGAAGGGGCGTTCGGAACCAGCTTTACAAATGTTCGCATACATAATAACAAACATACGGCCCAGATTGCAACCAATACCAATGTAAGGGCTTTTACCCTAGGTCAATCCATTGGTTTTGGTTCGGGGGAATATAACCCCGGTACACCGGTTGGCGATGCCCTACTTGCTCACGAGCTGGCACATACGATACAACAAAAAGAAGCCGCCCCAGGCATATTCGCCAAATCAAATATTTCAAATACATCCGACCTGGAAAAAGACGCTGACAACTCAGCTGTGGGCGCCATTGCCAAACTCTGGGCCAAATTTAAAGGCGGTGCTAAAGATATTCCCAAAGAAGTCATGCCTAAATTGAAGACAGGGTTGAGGCTACAGGGGTGTAGAAAAGACTCTGATGACAAGAAAATTATTGAGAAGAAAACTAAAGTAGAATTAGTATTATTTAGCAAAGATGTAAACAAAATAAAAATTAATAATAAACCGGTAAATCTAAAAATAACTCTTAGTATTGAAAACGCTATCGATAAAAAACAAAAAGCATGGATCGATCATAAATTTAGCGTTCAAAATATGCGAAAACCTATGCTAAAATTTACGAATGCATTGGGCAAACATATTTTTCATACAAACGATTTAAACGGAGTATCCATCAGCTCTGACTTTAAATTCCTTGAAATGGAACTGGATAAAGCAAATCACAATATTAATATTATTACAGTTGAATTTGCCGTGAAAGGCGATTTTTCAAAGTGGATCGACAACCTGCCTCCGAGTGTGAAAGTAACAATAAACGGAAAAATAAGAATAGCCATACCCCTTCATAACCTAATCAATGCAAAAGAAATAAAAAAGATAAAAGACCTTCTTAATTATAGCAGCAATATCAAAGAACTGGAACAGAAAGCCCTAAAGTTGAAACAAGACGCAAGTCAATTGCGAAAAAACGCAAAAAAATTAATGGGCAAAGCACAGACGGCAAGAAAAAAATACAAACAAGCAAAATACAAGAGTGAACAAAAAACCTATAAAAACCTGTTAAAAAAAGTAGAAAAAGAATATAAACAAACAATTGCGCAAGCCGAAAAACTTAAAAAAGAAACAAATAAAATTGTAAAGATAATAAGCTCCGGAAAAGAAAAAATTCTAAAACAATTAAATTCCATGAAATGGATGCGGAAAGGATTGCAGAAAGCCGGAAAAATGGCGAGTAAAACCGCTTTAAAATTAGGATTGCGCTCAGCAGTAAAAGCCGGCGGACATTTTATACCGATAGTTAACGTACTTATGATTTGCTGGGATATTTATGACGTCGCCAGTTACGTGTATGAAAATCGCAAAGAAATAAAGAAAATGGCAAAAGAAGTTGAAGACATTATGTATGAGTATCTTGTCCCCGATGAAGTGAAACAATATGACTTTGGGAATCCCTGGCATGTATACGAATTTTTTAAACGTTTATTTGGCGTTCCCTATTAAATGAAAAAATCAAATGCCTTGCATTACTTATACCAACTCAGCTTTCCAAATTACTCCCTATCATCTGATCGGCTGGATCGGCTTTTTATCCGGTATGGGGCTAAACTTATTTCTTGCAAACCACCTAGGCTATTCATTGTGGATCGTCGCCGGTTATTGTACATTAAGTGTAGCGGTTTTTTATACGTACGCGATGACCACGAAAATAATCAAAGGTTTTGAAGAGCTTGTTTATTATCGCTATGAAGTTGCCATGCTGGTCGCTGTCACAGTTTTTTTATTTATCCTGGGAAAACGACTGGATCAGCCGGTTGCAGCCTATCTGGATCTCTATATTCTGGGAATGGCTCTTTTCTTATTCTTTGGCCGCCTTGGATGCTATTTATCCGGCTGCTGTTACGGTAGGCCCCATGCATGCGGTAAAGTACACGCGCCTGAACACGGGTATCCCGATTTTTTATCAAAAATACCGGTTTTGCCTACCCAAGTGGTTGAGTCTTTCTGGATTTTGTGCGTAGCGATAATCGGCATAACCTTTCTTCTGGATGGCCACCAACCAGGCGAAGCTCTTCTTTGGCATGCCTTTGCCTATGGCGGAGAGCGTTTTGCTTTAGAATATTTTCGCGGCGACAAACGACCCTATTTGTTCGGTTTATCCGAGGCACAATGGACTACGTTGTTGCTGATTGCATTGGTTTCGTTTTCTTTTTCAGCACAAATATTTAGCGGTGCGTTAACGGGCGAAATGCCATCAACAGAAAATACTACAAACTCAATTGCTTTTTTTTATCAAATAGCAATACCGGTTTTTGTTTTTTTCACTTGCTATACAATTGTACGTTATTCGTTTTTTCGCGAAAATACTCTGCTGAATAGCGCAAATCACCTTGAAGAGATACTTACCATTGTACATGCAATCGATCAAGAAAAAGCCTTGTACAATAATTCTGTTCATATCATGGAAACATCCCAAAAAGTAAAGATCAGCGGCCAGCGGCAAAATAACCTAATATCTTATACTTTTTCCTGCAAAAACCTTGCTTGGCTCAATTACTTTCTTGTTAAACTCGGTAAATTATTTATCTCCGGCCGTAAAATTCAATCCTTTGAGATAAAACCGGGGCGAGAAAACGTCTCCAGCAATGAGACTGGTATTTTTCATTTAATTTGCAAAACCTAAAGTTGTTTTGAATTAACGATTTCAATCGATTAAATCCCCACCGGAAACAAATTCTACCCACTTTCTTTCGATTGACATGATATAGCAAAGTCAATATTTGCTAATATGAAAATATTTTTATCAGGAATAACTTCCGCATTACAAAACAGTAGATTCTTGGCTATCATTGCCTCTATTTCTTTTTCTATTCTCATCGGCTGCGGGCCCGATGTCTATGCCACCTACGATGGCGGCAATGTTACCGAAAAACACCTGAATGATTTTGACGCTATTTTTAACCTGGGGGCCCGACTTGAAAACCCCCAAATGAAACGAAAGATCGTAAAAGATTTGGCAGTCATGGAAATCCTAGCCAAACAAGCGACAGATGAAAAAATCGATGAAGCCGAATTTGCCCGCTATTTTCTGGGGTTTGCCGAGAAAAATTATGCGCGGGAATACATGAACCGCAAAAAATTGGACGATCTCAACATGAAGACAGCCAAAGTATATCGCGCGCGGCATATCTTACTCAAAGTAAGCGCTGACCGGAGTTCCATTAACCCCAACAACCCCAACCCGCCGGTAGACCCTGTTGTCGACCAGGCCGTATTCGATAAAATTACCGAAATGAGAGAGAAAATTCTTTCCGGCGAATTAAAATTCGAAGATGCCGCCGTTTCTTATTCAAATGATCCCGGTTCTTCGCGAAAACAAGGCGATTTAGGCTATTTTACCAAAGGAACCATGGATAGCGAATTCCAGGCGGCCATAGAGAGGCTTGCCGGCGAATCCGAAGGAACGCCAGCGCGAGTCGCCGCCGCCGAAACCCCTGTTTTTCAAGAGACATCGGACCAATCGCTGGTTCTTACTACGTTAAATCAAAATCAAATTGCCACAGTTGCGCCGGTCGAAGGAAAAGCGGACTGGGTCAAAGCCACCTCGGGCGATATCCGGGGGTTCATGAAAGTTGTTGGCTTGAAAAACCTCGAAAAAGAAGGAAAAATTTCATACCCCGTTCGCAGCATGTACGGCTGGCACCTCATTGAAGTCACTTTTGCCGATGATGTTACTTTTAACGATTATGTCGACCTTGTTTACGATAAAGACTTTAAAGAAGTTGAAAACGGCGAAGAAAGAGCCGAAGCGCTTGTCCGCCAGTATTGGGACCGTTTGAAGCAACAACAAGTCATGGATTGGCAAAAATCAATTCGTGAAAAATACGGTATTTACGCCCAACCCATGGCGTTATCGCCGGATTGGCAAAAACATGATATCCTGCTGAAAAACGATGTCATCACAATCACCTCCCAGGATTATAAACAGTTTGTTGAAAACATTGCCGTCATGCAAAATATGGAGCCTTCGGAAATTTTTAACGACGCCGAACGGGTGAACCAGTTCTATACCATGTTTGTAGAACTTTCCGGTTACGGAATTGAAGCGGAAAAAACCGGAGTCTACGATGAAAAAGATTTTCAAGAACGAATTGAGCTTGAACGCAAACGGTTCCTGGCCGAACTTTACCGGCGGACCGTCTGGGAAAAAGATTTTAATATTCCGGAATCGCGAATTCGGCAAGAGTACAATAGCATTGTGGGCGCGTCTAAAAACCGTCCGGGCAGTCATATTCCCAAATACGACGAGTTAAAAAGCCGTATCAAAGGGCGGATTGCCATGACCATGATACAGGAAAAAGAAAACGAACTTTTAACAAGCGTAAACTTTCGCTATAACGAAGACGAGTTCCCCGAACCGCCGCAACCCCCGCAACAATCGGGGATGCCAAACACCCCGCCGCACTCAGGACAATAAAAATGAGTCAGACAAATATTTCCAGCGATATTGTTTTTCGGGGCGAAGTTCGTTACGAAGGAACGCTTGAAATTGACGGAAAAGTAAACGGCAAGATCTACAGCAATGAGCTTTTGACAATCGGTCCGTCGGGCCAGGTCAAGGCCGATATTGCCGTGCGCCAGATTCACATCAAAGGCGAAGTTACCGGCAACATTTCAGGCGACCTGGTCACCATTTCAGGCAGCGGAAAACTGCATGGCGACATTGAATGCAAACAGCTTCAGATCGAACGAGGCGGTATTCATAACGGGACCACGGTTATGGAGTAAAATGGAAGTTGCCGGACTCTCTGCAGCCGATAGCGTTTTAGCGACCCTTTCCCAGGTTCTTTCCAATCCGGCGGCGGTACAAAAAAATATATACCGCCAATGGTTAGACCGTTTGCTGGCAAACCGCCCGGATATCACGGAGGCGGAACTGGATTATGAAAACCTGACCTTTTTTTATCCGTACCATTTTCTTTTTACCTCGCCATTTAATCTCCCCGGCATGGATTCGGGAATCCAAATGATGCGCGATTTTTTTCACAACCGCCACCAGGCGCGCTTGGTGCTTTATGCCGACCGCGACGCTGACGGTATCAGCGCAGCCGCCGTTTTGCAACTCTTCTGCATTGAAAAAATGTGCGTCCCTCCTGAAAATGTAATCAGCATGTTGCCCGCAGAAGAAGATAAATACGGGATTACCGATGAAGTTGCCGAAAAAATCATGGCGCAAAAACCGGATTATTTGTTTACTCTGGACAACGGCTCATCCAATCGCGACTCGCTTTTAGCGATCCAAAAAAAGCTGCCGCAACTGAGAATTGCCGTACTGGACCACCATTTTCTCCCGGAGTCGCCCGAGCAATACCCCCAGGTTGAAGCGTTCATTAACCCGCGGCTATTAGATCGGCATGACCCGCACGCCAACCTTTGCACGGCAGGCCTGGTATATATGTTTATCTGGGCGCTCACATACAGCTTTACCGCAGAGTACAACGCCGTTTATCGCGTCAAAGATCACGGAAAAGCAAACCCGGTCTATGTGAAAAACGGGATCACAATACCGGAAAAAGAAGCGGCCGGTAATGATGCCAATGCTGACGAAGATAACGAAATTCGCAATTTTGATCTTGCGGGAGAATGGCTGCGAATGGCGGCTAATCATATGGAGATCAACCGGGTAGATCGTTTTATCAAAGAACAACCAAATGCCCTGGACGCCGGGGCCAGATTGTTCGCTCTGCAATCCGTTTCTATGAAGAAGGTAATGGACCGCATTCGGCCTTATCTCTCTATTGCCGCCGTCGGGACTGTTGGCGACTTAATGGAACTTTCGGGGAATAACCGGATTTTAGTGTATGAAGGATTGCGTCAAATCAACCATAACCCCGGAACACTGCCTGCCGGAATTCTGGAATTGTTGAGAAGCAATGATTTAATTCGAAAGGCGGTCAACGAGCAGGATTTTTCTTTTACGATATGCCCCATGATCAATGCCCCCGGCAGACTGGGTAACGCAGCCATCGCTCTGGAAACGCTCGTGGAACGCGACCCTCTGCTGGCGGCGAAAGCGGCTTCGCAGTTAAAAAAAGAAAACCGCAAGCGCAAAGATTTATCCGCAGAAGCCGTTGTTTTGCTGGAAAGCGAAGGGGCGATCGATAACGAAGGAGTTATGGTGCTGGCATACCACCCCGGCGTACACCGCGGCATTTCGGGTATCATTGCCAGTAAACTGGTGGACCGGTACCAAAAACCGGCGCTGGTTTTAGTCAACGACGGAGAGTGCCTCCGCGGGTCGGTCCGGTCAAACCGGGAAAATGTAATGAACCTGCTTTCGGAGATGTCTTCCTGGTTTATTCAATTCGGAGGTCATGCCCAGGCTGCCGGCTTTTCGCTTGACCCCCAAAAAAAAGACGGCTTTCTGCAAACAATTAAAGAAAAGGCGCAAATACTCACGTTGCCTGAGAACCGGTGCGCAGAGGCGGTAGATAAAGAGTATTCGCTGCATTTGCAAGACAAAGACATTACAACTTCTTTGTGGAACGAAGCTCTCAGGTTTGCTCCATACGGTTCGGGCAACCCGCACCCGGAATTGCTTATTGAGGCAACCGCTCCGCTCAAAATAAACCCGCTTGGAAAAACAGGCGACCATGCGCGGATTGTCTTTTCTGCCATAAAAAACCCGCTGATTGAGGCGGTTTGGTTTTTTCACGGAGGCGAAGCGCAAGAGGCCGGCCAATATGAAAAGTATATGATCAGCGCCGAACCTCAAATCGGTTTTTTTATGGGCAAGTCAAAGTTTCAATTGAAAGTAACCGGACTGGTTCCAAAACGCGTAAAGCCGGTTAGTCAACAAAAAAGTTGACAATTCAATTGTAATTCGTTTCTTTTGGAGAAAGCTTTTTGAAAGAACGCAAAAATAATAGTAAGTAATAAAAAAAAAGGGAACAATAAATGTCTGAACAAGTAATCGTAACCGTCGACCAGCTATTGCCGGAATCATTGCATATTATTCCCATTCGGTATCGTCCGGTGTTTCCCGGGATGGTAACGCCGCTCGTGATTTCCGAAGGCGACTTAAGCCAATATGTCGAGCAAATTTTAAAGAAGACCACTTTTCTCGGTTTGCTTTTGCAAAAAGACGACATGATTGAAGAAATTCGAATCAAGAATTTATATACTGTCGGCACCGCATGCAAGGTCATTAAAAAAATCAACATGCCCGAAGGAGGCATTCATCTTCTCGTAAACACGCTCAGCCGTTTTTCGGTAAGAGAGTACCTGCAAAATAAAAAACGCCCCATTGCCAGCGTATCGTACCACCGGGATGAATATAATCCGAAAGACAAAGAGACCAAGGCGTTAACGCGAGCGGTTTTAATCAAGGCAAAAGAAATTTCGCAGCATAACCCGCTCTTTACCGAAGAGATGAAGCTGACTCTTGTCAATGTAGAAGAACCCGGTAAAATCAGCGACTTTGTTTGCAGCATTTTAAATTTGCAAAAAGAAGATTACCAGACAATTTTACGTACGTTTGATATTAAAAAAAGGCTGCAACTGGCCCTTCAGTTGCTGACGCGCGAAGTGGAGTTAATCAAACTGCAAAACAAAATCCAGGGGGAAGTGGAAGACAAAATTGACCACCAGCAAAAAGACTACTACTTGCGCGAACAACTCAAAGCGATCCGCGAAGAGCTTGGCATTGGGGGGGCAAAAGAAAAAGACGCCGAATACTACATGAAAAAAATCGAGGCAATCGATCTTCCTCTTGAAGCAAAAGAGAAAGCGCTGGAAGAGGTCGCCAGGTTCGATTATGTCGACGCGCACTCCAGCGAATATGGTGTGATTCGCAATTATCTTGATACGGTTTTGGAACTGCCCTGGAAAACGCCCGAATACAAAGACATTCACCTGGATAAAGCCCACCGGATCCTTGAGCGCGATCATTTTGGGTTGGAAGACATTAAAAAGCGGATCATAGAGCATTTGGCCGTGCACAAATTCCGGAAAAATGAAAAAGGAACCATCCTTTGTTTTGTGGGCCCCCCCGGCGTTGGTAAAACTTCTCTGGGCAAATCGATCGCCAAAGCAATGGGTAAAAAGTTTTTTCGTTTTTCTCTCGGGGGAATGAGAGACGAAGCCGAGATCAAAGGGCACCGGCGCACCTATGTCGGGGCTATGCCGGGGAAAGTGGTCCAGGCTCTCAAGGTCGTAAAATCGAAAGACCCGGTGCTAATGCTGGATGAGATAGACAAGCTGGGAGTCTCTTTCCAGGGGGATCCGGCCAGCGCATTACTGGAAGTGCTTGACCCCGAACAAAACAAAGACTTCAGAGATCATTTTCTCGACCTGCCTTTTGACCTTTCGTATGTAACTTTTATTACAACCGCCAATACTTTGGATACTATCCCCAGCCCGCTCCTCGACCGAATGGAAATCATCAGGCTGGCCGGGTATATCATGGAAGAAAAACTCAAGATTGTACAAAGGTATATAACGCCGCGGACAATCAAAGAGATGGGGCTCACATCCGCAAACGCCCCCAAAATTACGCTCAAAGCGTATAAGTACATCATTGACGGGTATTCGCGGGAAGCCGGGGTTCGCTCGGTAGAAAAAGAGGTGCAAAAAATCTACCGAAAAGCGGTAGCCGCCTTTGTCGAGAAAAAGAAGTTCCCTTCCATTATAACCGAAGACGACATAGAAGAGATCCTGGGCCCTCCGAAATTTTCTTCGACAGAAGAAGCAAAATTAAAATACCCAGGCTGCGCCCTGGGGCTGGCCTGGACCTCCATGGGGGGAGCGACTCTCATGATTGAGTCGCGCGCGATCCCGGGGAAGGGGCGTTTTAAACTAACCGGTCAGCTCGGGAAAGTCATGACCGAAAGCGCGGACATTGCCCTGACCTATGTGAAATCATATGTAAAAGACGACGACTTCTGGACAAATCATGACATACATATTCATGTTCCCGATGGCGCCACCCCGAAAGACGGTCCTTCCGCCGGTATCACAATATCATCGGCCCTGCTCTCTCTTTATTATAAAAAACTGCCGCGGCAAGGTTTTGCCATGACCGGAGAGATTCGCTTGACCGGCCAGGTTTTGCCCATTGGGGGTCTGAAAGAGAAAGTCATTGCCGCGCGGCGAATTGGTATTAAGAAAGTTATTTTCCCCGAAGAGAACCAAAAAGATTGGAAAGAGCTGCCAGGGTATCTAAAGAAAGGGATGAAAATTTTCCCCGTAGCTCATTATGATGAAGTCCACAAATTATTGTTTGAGTAGGCTTTTTATCTTTTCATTCTTCTAATCCTTCGCCATCTCCATAGCTTTGATGACAATCCCCGCGCATGCCGCCGCATCGGAAAGGGCATTGTGGTGCCGGAGATCGATTTTAAGAAATTGGCAGACATTGGGAAGTCTCGTCGGATGAATGTTCCATACTTTTCGAGCTAATTTTACGGTACATAAAAAAGGGAGCGCCGGTTTTTGTATCCCAAAGGTCCGGCAGCACTGCCGGAGCACGCGTTCATCGAAACTGGCGTTATGCGCCGCTAAAAAATCCACGCCCCGAAAAAAAGGTTCCATGGCCGGCCAGACGCCTTTAAAATCGGGGGAATGGGCGACGTCTTCAAGCGTAATTCCGTGTACCCAGGTGAACGAAAACTCATCTTGCGGCGGTTTAATTAATATCGAGGTTTTTCGTACGGCCTGGCCGCACTCGACTCGCACCAACCCGACTGCGCAAGCGGAATCGGGGTATTTATTTGCCGTTTCAAAATCAATGGCTGTAAAAGAAAAATCTTTTCCTTTGGGCAAAAGATGCAGTTGCATGACCTAAGGTGCAAGTTAACGATGTTTCGACAAATTGAAAATTCCCGAAAAACCGTTGCTCTTACGATTCCAGTATAAATTTGAAAAAAATGTAACAAATCGTACTATTACGAAAGAGGAGGTGAAAAAAACGGCACATTTATGCCACCCTCCCTTTTTTGGGCGGGGGGTGGGTTTGTGGGAAATCCGCTATTAGCACAATCGCTCACTTTTGTATTGCAATCGTGCGTCATGGGTTTGCGGGAAAACATACAAATAAATCAAAGTATGGAAAACCTATGTATAAAGAGAAATCCAGTGCGCCTTAAAGTCCGCAAAAGATTTTTGTAAAATCGAGTTACGCAATTCATCCATAAAGCGCTTCATGAAAAAAAGGTTATGGTAGCTACTCAAAGAATAAGCCGATATCTCGCGGGCTTTATGCAGATGACGGATATAGCCAAGAGAGTAACGCCGGCAAACGCGGCATTGGCATTCGGGATCGATAGGAGCATCTTTCAGTTTATTGTATTCCGCCCTCAAATTAAGTTTACCGCCCGAAGTGAAGACTTGCCCGTTGCGGGCATTGCGAGTCGGCAAAACGCAGTCAAACATGTCGACACCATATTCAACGGCGTAAATAATTTCGGGTAGAGAGCCAACTCCCATCAAATAGCGGGGTTTGTTTTCCGGTAAAAACTTAAGGGTGTGCTCCAGGGCTTTTCGGAATTCGGCGTCTTTTTCGCCTACGGAAAGACCGCCAATAGCGTACCCCGGCAAATCAAGAGCCGTCAGGGCTTTCGCCGACTCTTCACGCAAATCGGTTTCAACCCCTCCCTGGACAATCCCGAAAAGAGACTGTGTTTGGTCCTGGCCGGTATCCAGCCAGTGCTTTTTCGATTCTTGCAGCCAGCGCGTAGTTCTTTGCAGCGATTCAGCCAGGCGTTTTCGGTCGGCCGGGTAGGGAGCGCAGTCATCCAAGGGCATCATGATATCGCTGCCAATAGCCCGTTGAATATCGAGAGTTCCAGAGGGGGTAAAGAGATGCGGCGAGCCATCCAAATGCGATCGAAAATGAATGCCATACTCATCGTATTTAACGAGAGAAGATAATGAGAAAGCCTGGTAACCGCCTGAGTCGGTTAACATTAAGCGAGGCCAGGACATGAATTTTTTTGCCCCGCCAAAATGATTTAAAACGGTTGTCCCCGGTCTAAGGTGAAGGTGGTACGTGTTGGTCAATATCAGCCAGTAGCCGATTTCTTCCAAATCCTCTTGTAAAAGAGATTTTACAGAAGCCTGGGTACCGACGGGCATAAAGACCGGCGTCTCAAGTTTCATATCCCCGGGGAAAAGAAGACGTATGGCTCGGGCGCGGTCGTCCTGAGCTTCCATTTCAAATGTAAATCGAGCCATGACGAATTTATTCCAGCGCCGTTGTTTTCCCGGATCCAATCATAACTATTTCATGCCCGGCCCGGATCATATAATCGGGCTGGGGAGCGTGGACCATCTGTCCATCCCGTTGTTTGACCCCAATGATAATGTACCCGTTTTTTCTAAAATCGGTTTCGCGAATGGTTTTATTGGCGGCAGGATCGCCGGATTCCACATTATAAACTTTCAATTCAAACTCATAGTTGGACTTATCCAGAATTACATCGAAAATTTCTTCTACTTCCGGCTCCAGAAAACTTCGAGCCATTTGGAGACCGCCCAACACATACGGAGAAACAACCTTGTTTGCGCCGGCTTGTAACATTTTGCTGCGCGAACTCTCTTCGGCAATGCGCGTTTCAATCCGAATTCCCGAGTTTAAACTGCGGGCAGAGAGAACAACAAACAAGTTATCTGCATCGGTCGGCAAAACGGAAGCAAGGCCCAGCGCCCGGTGTATCCCCGCTTCAACCAGGCTTTCTTCTATCAAAGCGTCTTTCTGTAAAATTAACCACCCGCTTTCTTTTTTTACGTTCACCACCGAGTCCGGGTTATTTTCTATAATTACAAAACGTTTCCCCATTTTTTCAAATTCAATAGCGATGGAGTTCGCCATCCTCCCTCCGCCGCAAATGATATAATGATCCGTTAACTTATTGATTTTATCCAACATCCTGCTCTCCGTTACCATCACCTTCAAACTTTTTTCCAAAAATGTTTTTACAATTGCATTGATTGCCAATCCATAGAAACCCACTCCCCCCAACACGAGAAAGATAGTAAATATTTTGCCTTCCACAGTCAGGCGGTGAACTTCGCCAAAACCTACGGTTGTGATGGTGATAACCGTCATATAAACGGAATCAATCAGGGTCCAGTCAGCAATATAATAATAACCGATGGAGCCAAAAATAATTAAACCGGCCAGATAGACGAGCGGCTTGATAAATTCCAGATAAAGCTTGAGCATCCCTTTTTCACGAATGTGCAATCTGAAATGAAGGGGCAAGCTTTTTATTCCGCACTTTCCCCTTACATCGAAACCAATGCTTGATCGTATTTCTGATAAAATCGTACCGGCGCTTTTATTTCACGGATTTTCCTGTGATTTATGATTTCTTTTATTTTTTTTCAATATCATGCTCTATTCGTAAAAAAACTATTAAAAATTGACTATTTATACAAAAGGGTGAAAAATTCGGCGTGTTTAAACCACCCTCCCTTTTTTGGGCGGGGGGTGGGTTCGTGGGAAATCCATTTGCCCGGAGCATCAAACCCGATTTCCGGCAAAGCTGCATTGTTATAATATTTGGCTTCTTCTCGTCTTATAGTTAATTTACATCAATAGGTGTAAAAGGAGAAAACCATGAAATTCATAGTGAAAAACCGGGACGGGAAATGGCACGAGCTAAAAGGCAAAAAAGATCTGCCGCTTATGCGAACAATCATAGCGGCAGGGCTGGATATGGATGCCTCTTGCGATGGGGAAATGGCATGCTCAACTTGCCATGTCATCATTGACCCCGCCTGGTTTAGCCGCCTGGAACCGCCATGCGAAGAGGAACTTGATATGCTTGACTATTCGGCAAAGCGCGCCGAACATAGCCGGCTCTCGTGTCAGGTCAAAATGAATGAAGAGCTTGATGGTATACGGCTTGAAATCATAGGCGAATAAACGTACCGCCGGATATTACAATAATAGTATGCCCTATCCGGCTTTTTCAGCCAGACTATCAGACATGACGCCGGAGCGTAAAATATCGTACTTGCCCACGCTCCGGTCAAACTCAAGCCAAACACGGGTATTGGGACGGGTAAACTCAACCGGATTGCCCAATTCATCAAGAATAGCGGTGACATTCCATAAAAAGTCATTTTCTTTGCAACGGCTCATTACTTCAATGGTATCCCCCACGCAGAATTTTCCCCGCACTCCAATCAAGGCTGAGTTTCCTTTGGTTTCTTCGACCTGCCCCAGAAAATTTAACCCTCTGGATGGCCGCGAGCTATCGTAACTTTGACCTTCCTGACCGGGGTTGCCATAAAGAAACCCGGTGGAATAATCCCGGTGCGAGACTTTCTTCAGGTCATCATACAATTGCATAAAATAGTTGGCATCGGCCTTTCCTGCGTAGCAGGCGTCCAAAGCCTCGCGGTATGCCCGGACAACCGTGGAAACATAGTGAAGGCTTTTTACGCGCCCCTCGATTTTAATCGATTGCACCCCCGAAGAAATTACATCGGGCAAATGAGGCAACAGCGCCAAGTCGCGCGAATTAAAAAAATATACGCCGCGGCTATCCTCTTCCACCGGATGAAATTCTCCCGGCCGTTTTTCCTCTACCAGAGAGTAGTTCCAACGGCATGATTGCGCGCAATCCCCCTGGTTTGCCCCGCGCGCGGCTAAATAGTTGCTAATGAGACAGCGTCCCGAATACGCCATACACTGCGCCCCGTGAACGAACATTTCCAATTCAATATCGGACTTCTCGGAAATTTCCCGGATCTCTTCCAGCGAAAGTTCCCGCGCCAGGACAACCCGCGATACACCTTGTTCTTTCCAGTAGTTCGCCGACAGATAATTCGTTGTGTTTGCCTGGGTACTTAGATGCAACTCCACCCCTGGCGCATTTTTTTGAGCCAGAGAAAGTACGCCTGGGTCGCTGACAATAATGGCGTCTACGTTAATTTTTTTTAAAAATTGTAAATATTGCGGCAAGTCTTCCAGGTCGCGATTGTGAGCGTAGATATTGATAGCGACATAGATTTTTTTCCCGATTTCATGCGTGTACTCAACTGCCGCTTCAAATTCTTCCGCAGTAAAGTTGCCTGATCTTTCACGCAAAGAAAACTTTGTTCCCCCGGCATACACGGCGTCGGCCCCATAGTGAAAAGCGGCCTTGAGTTTGTCAAAATTGCCGGCGGGGGCCAATAGTTCAATACTGGACATTCAAAAACGCAGCTTATTGCAATGCGTTGTCAACCAATAATTATCTCTATTCTTACCTGCTTGACAAAATAAATAGACAAATCAGAAATAAAAAAAACATTTTAGATATCACATGAAGGTTTATGCAAAGTTTCTCGGGGTTTTCGTTATTACAACTACATCTATTTTTTCACAAGACTTTGAAATTGGTCTAATGTTCGGTTTAGTTTCGAGCGTAAAAGCGATTGAAAAGCCTGAACTACCCAATGAAATTCAAAGCATCGCTGTGCTTACATCAGGTTTCGGGGTTTTGTTTGATTATTACCCCCAACCTCATTTCGCTCTGGAATCGGGACTGCTCTATGGAAAAAGGGCATACGGGTATCGTTACAACTTCCCCGGATTTTCGGGCGACGAAATATTTTCTTTTCATGAACTTGAGATCCCTGTCGTGTTTCGTTTTTTTCTTGCCGATTGGTTCAATGTCGGTTTTGGGGGTTTTTATTCAAAATATACCGGGGAAATGTCCGTCATAAGAAAGAAGGGTCTCTCCGCTGTCGCGCCGGACGTTACTGGAACGTATGACGAATTTTATATGGAAGATTCAAACTACGGTACGTTGGTCCTGCTCGGTTTTGTTTATAAAAGTTCTGAAACAAAGCTTACTTTCGATATAAATTACCGAACCGGGCATCAGAATGTAGATAAGCCCAACCTATATATCCGTGACCCGAAAGCCTATATTGACCACCTTGATTTTTACCTGGGGGTTAAAATCCCGGTTGGAAAGCCCCCCGCCGATTCGAGCGAAAACTTGCCCGTTAAACCCGCTGAAGAAAATCATAGCATATAATTTTGTTACGCTTTTTCAATATTTTACTTAAAACACAACGATTTTACACTTTTTAAAAAAATTGCCGGGAAAAACTGAAAAAAAATGGGATTTTTTCGGTATTCCCCGCCCATGGGTGGGGGATTTCATTTTTTCAATGCAAATCGAACAGAAAACCCGCCTAAACGCACAAACCAAACCCATTGACATCCCGTTTCCGATCGAAACTCTGCCGTATGAGCGGAACAGACCTGCGCCAGGATCTCAAGAATCTCGAAGCTGACCTAAACCGCCAGCTTGAACAGGCTACGGAAAAACAAAGCCTCGAAAATTTACGCCAGGATTATCTAGGTAAAAAAGGCAAACTTACCGCAATTCTCAAAGGCCTGGGGAAAGTAACTCCGGAAGAACGTGCAGAAATCGGCAAAATAGCCAATGAACTCAAGCAGGCGCTCGATACAAACATTACCGAACGCGCCCAAAAGCTGGAAGAGCTCTACTATGAATCTCTATCCGAAAACGAATGGTATGACATGACCCTCGTCCCTCAGCCCTTTGCCGGCGCCAAGCCGGGGCACATTCACCCCATCAGCAGCATGCAAAAACGCCTTGAAGCGATTTTTACTTCGATGGGTTTTAGCATTCTTGACGGCCCGCAAGTTGAAACCGATTTTCACAACTTTGAAGCCCTGAACTTTACGGGCGATCATCCCGCCAGAGAAATGCAGGATACTTTTTATACCGAACAAGATCACCTTTTACGCACTCATACCTCGCCGGTACAAATCCGCGGGATGAAACTTCTGGAACCTCCCATGCGCATCATTGCGCCCGGCCGCGTTTTTCGCTATGAAGAACTGGATGCTTCGCATGAACACACGTTTTATCAAATGGAAGGCATGGTCATTGCCGAGAAGGTCAGCGTTGGCAACCTCCTTTATTTAATGCACACCCTTCTTGAAGAAATATTTGACCGCAAAGTCGAAATCAAACTCCGGCCAGGGTATTTCCCCTTTGTTGAACCCGGCTTTGAGCTCGACATGAAATGCCAAGTCTGCTCGGGGAAAGGTTGCCCGGTTTGCAAATACTCCGGCTGGAGCGAAGTCATGCCGTGCGGGCTGGTCCACCCCAATGTTCTGCGCGCAGGGGGGCTCGACCCCGAGAAATGGCAAGGGGCCGCTTTTGGTCTTGGCTTAAACCGGCTGGTCATGATGCACCATGGCATTGAAGATATCCGGTATTTCCAAGGCGCCAAGCCCGCGTTTCTCTATCAATTCCAGGAGTAGTTTTTATGAAATTATCATATAACTGGCTGAACGAATATATTGATCTTTCCGATCTTGAAATCGCAAATCTTGCAGATACCATTACCATGAAAATCTGCGAGGTGGAAGAGTACGAAGAATTTTATCCGTTTCTTCAACAAATCGTAATTGCCCGTGTTGAAAGCGTTAAACCGCACCCCAACGCAGACAAGCTGGTCATCACGCAAGTCAGCGACGGAAAGGAACAGCTGCAAATTGTCACCGGCGCGCCTAATGTCGTTAAGGGGAAACTTTACCCCCTCGCCAAAATCGGCGTAACCCTGCCCGGCGGTTTAACCATACAGCCCGCCAAATTGCGCGGGATTGAAAGCAACGGCATGCTTTGTTCTTCGCAAGAGCTAAACCTGACCGACCTGCAAATTGGCGACAGCCATGTAGACGGTCTCTGGACCCTGCCCGATAACTACCGGCTGGGAGCCTCTCTGCGCGATGAACTCCACATGAATGATTTCATTATTGACATTGATAACAAGTCTATCACGCACCGCCCCGACCTTTGGGGTCATTTTGGCTTTGCGCGCGAACTATCATCCATCTTGGGAAAAAAGCTAAAATCCGAAGGGCCGGCCCCTTTTGCAGCGCAAGAAAATCTTGCCGTTGATGCAAGCGCATTGACCATGTGTTCAATCGAGAAAAATGCCGCCATTGCATATTCTTCTACAACCTTTACGGGCGTTCAAGTGAACGCCTCCGCTGAAAAAATACAGACCCGGCTTTTGGCCCTGGGCATGCGGCCAATCAATAACGTCGTCGATATCTCAAATTACGTTATGCTTGATTTGGGGCAACCCAACCATGCTTTTGACAGAAACTTTCTAAAAAAAGGCATCGCCGTTTCATTTTCAAAAGCGGGAGAAAAAATTACGCTGCTGGACGAACGCGAACTGACCCTGCCCGACGGTATTGTCCTGATCCGCGACGGAGAAAAACCGGTGGCGCTTGGCGGGGTTATGGGCGGCGCCGAAACGGAAGTGGCCGGCTCAACGACTTCCCTCTTTTTTGAATCGGCAACCTTCCACCGTACTCATATTAGAAAAGCCGTCGCTTCTTTGGGTATCCGTACCGAAGCTTCGCAACGTTTTGAAAAAGGCCAGGATCCTGAGAACACCGAAAAAGCCATTTGGCGCTTTGCCGAATTGCTCCAAGAGTCTTGCCCCGATTTGAAAATGCAAACGATCCATACCGTGAATGCGGAAGAGGCAAAGCAAAACACCATTAGCACCACACTCTCGTATATCCGGGAACGCCTGGGCCAGGTAGAGTTAAGCGACGATAAAATCCGGGATATCCTCAACGGCTTGGGAATGACCTGTACGCTCAACGGCGATCAGCTTGAAGTGCAAACTCCCGTCTACCGCTCTTATTTTGATGTTACGATCCCGGAAGATCTTGTTGAAGAGATTGGCCGGGTCATTGGGTATAACGAAATTCAACCGGAACCTCTGATGGTTTCATGCGAAGTCCCCGCACGTCACAACGAGACAAGAAAAATGGAACACCGTTTGCGCAACTTGTTTGCAAACAGTTACGGCTTTTCCGAAGTCTATAACTACGCCTTTCATTCCGAAACGGATATAAACGTTGACCAGCGCTTTGCTTCTACCGGCATTCAATTGAAAAACCCGATACACAAAGATCTTGAATACATGCGCATTTCGCCTTTGCCCGGACTCTTGCGCAATATCTCTCAAAATTACAAAGAACATGACGAACTTCGCTTTTTTGAAATAGAAAGAATTTTCTTGCCCCAGGGCGATAAGTCGGGTAAAAAAGATGAAAAGAGCCTGCCAACGGAACGTTACTTTCTGGCCGGCGTTATTGCGCCGGAAATCACATCGGAACAAAGTGATGAAAACACACTGGGGGAAATTGCGTCTGTCTTAAGCGACCTCTTGCAACGATTGGGTGTCGATTCCCGAAAACAGGTAAGATTGGCAGAGCGAAACCCCGTTCTTCACCCCGGCAGAGCGGGAGTCATTCACACCGCCGAAGGAAAAGAGCTGATTCGTTGGGGCGAAGTACACCCCCGTCTCGTTAAATCTTTCCATATTCAAAAAAGAGTCTTTTACCTTGAAATGTTTTTAGACGATCTTCTCAGTATCTCCGGAGATGATTCGACATATACGCCGGTATTTAAATACCCAGCCTCGGATTTTGAAGTGACTCTGCTGGTTGATCGAAAAAGCCATTTTGCCGATATCGCCTCATCCATTGGAGAGCCATACAAAGCTCCGCCAAACCCGGAGTTGACCTTTCTTGAGTCCATCAAACATTTAACCACGTACATTGGCGAATCCATTGAACCCGGTAAAAAAGCCGTCTCGCTTTCCGTCCAATGGCGAAACGCCTCGCGAACGCTGGAACATGACGAGATAAAAAAGCTGCAAGAAGGAATGATTGAATCGTTAAAACAAGCGGGTTATTCGCTGCGCTAACCGGCGCATAACTGCCTGGTTGAATGGATCAACCTAGCCGTTTTTCCATAATCAGCAATGTCCCTTTTTTTAAAAAAGTCAGGTACTGAACACGATCCATTACTTTTTCCATCAGCAAAACGCCCAGCCCGCCTTCTCTAAATTCATTTAAATCGCCGGCTTGTATCTCAGCCGGGCGGACTCTTTTACCGTAATCTCTAATCTTGATTTGAATGAGTTTCGAGGTTCGGTGAAACTCCACTTGAATGGGCCGCCCGTCTTGATTGTCATAAGCGTGCACTCTCACATTCTCAAGGGCTTGCAGTAAGGCAAGACGCAAATCCTGCGCTTCGGAGCGCGCCATTCCGGCGAACCGACAAATGCCAAAAAAGTAATCGCCCAATATCTGAAAATATTTTTTATTGGAAGGTATTTTGTGCTTGCATACCCATTTTTTTACAGACATGTGCAGTTTACATTCGCGGTTGCAGCCGCGCCTTCGGTGACTGTCGCCGAACCGCAAAACGTAGCTTTTTCGGGGTACCCGTCAGCTCCGGCAATCAAACCCGAAGCGGATTGTTGCTGTATATCGCATGTTTTATAAATGTCGTACGCGCCTGCCGGCAAATTGGTGACGGTTCCCGCACTACCCCCCCCGCCCGATGCCGAAACGCTCGTCGCGGCATATGGCAACACGCCTTGAGCTGGATCAAACGTCGCGCCGGACTGCACCACCGCATAGTATTCCATATTTGCAGCCGGGGCAACGGAATCGACAATGTCTATTGAACCGACATGGTTTTCTTCGTATAGCCTGGCTGTCATGATAATATTGCCGCCCAGCCGGTAACCGTTTGAAATATTGTCGTATTGATAATTGTAAGCCCAATCGGAAGGACCGACAAAAGAAATCGGCGTAATTGAACTGGTTTTATCGCCATGTTCCATCCCGTAGTGCATTAGGTTGTTTTTTACAAAAAACCGAACTTCAAAAACGATGGGTTCGCTGTTGTTCGGAACAACCAGACTAAAGTTTTTTCTTTCCAGGGGAAACATCAACGGGTCGTCTGTAGCGGACCCGGGACGATACTGGATAATCTCTTGAGCCAGATCAATTCCGTAAACGCTGCGATTGTCAAAAATCGAAGTAATGGAATCAAGCAATGTGCCTGAAGAGGAATATTGAACAGCGGGACCAATTACAAATTTACGAAAATAAATCGCCAGGTGACTATATTTCCCGGCCGGTAAATCAATGACCGGGTATGAATAACCGCTTGTAAATAATTTCGACAGATTTTTGGTTCCGTTTTGATCAATGCAATCAATAAGAGGCCGGTTGTTTGCGTCTTTGTTCTCGGCGCAAAACAACGTTCGATGTTCGGCAAAATATTCCCAGTAATCTTCCGGGGCTGACTGGCTTAACGTATCTCCCGGTCTGGCAACCCGTATTGCGGCAATATCAATATTTAAATTAATATCCGCGAAATTCACCGCAGCCTTTTCGGATGCGGGCAACGAACCGGAGGCAAGCGAATCATCGTCAAACAAGACGGTTTGCCAGGAGTATGGGGAATTTGATTCGTATGTCCCTTTCAAAATTAATTTGGTTCGTGAGTTGGCCAGCTCGGAAAGCACCGGATAGTTGGAACAGCCCGCCGCTGCGCCGAATACCAAGGCGCCTGAAAGCAAACCCAGGAATACAACAAAAGCTATATTTTTATCTTTTAATTTCATGCTGGTATCGATTACTCCCGCGTCATATTTACAGTTAACGTTAAACCGAAGCTGATAAAATGACCGTTGATAATTTCAAAATTCGGATTTTCCGGCGGCGGCGAAAGATGCTTTTCATACGCCAGGTTATAATCGACCCGCAATCCGATCGCCAGCATTCTTCCGGCAGGGAAAGATAACTCAAAACCGCTGTTGAGTAACGGTAAAACATTGGAATGACCTTCCGGTTCGTTAGCGACATAAACGGCGCCCCCGCCCAACCGAAGGGCGAATTTAATCGGAAAATCCAGCGGAATTTTATATGACAACCCGACATAGGCCGGAACCATTGTCAAGCTGTTGATATCCCGCGATTTAAATTCCTGGTAAGAAATGCCGGTTTCAAGCCGCAAGTAATCGGTTGGTATATTTACGCGGCCAAAAATACCGCCGCCAAGATACGTATCGATTGAATCGGCTAACGCCGTACCGGGGACCGGAGCGACGGGACCGAACCAAAAGCCGATCTTGGGCTCAAGGTTCCATTGGCTCTCTTCATATTGAGAAAATGCCGGACCGGAGATCAAGAGAAAGGTTATTGCCAAAAAACGTTTTAACATGCAAGCCAACCATTCGGTTATTCTTTCTCTCTTCGTCAATAGAATAATCGCATACAAAATCGACGTTTTCCTATTTCCCTGAATGGTAAAAACCGTAAATCGGCTCATGATACCGGCGTAGCGGGTTTTGATTGACAAAGGAACTGTCCGGATTTAGAATGATGCGTGAATTCATTGTCGTTTTCAATGGGCAGGCCCGATCCAACGGAATCCGAAATCCGGCTTCGACAAAACATGAATTCAACCTTGTACTCCATTTGCAATCGCGCGCCTGCTTCTCTTAAACCGAAAATAACATTGTTTCTTTTAAACTACGGGAATTCAGACGGGGGCTTCTTTGATTTTTTTAGCCATTTTCCTTCCGCTCTTTTGTCTGTTCTTTTCTTGCCCTGGCGGCGCCCGCCCGAAACTCTTGAAAAAGCGGCCATTACGGCGCATGCCATGTCGTTGTTTCTTCATTCGCTTGACGACCATTTACATGACGGCGATATTCAAACCACGCACCTGCTGCTTCACCTGCGGACTCTCGCATGGACGCAAATGGAAATGCATATGGGTTCGTTAGCCGCATGTAATCGGGACAACCCGCACCAAAAGAAACGGATCATCAATGATAAACTCGATGAATACTTTGCCAATATTTACGAACCGCCCGAACCCCCGGATTTGCAGGAGTTTTTAAAAATTTCGCAGAGCCAAAGCGCCACATGGCAAATCACGCCCATGCTGCTTGCCGAACCCGAAGAAGAGACTTTTGTAGAATCGGTCATTGGCTTATTTATGCAAATGTACCGCCTGCAAGACGACCTCGATGATATGATACCCGATATAAAAACGGGTCAACGAAACTCGATCTATTACAGTTTGCCTGATGAAATAAAACCGCTCTATCTTGATATTAGTAATCAAGAAATTGTCCGAACAGACGCGAAACGCCAGGAAGCAATGCGAATGCTGGACAATGAAATTGAAAATCACCATATTATCGAACGACTGGTCGACCTTGTCTCGGAATTGAGCGGGCGGCTAATAAATCTGTCTCTTGAGTTTGGGCGCGAAAGGTTCGCCTGTCTCATTGAAGAGACGATCCCCGCTTCGTTTGGAAGCGCGAGGCAGATCAATGAATGAGATCGCCAAAGTTACGGATGCCGTTACTTTTGACGAATACTTTACCCTGGAAGTTACCACCTTTTGCGACGCCCATTGCTTGTATTGTTTTGCGCTGGCGCAGGTCAAGCCGCTTCACATGGAGCTTGAACAAGCCCGGCAAATTGCCGATGAGGCGTACCGCTCAGGGTATCGTTACTTTCATATTACCGGGGGCGAGCCGTTGCTCTGGCCCCACTGGCTCACGTTTGTTGAATACCTGAACAAGATTGGTTACCTCCTCATTTTAACCAATACCGGGGCGCGCCGCCTATCTCCAAAAAACCTGAAATTCATTCGCGGGAACCCTGAAAAAATCCGGTTTACCGTTACGTTAAACGGGCCAAATGAAATCCACCGGATTACCAGGGGCGATAATTTTGAGCAAGTAACCGCCAACATCAAACGGCTCATTCACCTTGGCTCGAACGTTACCATTTTCACCGTAGCGACAAAACCGTTGATTCCCGTTTTGGGGAAATTTTTGCAATATGTATATGAAACTTTTCCTGAAATCGACTGTTTAAAACTCATTCAACTGCACCGCCCTGCGGGCGACGAACATGACCTGTCGCAGCTTATCTTAAACGAAGATGAATTTATTGAAATGGTGCGGATTACGGGGCTCTATGCCGTTCTCGGAAAACACATTGAATTTCTGGATAACCCGCTGACGACGGTTGCCGCCAAAGCCCTGGGAATAAAAACATTCGCCTCGCCGCCTTTGTTGCGCAGGGGACGGCTATCGATCCAGGCAAACGGAGCCATTACCGGGGCGCACTCAAACCGGACAACCATTGGCGCCTACCGGCCCGGCGTTCTGCAAGAACTGGCTCAACAAGATTCCGCATGGACCAAGCTGGACCAACCGGACCCCGCTTGCCTGCAATGCCGGTTTCACCAATATTGCCGGGAAGCGCAAATGATGCGCCCTTCTGAACCCCACCGGGATTATCACGAAGAGACGCCGTTTTGCGTTCGGGTCAATCAAAAACTTATTGAATATCGAAAATAGCGATGGTGATATCGTCTTGCGGGAACTCATCGTCAGCGCACCACTTTTTCACCGCTTGAATTACTTCATTTGCCAGGGCATTGTTATTTTTTTCGGGATTGCGCCGCACAATATCCATGATCATCTCTTCGGTAAAAAGTTCATCATGCTCATTTTTTGTATTCACGATCCCGTCGCTATATAAAATAATTTTATCGCCTTTGGCTACGCTCATGCTTTTTGTTTCAATCTGCAGACGGGGGTTTAAGCCCAAAGCGTTGCCTTCGGCCTGGTATTCCAGGCATCGTTTTTCTTTTTGGCGGTATAAAATCAAAGAGGTATGACCCGCGCTTGCATACTTGATTTGGTAATTGGCCATATCAAAGTATGTGTAAGAAAGGGTAATAAAAAACTGGTTTAAGTAGTCGGACAAAAGATAGTTCATCTGAGTCACTAAATGCGTCGGCGAATCAAACAAACTTTCCATTTGAATGAAGGCAACCTTGATCATTGCGGATATTACCGTAGCAGCCACGCCATGCGTGGAAACGTCGCAGAGTAAAAATCCGAAATGCTTTTTATCCAGACTGAGAAAATCATAGTAATCGCCCGAGATTTCATATTTGAATTTTTGTTTGATATGCATGTCAACATGATCAATGGGCGGCAACCCGGCGGGAATAACCGACTTATGCAATTTTTTGGAAAGCTGGATTTCGGTGGTAAAATCTTCCAGTTTCGTTTTAGTGGAATACGCCTCCATCAACATAAACTGGTTTTCAATTCGACTAATGACTTCGGGCATTAAAAAGGGCTTGGTGATATAATCGTTGGCGCCGGAATGAAAGCCCATCTCCATATCTTCTTTTCTGGTTTTAGCCGTAATCAATACAATTGGCAAAGAATCAATCGGGTATTTGTCCCGGATAATGCGGGTTAATTCATACCCGGTTTTACCAGGCATCATAATATCCAAAAGCAGCAAGTCAGGGATCTGTTCATCCAGAAATAAAGTATCGTACACTTGGCGGGAAGTATGGCAAGCGATTACCTCATAACCGGCGTCAATGAGCGAATCCGACAAGATACGGACATTGACCATGTCATCGTCCGCAATTAATATTGTTTTGCCTTTGCCGGGTTTGCTTCGGCCTTTCTTGCGTTTGCCGCCGCTTTTCGTTTTCCTTTGTACTTCCGCTTCTTTCAACGCGCCTTTACGCCCGGCGCGCGACGATTTTTTCTTGTCCGAAACGGGCATGTCAAAATGAAAAACCACGCCTTGAACATCATTTGACTCTACGTAAATGTGACCGCCATGAAGCTCAACGAGATTTTTTGTAATGGAAAGACCCAACCCTGTTCCCCCGTATTTTCGGGAATCGCCGCTGTTCACTTGCTGTAAGGGCTCGAAAATAATGTCAAATTGATCTTCCGGGATACCGATTCCCTGGTCTTTGATTGAAATATTAACGCTTTCGCCGGTTGTGTCGATTTTTGCGGAGACCTCAATATTGCCGTCCGTTGAAAACTTAATGGCGTTATTGATCAGGTTAATAAAAATTTGCTCAAGACGGTCTTCATCTGCATATACCATCGGCAAATTAGAATTGATCTTATTGACCAGCGATAATTTTTTACCGGCCAGCAACGGTTCGCAAATCATAAAAGCGCGATCAACCACTCGACTTAAATCAACCGAATCCTGGTTTAATATTATTTTCTTTTGCTTTAACTGAGCCGCGTCGAGCAAGTCGTTCACCAGATCGGCCAACCGTTTTCCGCTATGTTGTATGAGACGCAGCACCTCCTCCTGGCGGGGGGTCACCGGTTCGTTTTTACTCAACAGCATGGTTTCCGAAAGACCGATGATACCGGTAATCGGCGTTTTCAACTCATGCGATGTCGCCGCCAGAAAACTGTCTTTCATTTTATCCAGCTCTTTTAAATCTTCATGAGCATCGATCAACTCGCGGTTGATTTGATTGTAACGGCTGGCTAGAACGGAAGCAAAGACAATGACCATCACAAAGTACCCTTCGGCCATATAGGTTTCGCCAAAGTAGAGAGAAAGCTGGCTCACCACCAATAAGGTCAAAGCCACGCCCAGAGCGAGCAAACCGTACATCGCCCGTTTTGCCATGTACTTCTTTTGCCGAATGGCTCTTCCGTTGACCACAAAAGCATATAGAGTCCCGATATTTACCAGCGTGATGAAAACGGTAAAAATGCGGTGGTTGAAAAAATAGATATGGCCGGTGAAGAAAAATTCGCCGAGCAGAACGACGCACAAAAGATAAAAGGCATACTCAAACGCTTTTACCACAACATGTTTTTTGATTTCAAAAAAGCTGTGCAAAAAACTAACAAGCATCGGCGTAAACAAAATACCCCCAAGGTAAGTGCCAATGATATCAACCAAATATGTGTTAAAAACATAAAAAGTAAAACCCTTGTAGGTAAATATCCACAAACCCAATGAAAAGCTCATTAAGCTGAAATAAATATAATAATTGCTGGCGCTGCTGCGAGAATAATAAATTGAGAAATAAATGGCAATAAAGATAAAAATGAAGACCAGACCGGAATTCCAGATAAGATTACGATACCAGATTTTCGATAACTCTTTCTTGACTCCGATGCTCACCGGGTAATCGCGAAAGCCGCCCAAACCGTCATTTGAAGCGGAGCGAACCGCTAGAACATTTTTCCCCGCAATGAGCACATCGGGGGGAATGTCCATGAAAACCGGCAAACCCAGTTTATGAGAATTGTCAAAAGGGTTCTCCTGGGTATGACCCAGAAGAACCCCGTTCATGTAGATTGATGAACCTGAATACTGAACCGGTATAATTACCGAGTAATCAAACTCTATTGAATGGTCGGGAACATCAAAGTAGATACGGTACCACGCCGTACCTTCATAGCTACTGTATTTTTGAGTTTCTTGCCATGCTGTAATTCTTATGTTTTTTTCCCAGCTGGAATCATCATAGTTCAATGAGGCATACTCAGGTCGGTCGTCAGCAATGAATCTGTCCGCTTCGTAAACCTTAAGAACACTCGCGACAGGTGCGGCAGTTAACCCCAAATTAAGAAAGAGGTATAAAGTCCACAACCATCGCTTATATATCATTTTAATCGGTTTTCAGGCATACCGGTACTATACTCTAGTATGGTCCTAAGGGAAGAACTCGGCTCTGTTTCTCGGTTGTCAAGTTGTTATTTCGGATAAGTTGCGCAGCTTCATCAGATGTGACTCGGTAACCTTTTTCATTAAACCAGATTACCAGTTTTTCTACCCCTTCTTCCATTTTTTTTACGAACTCGCTTCCAAGTTCCATGTTGGTCGACGCATCAACCGCAAAATCGCTAATTGTAGCCATTTAACTCTCCTGTTTTTAATTTTTGTACAATTGTATTTTTCCATGAAACATTTTGTAAATAATTATTTTTCTACAAAATTTGGTTATAATTCATATTTGTTTCTATTCGGTTTTCATAAGTCGCATTGGTACAATCGTACTATATAAATGTAATCCCGGAAAAAGCATTCACATAAAAATCTTGACTTTTTGCCTAGTACATATAGTTTCACAAAAGAGCCGTGAAATTTCATTAAAGTTGTATGTAAATACCTGCTTACTGACCACGAGAACATGGGAATGGAAAAAATAGAGCAAAATAAGTTAAAAACAGCCGAAAATGATAAAAATCGCACCAAAAGGCGGGAAACCTGAATGAGAAAACTGGAAGTAAGCAGTTTAAAAGAAGGTATGGCCTTTGATAAACCTGTGTATATTGACGCCGAAAACATGCTCGTTGACGCATTTGAAGCGTTAAAAAGCACCGATATTGACAGGCTGACGAAGTGGAATATCAAAGAAGTGGAAACCGACGGCCAGCCGGCCCAGGCAAAAGAAGTCGAAGAGTTTGAAGAACCGGAACCGGAAGAGTACGAAGACATTATCATTTTCAGGGGAGAGCTTGTTCAAGCGGCCGGGGCCGGGTACAAGGTAGAAAAAATCTTTCAAAATGGCGTTAAGCTCCTGAATGAAGCTTTTGAAGCCATTGCCGAAGAAAAACCCTTTCAAATCAGTCTGGTAAGAAACCTGGCTGAAGACATTGCGGCGTTATTGCATGACAACCCGCAAGTGTTCATTCACCTCTATTATCTGGAAGTAGAAGACAAATTCTTCAAGCATATTTTAATTTCCGCTTTTTTTGGCGGTATTTTAGCGCATGAGGTTGGCTTATCGCAACCAAAGGTCATCGAAGTCACCTATGCTATCCTCTTAATGGATGTCGGCATGGTATTGTTGCCTGATACGGTGATTAACAAAGAAGGAAAACTAAACCCGAATGAACTTTCACAATTGCATACCCACCCGCTGCGGGGGTACCAGCTTTTAACGCAGAACGCTAAAATTAAAAACACAATCGCCATGGTCGCCTTGCAACACCAGGAACACTTTGACGGTTCCGGCTACCCCCGCCATGTGAAGGGCACTGAAATTTCCGAGTACGCCCGAATCGCAGCCATTAGCGACTCATTTACCGCCCTTCTCGAAGAAAAAGCGTACCGTTCCGGAAAACTGCCGTATGAAGCAATGAAAGAACTTCTCTCGCTGGGGATCTACTACTATGACCCCAATTATATGCGGGCTTTCCTTGGCCGGTTTTCCATTTATCCCATCGGGTCCATGGTCGAGCTTTCCGATAAATCGCAAGGCATCGTAGCCGGCGCTGTGAAAGACAAACCCATGCGGCCGGTCATCTGCGTCTTAAAAACCCCGAAAGGGAACAAGCCCGAAAAGCTGAGATTCATGCATCTTCTCTATCACCCTGAAATTTACATCACCCACCCTATTCTCCCCGGTGAAGAAAGTTACCATATGAAAGAAATTTTCGAATATATCATCAATTCGCAGTAACAGACTTGATTTCGATTGACATATTATCGGTTGTATCCAAATTGTAGTGGATTTAGGATTGTCATTCATGTATCGTCAATTGGTGTATCACACAATCATCGTCGCGGTTTTTGCCTCTTCCTTTTGTAAAGAAGAGCCGTCATACGAGCCGAAAGAGGTTATTGCAAAAGCAAAAGAGTCATACTCTGCAATGGAGGTAGATACTTTTTTGTCTTTCTTAAGCCTGAAAATAACAAACCAGCTTGAAAAGGACGTCAATATTTTACGCGAAAGCTTTGCCGGGATCCCCGAAGCGGCTCGCGTCAATATTGCCAAAAGCATGGGCGTTAACCCCAAATCGTTCCCGAACATAAAATTAAGCGAATATGTCCTTTATGTCATGAACAATGAAAAAAAGGGCATGGGCAGCGATAATGTTATTTTCCCGCATGAAGTGCGCGAATCAAACGCGCTGATTGGCGAAAATATTTCGGACGAAGCCGCCACCCTCTCGTACGATAACGGGGTAGAGGTACACTTCATTAAAGAAAATGGTCAATGGAAGATCAATAGCTTTCACCTGGGCCATACCGCATTTGACGATACCGCCGATGAAGCGGGGCAAGAGATGCAGGCAGTCGAAGAATAGCCGACCACCCTCGAAACGGTTACCCCTTTTTCCCTTCGATTTCTTCGGCAATTTTATTGTACTGATCGGAAAGTTTCAAACGCAAATTTTCAAGAATGGCGTCTTCTTCGGCAACGGACGCTGCGCTTGACGGGTGCATTTTATTATCGGCGAATATCGGCTCCATGATCTGAAGAACAATTTTACCGGGCATCATATACCAATGGTCGTGCGGCAACACTTCGCGCGTACCGTAGATAATCATCGGAACAATGGGCACCTTACCCTGGCGGGCAATTAACATTGAACCCGGTTTAAACGGCATCAGCTCTTTCGGGTGAGAGTTACGCGACCCTTCCGGAAAAATTAAAACGCGGTTGTTATCTTTTATTTTTTGTATGGCCTGAATAATTGAACGCGCCGCCGATTTCGGGTTTTTCCGATCGACCGAAATGTAATTCATCTTTTTCATGAGAGAACCGATCAACGGCAGGTAATAGACCTCTTTCTTGGAAAAGAAAAGAAAATCTTGCGGGAAATAGCCGGAGCAAACCAGAATATCCAGCGTTGATTGATGGTTACATAGCAAAAGACAAGGGTCGTCAATCAGGTTTTCTTTGCCACGAATCTCAATCGGAGACAACGCAAGTATTATCCCTGTTCTTGACCAGATAGAGACCAACCGGCGCAAAAAGCGGCCATGCCTGGCCGTTAAAAAAATGCTGCCCACCAGAACAACAAAAGCTGACGAATAGGTGATAATGTTATAAACAAAAAACCAGAGTATGTAAAAGAAGAAACCGGCAACTCTTTTCATTCAAACACACCCTTTCCATAAGGAAATAACCGGTCAAATTCTTTTATTGCTATGAAACTCTCTCATCGCGCTGATTTAATCCGGCGTTTTGAGATGACTCAATCTGCCAGGTAAACGCTCACATTAAATTTCAGACGGTAGTAATGCCCGATATGGTGTAAGCTTTACTGATGAATTAATGATCAAGGGAGAATATGTTTTACATGGAATGAATCCAGGCTTCCATTAATTTATTTCTTTTTACTGCGGAAGAGAGTATTTTTCGCAGTTGATTTTGGGCCGAATAAATACCATGCATTTTTTTATACTCATTTGACCTTATGTCATCTTCAATGGAAAGCCATGTTCTCGTGATTGAATAATCATCCGAAACTTCATACCAATTGATTTTTGTCACATGTTGTAAGAGATAAACTGCAAGTTCGCCTTCCGTCGCGACATTAAATGGACAAACATGCACTGCGGTAATTTTTCGACTGTCAAACTTACTGAATAAAAAGTTTATAACGATATCTCTGTCCGTATTAATTATTTTAGTAAATGCTGTTTCATTGATAACCGATTCTTCAGGAATAAATCCCGTATCGGGTTTCCGGCCATATGATTGAGTCCCATGAAAGCATTTTGGAGTTTCGATAAAGATATTCCAATTTGTATTTAATTGATCCAGCGAATCATATCCTTTAAAAAACGGCAAATGAACAAGAAGAGTTAAAGTCAAGAATGGAAAAGAGGCATAAAAAATTATGATAGTTCTTTTAAACATGATTCAATACAAACGGAGCGGATTTAGCAAAAATCAACGACGATTGAAGATGCCAATCGTTAGACGCGAACACTAGAGATTGAAAATCTCTACATAACGTTTACCCGGCTCTCGCTGAAGCAAAGAGATGATTCATGAATTAATTAGTCAATGGATTTTATATTTCTGCCGATAGAGGGTATGATGAAACGTGTGTTTTATTTAATTCCATCCATTATATTTACCTACGCCGGAATGACCTGTTTTCATATCCCTTCTAACATGTATACCGGTCAGGCGGTAGCCCAACTGGGGAGCCTGAGCGGAGCGTTACGGCAACCCTCTTTTGCAGGCATGAACCCCGTTGTTTCATACAGCCAGGGGTTTGAAAGCGCTTCGCCTTCCGGGGGTTCTTCAAGCGGCAATTATGCAAATTACAAAACTGAAAATAATTCGGTCCGCCGTTTTTATACAAACCCGGTTAGCCCGGTGGATATGTATAACTTGCCTCTGCCTAAATTCACCCGCGGGATTTATTTAAACAATGCCACAGCTTATTCTCTATCAAAATTAACCAAGTTTATCGAAGAAGCAAAAAGCTATGATATTAACACTTTCGTTATCGACGTTCAAAAAAAGATGATACCCCGTACTCATCTCGATAAAATCAAAGATCATGGAATTTACCCTGTGGCGCGAATTGTTGTTTTCCAGGGCGGCTTAAAAGACAAAGACGTTTCAAAAGAGTACCTTGATTCCATCATCCAAACGATGGAAGACGCAGCTTTCCAGGGCTTTCTTGAGATTCAGCTGGATTACATACGTTACGCGGACGACCCCGAATTACTGAAAATACCTCTCTCGTATAAGTATGCTACCATTTCTTCCATTTTGGAAAGGGCTCGAAAAAAAGCCGACGAAATGTCGGTATTTCTTTCGGCGGACCTTTTCGGGCGCGTCACGCTCCACCAAAACGATCATATCGGCCAAAAGCTCGAACATTTCGCCCGTTACACCGACACCATTTACCCGATGCTTTACCCTTCGCATTATACCAATGACGATTACCGGATCAGCAACCCCTATGAAACCGTACGCGAAGGGGTGGAAAAATCGCGGGAACGCTGCCCCGATACCCGAATTGTAGCCTATATCCAGGGGTTTGATATGAAAATCAGCGGTTCGGGGAAAACGCTAAGCGATTATATTCTGGCGCAAATCGAAGGGGTAGCCGACGCCAGGGGTTCGGGCTGGATCATCTGGGACGCCCGAAACCGTTATACGGAATCATATACCGCAATAGAAAATTTTCAGCGAAATAACCGGCTGAGCCAGGTTATCCTTAGCCAACCGCCGGTTTTATAAGACATTGGATCAAGTGAAAGGAACACTCTACAGCGTAGCCATACCCATCGGAAACCCGGGCGATATCACGCGCCGGGCTGTGGAAATTTTGTCTGCCGTTGATATCATCGCGTGCGAAAGCACAGCCAAGTTAAAAGATATGCTCCGCCGGTGCGAGATTAGCACCGAAGCGCGCTTTCTGGCCTATCATTCTCACAATGAAAAAATTTCGGCGCGCGGGCTCATTGAACAAATGGAGTCGGGAAAATCGGTCGCGCTGGTTGTCTCTGCCGGTACGCCCAGAGTCTCCGACCCCGGCTATCATATTGTACGCGCCGCTCACGAAAGCCAGATTGCGGTGCGCGCTGTCCCCGGCCCTGCGGCTTTAACGGCGGCCATGAGCATCGCCCCTTTGCCGGTCGATTTGTTTTTATTTCTCGGGTTTATTTCACCAAAACCGGGCCGCCGCGACAATATACTGCAAAAATACAACGATTTTCAAGGTACGGTCGGCTTTTATGAATCGGTGCACCGCATAGACAAACTTTTAAACGCCTTGCTGAAAAACTGGGGCGACGCGGAAGTCTTTATTGTACGTGAGTTGACAAAACAGCATGAAAATATATACTGGGGAGCGCTATCAGATTCTCTCAAATGGCTGGAAAATAACAAAAAAGGCGAGTTTATTGTTTTTGTTAATAAAAGCGAAAAAGTGCTAAACTATTCGGATAATTGACCGATAAATAAAGTTAGAGGGAAATATCGATTTCAGGAGAAGAGCAATGGTAATTGATAGAATCGGAAATATTAACAGAATCGTCAATACGGACAAAACGCAGAGCTCGAAAACAAAAGAAGTTAAATCCAGTGCCACAGGGGACACTGTATCCATTTCTGCAGAAGCTCAAAAAGCGCAAGATGTCGCCCGAATCAAAGGAATGGTCAAAGAAACATCCGATGTTCGGGAAGATCGAATCAAAGCCGTACGAGACAAGCTGGAAGCCGGCGCATATGACGGACCGGACAACGAAATACTGGAACGCGTAGCTGAAAAAATTGCGCAAAACCTGACCAGGTAAGATCATATCTTGAGATGAAGCGTGCTTTCTGATCAATGGTTTGATTACTACTCACCGACTAAAATAAGCTTTGAATCAGGTTCGTTCCAGCGATTAGCTGAAAGAATCACCCGGTTCGGGACTCGTTTTTTAATTGTTAACCTGCGAAAGGACAATCAGAACCCCGAAGGGTTGAAGCAAATCAGCGACGCGATCGCGGCAAGAGCCGACGGTTGCGTTGTCTACGATGAAATTATCGGCAACCCGGACACAGAACAAATCGATACGGCAACCTACTTTGCCCGGCGGGCGCATGCCGATTGCATTATCGGTTACGGCTCGGTAGGCAGCATGGAAGCGGCAAAAGCGGTGGCTCTCATGGCCAACAACTCTTTTTTTGCCGAAGAACTTTTCGATAAAAGCGACGAAGCGGTACAGCCGCCTCTGCCTGTCATAACGATCCCCAACGAACCCTGCATGGGAGAAGAGTTAAACGGGTATTTCACCCTTGTCGATGCGCACCACAATACCCGAAAATGTTACTCATCGGAATTGCTGTTCCCCAGCGCGGTATTTTATAATATTATTCTTTGCTCTCATCTCAAGCGCGATGATGCGGCGCGGATAGCTTCGGCAATGATGTCATATGCCATAGAACGGCTCATTAGCGGAAAGACCAATGTCATTACCGATACCATCTTAACCAAAGTAATTGAAACTCTGAAACAGGATGTGCTGGCCTTTTACAACGACCCCGGCAATGAAAAGGTAATTCGCAATATGCTCTGGTCTTCTTGCATGACCGGCATGTCAATTATGCATGAACCTAACG
This sequence comes from Turneriellaceae bacterium, assembly GCA_050304475.1. Classification (GTDB taxonomy): domain Bacteria; phylum Spirochaetota; class Leptospiria; order Turneriellales; family JAOUFE01; genus JBNLDQ01. The sequence continues at coordinate 55,621 of JBNLDQ010000013.1, read as the reverse complement.
GGGCCGTTTGGTCGATGGCGCAGGTACTGAGCACAAAAACCAAGCTTAACTTTCACCTGGCGCACGCCATTTTATTGCCCTACGTAATGGAATATTTTTTAACCAGCTCTTCTAAAAAATACGTATCCATCGCCCGCGTATTCGGCGAAGATTTAACAAACAGTTCCGTAATTGAAGGGGCGATTCAAAGCATTGAAGCGATCCGAAATATGTTTGCCTCTTTGAATTTACCCACGCGTTTGTCCGAATTTTACATTACTGAGACCCAAATCAAAGAGATCTCCTATGAAGTGGAAACCTACCCCCACCTGGCGAACGCCCCGAAAAAACTCACGGCTTCCGAAATCGAATCCATTTTGTTAACCGCCCTCTAAGACAACCCGTTATCGCTATGGCGTCTGGCGCCGCCTCAATGGGCAAGAGCCCATGTCCGCCATACCGGGAAAGAAGCTGAAAAGAATAGCCAATATGTTCCTGTTTTATTATATTGTTTAATTAAAGTAATGGCTTTATTAGAACTAAAAACAATTGCCGACCCTGTACTATATGAAAAGTCTGAGCCGGTAACCTCGTTTGACTCTGCCCTGAGAGAGTTGGTGCGAGACATGTTTGATACCATGTACGAAGAAGAAGGCGTCGGTCTGGCGGCTGTACAGGTTGGGGTATTAAAACGCTTGCTCGTCATCGACCTTGAAAACGCAGGTCATGTAAAAGGCGTTTTTATTAACCCGGAACTGGTCAGCGCCTCGCAAGAGATGCAAGAAGGCGAAGAAGGCTGCCTTTCGGTACCGGGCCTTTCTGCGCCGCTTGCCAGACCAATGCAAGTGACAGTCAGTTATTTTGACATATTCGGTAATAAACAGGAAATTACCTGCGAAGAGATCATGGCGCGCGCCATTTTGCATGAGATGGACCATCTTGACGGTAAAGTGTTTATTGACCTGTTGGCGCCCAAAGACCGCAAACCCCTTGAGAACGATATCGCCCGCATTAAATCCGGACTGCAGGCAAACAACAAACAAACTCCCTCGTATCGCAAACGAATTTAATCAAAAGAAAAACAAAGCCGACAAATGCTTTATCTTTTATTACCTTAATATTAACTGGATCTGCAATTATGAAACGCTGGTTATCTTATAAATTGATCCTGGTTTTAAACAGCATATTGATTTTTGCCTTGCAAAATTGTTCGCCTCCCGAGGTACAAACATTTAACCATAGCCGGACGCTGTTTCCCTTAAAAGCGGCTCACTTTGGCGTTGATTGCCGGGAATGTCACAAAGACGGGTCAATTACCTCTTTGCCAACCGCTTGTTTAAGCTGTCACCCAATGCCTTTCCAGCATACGAAAAATCTGGGGGATTGCGACCTGTGCCATACGCAAGCCACTTTTTCAGCGGCCTTTTATAACCATGCCCGATCCGGATTGCAAATTACGGGGGCTCACAAAGTTCTGGTTGCCGACGATTGTTTCTATTGCCATAACCGGACAACATACCGGGGTCTTTCCTTTATTTGCCACGAGTGCCACCAACCTCCTTTTCTGGACACCTGGGTGCACACAAGCTCCACTGCCAATTGCCAGGCCTGTCATGGTCAAAGCTCATGGTTCCCGGCGCAGTTTCGCAAACATAATTTTTTCGGTTTAAGTTTATCCGGCGGACATACCGGTCTCCGGTGCAACCGTTGCCATACGGCGCCCTATTCAAACTGGTTAAGCGTAAACTATAAAACTTTAACCTTCGGAGACGGTTCATGCGCGGATTGCCATAAAACGGACTATCGTTCGGATAAGCATCACACAAACTTGTCCGTTGACCGTGACTGCGGGCGCTGTCATGGTTACTCGGGTTTTGACGATTAGGGGGGGTCGATATGAAAAAGAACATTATTACATATTTCGTTCTGATCCTTCTCATGGTAACAAGTCCCTTGGCGGCTTATTCGGTTCGCGTGGGGCAAAGCTTGCTGTTTTCCGCTTATGACGAAACAAGCGGCTTAAGCAACCCCTTTGCGCAAGAAGAATCGGCCAATTATCTTGGGCCGCTATACACCGTGGGGTATTACTTTTTAAACACACGCGTGCAAGAACTGGGAGAAAACGACTGGGCTCTGCGCGGGAATTTTAAAGTAAAAATGAACAGCCTCAACGGCTCGCCCCCCGCCAATACAGACTTATATGAGCCTGAAGTTCGCAATCTATATCTGGAAAACCAGGATCCCCTGGGCGGGCACTTTTATTTTTCCGCCGGGCGAATGCGATCGCCCTTTATGCTACCCGTATTGCGGCTTGACGGCGCAATGGCCGCTTTCACCCCAAACGAAAAAGAAAATTTGCTGATTGGCGTCATTGGCGGGCAGGTTCCTCTTGAAGATACAGGCTATCGCGATTATTATTACCCTCCTTACCGTGCGGGCGGATTTTTAGAAGCCCGGCTTTTTTCGTCCAATACCGTTAAAATGCAGTACAACAGCGGTTTTGACGAAAGCGGCGCCGATATGATCCACCAGGGTCTCTGGCAAAGCGTACACGACTACTCGATAGCGGGTAAAAAATCGTACCTGCGGACAGGGCTCTTATTTACAATGCCTGACAATGTGTTCGATTACGCTTTTGTCGAAAACGGATTTGTCTGGAGCCAAAACCAAACGCATTCACTCTCTTTTTTAAGGAATGAGACGCTATATAGACTTTCGCCGACCGAGGTTTATAAAGAAGAGTTTCAAGAGGTTTACTACCGCTTATATTATAAAACCGAAAACGACAAATGGCGGATCAACGCCGGAGGTGGTTATTCGGGCGCGTTGAGTCACAACGGATATGTTGCCGAAGCCAAGCTCGTCTACAATAGCATGTTTCTGAAAAATGACAGCGCCTTTGCCGACGCCCGCTCAAGAGATCGGGGCGAAACCAAAAGCACCGCTTTTACCGTCGGTTACGGGGTTTTTCCGCTCTACTTTGTCAATCTGCAAGCATATGCAGGCTATGAAAAATTTACGCTGCATACCATTGAAACGCCTATCCGGATTGTCGGAATCGATTTTGAATCGTCCATTAAAAACCTGCTTTACTTTCAATTTGAATTTGAGGGAAGATCTTTTGCCGACTCCGGAACCGAGGTAACAGCAACGGGTATTTTGTCATATTATTTCAGGTATCGCTCAAAAGAGAAAGAGCAGGCAATCACCGGTACGGACATTCAACCGGAAGGCTAATCAAGGGGGAAGGATAAATATATGTCACCATGGAAAGTACTTGGTTCCGGCCTTATGGTCGCTGTTTTGCTTTTGGTCTTGCAAATGGCCATCGGACTTGACTACCAGGATTTCTGGCCCCGCACAACCCTGGGTATACTTGGCCTTTTCTTTATGCTCATTATGCATATTTACTCTATCCGCAAGAAACAAAGGAGCTGGAAATTTTTAATTGGCGCAAACTCTCCCCTATCTTCATTTCTCAATTGGCACATTGTCACGGGAACAGTCGGCGTTACCTTCATTTGCTTTCATGCTTTTGGCAGCTATGACAGTATCATTGCCTGGGTTTCGTTTCTCTCAATGGCTATTGTATGGCAAAGCGGTTTTATCGGGCGTTATATTTTTGTCAGAATCCCCAAAGACCAAACCGGGTTTATCGAAGAACACCGCGCCATTACGGAACACCTGGAAAATCAAAACAAAGAATTTATCGATAGCATGACAAAAAATCACGAGTCGGAATCATTTCAAAAAACTCTGATCGGTTACCTGACAAATTACGGGAAAAGTCTACATGCCTTACATAAAAAAACGGATGAAAGCATATTGCGCTTTTTTACCAATTTCGGACAAATATGGAACGCCTGGAAACATTTTAAAAAGAGCCTTTTTAATTTGGAACACGGCTCTCTTGACGCCAAGAAACAAATGAGCCCTGAAGATGCAAAAGACTTTGAAAAGCACCTGGCGCAATATAAATCAAGCATGAAGTCGATTCTATTGCTTCACTTTCAAATGGAATTTAACAATGTATTAAAGGCGTTGTTTAAAAACTGGCATGACATTCACATTCCATTGACTTATTTGTTATATACAACAGCGGTCCTGCATATTATTGTAGTATCCATCTTTGCCACATTTGCAAAATAGGAGGATAAAGCGTGTTACAATCCCGATCTGCCCGGATAATTTTATTTCTTATCATTCCTATCATCATTGCCGCATTCTCTTTTTTTTACAATTTTGCCGGTTTGCTATTTTCCGCCGGGCCGGTTACGTTAGGGCATGAAAAGTATTTTAACTCTTGCTTTGATTGCCACGCCATTTTTTCGGATATGAGTTCGGCTTGCCTCGATTGTCACGAAGAACTTGAAAAGCAAGTAGACAATAATTTCGGTTTTCATGGCAATATGGAAGAAGAGGCATTATCGAATTGCATGAGCTGCCATACGGACCACCGGGGCCCGAAATACTTTATCATTACGGACACCAGAAGCCGGGAACAACTAACCCGGCTTTTGACCAATATGAGAGGCCAAAAAGAGAGAAAATATAAAATCCCCGATACGCCGCTAAAAGCCGGTTATGAAAATCTATGGAATTTGCCTGAACCGGATAACTTTGATTTTAAAACGTACCTTGAAAAACTTGAAAAAGGTTTTGATCATAACCTCACCGGATACCCTCTGCTTGCCGACCATGCGAAAGTGAAATGCGGAAAATGCCATAAGAACATAAAACACTTTGAACCTTCGCAAAAAGAGGGGTTAATTCCTCACTTTGAACTGCCTGACCTGAACCGGAAAGAGTTTTGTTTTTCATGCCATGAAAACGTTGACAAAAGCAAAAAGAGAAAAGGTCATGAAGGCAAATACGGAAAAATTTGCGAAGACTGCCATATCGTTGGCGGCGGGCCTGAAAAAGGTTGGAAAAACCTGAAACCGAAAATTGGCGAGCACCATGACAAGAAAAATCATAAGCTAGAGGGCAAGCATAAAGAAACTCAATGTCGAAAATGCCACGAAGAAATTCCTTTTGAAAAAAAGAAAGAAGAGCAAACGTGCTACTATTGCCATGAAGAGGATGATAAAAAAATTCATGAAAAAAGCCTCGGAAAAGAGTGCAAGGATTGCCATACTCCCGAGAAATTTACGAAATCCAAGTTCGACCACCAAAAGACCGACTTTCCTTTAGAGTACTCGCATAAAAAAGCGAAATGCGACGGATGCCATCCGAAGTGGGAAGAAAAAGAAGGAAAACCGAAAATTTACGACAAGATTACAGATCAATCGTGCTATAGCTGTCATGCAAAAGACGACACGCACAAAGGAACGTTTAAGCTGGATTGTGAAAGATGTCACCGTATCACCGATTGGACCGACGTAAAGCGGCGCTGACAAAATAAAAATGTTTTTTGATAAAGTGTACAGAGATAAAAAATTATACGCCAACGATAAAAAAAGGGTCGTGAATGGCATCACCTTGATGATCATCCCCCATTCACAAAAACATGTGTTCCGGTTACACTTTAATTACCATCACTTGTTTTTTGCCCTGGGTCTACTGGCGTCAATAACCGTATTTGCCGTTTTATCGGGGTACTATAACCGAACATACGAAACCCGCCAGGTTCTCGAAGCGGAAAAAATGCGCATTTGGAGCAACCGGATCTGGAATTTTAACAACGGCCAGGAAAGAATCGCCCGGCAGATTAACCTGTTAAATGCAGCCGGCAATTCATATTACTACTCAATCTGGAATCGCCCCTACCATGAAATTGTCGCGGATGATTTTGAAGTGAACGCCAAGAATTTTGACGATTTAACGGCGCCCCTGGTTCGCGCCCTCGATTTTTTAATCGCCCGTGAAAAAGCTTTCTTGCAACTGCCTCTTGGCTGGCCGGTCGACACCGCCGTAGTGACTTCGGAATTCGGTACAAGACTTTCTCCGTTCGGTCTTTCGGCCGATTTTCACGCCGGGTATGATTTTGCCAATACGATCGGAACGCCTATTTTAGCCACCGCCCCGGGGAAAGTAATCTTTGCCGGCAGAAGTTCAAGCGGGTACGGAAGATATGTAAAAATACTTCACGCATACGGATTTGTTACGCTGTACGGGCACGCCTCCGCTGTAAAAGTCACTGAAAATCAAATGGTAGAAAGAGGCGATGTGATTGCCCTGCTTGGTCAATCGGGCTCGGCAACCGGCCCTCATATCCATTATGAAGTACGTATGCGGCATGAAGACGGTTATGAAATGATTTTTAACCCATTGCCGTATATCACCGAAACGCCTTAAAACGAATTGACAAACTGTTTTTTCTCTTTTTTTGTTCCTCATCGGGCCTATAGCTCAGTCGGTTAGAGCAACGGACTCATAATCCGTGGGTCCTAGGTTCGAATCCTAGTGGGCCCAAAGAATGGATTGAATGATCCGATCTTTGAAGATTAGAAGTAAAGCTATCGCGGCCATTCGGGCCCGTTTTCAACAAGACGGATTGCACGAGGTCGCGACGCCTGCTTTTGTGGCCTCCGGCGCCATTGAGCCTTATCTCGAACCTTTTCAAGTTAAAAATACGCCGTATATCCTGCCAACATCCCCCGAGTTTTCTCTAAAAAAATCTTTTGGCGCTTTTGCGGATGAGCCGGGCATTTATGAAATTGCCCATGCGTTTCGCAATGAGCCGCTCTCAGGTTCGCATCTCCATGAATTTTTAATGGTTGAGTGGTATCGAAACCGCTGCCGTTATACCGATTTAGAGAAAGATATCGCTCACATTGCCGCCGATGTCGCCCGGTGTTTTCAGGCAAAGCCCCCGGAATTTGAGCGCGCGAGCATTGCGCAATTGTTTCATGAAATATTTGGTGCGGCCCCGTCACCGCAATGGAAATACGCCGACTATTATCGCCTTGCAAATCAATTCGGTTTAACCGGGACCGCCGAAAACACCTCGCCGGTATCGCAAGAAAAAAGCGAACTGTTGCTCATCGAATATTTCAGCGTCTTGTTCGACTATGCTATCCGAAAAAAACAGGAAGGTCAAAATCGTATCTTGATTGTCATTGATTTTCCGGCCGAAGTTCGCGGAATGGCGGCGTTAAATATGGCAGGGTGGGCCGAGAGAATAGAAGCCTTTCTCGGCGAATTTGAAATCGCCAGCGGTTACCAGGAAATGTACGAGCCGGACGAATTACACGATCTATGGACTCACAATAACGCGCTTCGAAAAGCGATGAATGCGCCGGAACACCCCGTTGACCGCGGCGTCATTGAGAGTGCCCCCCAAATGAAAGGAGTGGCGGGAATAGCCTTGGGCTTTGAACGCTTGCTCTCGGGGCTGGCAACCGAAGCGCAAATTCGCCATTATTCGCTGGGTTGGTTTTACTGATTTTACAAAACGAAATCAATTAAGCGAAACCGAAAAGCCTTTTCAAACGCTCCGGAAATGTCAACCCGGCAAGCGAATCTACCGGGGCGGGCGCTTTTTTCACATCGCTTGCAGGCCTGCCGTTCACAGGGCCGGACGGCATTGGCGGAGTAATGATCGGTATTTTTTTCTCGATCGCTTCATCATAGTTTAGATGATTTGTCGTTACATCGCCTTGCTGCCAAAGAAAAGAAGACTCTACGCCGACATGCTCATACTCGAGATCCAGCTTTTTAATCTGCACGCTGCTTGGCGGAATCATGGGTACGAGATCCCCCATATTTACAACACGGTATGCTGTCGGAATAAAAAAGTTAAAAAATCCCGCAAAGGCCTTGTTCCCGGCCCGGGGGCCGGCGATATTGTACATATTCACCCCTCCCCGCAATCCACGGTTGAGCAGCCGAATTGCAATAGCCCCTAAAATAGCCAAGGCGCCTCCCAGGCTATAGCCTATCGCAGTCACCGGCAAATGATGCGGAGTATCCTGGTCCAGCTCTTTTACCCCTTCATGTACCTGGCGCGCTAAAATGGCGTACTGAATTAAAAAACCTAAATGAACCTTGGCGTCTTCCAAATAAGAGGGTTCGGGCTTTTCGTTGATGTTGTTTAGCTCATCTTTCCAAAAAATCGGCAGCGGAATTTCAACGGCGACGAGATCGAGCAACCATTCCTGTATAGAATGGGTGCCGCGAAAAACTACAATATGCCCGCCATTTTCCTGCGTCCCTTTTAAAATAAAACCGTTGTATACCTCCTGGCGGGGTATCTCTTTGATTTTTGCCAAATCATCTTCAAGAGTTTCCAAAGTTTCCGTTTTTAACCCGTGCCCAAAATCAAGATTTTTCAACACATTCACGGTTAAATCGCTTTGAGGCGAAAAGTCAATCTGACGCGACTTAATCGCTTTTGTCATTGTGTAACTTGACGGCAACTTTGAATAAGAAGGTAGAACCGTGAGATCGCCGTCATACCCCGGATCTTTCAAACCCTTTTCATATTGTTCAGTGGCAAGATTTGCGCACGTCATATACACCTTTACCAAATCGGAATTATATTTTTCGCCCATGACCTACTCCTTTCATTTGTAATACGACAACCTATCAAATCGAATAGTTTAGACAACCACTAATTTTATTTTTCAAATATGATATTTCGGTTTTCCGGTAACTTCCTTTGGATGCCGGGATTTTATATTTATATATTTTCTTCTTTACAAATAAAATATGAAAATATAAGGGTATTATGTCTTATTTATCATTGTAAAATGATTCAAATACGACAACATTAGCATAAAAGAAAAGGAGAAATTATGCCACTCCATGTAATACGCTCCTTGAATCCGATCGTAAATACCGACCGTGAAAACAAAGTCAAAGCGGGCCAGGAACAGCAGCGGAGCAAACCTCCCAAAGAAATAGCAGAGTACGGCTTAAGCGACAGCGCAAAAGACAAGGCAATCGCATCGATGGTCCTAGATAAACTTTTTCACCTGAATCGCTACAAATAATTGCAATTTCGATAAAATTGGAAAACCGGGGCTATTCATAAGTAAAAATCCAAAAACCAACAGCCCTCTTATTCTACGGAGGCGGAGGCGGCAGAGGGCGGGTATATAGGGCCCTATATACAAAGTTGGAGAAAGTCAATCGGGAAAATCCGCCCGTGCCCGAAAGGGCACAGGCAGAATCAAAGAATCAAACTAGAATTTTAAATTTTTAGCGGCATCCGAAGCGGCTTTTTTAGCTTTATCCTGGGTTGCGGCTTTCGCTTTATCCGCCTCGGCTTTGGCGGCAGCCTCTGCCTTCGCTTTTTCGGCTTCGGCTTTCGCTTTAGCTTCGGCTTCCGCCTTTGCTTTAGCCTGGTCCACCTCAGCGCTAACAGCCCCGGTTACATTGCTCTTTACGCCTTGAAAAGCATTGCCGGCGGCTTGTTTTGGCGTCGGAAAAGAAGGACGGGTGATGCTGACAGACGGAGAGGCAAGCTGCCCGCTTGATTTAAATCCGAGATCGACTTCATTGTTATCGTTAATGGCCGGATCAAGAATTTGGTCTCGAACGCTTTCGGTTGTGACACTCGAACCGGCTTGGCTGCGCAACTGTGAAGGAATGTTTTTTAACGCAAGTTCAAGCGCCGGTTTCACAGCCTTGTCAACCTGCCCCTGAACCTCGGGAGTATATTTTTCATTCAAGATCATAGAACCGGTAAAGGTATGTTTAAGAGATACCGTATGCATCCATGAATTTTCTTCAAGTTTAAGTACCATATCTTCCGTAGGGATCGTTACCGGCGTCGTAAACGTGACTTTACCGTTATCATAAACCAAAGTAAAAACGCTGTCCTCATTTAATTCGATGCGATCTTTGAGAAAATCAAGAGATACGCCAATTTTATTGAGCGATTCGGTTTGATCTTTCAGCTGTTCAAAGGCGGCTAAACCGGTAAAGTAAGTCCCTTTATGAGCGCGCATTTCCAGTTCAAGATACTCTTTTAAATATCCGGTTTTTTGATCGAACGGCTGAATCAGGGCGTCCATAGTAAGTATCATGTTAAACGATTGCACCGCCCCGTCTTTTTTGTTTTCATCCATTCGGGCCTGAAAACCGGCGTGCATGTTTACTTGATTTTTCGATTTGTCGCCAAGATTGGCCGGGTCAATGTAAATATCGCTAAGCAGAAAATCGACGTCGGAGAGTTGAACAGTGTTTCCATACTCGCGCATATTTACCGTAAAGCTTCCGTCTTCTACGCCAATCTTACCCATCTTAATAACTGTAGGAACCGTTTTAATTGAAAAAGGGGCCGACGTATCGGCCGGCGCTTCGGCGGCCTCCGCGGGAGCCTCGCCATTTTCCGCTTTAGAAGAAGGTTTGATCAAAAGCGGAGTAAGGTTGTCGCCGCCATCTTTATAAAGGACAATGTCGGCTTTCGGTTCAACGAGAAGCAGCGTCTTGAGTTCAAAATCTTTCCCCATAGAGGTAATTAATTTACCAACGGCGACTTTAAATTGAAACTCTTTAAATCCGATTACGGAAGCTTTCATCGGGCTTCTCTCTTCCATCGGATTTTTCATCTCGGAATCTTTTTTACCGATCTTAAAATCATGAATGGAAATCCCGGAAAGTGCGGCCCAAATCGGAACATTAATGTCGCCAATTTCAACCCTCCCGTTAATATTATCTTCGATAACCTGGGCGATAAAATCTTTGGTTACAATCATTTTAATGGCAACGCCCGTACCAATTAAAATGACAATCAAAAGGGCGACAACCCCTATGGCAACCTTCTTCAATTTTTGCATACGAGAAACTGCGAAAGAACGACGAAAACGTCAATTAAAAAATTAATTTTCTCCTAAAACTAAAAGACGGGGGGAAGTCTCCCCCCGCGCTCCGGCTATTGCGCTTGCGCGCAATGAGCCTGCGCTGCCCCCTGCGTTTTACTTGGTTTGCTCCCACTAACGCACGACGCACAATCGCGATACAAAAGTGAGCGATTGCGCTAATACCGGATTTTTCGCACCGAAATCCGCTACAACCCACCCATATATGGGTGGGGGCCGGAAGCCGGGAAAACTCCGGTTGCGGCGTTCCGCAACCGGAAAAAGAACTAAAGCAAACAAGTGCTACTTTTGCGTCATAATGGCCTGCACTTCCGCCAGGGTAAGAGCCCGGTTGTAGATTCTCACCTCGTCGACAACGGAATCGCTCTTATATGTAGTCAAGTCCGTACCCATACCAATCACAAAGCGGTTTAGATACGACGCAGTCGCCAAAAGTTTCGATGACGTGGTTGAGAGAGCCAGAGCGCCATTCATGTAGAACCTCCATGCCAATCCGTCGGCAACCACGCAAAGGTGACCCCAAGTATCAAGACCAAACGCTCCGGGGTAGTAGTTATTCGAAATATATCCTACATGACCGACATTAGATGAGTTGCTATACAGAGACGTATACGCATTGTCCGCCAGCGTTCCCCAACCGAGTACCGCCCCATTTTGCGAACCGGTCGCGATCATCACATTCGTACAAATTGTCCGGGGAGCCGATCCGACCGGAAGAACCAAGTCAGACGCCATGAAATACGAACCAACCGGTATGCTATACGCTTCGTTCAATCTTCCGAATTTATCCGTCGCGGTAGCCGGAGCGCCCCCGATAGTTGTAAAATCGTTTTTATAGATCGTTGCGTCGCTTATCGCCCCATTATGGAACGGATAATAAGTTACCAGCCCATTCGGCACCTTCGTCGCCAAACGTTGAATCTCTCCGGCTGAAAGCACTCGATTGTAGACCCTGAGATCCGATACCATACCTTCGTTTTGTACCGTAAAAGAGGTATTTGTAGGCGGCGGGCAGCCGGATGTCCCATTGTAGATCAACTTACCGTTCATGTAAATTTGTCTTGTTGCGCCTGTCCATGTTCCGGCCAGGTGAACCCACTCGCCCACAGGCACCGGAACACCGGGCGAAACGCCGCCGGAACCGCAACCGATTGCAATGTTTGTACCGGGGGGAGCCTGATAGAAATAGAGGGCATACGCCGTATTTGTTCCCGGAACTCCATGACGAATGACATCGTAGCCGCCAGGGTAGCTGTCAATGTAAATCCAGGCTGATAAGGTCTCCGCCGGGGAGTTTGGTATAGTAGCTGTAATTTTTTCGACGTAGTTCGTAGCGCCCCAGTTGAGGTGGTACGCTCCGGCTGCGGTAGCATTTTCATCGATATCGGCAACATAGGCGACATTGGCTCCGTTGTTTCCGTAACCGCTGGTATCTGTTACGGTACCCGCGCCAGCGTCATCCAGGGTATAATGTCCCATCAAGCCGCTGCTGACCTTTCTGATTCTATTATTTGAATAATCCGCATAGTAGATGTCTTTACCGTCCGCATACAACGAAGCGTTCGGAGTTGAAATCTTGGCCGTACGGTAATCGCCATCGGCAAAACCTGCGAGGCCTTGATGAACCGTGGTGACTTCATAAGTAACCGGATCAACTTTACGTATTGCGGCATTGCCGGTATCCGCTACATAAATGTAATGCCCGTCGGTCTTCATATCATACATACTGTTAAACAATGCATTTGCCCCGACTGCGTCACGGTACCCGGCTACGCCGCTACCGATCGTTGTAATGAGAGAGTACGTTGTGGCATCATACACACGAATGGCATATGAGGTAAAATTATTCACGAACAATTTACCGTTCATGAAGGCAATACCTCGAATGTTTCCACCCTGACCGGTTAGCGGCGTAGTGACCGCGCCGGTCTGCAAGTCAATCATCCGTATATTTCCGGAAGAGTTGGAAGCTACATAAAGCTTGTTTGCATCAAAAGCCAAAAAGAGCGGAAAGTTAAATGTCGCCAATGTCGGATCCGACGGATGGTCAACCGATCCGGCCGCTCCCCCGCAGGTTCCCGCAAAAGTTGAAACGGCATTGGTTGTCAGGTTAACTTTATAAACGCAGTTCTGACTATGCCCGGACACATATAAGTTTGAACCGTCCGTCACCACTCCCCAGGGAGTCGTTACCGTTGCTATGGTTGTAACCGTTGGCGGGTTTACCGACATATCGACTTTACGAATAGCATTCCCGCTAAAGTCCGCAACATAAAGCATATTTCCGACTTTCGTAATACCGATCGGTGCAGAAAAACTGGCTGTCGTTGTCCCGACTCCGTTGATAGACCCGTTCGTTCCGTTACCTGCAAGGGTATCAATGCGTACGACATCGGTCGGCGTCGGCGGAATCAATGTCATATCAACGTCAGAATAATCGCCGCCAAAGGCATAACCCGGAACACAATCAATGATCTCATTTGCATGAGCCGAAGCGACATATTTAGTCAAGGCGCCTCGCACAGCGCAAATTTTACCGGTTGTATTCTGGGTTTTAATGGAAACCCGATAAGCGGCGGCGTTTGCCAGCGGCGTTAAAAAGGTGCCGTTCGGATCGGTATTTGTCACCGTCAGGTCGTCGCCTCCGTTGTTCTGTAGTAAAAGCGATTCGCCGGCCCCCAGTCCGTTCACCGTGATATTGACATTCCAGGTGGGCGCACCCGCAATCGACAAGGAGACCAACACGCCGGTATTATTGGCAGCGTCATACAGGAAAGAAGTGTTGCTGGTGGCAATCTTGTCGAGGCCTATATCCCCCGCTTGAAGCACCATGGGAGTGGTCACCGCCTCAAGCGAATCGCACATCCCGGCGTCCCGGTAGATCGGCGGGTTAATGCCCGTCGCTCCGGCGCCGTTAATATCGGCATATACCAGTTGTGCGGTGCTGACAGGGCTCCCGCAGATTGCCGTAGAAGCGGCTCCGGTAATACCCTCTGTGAAGGTGGCAACCACACTATCGTGGATAACGGTTTTTGAGTGAGCATAGGCGCCAATCAGAATTGGCGGGGCAGCATCAACCTCGACCACGTCGACCGTACCGATACTACCCGAAGCGGCCGCGCAGTTAGGCGCCGTATCATAGAGGTTACAGTAACCGGGAATCATGTCAACTAACGTTGAGTTCGCCGCCGTGAAGTCCGGTTTCGCCCCCGTATCGAAACGGGCGCTTTCGTTAAAAGCAATCCAGATGATATTATCGTTCGCCGCATCCCCCTGGGTTGTATCATGCGTTAATCCGGTATAGCCGAAAACGCTCCATTTCGCCAAATCCAGTGTGCTGTCGTTCATCGGTTCGCTGAATGTAACTTTCGCTCGTTCAATGAAACCGTTTTGATTGATATCATAATAAGATACATCCGTTACGGTAGGCGCAACAACATCATTCGGACCGGCAATGGTCAGCGTATGAGTTGCGTTACCCGGGATTGTATCGATTGTCGCCGTTCCCGCCGTTACCGAGAAGAGATTTACCACAATGGTTTCGGCAAACTCTTCGGTGGTATCGTCTACAATGGTAATGGTTGCCGTATTCGCCGAAGTCGCACCCGCCGTAAAGTTAAACCAACCGGCTGTAAAGTCATGGTCGACTCCCGATGTGGCGGTGCCTGAGCGTGATTGTTGCACCTGAACGGCCACTTCCGAAGCAGGCGACATGGTGGCTGTAATTACCGTGGTGCCCACGTTTTCGGCCACTGATGAGGTCGTATTACCGGCGAAAGTTACAACCGGAACGGTCTCGTTTTCAATAATTAATGTCGATGCTGTGGCCGTACCCAGAGTCGCCGGGCCCGAAGCGATAGAGTTAATGACAATTTGAACCGTCTCATCGCCCGGATCGTCATAGATACCATCGTCAATCGATTGAACGGCAAACGTTTGATGAAGCGTATACGCCGGAATAGTAACGGTTGCGCCTAATGCGGGCGTCATTGAATAATCCGAGGCTTCGGCATTCGTTGCGCCCAATGAAACATTGAGCACCACATCCGTATCGACGGCATGATCCAGCGATATCGTAAACGTTGCCGTAGAGCCCGCCACATTTTCGGGAATAGTAGCGTTATCCACAGCAACGGAAACTGTCGCCGGTCCGGTTTTGCCCATCAAGGCGTGAATTTCAGCAGGCGTGAGCTGCCGGTTGTAGATTTGAACGTTGTCAAGATCGCCCGCAAACGACGCCAGACTGGGCGTTGCCGGATTTGCGCCCAAAGCAAGAAGCTGGGTTGTCGTTCCAAGCCCGGCTGTGTCCGTATTGAGAGTTGTACCAATGAGACCGCCGTTATAATAAACCAAAGTATTGCCGGCGCGATTGAACGTCACAGCCACATGCTGCCAGGTATTGGTCGCCACCAGCGGGTCGGTTGTCGCAGCCCAGGAAGGATTTGCGTTCGCAGCATCGCCAACAACGAGTCCTGCGCCGCCAATCTCAAGCCCGAAAACACGGTCCCAGTTTGCGTCTTCGTTACTGAAAAACGCCTGAACATCGGTATTGTCGGGAATCAGGGTCGGGCGAACCCGGCCCACCAGAGTTACGGATGGCATGACATCGCCGTCAATATCAACCGGCGTAAGAATATTATCATCCGTACCGTCAAAATTATAAGCTGAAACCAAACCATTGGAGTCTGGCGTCAATGCGGCCCCGCCAGCGTTTGCCCCGCCTGTCGAAGCTGCGTTTACCGTCGCGTCATTGCCCCAACCGCTTGTATCGGTAGCGTCGCCGTTAAAGTCATAATGAGCGACCAGACCCGACGGCACCTGTGTTGAAAGTTGCCGCACTTGAGCTGCCGTAAGGGCATTGTTATAAATACGAACGTCGTCAATGTTACCGTCAAAAGGAAACCCGTCGGTCCGTTTTCCAATGAGCAATGACCCGACATTCGGGTCGGGTACATAAACGCTAGGATTACTCGTGGAAGGCGCAACGATAGCGCCGTTTATATAAAGCGTCGCCGTTGAGCCGCTTTGCACAATGGTTACATTTGTCCAGCTATTCAGAGGCAAAGTCACCGGGTAAACCCAGGAGTTTCCGCTTCCGCCGGCGCTGCTCCAGGCAATAAACTGGGTTCCCGCATTTTGATATAGCTCCAGGTAGTAACCGTCGGGACCTGATGTAACAACCTTTTCAAGTCGCGATATAATGGTATGAATGGAGTCCGCTCCCGTTGTCGGTAAACTTTTCGGGGCAACCCAGGCCGAAATCGTTACATCGTTTCCGGTTCCCATCCCGTCCGTAGTGACACCCGTTTTCTCCAGAAATTGAGGAACCGTTTTATCAAAACTCATCGCACCCGAGGCGTCCCCGTCTTTTCCTGTCGCAACAACGGCGGCGCCATTGTTGGTTACATCATACGCCAATGGACCGGAGTCGGTCAACGCGCCCCCGTTAAAGGTAAAATGATTCAATAAACCCGTCGGCCCGCTGTTGTAGCTGATTCCGACATTTCCGGAAAGCGCGTCTTGAGACAGTTCGTTGATCTCGCCTTCGTTCAACGTACGATTGTAAATTCGCAGATCGGCAATCGCGCCGTTATAGTAATCCACTGTTGAGTTGATTTTTTGGCCTATCCATAGTTCAGCGGCTGCAGCAGTGGCATACGTATAAGCTGACACACTGTTCACAAGGTGCCCGTTATAATACATTTTTGTGGTAGATGCAGATGAATCATGCACGGTGCAAAGATGTATCCAAGACGAAGGAATGGAATAGAGCCCAAACTCCCATTGCGAAGCGCCGTCCCAACTTTGAAGCTTGTAGTTATTGGCGCCCAACTTTATGCCAAAATTGGTTCCTGCGCCTCCATCGCCATAGGTAGCAATTCCGTCTTGCTGGTTTGCCAGCGAAGAAGGTTTCATCCAGACGCACAAGCTTCTGCTGGCGTTGCCGGTTGGCAAGTTTGCCGCAGAGACTTTAATCACATCGTCAACGCCGTCAAAAGTATAATAGCGGTTTGCAATTCCGTAGCGGTCGGTTGCCGTGACAACCGGCGCTCCGGTAACGGTAGACGTTTGCGGTCCGTTAGCGCCGTCGCTGCCATAGTCGTTGCCATTCCCCGCCAGCGGCCAGTAACCGACCAAACCATTGTTGACAATTTTACGAAGGGCGCCGTTGCCCGGTCCTAAATCGGTAAGTGCGTAAAGAGAACGTCCATCCGAAGCTAATGCCAGTAAATTTTTCAAACCTCCGCCAATGCCGATACCGTCGTTCATATTTGCGGGCCCGCCGGCAATGGTAGAGACAATACCCGAGGTCATATCGATTTTTCTCAGACGGCCGCCTTCCCCGACATACAAGTCGCTGCCGTCCGTTGTAATCGCCTCGGTATTATTAAAGGCTGAGCTAAGCAGAGGTCCGTCAACAAATCCCGCTGTGCCCGTTCCGGCAATCACGGCAACAGTGGGTCCAACGGGGTTGATTTCTACGACCGTTTTGTTGGCAAACGTAGCTACATATAGTTTTCCGTTTAAAATTTCAAGGTCTTCCGAACCGTTGATGAGAGGATCTGTGGTCAGAGTGGAAATAAGGCCCGTTGTCAAATCGACTTGCTGAATAGCCGCCATGTTTCGCATCGCGACATACAGTACCTTGTTGGTCCGGTCAAGCGCCAGGCCTGACGGAAAACCGGTAACGCCCATATAAAAAGAGTCGATAATTGCGCCGGTGTTCACGTCCATTTGAACAACGTACTTGGTTGTTTCATTTGAATAGTATAAGTTCGTACCGTCAATTACGAGGTGGCGCGGGTTTCCTCCCAGCCCGGTGGCCAGAACGGTGGTTGCGCCGTCAGAGAGTCTATATTTAATAATACGGCTTGTAGAAGCGTCACCAATGTACAAGTCCCCATTATAATAACCCAAACCCGTCGCATTGTTCAAAGCTGTTCCCGCGATGGTCGTAGCGCTTGAAATTAAGGTAGAAACCTTTCCTTGATATAAGTGATAACTTAATTTTGCCGCGGCCATCTCCAGAACGCTGCTGCCCGAGCCATACCCATTCACACAATTGACATGCAACGAGATATCGGCACCGGCCGCCAATCCGTATTGGGCTTCTTCCATGGAACATATCTGACCTGCCGGTTGGCTGGCAATCACGATGGAATAAGCCGAAGCGTCATTTACGGTTGCCGTAAAAGATTGCATCGGAGAAACATCCGATAACGTCAACGTTTCGGCGCCCAAAGATACATTCACAGAATTACCGGTATTCAACCCCGACGCCGTCACCCAAACGGCTCTCGGTAGAGCGATAATTTCAACCGGCGTTACATCCGTTAAAACATTGGCGTTAGCGTCGTAAATAGAAGCGGCATTGGCGGCAATCGTATCAGCCCCAACACCGGTGTCAGTGCCAATCGTCAAAGCGGCAGGCGCTATACCGTCAAAGGTAGCGAAAACCGGACGATCGCAGTAAATGCCGTAAAAAGATGCCCCGCCGGTTAAGCTGTTTACCGTACCGGCAACATTCTCGTTATAAGTAAACAAGGTATTGGCGATAGACGCCGGGCAAGCGCCGCCGGCAGAGTTATCCGTAATCGCCTCGCTGAAAACGATCAAAACAGAATCGTTTGCGCCTGGGTTCGCCCACGGGGTAACGCTTATTAATTTAGGCGCCGCCTGGTCGCTTTCGATAATATCAAGCGTCCCCAGGGCTACCGAAGCAGTCACACCGCAAGTCGCTTGCGTATCATTAATCATACAGTTGCCCGGTAACACGTCAACCACGGTAGCTGCGGCTGCGGTTAAATCCGGTTTTGCGCCTGTATCGGAACCGGCGCCCTCGGCAAAGCTAAACCAGACAACCGCGTTATCAATCACATCGGCAGGCTGTCCGGGAGGGGTCAAAGTTTTGACGGGAGCGCTATAGCCGTAAATGCTCCACTGCGCATTCACGATGGAAGCGTCGCTTACCGCCTCGTCAAAATCAACTCGCACATGATCGATTTTACCGTTTCCGTCTGTGTCGTAATACCCGACCGAGGTAATAACCGGACCTTTGAAGTCGTTACCGGCAATCGTTACTGTCTGTTGCTGCGCGCCGCCGGCAATGGCGGCTCCGCCGGTAACCGAAGCAATGTCCATGACTACCGTTTCGTCCAGCTCTTCCGTAGCGTCATCCAGGGCGGTTAAAGTAAAGTTAGCAGTAGAAGTAAATGCCGGAATCGTTACCGTCGCCGGCAAAGCGGAGAAGTCTGACCCGGACGTAGCGGTAGAAGTTCCGTTTAAAGCGAGATTCACATCGACAGGCGAATCGGATTGCGTATCAAGAGACAATACCATGACTTCCGAACCGCTAACTTCAGCAATGCTAACCGGCGACAGATTCGTCGTAGCCAAGGTAACCTGAGGGGCGGTTTCATTATCAATAATAGAAAGAATCGCCGAATTATTGGGGGCTGCCGCCAAAGAAGCGGTTCCGGTAATGGTACCCAAATTGACTTCAATTGTTTCGTTGGCAATACCGTCAAAGTGAGCGTCGTCAACGAGAGTTACATTAAAACTGGTCAATGTTGCGCCAGCGGCAATGGTCGCCGGACCGGCGGGCATCGTATAATCTTCGGTTACCGTCGCCGTTGAGGCAACGCCGGCAGCATAGTTTACGACAATTGGCTCGTAACTAGTGTTATCCGTGGTTACGTTTAAGGTAATCACGGTTCCCCCAAGCTCGGTATAAGGACCGGCAACGGAAGGAGCAATTGAGATGGTCGGAGGGGCTTCATTATCGGTAATCGTAATCGTTTGTATATTGTTAACCCCGTCTATCGTGTAAGGAGCGGCCGGAGCAAGAGTTGTAATTGAAGTAACAATGGTTTCACTCAGCTCATAATCGTTTGCGCCATCCACAATGGAAAAATCAATGGGCGCCGTGCTGGTGCGCGCGGGGATCGTAACCGTGGAACCGGGTGTCGTAACCGTGTAATCGGTAACAGCCGTAGCGGTTGTCGCCGGATCAATGGCAAACGTCACGGTAACCGGTTCAAAAGTTGGCGGCGTAATTTGCACCGTCAACTGATGAGCGCCGGCCGATTCGGCAATGGTTGCGCCGCCGGCAATGGAAACAACCGGAGTCGCTTCGTTATCGTTGAGTGTAACAGTCGATGATGCGGCCCCTGCATTAATGGAAGCAACGCCTACCGTAACCGCGCTTAAATCGACGAGAAGGCTTTCCGCAGGCTCATAAAACCCGTCGTCATTGAGCGTAATATCCACGCTCGCCGACGTAGCTCCGGCGGCAAAAGAAACTTCCTGGGGCGCCTGAACAAAGGTATAGTCTTCGGTGACGCCGGCAAGAGCAGTTGAACCGATGTTAGCGGCAAACGTAACGGTAATTGGCTCATAGCTGGGCCGATCCAGAGTGACAGGTATGCTATAGGTTCCGGCGTTTTCATTGACCGCCCCGCCGGTTCCGATAGAGACAAGCGGCGCAGCGTCATTGTCGGTGATGGTAATAGTATAGACATTCCCCCCGACCAGATTTGCATCGGGCGTTGAAAAAGTTAAAATTAAATTTTCGGAAAGTTCGTGCGTATTATCATCCACAATAGTGATAATCGCGTCCCCCGGCAACGTACCTGCGGGGATCGTAAATGACCCGGGAGCGCTATAATCCGCACCCGAAACCTGGCCGGTAACCGTATAATTTACAATTACGTTTTTCCAGGAAGGGTTGGTCAAAGCCAGAGGCACCGCCACCGTACCCGCATTTTCAGCCACGGTAATGGCAGAACCGGCCGTGAAAGAGATATCATTGGTCACACAGTTCACGTTGAGAGTGGTATTGGTGACGATATTCCCGGAAGGCGCGTTTACCGTACAAGTCTGGATTGGCGCGGAAGGTTGGGTCAATACGGTAACATTATATGCCTCGTTGGTAATCAAGGCGGTCGCAAAGTCATACGCCCCGTCAACGGATACGGCCAGATCATCGCCGCCGTTATTTTGAAAGACCAGCCCGCCGCCAAGAACGCCGGTTACATTAATACTTAAAATAATGGCATCGTAACAGTCAATAACAACCCCGGTAACGTCGGCCGCAGCAAGGGTCCCGGCGCCGCTTGAGACGATACAGCGTTTCGCAACAGGGTCTGACAAAACGGTTACGTCATACACGGTTCCCACATCCAGCGAAGGGAACTGAAAGGTTCCGGGAGCGGTCATGGTAATCGGATTATTCCCCGCAGCGTCAGAACCAAACGTGACAGTACCCAAAGTCGCCGAGGCGGAGGCATTGTTTACCACGCCTGAGATAACATACTGATCCTGGCAAGTCGAGGAACATCGGTCCCCATTGGCAATGTTTCCGTCATCGCATTGTTCGCCAAATTCCAAAGTGGTGTTACCGCAGGCGGGAGTTTGTCGGACAAAAACATAGGCAGTAGCGGAAAGCCCGGATTCGCCGGTAGTCCCGGCGGCGGAAACGCGATAATAGTAGTCTGCCGGGTAATTGGGAACATTATGTACAAAACTGTTTGTAGTAACAGGAGGCAAGCGATTGCCAGAAACCGCAGTGACAACGGAGGTGTTGCCAAAGTAAATATAGTATTCGGTCACACCGGGGATAGCATCCCAGGTGAGAGTCACCTGGCCAACGCCGGTTTCAGTTGCGGTTAAATTAGTCGGAGCATCGGGAGAAATTACCTGGGTCGTATCAATGTCAGTGAGCTGCTTGATTTCAGCCGAGATGGAGACCTTTGAATCACAATTTGTTATTAAAAAGAATACGCCTAGCTGTATTGCTAGAAACACTGGCTTGAACCCTGTTTTCCACATAGTTTACTCCAAAATAATTATTTTTATTATTGACCGAACGAATAACATAAACGAGTATAGCTCTCTATTAGAATATACACATTTTATAGTATATAAGCGATAAATAGCCATTCTGTAAAGAGAAATCCTTGAAATCTATGTTTTTTGACGCACAATAATACAAAAAACCGTCAAAAATTGCTTTTTTTATTTAATATTGCCCATCATAAAGAAAAAAAAGGGTGAAATTATTTTTACAATCTTTGATCACTATTGCCTATTTTTTACAAAATTTGCAATCACTGCAAAAAACAATAAAAAATGTAGATTCATTATGAAAAAGATGAAAAATTTTGCACTTAATAGCCCCCACCCTTTGGGCGGGGGTGGTTTGTGGATATTCGAGAAAACCGCGAGCAGCACACCGGCATTATAACAATCAATTACTTTCGTATCGCGTCCGTACGTAAAAGTACGTAGGTAAAGGATACCGCAGCATATACTTGACATCAAGATGAGGGCAAAAGAAACGAGCAAGTAATGAAGAAACCCGAACTATCCGTAATTGTCATGGTAAAAAATGAAGAAGAGCACATCGGAGAATGTTTAAAAACAATAGTATGGGCAGATGAAATCATTATCTACGACTCCGGCAGCAAAGATAAAACACTGAAAATAGCCGGGAAGTACACCAAAAATATCCATATCGACACAAAGTGGGAAGGCTTTGGCAAGCAACGCCAAAAAGCGCAAAAAAAAGCCAAAGGCAACTGGATTTTCATGATAGACGCCGACGAGAGAGTCACACCCGGGCTAAAAAAATCCATTCAAGAGGCGATCAAAGGCGAAGCGGACACGTCCTATTGCGTGGGGCGGCTCACACATTCGTTTGGGAGCTATATCCGCCACGGAGGATGGTACCCGGATTATGTAGAGCGCCTCTACCCCGCTAAAAAAGCGGCATTTGACAGCGCGCTCGTCCACGAAACGCTAAACCACAAAGAAAAGCTCCAAGTAAAAAAACTAAAAGGCGACTTAATACACTATTCCTACCGCGATATCGAACACTACATCAACAAAAGCGCCCGCTACGCCACCCTCTGGGCGCAAGAAAAATACGAAGCCGGCAAAAGAACCTCCATTTTTTACATGCCCATATACGCATTTGGCCATTTTTTCAAGATGTACTTTTTCAAAGCCGGCTTTCTCGACGGGACAACCGGCTTGCTCATTGCTATTTTATCGGGCATTTCCGCCTTTTTAAAACAAGCCAGCCTCTGGACACTCTGCAAAGAAAAGCAAAAAAACCGTCTTTCCTGAAGACAAGGAAGGAACAGGGGAAGCGGGGGAAAGTCTTCCCCCGCGCTCCGGCTATTTGCGTTTTTTTCTTACCACAAACCACCCCCGCCCTGATGGGTGGGGCCGGAAGGCCGGCCATTTTTCGGAAATTATTCTATGAATAGCTTGTATTTTGAAATTTTTTCGGTTTTAATAAAAATTAACCGAAAAATACAATTTCCTGCAAATGAGCCTGCGCTTCCCCCTTCGATCATCATCAATGTTCGCTGAGTAAATAACGCCGGGGTGGCGGAGGATCGCCGGCCTGATTTAAAGGCCGGCAGCCGGAGCCAGGGGCAGACTTGCCCCTTTTTTTATTTTTGCTTGATTTCTCCATTTTAACCCAAAAAACGAAAAAAATTTGCTTAAACCGGCGATTTATTGAGCGGGAGATGAAAAATCGCGGGCGTTTGCGCCACCCTCCCTTTTTTGGGCGGGGGGTGGGTTTGTGGGAAAGAAGCGGATTGGTGAGAAAGCAGTCGGGCAAATTTACTTTGCATTTTACTTTACATTGAGCGGCAGATTCTTAATTTAGAAATGGTCCCGCTGGCCGGGTTTTCCCGGATTTGGCAGCATATTATTTAAATTAAGGTTGAAAAAATGAGAAATTTTACGTACTACAATCCCGTTAAAATTGTTTTTGGAAAAAATACAATAGACAAATTGCCCGGTTTGATTCCGCCAAAGGCCAAGGTTCTCATGACGTATGGCGGCGGCTCCATTAAAGCAAATGGCGTTTACGAACAGACCCTTGCCGCTCTCGGTCAGCCTGCGCCGCTTGAATTTGGCGGCATTGAACCGAACCCTTCGTATGAAACCCTCATGAAGGCGGTAGAGCTGGTTCGACAAGAGAAAATTGATTTTCTCTTGTCGGTTGGCGGAGGTTCGGTTTTAGACGGTACGAAGTTTATCGCCGCCGCCGCCAAGTTTGAAGGCGATGACCCCTGGGATTTGCTTGCTCAAAAAAAGACCATCAAACCCGCAAAAGCGGTGCCAATCGGCTGCATCTTGACTTTGCCGGCGACCGGTTCGGAAATGAACGGCTATTCTGTGATCTCGAGAAATTCTTTAAAAGAGAAACTTGCTTTTGGCAGCCCCCTGCTTTACCCCCGCTTTTCAATTTTGGATCCGCAAACGACTTTTACTCTCCCCCGGCGGCAAAGCGCAAACGGCGTCATTGACGCCTTTGTTCATGTCTTTGAGCAGTATATTACGTATGATGTGAACTCGCCCCTCCAGGACCGGCAGGCGGAAGCTATTTTAAAAACGCTGATCATGGAAGGGCCGAAGGTTTTAAACGAACCTGAAAATTACGAAGTCAGGGCAAATCTTATGTGGGCGGCGACGCATGCTCTAAACGGACTCATTGCTTGCGGGATTGTCCAGGACTGGGCCACGCACATGATTGGCCATGAGATTACCGCCTTGCATGGGCTTGACCATGCCCGAAGTCTTGCCATTGTATTGCCCGCTCTTTTAAAACACCAAAAAAGCAAGAAGCTTGCCAAGATGGTTGGTTACGGAAGACGCGTCTGGCATGCCCTTGACGAAGACTTGGACAAAGCGTTTGACTTGTCGCTGGAAAAGACCGTGCAATTCTTTCATGAGATGGGGATGAAAACCCGGCTTTCGGATCACAATATTGGCGAAGAGACCATTGAAACCATTGGCAGGCGTTTTGAAGAGCGCGGGGAGAAACTGGGGGAACATGGAGATATTGGCCCGGATGAGATTCGGGAAATTTTACGCCTTGCGCTTTGATTATACGGGGAAACAAAGAGTGAAAAACGAAAGCAACCTGTTAAAAAGGGTTGTCAAATAAAACTTTTTTTCGCTTATTATTCTTATGAGAACGTCTGAAAAATTTTTACTGGTGCTTGTTTTATTTAGTTTTGCCGTTTCTATTTTTATTTACCCT
This sequence comes from Turneriellaceae bacterium, assembly GCA_050304475.1. GTDB lineage: Bacteria > Spirochaetota > Leptospiria > Turneriellales > JAOUFE01 > JBNLDQ01. Next base: position 30,808 of record JBNLDQ010000013.1, on the reverse strand, counting down.
GAGTTACCTGACCAAATGCCTTCGCACTGGAACGCCGCCGGCGAAGTCGACCGTTATATGAGCCGCGCCTGGGGAGCCGCTATTTTACCTCTCTCAATGAGTATTCTTTATATCTTGTTTTATTTTATTCCCAGGGTTGACCCGCTCAAAAGCAACCTTGAAAAATTCAGGCGTCATTTCGACCGGTTTATTTACGCCCTTGCCCTGTTCTTTATATTCATCTACGCCCAATCCATTTTATGGAGCCTGGACATTCAAATCAACCCGGTGCATACTCTCCCCGCCGCTTTAGGGATTCTCTTTTATATCATCGGGATTATGCTCAAACATGCAAGGCGAAACTGGTTTTTAGGAGTGCGCACCCCCTGGACCATGAGCAGTGAAACGGTCTGGCTGGAAACCCACCGCCGCACGGCGATCGCCTTTCAAGCCGCCGGTATTGTTTCTTTTCTGGGAATCTTTACCGTAAAATATGCCCTTTACATTTCGCTCACGGCGATCTTGAGCGCCGCCCTGTACGGGTATCTTTACTCTTATTTGCTATACCGGAAGCTCCACCCGGATCAGCCGCATAAATAGGTTTGAGTAGTATTAGCTAAGGAAGAAAAGTATTACAATTCGTGAATCATTTTGTGCAGGTATGAGATAGCGATATCCGCCATTTTCCGGTACCCTTCTTCCGTCGGGTGAACCCCGTCGGGGATCAGGTGCAGCAACAACCTCTCGCCCTCGTAAAAAGCTTTGTGAAACGGAATATTGTGCGGGCAAACCACTGTAACCCATTCTCGCAGGGCTACCAGCATTTCTTCGCAACTTGGGTACAAGATCGGGATAGGCGTGCCAATCACCGGGATCACGCCTTCGACTTCAAGCATCTTCATGATTTCCATGATGTTTTCTTTTAACTGTGAAATTTCATACCCCAGATAAGAATCGTTGGTGCCGCCTAAAACAATACAGATATCGGGATTTTTAGCAATGACATCTTTATGCAACCGGATCGCCATCCCTTGCAGAGTATCCCCGTTTATCCCGGCATTGATCACTTCTAAACCGAGGGTTTTTTGAACAATTTGCGTCCATGAGTTGCCGTCCGGATATCCATAGGTAATGGAATCGCCAATCGCGGCAATGAGGGGTTTGTGTGAACTGTCTAACAGCATGGTCTAGTTTCGACAAACTTGGTTATATCGTATACGAAAATTTACTTTAATTGCAGCCCTTCTTCCTTTTTTTAATCATAAAGCATATTGTGCGAAAGCGTAAAGCCCGCAATAAACTGCTAAAGGAATTTTATATTTTACCGACATTATCGGTATGGAGACCCAGAATCGACTCGATGAAATTGCCGAGTTATGCCACCGTTTAATCGAAGTTTTAAAAGATGAAGAAGGCATCTATCTTGATCTGATTAAAAAAGAAGAACAAAAAAAAGAGGCGCTTCTCAGTCGCGACGCTGAAAGCCTGCTGAAGTATAGCCGCGAACAAGAGGCGGAACTGCAAATGGTAGACGCCCGCGAAGAGGAACGTACGGCGCTGGTCTCGGGGATCCGCGATTTGGTTGAATCTTCTTCTCGGGAATCGGGGACCATATCACAACTCGTCCGGAACCCATCCATCCCGGAAGAGTGGAAAACCAAGTTGCTGAACCAGAGTTATGCATTGCGCGAACTCATGCTTACGTTAAAAAATATCTCAAGCGTAAACCGCGAGATGTTGCAAGACAACCAGCAGCTATTTGAATCTTTAATTGAAGAAATTACAAGTCGCCAAACGGTCGGTTACGGACCGGGCGCCGATAAAGGAAAAACGCCGACCTCATTATTTGTAGATATCAACGGATGAGTTAAAAGGAGTTCATTATGCCATCCACTTTCATGGGCCTTGAAATCGCGCGGCGGGGATTGGTCGCGCACCAGCAAGCCCTCCAGACAACCGGCCATAACATTTCAAATGCCGATAACGAGCATTATGCCCGCCAACGGGTTAACTTGACAGCGGCCGCCCCTTTGTATGATCCCGTTTTAAACAGGGCGAATGGTCCGGGGATGATCGGTCAGGGAGTTTCGGTCGCTTCGATTGAACGTGTCAGGGATCACTACATTGACGACAGGATCATGGACACCCAGCAAGGCCAGTCGTTTTGGGCCGCGAAAGAAAAATACCTGAGCCAACTCGAAATCATTTATAACGAACCGGCTGATCAGGCAATGCGCGGCGCTCTCGATAATTTCTGGAGATCCTGGCAAGAGCTTTCTCAGTTCCCCGAAGAGTATTCGTATCGCGAGGTGGTGCGCACGCGCGCCGAAGAGCTGGTACACAATATTCGCTATACATACAATCGTCTGGATGAGTTGAGAAATCAGGCCGACCTGGAGTTGCGTACCAATATCAACCGGTTAAATAACATTGCCTCGGAGGTTCGGGATTTAAATGAAAAAATATTAAAATCCGAAACCATCGGTGATAACCCCAATGACTTGCTGGACCGGCGCGATCAACTTCTCCAGGAGTTGTCTGCGATGGCGAACATTTCGGTTAGCCGCTCAGATAAAGATGAACTGATTGTTTATCTGGGGGGCGAAGCCATGATCCAGGGCGAGGTCCAAAACCGGATCGTCGCTATTCCGGACCCGGCCAATGAAGGGCTTTCCAGCCTGTATTGGGAACACAACAACGAAAAAATTGTACCGGGGAACGGTTCGTTGAGCGGTTTGCTCGAAGTACGCGATCAAATTGTAAAAGAAAATATCGATAAGGTCGATTTACTTGCCTTAAACTTGCATGACATTGTCAACGAAGTTCACCGCGACGGTTTCGGTTTAACCAAAGAAACGAACATCGACTTTTTTCAGATGAAATCCTTATCGCGGAATATTCAGGCCAATGTCGATTTAAACCTTGACGGGGCTCTTGACTCAAGCGCCGTTTTTCGGGTCACCGGGAGCAACTCTCTTGTACCCGATCGCCCAATCGGCATTGACGGAATCATCACCCTGCATAAAAACGATGATAAGCACACCCCGGTTCAAATTTCTTACCGGGCCGACGAAACCGTTGAGGAAGTGATCCGAAGAATCAACCGCTCCGGAGCAGGTGTCGTCGCTTACATTGACCACCGGGACCGCCTGGCCCTCAAGGGCGATATTGCCGGCGATCAATGGCAGAAAAATTTCATGATTCGCCATATTGAAGATTCCGGAGAGTTCCTGGTCGGTTTTTCGGGAATATTGCAAAACTCGGGGGAAGCCGGCGCCTTTGATTACCGGCGGGTTGATGATATCGGGAAGCTTCAAACCAGGGGCGAGAGTCTTAGCTTTTCTCCTGCGCATCACCCGGCCGGCATTTTGGATCTAAGCGATTCTATCAAAGAAAATGTCGGGCTGATTGCGACAGCTTCGGGCAAAGACACCAACGGGACGGGTGACATTGACCAAGGGGCCGGTTTAAAAGACGGTAGAAACGCTCTGGCGATTGCTCAAGCGCTTCGCCACCGAAACACAATGGTGGGGACATACAACAATCCCGAAGAGTTTTACAATGCTTTGATTGGCAAACTTGGCGTCGACAGCCGCGCCGCAAAAGACAAACTTGAAAGTCATGACCTTATCATGGCAAACCTTGAGGCAATGCGCCAATCGTACATGGGTGTGAACCTTGATGAAGAGATGTCAAACATGGTAAAATTTCAACACGCGTACAATGCCTCGGCGAGGGTCATTCAGGTAATGAATGAAATGCTCGACCAACTGATCAACCGCCTGGGCTAAACAATAACGGAGTGACTATATGAACCGAATCACAAATAACATGATTCATAATGATATGATCATGACGCTAAACCGGCAACAGGGAGCCATGCAAAAAGCGCAAACGGATCTCTCTACGGGCGTTAAAATTCGCAAACCTTCGGATGACCCTGCGGGTTCCGTAAACCAAATGTTATTCAGGTCTCGCCTCTCCGAGCTGAATCAATACGAAAGAAATATAAATGAGGCTTATGACCGCTTGAATATTGCCGACGGGCAACTGGCAAGGGTAACGGATATCATGCAGCGCGTCCGTTATTTGACAGTTCAGGCGTCTAACGGTATTTATACCGACTTTGAACGGAGCGAAGCCATTGCGCGGGAAATCGACCAACACCTGATGGCGTTAGTTGAAATTGCCAACGTGAAAGACGCGACAGGCCGCACACTTTTTGGCGGTTCCGTAATAGAGCGTGAAGCTTTTACGCCCGTTTTTTCAAATATGGTTATCGATGGCACCGACCGCGGGCGAGCGATGACGGGCGTCGTGTATCAGGGAGATAACCTTGCTCAAATTCGTGAAATCGAAAGAGCCGAACAGACAGAAGTCAGTTTAGCCGGGAATCAGGTTTTCTGGGGCACGAACATGACGATTGGGGGGTCGCGAGACTCTTCAGCGTATGTCGCCCAGGGGGATCAGTCTTTTGCAATTGACGGTTTTAAAATAGAAGTAAGCGCCGGCGACACGTTACGCGACATTGTTTTAAAAATCAATAATTCTCCGGTTGAGGTTAACGCTACCGTAGGCGCCGGTAACGATATTATTCTAACAAGCCAAACCCCTCACCAAATCTGGCTGGAAGATCTGGAAGGTTCCACCGCTTTAAGCGATTTAGGTTTGATTGACCCCAACAATAGAACCCCCGGAAATAATTATCATCCCGGAGCTACGATTTCGGGGTTATCCGTTTTTGATGTGCTCATTCAATTGAGAAACGATTTGCTCAAGGGAGATGTAAATTCAATCGGCGGGCGCAATCTTGAAGCCATCGATATGGCAATGGAGAATGTTTTGCGTTATCGCGCCGAGGTTGGAGCCCGGGTAAATCGTGTGGAATTTCACCAACAACGTATCGCGTGGGATAAGTCATACACCCAGGAACTTCTGGCAAAAAACGAAGGGACTGACATGGTAGAGACGGTTGTTGATTTGAAATGGCTTGAAAATGTGCACGGCTATGCTCTTCGAGTGGGAGCCGGATTAATTAAACCTACATTAATGGATTTTCTGCGATGAGTAATAAACAAATTTCGACTAAACCATACGGCGCTATTGAGATTGATGAAAATGACATATTAAATTTTCCAAACGGGATTTTTGCCTTTGAGCAGTTCAAACGGTATGTTATTCTGCATGACCATGAAGATACCATGTTTTCATGGTTGCAAAGTCTGGATGATCCGGAGCTGGCATTTCTCATTGTAAATCCGCTCGACTTGATTCCCGATTATACGCCCGAGATCATGGCTTCGGAAATCGAACACCTTTTCGGGTCAAGAGATCAAAATGAGTTGCATTTACAGTGTATCATTACTATTCCGGCAAACCATCCAGAGAAAATGACAGTTAACTTGCAAGGGCCGCTTGTCATTCATCGCGAAAAAAAAATTGGCGGACAGTTTATCTCCAATGATGATAATCATCTTGTGAGAATGCCTGTACTGGAGCTGGTGGAGGCCGGAGAGATCGCTTAATGCTCATATTGAGTCGCAAAACCAACGAATCGATTATCATTGGCGATAATATTGAAGTCATGATTGTCGAAATCAAAGGAGACCAGGTCAAGCTTGGGATCAACGCTCCAAAAGAGGTATCACTGTATCGCGGTGAAATTTATCAAGCGATTCAAAATGAAAATAAAGAAGCGGCCAAATCCAGAATGTCGACTGCCGATGTCGCAAAACTGATTAAAAACAAGAAAGCGCGTTAATAGACTTTTTTATTATTTTTCTGAAAATTTCGGAGATTTTCTCATATCCATGATACATGAGAACTCAATCTGTCTTTCGCTCTATCCCGGTGCCCGTTCATTCCGTATTGGAAATTCGAATCCCTTATGATATATGGGATAAGATTCGTTTAATCTCCTGGACAAAGCAGAGAAGCAAGTCGTGGGTGGTCCGTTATACGCTATTCAGGTTGATTAAAAGGAAGAGTCCGTCTCAATTCATCGGCTATGCCGGCAACCCGCGATTTGGCGGGGGAACGGTAAACCGGCTTGCCTGGCAACGACGGGTAAATTGCCGGCTTAAACACCGCCATCGTTTGTGCCTTTATGGCGAAGATGAAACTTTGGTTCGGCTTACTGCCGCCTCGCTTGGCTGCACGATTACTCATTTGGTACGGCTCGCTTTGGAAACGTATCTTCATCAATTGTTTGTTTCTTTGCGAAAACCTTGGTCTCGTGCTTGTTGGGGGTTCTGGTATTGGTTGGGCATTAAGCACTGTTCAGATGTGGAATTCCCCACCCGGGGGCCAACGAAGACACATTTTAATTTCACCAGATTCCGGCGAACGGAATACTTTTGAAACGAACACATTACACGTTAATAAAACGACGCATATGAATATTCAATAAAATTCCAATACAAATAAAACTGGCCGTCAAACTAGAACCGCCATAGCTAACCAGCAATAGTGGAATTCCCGTGACAGGAAATAAACCCATTGTGATCCCCACATTAATCATGGTGTGTAAAAAAAACAAAGTAGTGATGCCCGCCGCAAGTAAACTCCCGAAAGTATCTTTTGACTGCCATGCAATAATTATACCCCGAATAACGATACCAAACAAGATGAGAAGAATCAGGGCAGCCCCCCAATACCCAAACTGCTCGCCAATAACCGAAAAAATAAAGTCATTATACCACTCTGGCAAAAAGGGAACCTCGCCTTTCGTCATATCTCCCATGTACATACCCTTCCCGGTGAACTGGCCCGAACCTAAAGTAATAATCGAGTGGCGAAGCTGATAACCGGCGCCTTTCGGAAATTTATCCGGGTTGGCAAAAGAAACCAGACGAATCACCTGATGCGGTTTAAAAGAAACCATCTTTTGAAAAGTATATCCGGAAAACAATGATAATGAAAAAATCAAAGAAATAAACGATAAATTTTTTAACCACCGAAACTTTGCATAAAAAGTATATGTAAAAAATGAAACCCCGTAAATAACCGCCCCGGAAACAATATAAATAATGACAGTGGAATCGTCGGACAAAAAATCGCGCAAGAAAACAGGATTCTCTTCTCGAACGCGTTCGGCAACGGATAGAAAAATTTGTAAATTTTCAACTTCTAAAATAGTTTCCTTCGCCCAACCCAAAGAACCGGAAAACTTATGTCCGGCAAAATACGCCGCATTTTCAACGTATTGCCAAACATCAAATTTTAACGACCGCACAGCATCCGACAATCTAAAATGATCTTCGCGCAATTTCGCAACAATATCGTCTACAATGATGTACTTATGATATTCAAGATACATCGGACCAAATAATGTAAAAAAACCGACCGTCACAAACCCGACTAGAATCTGAATATTAGCGCCAACCAGATAAAGTAAAATGAAAAGAACCGGTATAAACATCATTGCATACCCTAAATCGGGTTGAATTGCGATGAGTAAAACAGGGAGGGCTGCAATCCCCGCCGGAAATATCAACTCTCGAATATTCGCAATTTGACTTTCTTTCATTGTCAAATACTTCGCCAGGGCTATTACATATATAATTTTCATATACTCGGCCGGCTGAAACCCGAAACCGAAAAAGCGAATCCACGACCGGGCGCCTTTGACTTTGGTACCCAACCAAGGCATCAAGGTCACTAGCAATAAAAAGATCCCGGCGGCATATAAAATAATCGCATACGAACCCAGAGACTGGTAATTTAAAAAAGCGAAAGAAAACATTAAAATCAGACCAATGATTAGCCAGATTAAATTCTTTTTCGCAAGCTCTTCTCCGATGCCGCCGCCCCCGTACAACGCCGCTACCCCGATCAAGACAGCGGAAACGGCAAAGAAAACCAAACTCCAATCTATTCGAATGGAACCCATTAGTTTATCATTTCTCCCTGAGCCAGCCGGCGGCTCCACAATTGATACATATCATGAGCGACTGGCGCCGCGCCAATAGCTCCCCCAATCCCCTGCTCGACAAAAACGCCAACCACAATTACATTCTCAATATTCCCTCGATAAGGAGCGTATCCGACAAACCAGGCATGCTGAGTTTTATGAGCAAACCTCTCAAAAGAACGCGTTTGCACTGTCCCGGTTTTACCGGCAATTGAAACCAGGTATTTTCGGTCCAAAACATTTTTTGCGGTTCCGTTTTTTACCACCTGCCGCAACCCTGTTCGTAAAACCTCCAACGAACCGGGAGAAATCGGTAATTCATACAAAATTTCCGGCTCAACGACTTCTTTGATCTCATCGTTTTCCGCATAACGTATTTCCTTAATCAAATGCGGTTTATACACAACGCCGCCAGTAACAATCGCCGCATAAAAATTAACCATCTCCATTAAGGTCGTCTCGATAAACCCCTGCCCGATACTCAAGTTGACGGTGTCACCGTCAAACCAGCGTTGCCGGAACTGTTTTTCTTTCCATTCCGGCGAAGGCAAAAAACCGGAAATTTCTCCCGGGAGATCAACGCCTGTCGTCTGATCAAAATGAAAATAACGGGAATAACGAATCATTGGCTCTACGCCCACCTTCTGCCCCAGCTCATAAAAATAAACGGAACAACTTTCGGCAAGCGCGCCAATCATATCGTTTTTACCATGCGCCGCCCAGCAGTGAAACGTTGAATCGGCTAAATTGGCATAGCTACTTTTCATTACAAACTTACCGGGGCAATAATAGGTCTCGGATTTCGGAATCTGTTTTTCTTCCATCGCCGTCAAAGCCACCAAGGGTTTGTAAGTAGACGCCGGGGGATACTTCGCTGAAATCGCCCGGTTTAATTCGGCAAAATTTTCCTGCATGTATTTTAAATGTTCGCTACGCGTCTCAAGCTCGCCCGACACCAATATGTTCGGGTTATAGTCCGGCTTACTCACCATCGCCAGAACCTCTCCTGTCGCCGGTTTTAAAACAACAACAGCCCCGCGCTTGTCTCCCAGACTTTTCCAGGCGGTTTCCTGCATTTCAATATCAATGGTAAGAACCAGATTGTTCCCGGGGATAAAATTTTTAAAAACCTCTTGCTCATTGGAAGAACCCGTCGCCGTTTTTAACTGAACAATTTCGCCATCTTCCCCCCGCAACATGGAATCGTAGTATTTTTCCAAACCGTTTTTTCCGACCCATTGTTTGCTGCCAACGCCCTCCTGGATATCCTGCGTCGTAGGCGAACCGATATAACCGGTAACATGAGAAAGCTTATTGCCGTAGAGATAATTGCGCTGCGTGTTTTGCTTGATGATAAACCGCGAAAACGGAATATAAAAGTCAGCCAGAAGAGTCAGCTCCCATTCATACACCTTGTCAATAATTGTGATCTCGTCTTTTTTTTCCCAGTTTTGCGTTTCAAATACGGAAGTCAAAGAACCGGCAGGTTTTCCCAACGCCTTTTCCAGAAGCTCCACTTCCCGTTCCAGTTCGCCGGTTTTAAAATGACCTGGTATCGCCACCAAACTCAAATGAGTGGTGTTTGAAACCACAGGCGTCGATTTTTCTCTCGATTGAAAGTGCCTGTCAAACATCTCGCCCCTGGGCGCCGAAAAAGTCACCACCCGGCGAATCACCCGTTGCGACTTTTCATAATTTTCGCTCCCGCGAACGACCTGGATCATAAAAAGTTTAATCAGCAAAATCAGCAACCCGCATAAAATAAAAAATGTCAAAAAAATCAACCGCCTTTTTAAGAGGTTCCAGTTTTGAACATTTGTACGCATGCTTTGCAACATAGTTACTTTGCCACTTCAATAGGCGGAATCGCCCAAAATAATAACTTAAACCAGACAATGCTAAGCAACGAGTTATAAATGGATTCGGGTAAAATGACAGTTACAATGGTCTGGCCCGCCACCGCCCCGTGAAAAATCGCTGTGAGAAAAAAGAGTAATATACCCTTAATTAAACTGAAAACGAAAATCAAAGCCATCCATGAAAAATAGCTGTCTTTCCGAAAACCTTGAGAACCTTTTCCCGCCAAATACCCGACAATGGATTTAGGCAAGATATTGATCCCTAAATAATACCGAATCTTTTCATAGGTCAAAGTCGGAATAATCCCCAAGTTGATGTCTTGCAAAAGACCGCCAAAAAAACCGACCCATAACCCGGTAAACTCGCCGCGGTGCATCGCGAAGTAAACGGTCAATAAAAGAAGAAAATCGGGCTTTAAATCTCCTAACCGGAAAAACTCAACGCTGGTCTGAAGAAAATAAGAAACGACAATCGCCACGCCAATGATAATTTTTTCCAGTAACATTTTATCTACCCCACCTGCCCCGTCGTTTTTCGTCCGGTTCTTTATCGGGCGGCGCGCTTTTTTCTTCCGCCGGTTGAGCCGGTTTAGGCGCAGGTTTCCGGGTTGTTGCCGCAGGCTTCTGCGAATGTCTCTCTCTTTCGGCCGCCCGATCCCTTTCGCGAATCAGCTGGTTTCCCGTCAGATCGGGCGCCAGCATTTCCGGATTTACATCGGGGAAATCCCTTTTAGGGTCGTCGACTTTCTTTTGGATGATCATTACATTTTGAATTTTCTGCACGTCCACAATCGGGGCGACCAGCGCTTCCTGAAACGTGGCGCCTCTGACAATTTCGCCAGAAACAACGCCAACCGGAATATTCCGCGGGAAAACGCCCTGGTCGCCCGACGTCACCAGATAATCGCCCGGCTTTAAATTTACCGACAAGCTCAGGTACTCCAGGCGGGGGTGGCTCTTCTTTTGACTTTGCCCCGAGATCATGGCCCAATGCCCTGTTCGTTTCACCTTGACGCCCAGCTTGGAATAGTTATCCGTTATGGGCAATACCCTGGCGGAAGTCGGCGTTACCTGAATGATTTTTCCGACGACCCCAACCTTAATTTGCTCAGATTTCAAAACCTCGCCGTCGTCCGTTACGAATTCTTTAACGTCAACCTGATAACCGATCACAGGCATATATGGTTCAATACCGTCGTTCGCGCCTTTGTTGATAATAATGGTCCGGAACCAGTTATCCGGGTCCATCGAAATAATTTCGGCGGTTACCATGGGGTAATCCACCTTCCCTTTTAATTTCAAAAGCTCGCGATATTCGGTATTTTCCGTTTCAAGTATCTCAAGTTGAAGCTGCAAATCCTGAGCTATCTCTAACTTGTTTCGCAGCGCATCGCGTTCCCTTTTTAGAACATTGTAGTTTCCGTAACTGTCGAGGATACGCACGATGCCGTTGCCCAACGAATGAAAGGTCTCTGAAAAAAAATCAAGCGCAGCGGCGGCTTTATCCGCCGATTTGGCCATAGCGGAACTTTGAGATATTAAATTAATTAATGAAAAAAGAATGGCAAAGATTAAGGAAATACCGGCTTTATATTTACTTAGATACTCCGCAAGCATATGCTCAAAGATAAGACGCGATTCTAAAGGACAAGAATATTAATGCCCTGAAACGGGTTTACCAACTAAATTGAACCTTTGATGTTTCTCAGCTCTTCCAGATACTTACCGGTACCGATCGCTACGCAGTTGAGCGGGTTTTCGGCCCGGATCACCGGCACGCCCGTCTCTTTGGCCAGGAACTTATCAAGCCCTTTGAGCAAACTGCCCCCGCCCGTTAGCACGATCCCGCGCTCGGTAATATCAGCCGCCAATTCGGGAGGCGTTTTTTCCAACGCATGTATCGTACCCTCGAGAATAGCATCTAACGGTTCTTTTAAAGATTTACGAATTTCATTGCTGTCAATGACCAACGTACGCGGCAAACCGGACATGGCGTCGCGCCCTTTCAGTTCAAATGTTTCGGTTTTCTTTTCGTTAAAAGCGTTGCCAATCGCCAGTTTCACCTCTTCGGAGCTACGCTCGCCGATCACAAGGTTATACTGGTTTCGCATATGTTTTGTAATCGCTTCGTCAAACTCGTCGCCGCCAACCCGGATTGAGTCGGAAATTACCATTCCCCCCAGCGATAGTACGGCAATTTCAGTCGTACCCCCGCCAATGTCGATGACCATGTTCCCGGCAGGTTCCTGGATCGGAATATCGGCGCCGATTGCCGCGGCAAGCGCCTCTTCAATGAGAAAAATTTCTCTGGCGCCGGCCTGCTCCGCCGATTCGCGCACAGCCCGTTTTTCCACCTCAGTGATCCCGGAGGGGACGCAAATTACAATGCGGGGTTTAACAAGCGTTGTACGATTATGTACTTTATTGATAAAATAACGGATCATTTTTTCGACCGTTTCAAAGTCGGCGATCACGCCGTCTTTCATCGGACGAATGGCGACAATTTCACCGGGAGTACGGCCCATCATCCGTTTCGCTTCTTGCCCGACGGCCAGAACTTTCCCTGTGGAAGCATGCACGGCGACAACGGAAGGCTCTGACAAGACGATACCCTGCCCCCTGGCGTAAACCAATGTATTGGCAGTTCCCAGGTCAATGCCCAAGTCGTTCGAGAATAAAGAGTGAAACCAGTCAAATATCATTTATTATCCGATCGCAAGTATGTTGCTTTTTTTTACAGAGCAGGGTTGTCCCTCCCCCGGTTAATCCATTTCCGACTCGCTCATTGCTACGACAAGTAAAAATTATTTGACCTGTTATATATCTTTAAAAACCAACTATTGGCAGGCCAAAAGCGGCAGAATACAAAATGTATGAATGAAAACAACAACAAAAGCATGATCAATATCCTGGAAAACGACCCGCTGGTTTTGGGCAAAAAGCGGTTTCAATCGCGCCTGCTCGTCGGTACCGGAAAGTACGAGAGCCTTGGCGAAATGAAAAAATGCCACGACATCTCGGGCACGCAAATGGTAACCATCGCCTTGCGGCGCGTTCCGTTGCATTTAAGCAGCGAAGCCGCCGGTTCCATTCTGGACTATATCGACCGGGAAAAAATTACTTTGCTACCGAACACTGCCGGGGCTCAAACCGGAGAAGAGGCTCTGCGTTTCGGCAAAATGGCTAAAACCATGGGGTTAAACTATCTCAAAGTGGAAGTCATGGGCGAGATCACCACGCTTTTGCCGGACCCTGTGGAGACTTTGCGCGCCGTTCAAATGTTGCGTACCGAATACAACAGCGACGAACTCTATTTAATGGTTTATACCAATGACGACCCGGTTCTCGCAGGCAAGCTTTTGCGCGCAGGCGCTGACGCCATCATGCCGGCAGGTTCGCCTATCGGTAGCGGCCGCGGGATTCAAAACCCGGCGAATTTCAAGATGATCCGGGAAATTATCGGAGAGACCCCGATGATTCTCGACGCCGGTGTGGGTTGCGCTTCGGACGTCACCATGGCAATGGAACTTGGTCTGGACGCCGTTCTCTTAAACACAGCCATCGCTCAATCCGATAACCCGCCTCTCATGGCCGACGCCATGCGGCGTGCATGGATTGCGGGCAGACAATCTTTTTTAGCCGGGCGTATACCCCGAAAACTATATGCGACCGCCTCAAGCCCGGACCGAGATGTTTAACTTTTTCGGGCTCGAAACAAAACGCGCCGGCTTTTCACGGAAATGCAACGTAAAATGAATTAACGTAAAATCAGGGAACGGCGGTACTTTTGGCCGCCCTCGGGTTCGCTATTTTTGCTATCTTTTGCGCCAACTTCCCGGCCCCCGGCCTGATCGCCAAATGTGTCCCACAAATAACGAATCCGGCGGTAGGGTTTTGACTCGCCGGCGGGGTGAATTCCGCTTTTCAAAAAAAAATGAAAAGAAAAATGTGAAAGCTCTGCCGTCTTTCTTTCGGCGTACTCTTTTTCGGCGGCTAAAAACTCCATCGCGCGCGGGTTAAAAACCGGCTCTTCGTCGGGCCACGAAAGCCCGGCAGTCAGTTTTTCTACGTTATACGGGATAATCTTTAAATCGAGAAAATGCACTTTTTCTACATTGACCGGGCAAACTTGAAAATACGCCAAATCGTCCGGAGAAACCACCCAGACCCTTGCGTCTTCTTTGCCGCCGGAACCCCTTCCCGGGTTTGGCCGGCATGATTCTTGAGAAAGCCCCGCTATTGCAAACAAAACAACGGCAACAACAGCGCCAATCGCTGCCCCCGGATTTCGCCTTTGGTTTGTTTTGTCTTTATCGCCGCCGGTTCTGGTTACATTGGTTGCAGAAGGGGCCGCGGTTACCAAAGCGCCCGGGCCGGAAACGGCGGAGGTTGCCGCAAAAAGAATCGAAAGAAACAAGGCCCCGTGCAGAAAAACAAGGGAAGCCGCCCGCATGAGAAAAAGCTCTGCGGCCAGAAAAGCGCCCATCGCAAGCCAGAAGATTTGCCGTTTTTGCTTACTTTTTTGTTTGTTTTCTTGCTGGCCAAACAAACCGCTTTTTAGCTCGTCCAGGATATTCCACCCCAGGGCGATGGCAACGGTAAGATACGCTGCGCCGCGATCGATCAACTGGTCAAGCAGGCCGCTCCACAAACCGGTATCCGTTACCAGGGCGCGGCGGGACTCCAGGGTAAAGGGCAATTGAAACAGTTCGGCCAGAGCGTTGAAGTAGCCCCGGTTCTCGTTTGCGGCAAAGGGTTCATTGTTCAAGACCAAAGCAAGCCAAAAAAGATAGATAGCCAGAACCGTCATACCCGCCGGAAGCAGGCGCAATACGGTTGCGCGAATATTTTTACCCGCCTCATCGCCCCCATTGCCCTTGTTGCCATAATAGCCGGCATAGAAAAAAGCGGGCAGAGCGGCCGGCAAAAAAACCATCGAACTGAAAACCAGCATTACGTTTGTCTTTAGCGCCGGGAACCCGCGCATCTGAAGGTGCAAAACCAGGAGCAAAACCAGATAGAAAAAAAACAGACCGCCTGCGCCAAAGAGAAACGGCGCGGTCAATAAAAATGAACGAACCAACGAAGACGAAATAACTTCTTTTTGAACCCCTTGATCATACGCTCGATAAAACAAAAATACAGAGGCGGCCCCCAAAAGAAAAAAAGTGAAATTCTTGCCAAAAGCCGCGATCAAGAGCGAAGGCAAAAACAAGAGGGGGTCTGCCCGTTGAATGTCCAGGTGCAAGTAAAACGGATTTTTCGAGTAATAAAACAGGTACTCGGAAAGCGAGGCGCTACCGCGAAAAAAGAGCTCTTGAAAAATTGCGGAACCCGGCTCGACTTGCCACGGAATCAAAAAAGCGGCGGCAAGAACAAGACACCCGGTAATCGCCGGCTTTATCTTTGCCCAGGATATGGCAAACGATGCAGCAAACGATGTATTTTTCACAGGCGCGTCGCTCAAGGGGAAAACATCTCCGACAATAGAGCTTCGGGGTTATCCGATTTCATAAAGGCGGTGCCGATTAACGTGGAATCAATGCGCGAAGGCAGCGATTCGATATCGCGGCGGCTTGAGAGCCCGGATTCGCTGACGATCGTCAGCCCCGGCAATACGTCAGACGGAATTTTGGCCAGCAATTCGGCCGTCGTATTTAAATCAATGGATAGGTCATGTAAATTACGGTTGTTGATCCCCAGGATTCGGATGTCCAGGTCCAGCGCCGATTCAAGTTCGGCTTCGTCGTGAACTTCGACTAACGCCTCCATTTGAAATTCACGCCCCGCGTCGATCAGTTCGCTCATCTGGTTTTTTTCAAGAATGGACATCATCAGTAAAAAAAAGTCGGCGCCATTTAACCGGGCCTCTTTCACCTGCAAGGGATCAATGATAAAATCTTTTCGCAAAAGCGGCAGACCGGTCAGGCGGCGGGCAAGACGCAAATCGTCGAGCGACCCGCCAAAAAAATCGGGCTCGGTTAAAACCGAAATTGCCGAGGCGTAGGGCGTATAGAGTTCAAGAGCCCTTTCGACGTTCATCCCGGGGTTGATGGAACCGCGCGAAGGGCTTTTTCGTTTGATTTCGGCAATCAGGCCCGGCCCGTTTTCACGGCGTTTCAGCAGCGCCGGGATATCTTTTTGGACCGGCTCGGCCCGGCCATTCAGTTCGGCCGCCTTTGGCAATGTTTTTTTGCGATTCTCAACGATCTCTTTCAATACGCTCATGATCTCACTTCCGAAGAGCCAGACACAATGTCACCCGAATTGTTATAGCCACATCATGGTCAGGTTGACGCCAATATGAACGGCCAAAGGAAAAGTAAGCCGGCCGGTGAGGCGGCGCAAAAAACCAAGGAGCACACCGGCGTTAGCGTAAACCGCAAACTCAAGCAAACCGGGTTGAAGGCTTAAATGAACCAGGCTAAAGCCAACAGCCGTAACCGCTACCGCCGCAAACGGCGAGCCGCCGGTAGAGCGGCCCGCCGAACCGGAGGCGATGGCCTCATATAGAACGTCACGGAAAAAGAGCTCTTCAAACAAAGGGGCTAAAAACCCGCCGAGAAGAAAAAAAAGAAAATCGGGCGAAGCCGCCGCTTTGCCCGCGGTAAGAGAGCCGACCGTCAGCACCATTGCCGCGTAACATAACGTAAAGAAAATCGGCTCGTACACTTCTAGCGGCAAAAGCGAAAAACGGTACCGCCAATAGGCAAGAGAGCGCCGCTGTAAAAAAAAGAAACCCGAAATACCGTAAATAGCGGGGGCTAAAATCAAATCGCGATCATCGGACAGCAAGAGGGCAAAAAAGAAAAAGAGGTGAAACAAAAGATAGTACCAACCGAAATGGTGCCCCGTATTTTTAGCCGCTTTTCTCCGCTCCCGGATCGCTTTTGTCATTGCCGCCGTCAAAGTCTTTGTCACGTTTTCGGGCGCCATCGCCTGGCGCGACAACGCCAGTTTTTTTCGTTCGCCAAGAGCCAGAAACCCGTTCACTTTTTCCATGATGGCGGGGGGAAGGTGATAATAGAGATAGGCTGCCCCGGCGCACTTTTCGCCTGTTCCGCTTGTTTTTCGATTTTGTTGTTTGCCGCTCATAACAAATGAAAACGCCGGTTTAAAACACCGTTAGGCGATCTAAAGTCCGCCTCAAGGTCAATGGCTCGATGGGAAATTTGCACAGCGCTTTCACAGAAGAATTTTAGAGGCAAGTCCCAGGAAAATTAAAAACCCCATCATATCGGTTAAGGCGGCGACTAAAATGGATGAACCATACGCCGGGTCCATATTAAAGAATTTTAATCCGAACGGAATGGCGGCCCCGACAATGGTGGCAAAAACCATGTTGAGCAAAAGAGCAAGCGCCACCACCAAACCAAACATTCCATTGTGAAAAACCGTTTCAGCGACGAGACCAATGCCGGAACCGACGATAATCGCCCCCAGGACCACGGCGGAAATATCGCGAAAAAGAATCCAGCGCACATGCTTCCAGTGCATTTGCCCCACAGCCAACCCCCGGACGACCATCGCCACCATTTGGTTCCCGGTCGCGCCGCCAAGAGCGGCGACCATTGGCATAAACATGGCCAATAACACCAATTCTTCAATCAGGCCTTTGTAAAATCCGATGATAATCGCGGCAAGAGAGGTCGTTGCAATATTGATCAACATCCAGGGCAAGCGGTGCCTGAGAGAAATAAAAACGCCATTTGTAATTTTTTCGCCCTTGTGGAGACCGAACATGTGAAAGACGTCTTCGGAAGCTTCTTCTTCCAGTACGTCGACAATATCGTCAATAGTGATTCGGCCCAGCAGAATATTGTCTACATCATTAACAACCGGGACGCTAATTAAATCGTATTTGCGAAAAAGCGCCGCAACCTCTTCCTGGTCCATATTGGGTGAAACGCGGACAGGAGGGGGTTTCATTAAATCTTTTACTTTCTTTTGCGGCTTTTCAAGAATCAATTTGCGCAGGGGAATATACCCCAGCAAATGATTTTGCGAATCTACGACATAAATAAAATGCAAGTCTTCCAATTCGTTTTGGGTGGCTTCTTGCCGAAATTGGGTAATGACCGTTTCTACGGTGGCGTTTTGAGAAACGGCAAAAAAGTCCGAGGTCATGAGAGCCCCGGCGGTCTCTTCCTGGTACTTCAGCAGTTCTTTGATTTTCTGCGAGAAGGCCTTGTCAAACCGGCGGATAATAAAGTCGGCTTCCCAACTGGAGAGTTCTTTTAAAATATCAACGAGATCATCCGGGTCCAGTTCTTCAAGGCGATCGAGAATCCATTCGGTATTTTTCGATTTTAAAATATCGGTGCGGTGTTGAGAATCGAGCTCGGACAAAACGCCCGCGCTTTTTTCATGATCAAGCGAATTGAGAAGGTGGCTTCGCTCGGCATCGTCAAAAAGATTCCAGATATGCGCCAAGTCGGACTCATGCAATTTTTCCAGAAGCCCTTTGAGCCAGATCGATTTTCTACGGCCAATTAACTTCTTCACCAGCTTCACAATCCGTTGCTGGTTTTCCGGCGTTACCGGAATGAATTGTTGAGCTTGAGCCGATTGATCAGCCATACGGCATTTTAACAGAAGAATCCACCGCGGCTATCTTTTTTAAAAAAGATTTTCTGTGATACCGGGTGCTTCCATGTTCGAGAATCGCCTGCCGGTGGGTTTTTGTTCCGTAGCCGGCATTCTTTTCCAGCCCATATTGCGGAAACCGCGCGCCGGCTGACGCAATGAGGGCGTCGCGCCGAACCTTGGCGATATTGGAAGCGCAGGCGATGGTAAAACAACGCGAATCGCCCTTGACAATCGACTCAAGGGGCGGCATTGGTTTCGTCATATTCAGCAAGGGGAACTGAAAGCGGTAATTGCCGTCAATGAAAACCCTTGCTATTTCACCCCTTCCGTTTAATGTACGGGCAAGTTGTTGCACCACCCGGTATGTCCCGTATTGGATGGCGCGGTTAATGTTGTATTTGTCGATAAAGCCGACGGAGACATGGGCGATCGCTGTGCTAAAACCGGATTCAACCAGTGCGGCGACTTCCCCGCGGTTTGCCGAGTTTAGTTTTTTTGAGTCATCAACGCGCGTAAACCAGTCCAGGTTTTTCACCGCCTGCCATTCGGAAAGCGGCAGCAAAACGCCGGCGACAGTCACCGGGCCGAAAAGCGAACCGCGGCCAACTTCATCAATAGCGACAATGTATTGCCCGCCCGCTTCGCGCGAATGTATGTTTTGCTGTAAAATCTCCGGGAAAAGAATATCTTCCAGGGGACCGTCCCGGTGCAATGGAGAAAAGGCCGGCATTTGGCCCTTCGGTTTTACTGCTCCGCGTTGTCTTGCGTGGTTTCTGCGGCGGTATCGGCAGGGGCTTCCACAGCATCATTGGCCGGTTCTACAGGAGCTTCTTCTTTCACAGGAGCCGGTTGTGCGGCTTCCAGCGTTTTCGCTTTTTCCATCGCAATGTCTTTGCGATCTTCTTTTTTCACCTCTTTGAGGCGGCCTGTTTTACCGATTTTCTTGCGGAGATAATAGAGTTTGGAACGCCGCACTTTCGAGCTGCGAACTTTTTCGATCTTTTCGATTGTTGGGCTGTATATCGGGAAAATACGCTCGACCCCCACATCAAAACTAATGCGCCGAACCACGATAGAACGGGAAACTCCTTTATTGCGAATTGCAATAATGGTTCCTTCGTAAATCTGGATCCTCTCTTTGTTACCTTCAATGATTTTATAATGTACGCGCACAGTGTCGCCAACCGCATATGTCATGGGTCGATTGACTTGTTTTAAGTGCAGGTTTTCCAAGAGAGTTTGGTTCATGGGATACTCCTCAACAATTGGGATACCATGAAAAGCTTACATATGTTGAAAAGTGTTTTTTGTTTTCAGTGTGCATTTTTCCTGCAATTCGGGGGAGTATAGGGCCCGTATATACCCGCCCTCTGCCGCCTCCGCCTCCACAGGGTTTGCCGGTATCTTTTGCCGGCGGAATTCATGTCCCTGTGCAATGAGTTTTTTTACTATAAAATCGGCCGGCCCGGATGTTTTTCTCATAATCGTAGAATTTTTAGCTTGTATTTTTGAAAAACCGGGCAAAATATCACCGGCCCTTGGCTGAGCCTTGGTTGCGTGGGAAAACTTACATTGGCGCCGAAAAAAAGAATTAAAATCACACGGGTATCGTCCGTCTCGCGCAAAGAGCTTGCCCGCATTGGAGTTAAGTTTCAAAAGCTTGATCTGGAAGTTTCACGTTCAAATTTGCTCAAACAACATTATCGTATCCAGATTGCTCCGTTCTGGCAACGCTTTCTGGCAAGCTTTTTGGGTATTTTTATCATTGGTTTCGGTTTATATCATTATGATATCATCTGCCTTTTATTTTTTTGCCTTTTTGCCGGGGGTATCTTGCTCTTTGCCGGAATACGAGGCCGAAGAAAAGAACTCAATGAAATTATCGATTTTGTTGCCGACGGCATTGGCGAGATGATTTGGCGTGGCATCTTTGATGGCATTGATTTTTAGTAGGACTATTGCTGATGCCTCTTTTTCGCCGAACAAGTTTCACTTCGCCAGCGCATGCTACCTGGCTTCTTGCCAGTATTATGTCTCATTAGAATCCCCCCCCTTCTAACGGGGGAATATCTCGAAAACACAAAATTTTTCAACATGTACCCGGCTCTTGCAATTTTTTAACCGGTTTTCAGCAGTTCTTTCATGAAAAGCGGCGGTTAAAAAAGCCAATCATGCTCAATTGGACCATGAAAAACAAAAACCATTTACAGGATTAGCAAATCAACGAATTTGGCGCATGAGTTCAATAATTGAAGATATCCATGCCCGGGAAGTCATCGACTCTCGAGGCAACCCGACTGTTGAAGTAGAAGTCTATCTGGAAAGCGGAAGTTTCGGCCGCGCCATTGTCCCCAGCGGTGCCTCCACCGGATCGCGCGAAGCGCTTGAATTGAGAGACGGCGATAATGACCGTTATCTGGGCAAGGGTGTCACAAAAGCGGTAAACAATGTCATTGAAACCATTCAGCCAAACTTGATCGGAATGGACGCAACAGAACAGCGTGAAATTGACAATATCATGATTGAAATTGACGGGACCGAAAACAAAGAGAAGTTGGGAGCAAACGCCATGCTTGGAGTTTCTATGGCGGTAGCTCATGCCGCCTCTCAATATTCCGGCGTTCCCCTTTTTCGATATTTGGGCGGCCCCTTCAGCCGGGTCCTCCCCGTTCCCATGATGAACGTTTTAAACGGAGGAGCGCATGCCGACAACAATGTCGACTTCCAGGAGTTCATGATCGTTCCCGTAAAATTTGACTCATTTAAAGAATGCCTGCGGCAAGGCGCCGAAATATTTCATTCGCTGAAAAACGTCTTAAAAGGCAAAAACCTGAATACAGCCGTTGGCGATGAAGGCGGCTTTGCGCCCAACCTTACCTCAAACGAAGAAGGCCTCATTGTTTTGGTAGAGGCGATTGAAAAGGCGGGTTATAAACCCGGCGACGATACTTTCATTGCCATGGACGCCGCCTCCTCCGAATTTTACAAAGACGGACGTTATGAACTTGCCGGCGAAGGACTTTCGCTGGACTCGCAGGGCTTGACGGAACTCTACGAAAAATATGTAAAGCAATACCCCATTGTATCGCTTGAAGACGGCATGGCCGAAAACGACTGGGACGGCTGGAAAACCCTGACCCTGGCCCTGAACGATAAAATTCAACTCGTCGGCGACGACCTTTTTGTGACCAACGCAAAAATTTTACAAAAGGGAATTGAGCAAAAAGTGGCAAACTCGATCTTAATTAAAGTGAATCAAATCGGAACCCTTACCGAAACCTTTGAAACCATGGAGCTGGCCCGCTTAAACGGATACACTTCGGTTGTATCGCACCGCTCCGGCGAAAGCGAAGACACAACCATTGCCGATATTGCCGTCGCTTCGCAAGCCGGTCAAATTAAAACCGGCTCGCTGAGCCGTTCCGACCGCATTGCAAAATACAACCAACTGTTGCGCATTGAAGAATCGCTGGAAACCCAGGCCATTTACCCCGGTAAATCCGTTTTTAACGGAAGGTCATGATATTGATTAGTCAATTTCAACAAACGCTCCAGTCGGGCCGGGATCACTGGCTGTTCTGGCCCCTTATGATTCTTCTTGTTCAAATTGCCGTCTACAACACCATTTTTGCCGAAACCGGTTATTTGGCGTATCGGGAAAAAGAAAAAGAACTGGCGAAACTTCGCCTGGAATCGGACGAATTAAAAGCCCGCCGGGAACTCTTGCAGGCAAGCCTCGGAGAACTCAGCGACGATGATACAGCATTCTCCCGTTTTTCACGCGAACATTACTTGTACGACCAAAAGGTGAAAATCATTAAATTTATCAAACACGATCAGACGGCGGAAAAACCGGCGAAAAAGACTATGAATATTGAATATGCCGGCAGACTCTATATTTTATTTTGTTCCATCGCTCTCTTTGCCGTTACCGGTTTATTCTGGAAGGCCAACCAAAGAAGGATGGAAAATGAAATTTAAGCGGCTTATTCCCCTCGCTCTGCTTTTTATATTTACCTCGGCAGTCATAGACAACACGGAAAAATTTCGGGCGGGGAAAAAGCTTTTTTTAAAAGGCGAAATTAACGAGGCCGAAACCTATTTTAAGGAGTTCCTGAACGAACAACCTTTTGAATATGAAATTCGAGACGCCCTGTATTATATGGGTGAAATTTACCGAATGCGAGGCGACTACAACAACGCCATGAGCTATTACAATCGCCTCAACAAACGTTACCCTCATTCGCGCTATCGCCTCGACTTAATTTATTTATACGGCGAATGCTACTATCATATGGAACTGATATCGAAAGCCGTAGTTAACCTTCGCGATTACCTGTCGTCGGTTCACGACCCGATGGAAAAACCATGGTACTACATTAATGCAAATTACCTGTTGGCTAAAATCTCCGCGCAGGCCAGAAACTGGGAAGGCGCGGCCGGGTACTACCATAAGGCCCTGCGCATACTGGAAATCCGGGCGGGGGCAAAAGACAGCGAAATACCCGATGAGCTGGCAAAAGAAACCTTACGCGATATTTATTATTCGCTTGGCTGGATATATGCCGAGAAATTACAGAAACCGGAACGCGCCCACTTTTATCTGACCAAGTCGCTTTCCTTTGGGCAAGAGCTTGACGTCGGTATGAACTTTATGTTACGGCGCATTAGTATTTTTCACCTGGGTACGGAAAACGGACTGCCCGATGAAGCTATTTCCGATATTCAAGTGGACGGCGACGACGTCTGGATATCCACATGGGGTGGCGGGTTGGTTCGCTTCTCGCGGTCTACCGATTCGTTTCTTTCCATTCCTCTTCCTTCCAACCAGTTGCGTGATATCTATGTCGACTTTGAGACCGTTTACATCACCTCGTATGACGGAATTTTTGTCTTTAATAAAAAGAACAATACGATTTACCCGTTGAAAAAAGAAGAAATTAAATTTGATTTGGCCCAGAAAGTTTTTAAAGACGACCGGGTTGTTTATTTTTCCACCCTCTCAAACGGAGTGATCAAATACGATACGATCCGCAAAACGGTCGATATCTTAAACGACACTTCGTATATCGGCAGCAAACAAGTGTATGCCATTGAAGCCGACCATCGCTACCTTGCTTTCGGAACCCTCGATCACGGGGCCATTGTCTACGATAAAGAAAAAGATGAAACTCACTACATTAATGTAGAGAACGGTTTGCTTGACGGGAACAATGTCAAGGCTTTGCTGATTGACGGCCGCTACCTTTGGTTGGGCGTCCACAAGCACGGGATTTACCAGTATGACCTGGTGCGGCGAAAAACCCGCTTTTTTGACTGGAACCTTCCTTACCCCTCGACCTTGGCCAAGCGCGGTAAAAAAATATGGATAGGCACTTCAGGCAACGGCTTGCGCATTTACGACCGCGAATCCGGCGAGTTAAGACAAGTGACCATTCTCGAAGGTTTGAGTTCCAATGAAGTTCACCACCTGCAAATGGAAGGCAATTACATCTGGATCGGTTATCTGGACAAGGGCATCGATATCTTGTACCACCCGGATGAATTGCCCGCAAACTGAACGTATCGCTGCCTGGCTTATTTTTTATTTTTTGGGTGACGGGCTTTCTCGCTTCAATATCACAGCACTCGAACAATGTACCGATACGAGAACCAAAACCTGCACTGGGCGGGGCAAGAACTAACCGAACTGTGCGAAGCCACTGAAAATAAATTGCGCGAAGAGTATGACTACGAAGGCCCCTACTTTCTCTACCACCGCAAAATTCTCACCGAAAGACTGGATCTTTTTCAAAACCTCTTCCCGCAATGCGGGATCTACTATTCGGTCAAGTCATTATCAAACCTTCATCTTTTGCGCCTGATCCGAAACTATGACCGTTTCAACCTTGATGTGGTTTCGGGCGGGGAAATTCAACGGGGGCTCGAAGCGGGTTTTTCCGGGTCGCAAATGGTTTATGCCGGCGTCGGTAAAAACCGTCAAGAGATCGAACTGGGTATAACAAAAGAGATCAAAAGTTTTCATGTCGAATCGTTATCCGAAATCACCCAAATCAGCAAGGTTGCCGGCGACCTGAAAAAAACCGCCGGGATTACGCTGCGCCTCAATCCCGACATCAGCGTAAACACGCACCGCTACATTGTGACCGGCAGCGAAGAATCAAAGTTCGGTATCTCGCAAGATGAGTTTGGCACCGCTTTAAACATGATCAAAAGCCTGGACAGCCTTCGTTTAAACGGTTTGCAGCTTCACCTCGGATCGCAAATTAAAGAAGTTGAGCCATACCTCAAAGGGCTGGATTTCTTGCGGAACAAAGCCAAAATTGCCGAAAAAGAGTTAGGCATTCACCTGGAGTACCTCTCTCTCGGCGGCGGCTTCGGGATTGACTATGATATTGACGAAAGATCCGGCGAACCCGGTTTTTCGGCACAAGAGTTTCCTCTGCATGAATTTTCGGCAAATCTATCTGCCTTAGACATCGACCACCGGATTGATCTGGAACCGGGCCGGTTTATTTCGGCGTATTGCGGAATTCTCATTGCCAAAACGCTTTATATAAAAGAGAAACAAAATTATCGTATTGCCATTACCAACGCCGGCATGAGCGAACTCATTCGCCCCAGCTTGTACGGCGCATTTCACCCCATTTTACCTTTGCTGAAACGAACCGAAGAAAAAGAGCCTTATGATATTGTTGGCCCGATCTGCGAATCGGGTGATTTTTTCGCTAAAAAATACGATTGTTCTGCGCTGGAAGAAGGCGACAGACTGGCAATATTGCACTCGGGGGCATATGGCTCCGTAATGTCTTCCAATTACAACTCTCGCCCGTTTGTTCCCGAAGTTATGATCACTGAGAACGATATTCGCATTATCCGGCGGCCGCAACGCCTTGAAGAGCTCTTCGAACGCGAAACCTGAAAACCCCCTTGACGTTAAAGCTCGCGGGTTGAGCTTTACATATGCATCTTACTTTTGTCGGCTTTCTGTTTTTATTTGTCGTTATTGGCATTAGCTCTCTGCGCGTTAGAAAAAAAACAACCGTTGATTATCTTCTTGCGCATCATAATATTTCGCCCTGGCTGGCCGGGCTCTCGGCGGTTGCCACAAATAACAGCGGCTACATGTTTATCGGTTTGATTGGCTATACCTACACGGCCGGTTTGCAGTCCATTTGGTTAATGATCGGGTGGATTGCCGGCGATTTTATCGCTTCTTTATCGATCCACCGCCAGTTGCGCGATATCAGCGAAAAACGCTCGGCTCATACCTATGCCGGGGCGTTGGGCCGCTGGCAAGGCGGCGATTTTCCCTTGTACCGCCTCATTGCCGGGGTAATCTCTTTAATCTTTTTAGGCAGTTATGCAGCGGCTCAATTTAACGCAGGCTCAAAAGCGTTGCATGTCATTCTCGGCTGGGACGCCGCCTCCGGGGCCATTATTGGCGCTATTATTGTCGTATTATACTGTTTTGCCGGGGGCATTCGGGCTTCCATATGGACCGATGCCGCCCAATCCATTGTCATGATCATCGCCATGGCAATTCTCTTATGGGTCGGGCTAGATCAAGCCGGGGGTTATGAAACGGCAAAACAAAAATGGAACGGCATTGACGGGTTTATGGATTGGTTCCCCGGCGGTTTGGCAGGCGGCTCTTTTTTCGGACCGGTTTTATTTATTATCGGGTGGTTTTTTGCCGGTTTTGGCGTTGCGGGGCAACCGCACATTATGATTCGTTTCATGGCAATCGATAACGCTCAAAATATGGGCCGGGCAAAAGTCTATTATTACACCTGGTTTACGCTCTTCTACGGGGCCGCCACCGGGGTCGGTCTATTGGCCCGGATCTTATTGCCCGAAACGGGTTCTTTTGACGCCGAGCTGGCCCTGCCTAAGCTGGCTCTTTTAACGCTACCGGCCCCTTTGGTCGGTTTGATTCTGGCCGGTATTTTTGCGGCGACAATTTCAACTGCCGATTCTTTGATTTTAAGTTGTTCCGCTTCGGTCAGCAATGATATTTTTCAGAAGCAAAAATTCAGCTATGGCAAAACAAAAGCGTCTACAATTTTAGTCGCCGCCATTGCGTTGCTGGTCGCGTTGTATGGCGAACAAAGCGTTTTTAAACTTGTGATTGTTTCCTGGGCCGCTTTAGCCGCCGCTTTTTTGCCTCTCCTGGTTCTTTACCTGCTCAATGAAAAAGTCGGCGAGCGTTCGGCAATTGCGCTCTTGGGCGTCTCTCTGGCCATTTTATTCATTTGGCGATCAAGCGGCCTCTCGGAACATATTTATGAAATTTTCCCGTCTGTCACGGGGGCGCTGGTTGTTTTTTACGCCGTTATCCGCCCTTTGCAAAACGCCAAAAGCGGGTCTGAGAAAAGAACGATGCAAGGATAAACAACGTTTATTTTACATCGCCGGCATCTTCCACCATTCTGGCTTTTTGCCAGCGCGCGACCCAGGTATTTTTTAACTCTTCGGTGGGTCGAACGGTTAAATCGGTATAACTGAACACAATGAAACTTTCTTTCCCTTTGATCATTCCGGTGATCTGGGTTTGGCGGCGGTCAGACAAGATTAATAAAGCTTTGGGTTGCGACCCGGTAAAATCGCCGGTAGCAAGGTTAATTTCAAAAGGATTTTTTTGCTCTTTCAATGTCGCAATATATTCGTCAAATGGCGTATAAAGGCTGTTCTTTGTTTGAACGATGGTGACATACCGGTGGTAATTGACAACATTCGGGTCGGGCGTTAAAGTATACTGCAACATATTTTCATTTCTCTGACGGTTGACAATTTTCCATTTTTTTATTAAATCCCAGTCCAGTTGCAGTTTCTCGGTAAACATGGGCGCCGGTTTGTCCGGCTCAGGTTCGGCATACAAAATAGCCCCCGCGCCGATCACCAACCATATGGCTAAAAATCGCAATGTATCATGCACTTTCATTTTCATATCAAACTCTTATTTTATCCGACAACACGTATATTCAAAAAATATTATTTTGTTTGCCTTTCGTTACCCTTTTGGCAAGATAAAAACTGCCTGCGAAAAAGCGGCGCCTTCCTGGATATAGCAAATGAGCATTTTCATCAGATCTCCGGACGAATTTGAACAAAAACAACTTATGTAATATGCATTTTTTCTGGACAAGCCGGAATCCTAAAGAAAAAAGGATCCAGCGAGCGAACCGGAAATGAATTTTACAGCGGCCTACGAACAAATCGGAATAAATATATTTTCATTCTCTAATCATAATAGTATTCATATTAGAGATTCTCAACTCCATGATACATCTATGATAAAAATAAACGACGCAACCCGCCGGCGCTTACGGCAAGTCATTGAAGAAACCGGTCTAAACTACCGCGAGTTCGCCTGCTCTCTGGGCGTAAACCCCTCGGTAATTACCGAAATCATGTCGGGGAGAACGGCGCATATTTCGCGGGCCATGCGCACGGTAATTCAACTGAAATACGGCATCAACACGCGCTGGCTGATCTCCGGAGAAGACCCGCAATACATTCGGCCCACTGTCGTCGCCTGCCCCAAAGAGTATGAGCTGATTTGCAACTACCGAAAGCTCAGCCCCGAGTTAAAAAATTCGCTCATTGTATTTGCCGGGGCCATGTACCTTCAACAACAAGAACTTGAAACAAGTTAATGCGGCCGGGCAATGCTACTGACACCCGAAACGCTGAAACGGCTCTATCAAATATACGAGGATAGCGGCATTTCACAAAAAAGTTTTGGCTACAGCATTGGCCACTCGCGCTCTTCCATCACCGAAATTTTCAAAGGAAGAACAAAAACACTTTCCGGAGCAACGGTAAAAATACTCGAGCTGCGCTATGCCGTAAACTTTCCCCGTCAAACCAGGATTTGCTCATCAAGCTTTCAAGCTCCGTTGTACAAATTGAAAAAGAAGGGTTCCCGCAAATCCCTTTGGCCGGCGACTGCAAACCAAGCCAGGTTGAATAACCGCTTTTCAGGCAAAAAAGGGGGAGCCCCCCCTTTCGCTCGACCCGGCAGGTTCTCGCTCAACCCCCCGAATTATCGCCGTGCGGGCAACTGTTGTTATCGCATTCTCGACCGGAAAAGACCGGGGGTGTCGAAAGCCGGTAGCCGCCCGGCGGCGCAAGGCGACGGCGTAACAAGCAACCCCAAATTTTATTTGAAAACGGATATCTCTTTACCGGGTTGCCGGGCGGCGCTCAACCGGCTGAAGACAGGGGGCGGGCAGCCCCCTATTGTAAATATTCATATTCCGCATGACTTACCCGGTTGCATATTTTCCCATATTTCCATAAATTAATTGCCATTCATACGGAAACATTATACATTATTCTTATGAAAACCACCGTAGAATTGTCCGATCCCCTGATGAAAGAAGTCAAGTATATCGCGCAAGAAGAAAATACGGCTCTGGGGAAAGTAATGGAACAAGCTTTGCAAGAGTATGTCGCGAAAAAAAAGGGTAAAAAAAACGAGCCGCTGAAAGAAAACCATTTTAAAGGTAATGGGTTTGCCGACCCCGCTTTTGACGGCAACTGGGAAAAAATTCGCGCGGCAATTTACGGCCACGGCGATTAAATTTTTCTGAAACAAAATAAATTAATGTCGATATGAACAAAATCACAATCATGAGAGATTAAAATACAAATGGTTGCCGTCGACACAAACATACTGGTGTATTATCACCGCGCCGAAAACAGGTTTCACCAGGCCGCCCGCAAGTTGATTCTGGGGCTGCATGAGGGGGGCGATCCGTGGGCGATTCCCTACCCCTGCGTTTCTGAGTTTCTCGCCATCGTCACGCACCCGCGCATCTTTACGCCGGCGACGCCAATGAAAGAGGCGATGAAAGAGCTCTTGTATTTGTCAGAATCGCCGAACCTCTATTTTCTTGCCGAAGGCAGGCGCTATCTCGAGAGCCTTGAAAAAACTGTCGCGCATGCAAATATTGCCGGCGGCAAAGTTCACGACGCCCGCATCGTCGCCATCGCTCTCGAACACAACATTTCAACCCTCTACAGCCTTGACCGCGATTTCAGCAGGTTTCAGGGGTTAAGGGTTGTAAACCCTTTTGGCGGCTAAACCCGGCAACTTTGGGCGGCGCCGGCAAACAAACATCAAAAAGTGAAGAGATCACAGCGGTATGTTGACGAGTTTTGTTGGCGGTATAATAATCGAAAGAATCCTGAGATTGTTAGTGATTTGATTGATAGGGTTGTCTGCTGAACAAAAAATAATAACTAATAACATACTATACAGTTTAAAAACAGATAAAACTGTGTATAAAGACCTTATTATTGGAGAGAATAATCCGATAATATAAGAAAAATTAGTTGACGAATTTAGAGTTGTTCCATAAATTATGTAAAAAGGTACTGTAAATTTAATTTATAGATACCATAGGTTGGGTTGATATGCGAATGTTGGAGAGTAAAGCTGTATTAGATAGTATACCAGAGGCAACAAGTGAAATTGAACAAAGAAAACGGGAAATGCCTGACATGATCCATACTGTTGAAATGCATCAGGGATTTTTTATTGTCAGCTCAAGAGAAATCGAACAATATTTTGAATATGTAAATATGCGATTGCATGAAACACCTCCGTATTACATCTATTAACAGTTGAATGTCTGATAACAAAGATATTACACACGACGAAAATCTTCCACCACGTGAATTATTGGCACTATTCGAAAAAGAATTAGCTGTAAGAAAAACTGAATCTAACAAAAGTCAAAATAGAGTCTATTAAATCGAACGATAAGGAAAATCAAAGAAGATTTGAATACTATAAGACAGACTTATCCAGACAAGAGAAGCAAGATAAATTTAATCAGCGCACTAGTTATATTATATTATATTAGCATTCATATTACTAATACTTGCAGCAACACTGTATCTTGGTTTAATCAAAAATAATAGTGCAGCGATGGAATTATTTAAGTCATGTATCACATTATTTGTTGGTGGGATTGGCGGCTACGGTTACTCACAAAGAAAAATAACAAAGAAGCCACCAAAAAGTTAATCTAATACCATTTTCCTCCTTGCCGAGAATATGGTTGCCCGACTATGTCCTTTCGGAGATGATTGCGTTTCTTTTTATACATAATACCGCAGCGGAAGATCAAGCCCGTAATAATTGACAAAAAAACTAAACGAGATTCTATCGCCCCCTTCGAAAGGGCTTACCGAATGGATATCGCTCGAACGGATGATCACCAAATCGCCGTCACCGGGCTTGATCGAAAGATCCGGAGAAGGGAGTTTATCGTCGCATATAAAATCGTAAACACCCGACTGCAGGCCGGCCAGTTCATCTTGGTCCGGAGCCCGGTTCCAGCAGTTGAGCTCGCCCCCATGAGGCGGGTTTTTAACGTAAACGTTGACGGCAAGCTGAACCAGCGGCCAAAGCCGGCGCGGGTACCCTGAAATATCATTTGGCAAATAATCGACA
>JBNLDQ010000012.1:0-2625 GCA_050304475.1 Turneriellaceae bacterium | reverse complement strand
GGCAGACCGCGGATTGATTACAAGATAGAGCAAATGATCATTCAAATTTACAAAGAATACAAGCTGATCGGCGGGCTTCATGTTTATATGATCATGAAAAAACTTGGCGAAGAAGTATCTCTTTCAACAGTCTACCGGATCATTAGAAATTATAAAGAAGAGATCGCCTGCACAAAAACTCAAACATGGAAAACTTTTATCAGAAACTCCGGTACCGCCGGGATGGATTTCTTGACCGTACCTGTCGAAGTCACTAAAGATATCTTTAGGCAAATATATATTTTTATCATCATTGATCACAAATCTAGAAAAGTTCTGCATCACAATTGTACTTTTACTCCCGATCAAGACTGGATCAAACAACAGTTCAGAAATTGCTGCGATGAGCTAGAAGATGTAAAATACATGGTTCACGATAGAGATGAAGTCTTTATGCACGGCATCAGAGAGATACTGCCCGATCAATTTCAAGTTGAGTCGCGGCCAACGTCTCCCGGTTCGCCCTGGCAAAACCCCTTTGCCGAGAGTTTTAACGCAACGCTTCGCAGAGAGCTTTTAAATCATGTTATTATAAGAGACGAATTTCATCTGCGAAGATTGCTTCGCGAATATATTGACTTTTACAACCGGCACAGGATGCATTCAGGGCTAATAGATTCACCGGTTGGCGGAATCATTCAAAAAAACCGAAAAACGGAAAGCTGGTTTCCTTTCCGGTTTTGAATGGTCTACATCGCGTCTACTCCTGGCAAGAGGCGGCGTAAGTTCTATTATTTTATTTGATGGCTACGGAGAAAGGTTTTTTCTTTCCATATCATATTTTAGATATTTACTATTATCTCTATCTTTTCTAACTATTTTCACTTTGTTTTTACTGTTAAATTTAACTTTTTTGCCTGCACTTTACTCTGCAACAGGCTTAGAACAATACTTGCAGCAAAATGCCGTTAGGCGAAACTTTAATAGGGTTTTTGACACAGACCAGCAGAAAAAAGTTTTAATTTTTTTGACATATTTGAACCTCCGTGCAAACATTACAATTATGATGGATTAGCCTACAATATTGATACCTTTTGTCAATCACTATTGTAATGTTTTTTTATATTTTTAGTTGAAAATTTGTTATTTGTTTGCGATATTGAATCAAAATTGATGGAATATGAAAGAAAAAAGTAAGAACAACACCGGCTTTCCCGCAAGACTCAAAAAGTTGCGCCTAGAAAAGGGGCTCTCTCAAACACAAATTGCTGAAATATTAAAAGTCAACCCGAACAACATCGGCCGTTATGAGCGTGGTGAATCTAACCCAAATACAAAGTTCCTAAAAGCACTTGCGGATTGCCTTAATGTTTCTGTAGATTATCTATACGATGGTGTTGAAGAAGATGCGGCCGTAGCCGACTTAAACGATAAAGAACTTTTGGAAATGTTTACCAAAGTTGAAAAAATGTCTGAAAAAGACAAAAAACTAGTCAAAGAATTTCTTGGAGCATTTATTAAAAACAAAGAAGTAGAAAACCTCCTCGCCTCCTGATCTTGATTGACCCCGTAATTAAATAACGCATCATTGTAACACATGGAAAAACTCTTAAACATACATGTCCAAAAACTACCCGAGGGGCTCTACCTGGCAACCTCTGACCGGCTGCCGGGACTTGTCGCCCAGGGTAGAACCGTCACCGAAACTCTCGAAATCGCCCGCGATGTGGCAAGAAAGCTCATCGAGGCCAGGCAAGAAAGAGAGCCCGAATCCGTCGCCCTTGAAAACCTCGCCGAAGAGTTTGACTACGCTCTGGTGATCAATAACTGATGGGCCGTCTTTCCGGTTTTAAATACAAGCAGATCACCAAAAAGCTCAAAGCTTGCGGTTTTGAATTTGACCGCCAGGCCGCAGGCTCGCACGAAATCTGGTATAACGAATCAACCAACAGATATACGACTGTACCAAATCACCCAGGCGATATGCCCGAAGGCACCTTGAGGGCGATCCTGAAACAGGCCGAAATTACTCCGGAAGAATTTCTCTCCAAATAAAAACAAACCACGCCGCCGGCGCGTGGCCCCCACAGCGATCGGGCCCGCCCGCCAGAACTAAAATCCCGACTAAAAAAGAAACACACCCGCGATCATCGGACACTTACCATAAGATACATTAAGTCGTCATTGCCCCGCAACTCGCCCCTTGAACATCTCTTTAAAAAAAGAATTCACCAGGCGAAAAGATCGCAATGCGGCTTAATGCCATCTTATGGGAAAGCCGGCGGCGTTGGTAAGGTAACAATAAAAGACCTCGCTCTTTTCATGAGCGGGGTTTGATGAACAAGAGGCCTGGGTGTGCGGCTTGTGGATAACCCGGCCTTTTCTTTTTTAGTTGCTTTTGGGTTATCGCACAAGCCCACACCCAATTTCTCTTTTATGATTTCTTTTGATTTTTTTATTTTTCTGATTCTTCTTGTTCTTCTGAAACCGGCGCGGCCCCCGGCGTCAAAGTACGGCCGCGCCGCAATGACTAAAGATGTCTGCTTGTGCCACTTCGCCAAATTACGCTTTTGTGGCTACGCTTCGCTTCGCCCAAATTGCGCTAGTCGCGCAACTTCACAAAAGCAAGGCATTTGGCGAAATGGT
>JBNLDQ010000011.1:0-4063 GCA_050304475.1 Turneriellaceae bacterium | reverse complement strand
ACCTTGCCTTCATTAACCGGGCCGTTCTTATTGTTGACCATTCCTTGGAGAAGAAGCTGATTGGGTTTTACCACGGCTGTGTTTGGTTGTGTTTCCGCATGGGAAGTAACGGAAGTCGTTACCGTCCCCGCCGATAAAACGACTAGAAACA
This sequence comes from Turneriellaceae bacterium, assembly GCA_050304475.1. GTDB lineage: Bacteria > Spirochaetota > Leptospiria > Turneriellales > JAOUFE01 > JBNLDQ01. The sequence continues at coordinate 3,912 of JBNLDQ010000011.1, read as the reverse complement.
GAGCCGCAATGGGTTTTTTTGGATTAAAGAATGTTGTTTCCATGGCAATCATTTAAATAGTGAAGAAAAATTGCCGGGCGGATGCGGATGAGCCCAAAGCGGAATATTTATAGCATAGAGATTCAAAGATCAATAGCAAAATCTTTGGAGGAATTGTTAATGTGGATAGGGAGGGTTTTACAGCAATAAAATATGCCGCAAAACCCGAAATTTGCCAGGTAAAACCGGAGGCTGCTTGTCATTAAATACTGACGATTGGCTAAGTTGATTTAACCGTTAGACTCTTCCGCCTTGCTGTTTTTACTGATCAGAGTGTTTATTACGCTTTCCAAAGACCCGGTTTGGCTGATTTCACGATTGAATGAAGAACGATAATTAGTGACCAAGCTGATGCCTTCGATGATGATGTCATAGACTTTCCAGCCGCCGTTTTTCGTCAAAACCATTCGGTAATCGATATTCACCGGCGGTTTGTCCGGTTGATGGACTAAGGTTTTTACCAGCGTTTTGGGGGAATTCGGATCGGCTTGTTGCGGTGGGAAAGAAATTTCCCATTCGGTGTACTCCAAAAAAGCGCGGGTATACGTTCTGACGAGTAAGGTTTTAAATTCCTTAATAAAGCGTTTTTTTTGTTCCGGCGTCGATTTACGAATATTTTTGCCCAAGACTAAGATTGCCACTCTATCCATATCGACAAATTGCGTAACAACGCCATCGACAAAATTAACCGCTTTGTTAAAATCCTGATGGTAAACGTCCTGCTTCAAAGCGCGGTTAATCTTAAGCGAGCTATCTTGAATAATTTGCTGGGCCGGCGTCAACGATTCGGATAACGACGTTGCGGGCAAAACCGATACCAGCAACGAAAGAACAATCATTAAAAATCGGCCCGGTAAAAAAGCGCCATTATGTAACATAATCGGTCTCACAAAAAAATAATCATTTTAAAACAGCTGAATGTTAATGGATAGTTATTTAACGACCCGTTGCTAATCATCCGGGAGCAAGATTAAAAGGCGCTTAATTTTGGGAAAATTGATCGGATTCGGTTTTATATTCGAAATATTTGACTAATAAAAGCAAAATTAAGCCGATGATAGCCATTTGAAAACATAAGTCATCTAAATAATGTCTGGGAATTTTTTCCCGGTAACGAATCGGATTGTTTTCCAATTTTTCGATTTCTTCGATGGCATGTTGCAAAGCATCCGGATTTTCCGCTTCAAAAGCGTGATAGGGAATTCCCATAGTTAAAAAAAACTGGTGTAAAAAATACTCCGGCGTTGTGGTTTCGTTGGCGTTAGGCGGTTTTTTGCTAAGACTGACGCTGTGCTTATTGCGCAAATAAATCCAATAAAGCATCGCGCGGTTTTGGCTAAATAACTGGGACAAAGTTGTTTGTGTGGTTTTGTCGATTCGCGCGGCTCCGTCCGAAACCAATAAAATCACGCGCGAACCGGTTATCGGTTTGCCGGTAAAAAAATCCAGCGCCATGCTAAGTCCCGGAGCGATATTAGTAACACCTCTTCCGCGCGACTTGGTGGCTTGTATCGCGGAAAGAATCGCGGTTTTATTTTGTGTTAGGGGCAGCACGTGAATCGGCGAGGTGCTGAAAGAAATCAAGCCGAATAAATCGTCTTTGCGCCGTTTGATGAATTCGATAAGCATCTGCCGGGCGACGGCGACTTTGCTTTCCTTCGCCTCGCCGCCGAAATAACGGCCGGCGAAATTCTCGTTCATGCTGGCGCTTCGGTCCAATAAAAGGACGATATGGGCGCCTTTGCCGATGCGCTCGACCGTTTGTTCGTGGCGATAAGGCGAAGCCAGTCCTAAAATCAACAGCAAAATAACCGCTGCGCTGATGAGCCTTAAGCAAAGAAAAAAACTAGCGGAAACCCAATCGAAAGGGATGATTTCCAGACTGGAGTAACGATTACGCCGATGATTGCTGCGGAAGAAAGGCAGTAACGCCAGCAGCGTAAATGGCAATATCCATGGATCTTCAAAGCTCAGGCCCAACGTGAGCCCCTTTCGATTTTGCGGCAAGCCTGGCAAAGGGCTGCTATTTCGGTTAAAGGCAATTTAACCGGATCGATTTCGGCGGCCGCGAAGAAAATGTCATGGGAAATCCGGAACAACCGTTCGGTTTGTTCGCGGGTTTGCATATAGGCGGGATATCGCTGGAAAAAATCGTCGAGCTGTTCGTAAAACACAGTTCCACCGTTTATTTCGTTAAGCGCATGGTGGAAGCATTGAAGTGCTTTGCGGTAATTTTCTTCCGAATAAGGTTCCCGGAGGATTTCGGCAAGTGTTCTGGACGCTTTGCCGAAAGCGCCGGAATAGCGTTCCAAAAAGGGAATTTTTCCATAAAGCCAGCCGATATAGATCATAAGAAATAAAATGAGCGCTAAAAAAATCAAAGCCCATTTTTTTTCACCGCTATTATCGAGAAAAGGCGCGGGCAATTCTTTTTGAATGGCCACTGCATTATCCGGCGTTTCCGGCGCAATTTGCGGATGATAGCTGAATGACCATGCCGGAATTTCCGCCTGTTCATCGCTGCCGCCATAGGAGAAATGTAAAGGCAAAGGCGGGATCGACAAATTGACTGTTTTTTTGACCCCTTTAAAAATTTGATAAGTGATGATGAGCCGGTAATCGAAGTCGGAAACATTGTCGTAAAATCGGATCGATTTTAATTCCAGCCAATCTGAGAACGGGCCGGGTTTAGGCAACAAGGCGCTTTCAAGTTTATAAAAGTAAGGCGCTTCGATATTCGCGATAAGCGTAATTTCATCGCCGAGGGAATAACCTGCGTTACGGGTTTCTTCAAGCCGGATGCTAATCGGGGATGCTTCATTACCGGCCTGGACGGCGTTTGGGAACAGTGGCGCGATAATAATCAAAAAGGCAATGATATGATAAAAGCCTGGAGACTTAAAGTTCATAAAAATAGCGCGTCATTTGATCGGGTTGAAATTGTTCGCCGATAAAAAAAGGTTGACGGCCGTACCGGCTAAACAAATGGGCCAATTGTTTACGCCGTTCCGAAAAGCAGCGGATAATTTTTTCCCTAAGCGAAGGACGCATCAGTAAATGGCGGTTTTGGCCGGATTCGGCGTCGAAAAAGCGGTAGAGCCCCCAATTCGGCAAATTTTCAAACTCTTTGGCATGCCAAAATACAATGGGAACCACGTCATGACGAATTAATGCATCGAAAATTCGTGTTATTTCGTGTAATGGGAAATGGAAATCGGAGGCCAGGAAAATTAAGGAACGTTGCCGGGGTAAAACATCCAGTATCGAATAAAGCGCGAGGCAGTTTTTACCCTTGGGCCGGTATTTTTTTAATTTCGCGACCAAATCGGGAGCCCCGCCTTTATACCAGCGCGGAGGCAGATAAAGCTGTTCGTTCAAAGTTTCATCGCAACCGAAGAAAGCGAAATTATCGCCGCTGCGATAAGCTGAATAGGCGGTTTTTTCGGTAAAGTCGGCCAAAATTTCCATTTTGTTCCTAAAACCCATCGAAGCGGACAGATCGGCGAGTAGATGGACGTTGATTGTGCCGCGTTGTCGGTAGGTGCGCACGACATATTGTTGAAAGGGGTCCAGCAGACTGGCGTGAATATCAAGATTATGCGGTTCCGGACGAACGATTAAAGGGACATGGCCGAAAAACTCCTGCTCGCCGCCGGTTTGGCTGCTGGAATGGCGGCCCGGATAAGCGCTACGGGTGCGCCAAGGGATCCGGTAATGGAATTCTTCTATCACGGCGCGGCGATTTGCTGCAAAATCCTGAGGCTGAGTTGGTCGGCTAAAACTGCTCTTCTTAGTTCATAGGTCGGATTAAAGAAAATTCGGTGCGCCATGGTTTCATGAAAAATTTCCCGGATATCTTCCGGCGTGACATGG
>JBNLDQ010000010.1:0-61086 GCA_050304475.1 Turneriellaceae bacterium | reverse complement strand
GCAAGCCTGCCCCCTCGCTGCAACTGCCTGCGGCAGTTTACGCCCCCCCGACATTTTATTCTAACGGCCCTGGCTCGCTATGCGAGCCGGCGGCCCCGCCGCCGGCGGAGACGGATATATAATCGGATAAATACCGTTATGCGCTATGATAGGTGTTATTATGACTGAGTTTCAGACATCCATGTCTGAAATATGGATTTAAGGTTCTTTATACGGAAATACCAATAGTATTAGAAATTGAAGTATACAGACCTATTTCTTGTTCCGCATCAATACTTACGATAAGACTGTAACGGACTTTTCTTTTATGGCAATTATAAAATTCATGATCTTCTGAAAACTTTCTTGTAGCAAACCACCCTTTGCCTGGGTAAATAGCAACTTTGTCCATCTCTGATAAGTCTGCAGGGCTCCCTTTCCAAATGTCCTGCACAAGTGACCCTGATTTTCCTCTCAATTTTGGCCCTACTGCCCATCGACTATCGCTAGGTGATCTCTGACTTTGAGTAGCTTCCTCTTGCTCCAATTCATTTTCTTCAACTATTTGTTTTTCAAGGGCTCGCTTAAAAGTTTCATCATCTTCCGTAGACCTTTTAAAGGTAAATCGTAAAAGATGACTAGCATACTTATATTTTTGACTCTTTGTCCAACATCTTGAACCAGGGTTCGGATCAATAAAGTAAGATAATGTAACTTTTAAAGTTAGTTCTACTTCACGGTTATTCTCAAAAACATCTTTTGGCCATGGTAAATCATGTAAATTGAAATAACCAAGTTTTGCTTTTCCGGCATCTGAACCTGGGTCATAAGGTTGAATTTCATCCTCAATAATCATTGTTACACCACTTTCTCCACTACCATAAAGCCTTGCTTCATCAGGTGTACCGTATCCATACATTCGTAATATTTGTTGTAGCTCACCATGATTTCCAGAACGGTGAGGATCCAAACCTCCTAGCATTTTCTGTTTCCACCTAGCTGAATGTACTAACAAACCTCTGTATGTTTCTGGCCAATAACTTGAATATTTAGCCATTAATATGGCTTGTAACCGTGCAGCACTTGCAACAGCTGCGCTGGTGCCATTCATACAACATAATGGTTTGGCAAGAAAATTTGATGCTGTAGAAATTGGGTATAATGAATCAAATTCGCTTATCTCTCCTGACTCTGATTGTCCTAAATTGCCTCCTTCCATAACTATATCAGGTTTAATTGGCCATCGTGGCTCCCATTTAATACTAGTTCGAGATAATGGTGAAAGCATATCATTTCCGGCGATTGCTCTTGATCTTTGAGATTCATCATCACTTTCTGTAATTGTTGTCTTTTGTGTCATTGCCCCTACAGTAATACCATTCCATGCTTGGGCTGGATTTTCGATAGTTTGGTTTTTATTGGTTTGAGGGTAGACGTAATCAAGAAAATTACGATTATTACCAGCTGAAATCAAAATTACTCGTTTTGGGTTATTTTCTTCACCTGTCCCGGCTGCACTGGCATCAATACCTGCTGACCATGAGCTCGGTTGTCCCTGCCAATCTCCATCTTGTGTTATAGCTAGACAATATGCTCGAAGACGTTCTGGTTTCTTCGTCTCGGGTTTTACAATAGCTTCATTCGTTACAGCGCCATAATTTTCGGGGTCATGCTCATCGCCATTGTGCACTATTTTAACAGACTCTAACCAGTGTTCTTGTTTCCAATCGCTTGAACTTAACATTAAATTTCTTAAATCATCGTAGGCAGCTATTCCGGCCATTGGAGTCCCATGTGCGTCTCCGGGATTCGGATGATCGGCAGCGCCAATTTCTGGCATAATTGTATCCAAGTCAGTATCTGTTAATATTTTCTTGATTAATGGATGTTCCCGGTTAACTCCAGTATCCAACAGGCAGACTGCCGGTGCATCTATTTCAGGTAGCTTAATCCTGCTAAGTGCTTCATGTATCCATTCAACCTGCTCTGGACCTGTTAAATCAGTTAAATCCAAACGACAGGGCCGGACTTTACGAATCTCTGTTAATGTATTTAGTAAGTCTACAGAACTTTCGAGTTGTTGTTTAGTGGCTTTAACTAGTACAATTTCATTGTCAGGAAGCCGTAATCTAAACTGGTTCACTTTTAAACCTAATTTCTTTCTTGTTACATCAAACAACTCTATCCAGGTTTGCCCTTTATTCGCAGCTCTTGGTGCCCGCGAAACCCACATCTCCCACCATATGGAGTTATTATCATGTGGTATAGGTTCTTTTTCCGTCCATAGAGCTTCTAAAGCTGCAACTCCGATTTTTTCAATATTAGAGATAAGATCAGCATTTTTAGGAGACTTAATCCCATCCTTGTTTGTAGTATCTTTTTCTGGATTAGCATAAGCAGAGACTTTTTTTACTAGTGAGTCTAACTGTCCGAAGGGAACCATTATTGCGGCAGATGTAATTGTTCCCTCGGCGGTTTCCCTATATTTTACATTAAGCAATGCAATTCCATCGTATTTCGATGTAGGTCCTTTTTCAAGAGAATCAATTTTTAATGGAAATCCAGGAGCTGATTCAATGTTCAAAATCAATCCAAAGTCAAGAGATAATTCTTCTTTAATACGTTCTTCAAGTTCGTTTTCGTATATCCCCTTTATAGATTGTAAGTCATGCAATAATTTTGCTGCATGCTTCTTTCTATTTATATCAAAACGACGATCAAACTTTCCTCTGCCACTACCTTGGAATCTTAATTCAATTCTATTTTTTGGTAACTTTAAATGTCTATGGGGGAAATTTGCCATATTTCTAATTAATGATGTGTGAATAATCTTCTTTCAGTGAGTGCATTAATAAGCATATTACTTGTAACCACATCACCATCTTTTATAATCATTTCTTTAATTGCCTCTTCACATGCCCTTGTAATTTCTGCGTAACTTAATCCTTCCGCTGCACTTACAAGTTTTTCCTTATTAAGTTTTTCAATGCTAACACCAGACAATAGTTGCTGTATTGTTGCCCAAATTTCTGTTTTGCCTGGGAGGCCAAATTCAACAAGATCATCGAATCTACGATATAGAGCTTTATCAAGCTTTTCAGCAAAGTTTGTTGCTGCAATGATAAGGCTTTCGCTTTTCATTTTTTCAATTTGTGTCAAAAAGAAATTTAAGGTTCTACGCATTTCCCCTACATCATTAGTGAATTCTCGAGTATAACCAATACTATCAAATTCATCAAATAAATATACAGCTTTTGTTCGATTAATTGCATCAAATATAATACGCAATTTTGAGAGTGATTCTCCCAGATATCTGGTTAACAATGAATCTAACTGTATCACTAGTAGTGGTAGCCCTAATTCATTAGCTAAAGCTGAAGCTGTATATGTTTTACCACATCCAGGTGGGCCAGTAAAAAGCAATCTTTGCCTTGCCTTCAAGCCTGTTTGCTTTATTTTGGACAAGTTTTTTTGTTCAGCAATAATTCGGTTTATTCTTTCACCTAATACATCATTTAGTATCAAATCTCGAATTTTATTATTTTCGTAAACTTCTTCAAGTAATTCTGCAGCTTCTCCTTGGGGCTGTGCTACATGAAAAATTTGTCCAGTTACAGTTCTTTTTTTCTTAAGTTTTGCCTGATCTATTATCTTTCTAATATCATCTGCTAACTTTTCATGCCCTTTCTTTGCTTCCGAAGCTGCCACTTGCATTGCTATCGAATAAAAACGTTCATCATTACCTTCGCTATGGGTTTTCAATAATTCTTTAATTTGTGCTGCTGTAGCCATATAGTAATTGTAGTATAACCTTAAAGCAATCGTCCAATAAATACCTATATAGTAAACTATTTTAAAAGGCTCTGATTAAACCGGTCAATAATTCAAATATCAATTAACCTAAAATAGTATATAACCGATCTCTGCTTCTGGCTTGCCCTCCATGGCAAGCCAGCTAGACCGGAACCTATCACAAGCGCATAACAGAGCTTTTCTGCTGCGCGCCCGACTTGCGCGGGCGCTCAGGTTTCGCAAACGTTAAGCTGTTATATTGTATTTACATTTTAATAGATAATAGTTCTATTGTAAAGCAGAGTTTGCTCAACCAAATTGACATCGGCCTCGACTCCTCCGCCCGAGGTCGCGCTCAAATAGAGGTTTATTTGGCGCTCCCCGGTCGGGTCTCGGCCTCTGTCAACTTCGCGAAAGCTCAATCCGTTAAACGCTATTGCAGTGGGTCTTCTCACGACATCGGTAACACTTTATATTAAATATACGTGGGATTTCTTACTTCATATTGTTTTTTACTTGACATACTGACATTTGTCGTTTATATTTGTTGTGATGTCGCAATAAGTTATTTGATTGAAAACTTCAGAAATCAGAGGGAAACAAAAGTATGAAAACTATTACCCAAGAAAGAGATACACCTACATTGGCAGAGAATATTTCAATAGCAGATAGCTACCTCAACACTATATTTACTATTCTAGGTGGCAAAAAGTCACTAAACCACAAAATTGAAACCCGTCTTGACTTGATTGAGATAGCGCAGCAAGGTATCTCAAAAAATGCCTATGAACATTTAGCCAGTTATTTAAACTATAATACAAAACAAATGGCTGAGATTCTCCCGATCACGGAACGTACAATACAAAGATATACCCAAAATACACATTTTAATACAGAAGTTTCTGATCACATATTGCAAATCGCCGAAGTAACAGCAAAAGGTATAGAAGTATTTGAAGATAAAAGTCAATTTTTATCTTGGATGAGTTTTCCTTGTATGTCATTTGAAAATAAAACTCCATTGAGTTTATTAACATCAAAATTTGGTGTTGATATGATACTTGATGAATTGGGTCGTATTGAGCATGGTATTTTTTCTTGATGATAGTCTTCAGGATAGCAAAAGAAAAATACATCCATGACCTTTCCGGGTATGGAGCAAGAAGATATGGAGGCAGATGGAACCGTAAGGGGACTAGTGTTATATACACATCTGAAAGTAGAGCATTAGCTAGCCTGGAATTTCTCGTACACATACCACCAGTATTGATTCCAAATGATTTGTATATAGCTACTATAGAAATTCCAGATAGGTTTACCCCAGAAGTTTGCACACCGGAATTGTTACCACCAAATTGGAAAAAATTTCCTTCGCCTGATCGATTGGCCGTTATTGGGACAAATTGGGTTTTACAAAAAAATAATTTAATGCTCCAAGTCCCATCCGCCCTAGTTGAAGATGAATATAATATCTTGATAAATCCCGACCATCCTGATATCAGATATGTCAAAATAAAAGGTATACGAAAATACAATTTTGATGAAAGATTGTTTAAATAGCACCTGTGGTAACTCAGACTAGAACAGGTGACTCGCCTAACTGCAACAGCGTATAACAGAGATTTTCTGCCGGTCGAAAGCATTTTAGCTTTCGACACTTCCTCGCTTCGGCCACTGCCGTTGGGCCTCCGCTTGGTCGCGCGCCCGACTTCGGGGCTGCAGGCCTTGCTTCAATATCAATAGGGGGCAAGCCTGCCCCCTCGCTGCAACTGCCTGCGGCAGTTTACGCCCCCCCGACGAATTCTACTAACGGCCCCGTCTCGCTTCGCGAGCCGGCGGCCCGGCGCGGCGAATTTTTTCTTCGAATGGTTATACGTAATATTTTTTATTATTTTACGTATAGATTTTTGAGCCGCTTGGGCACATTTTCTTCGACCTTCGCTGATCCATCAGAACTCGCGCCAAACATAGAGTTTGGTTTGCGCTCCTCGGTCGGGTCTCGGCCTCTGCCAACTTCGCGAAAGCTCAATCCGTCAGTTGAAATCCGTGAAAGACTCTGATATATCAAACATACCTCTTTAATAATTTAATTCAGTCAGCGAAGTTATGAATGAAAAAGAGTTGACCTGAAGCAGACCTTTATACCAAAAGTTACTCGATTGACTTGCATTTGTTTTGTCACATCCGTCTGTATCAAAGAAATCCGCTAATATCATTTCATACAGTCCGAAAAATTATGCGACCCTGACTCGTTTAATGAAACAGGATTGTTATTCGCAACAACGATTATGGAGAAAATCGATAGTTACTTTATTTTATACAGGAGAGAAAATGTTTGATTTGTTGAATAAATACGCTGACGGCACAAAAGGCGATATACTTTCCGGATTGACGGTCGCTTTGGCGCTGGTTCCCGAGGCGGTTGCTTTTGCATTTGTGGCCGGAGTTCACCCTCTAACCGGACTCTATGCCGCCTTTCTGGTAGGTCTGGTTACTTCAATCATTGGCGGGCGACCGGGTATGATTTCCGGGGCCACTGGCGCACTGGCTGTCGTAATGGTGAGTCTGGTGGCCACCCACGGCGTAGAATATCTTTTTGTAACGGTCGTCATAATGGGCATTTTTCAAATTTTGGCCGGTTTGCTTAAATTGGGGAAGTTTATTCGAATGGTACCTCATCCTGTGATGCTTGGTTTTGTCAATGGTTTGGCCATTGTTATTTTTTTGGCGCAATTACCCGGTTTTAAAACCGCACTGCCCGATGGTTCGCACCAATGGTTAGCGTTCGGGGAACTCAGCCTGATGCTCGGCTTAGTCGGAGCGACAATGTTGATCATGTATTTTCTTCCCAAGATTACCAGAGCTATCCCGGCCGGCCTTTTTGCCATAGTTGCGGTTACAGCTTTTTCCATTTTTAGCGGCGTTCAAACCAGAACGGTTGGCGACATAGCGAAAATCGGCGGGGGATTCCCCCCTTTTCATATACCGGCAGTTCCGCTTAGCTTTGAAACAATTAAAATCGTAGTTCCCTACGCCGCAATTTTAGCGGCAATCGGGCTGATCGAATCGCTGCTTACGATGAGCGTGATTGATGAGATGACCGAAACTCGCGGCAAGGGAAATCGCGTCTGCATTGGTCAGGGTGTCGCCAATGTGATAACGGGTTTTTTCAGCGGCATGGGAGGCTGTGCGATGATTGGTCAGAGCATGATCAATATCACTTCCGGCGGGCGCCGCCATCTCTCCGGAGTCGCGGCAGCGTTATTTTTACTCAGTTTTATTCTTTTTGCATCGCCGCTGATTGAAATGATTCCCATTGCATCTCTGGTTGGCATCATGTTTATGGTGGTGATCGGAACTTTCGAATGGGGAACGCTTCAGATGATACGTAAAATTCCCCGCGAAGATTTATTTGTTGGTGTTTTGGTAACAGTCGTTACAGTCTTTACTGACCTGGCAATAGCGGTCATAATCGGAGTTATTGTTTCAGCGCTGGTATTTGCCTGGAAAAACGCCAAGCACATCTATGCAGCTGCAGATATTCTGGATGATGGCAGTAAACTGTATAAATTGCATGGCCCGCTATTCTTTGCCTCTACGCATCGTTTTGGATTACTTTTTGACAGCGTTAATGATCCGGACGAGGTTGTAATCGACTTTGCCCATTCAAGAGTAGCAGATCATTCGGCGATTGAAGCTATCGATTCCCTGGCTGAACGATATACCAGGGCTGATAAGAACCTGCGTTTACGACATCTGAGCCCCGAATGCCGGTTGTTATTAAAAAAAGCCGGAAACCTGATTGAAGTGAATATTGAAGAAGACCCAAAATACCATGTTGCAGATGACAAACTTGCAATATAAAATTATGCATATCATGTATTATTTGGTTTGAGTAACCTGTTGGTATCGGGAAATTAGTATACAGGTTTCATTGCTTCAATTTCTGTTGAACTTCAGAATAAAAGCCGTTGCCTGCAGATATCTTTAAAAAATCAATATTTCATTTGCCGCCAGTTTTCAGCCTTTGCTCTTGTTTTAAAGGGGAGGGGGCAAGTCTGCCCCCTGGCCCGAGCCAAAGTCTCGGGCCACCCCCGACGAAATTTTTTAACGGGCTTGTCCCGGTGTGCAAAGCGGCGCAACACCTTCATGACAATCGCGCCAATCATTCGCGCTTAGAGTAATACCACTCATAAAGAACGGGAATAATCACCAAAGTCACAACAGTGGAAGTAAGCATCCCGCCGACAATTGGCGCGGCAATCCTTCGCATGGCGACATTGCCGGGGTCGTCGCCCCAGAAAAGCGGAATCAAACCGGCCATGGTCGTAATCACAGTCATGATTTTCGGGCGAACGCGCATAACCGCTCCTTCCATGACAGCGCCGCGCAGGGCGAAGTGAAAATTACCTTTGGCGTCGCTTCTCAGTATCGACTCTCTGGCTTTTTCCAGGTAAATGAGCATAATGACCCCGGTTTCGGCCGCCAGCCCAATGAGGGCGATGAAGCCCACATCGGAAGCCGCCGAGCGGTTATAATCATTTAAATAAATCAACCACAACCCGCCAAGCGGGGCAAACAACAAGGCCGTGCTCATGACAATCAACGGGTTGGGCCAGTTCCTGAAATGGATAAAAAGAATTAAAAAGACAACGACAAGAACCAGGGGGATCAGAAGTTTCATCCTGTCGTTGGCCAGCTTCATTTGTTCGTACTGCCCGCTAAGAACATAACTATACCCGGCGGGCCAGTAAATCCGCTGCGAAACAATCAAACCGTCGATCTTTTCCCGAATGCGTTTTGCCATCAGGCCTATGTCGCTTTCTCTGGTGTCAATGAACAACCACGAAGTTTTTCGCGCGTTTTCGGTTTTAATGACGGCCGGCCCCTTGTCGATTTGAATTTTCGCAACATTCGAGATCGGTATTTGACCGCGGCCATTGGGCAGGGGAATATAAATATCATTTAAACTTTCGAGCGATTCGCGGTACGAACGCAAATACCTGATATTGGCGCTCCAGCGGTATGGCCCCTGGATAATTTCGGTCACAGGCTTGCCGCCCAACGCGATCGACATGACGGTTTGTATGTCGCCCACGCTCAGTCCGTACTGGGCCGCCTTTTCCCGGTCAATGATATAGTTAATGTAGTTCCCGCCTTTGCTTCTCTCACCGAACACCGAAGCGACGCCTTCGAGCGAGTTGAGTTCGCCTTCCAGTTCCGAAGCCAGGCGTTGCAGCGTCTCCAGGTCGTCCCCCATGATCTTAACGCCAAGCGGAGTTTTAATTCCCGTAGAGAGCATATCGATTCTGGTTTTAATCGGCATTGTCCAGGCGTTGACCAACCCGGGGAGCTTCACACGACTTTCAAGGTCGGCGATAATATCTTCGATTGTATAGCCCGGGCGCCACTCTTCCTTGTCTTTCAAAAGTATCGTCGTTTCAATCATGGTCAACGGGGCGGGGTCGGTCGCCGTATCGGCCCGCCCGATCTTACCAAAGGCTAGTTTCACTTCGGGGATCTTTTTGATAAGCGCGTCAGTCTGAATTAAAATCTCCCGCGCTTTTGAAATGGAAATCCCGGGGATAGTCGTAGGCATGTACAGCAGGTCTCCTTCTTCAAGCGGCGGCATGAACTCCGAACCAAGCGGTTTGGCCAAATAAGAGTTCCCCTGGTCCGTTTTCCACAGGTTAGCCGGGTTGGGAATTCCCGTGATGGGGATCAGGCTGCACAATAAAAATGTACCCGAAATCAGGATCACGCTTTTTTTATGGTCCAGCGCCCATTGCAGGGTCGGCGTATATGTCCCAATTAAAAATTTACTGATGGGGTGCGACGACTCTTCCGGGATTTTCCCCCGCACAAAATAACCGACTAAAACCGGCATGAGAATAACGGCTAAAAACGCCGCCATGGTCATGGCTAACGTCTTTGTTAAAGCCAGGGGAATAAACAAGCGACCTGATTGTTCGGGCAGAGCAAAGACAGGCAAAAAGCTGAGCACGATAATGACCATGGACCAAAAGAGCCCCCCTGCGACTTCGGCCACCGCCTCCGTGGCGACCTCCCAGGTCTCTGACGAGGTAAGGCGGTCACGCCCGGTCGCAATACGGCGCCGTTCGGCATGCTTGTGAACGTTCTCCACCATCACAACGGATGAGTCTACCATGACCCCAATGGCGATGGCGATACCCCCCATCGACATGATGTTGGCGGGCATCCCCAGAATTTGCATGAGCAGAAAAGACGAAAGAACCCCGAGCGGTAAAACAAACAAGGCGACGAGAGCGCTGCGAAAGTGAAGTAAAAACAAAAAGGTAACAAGAGAAACGACAAGCAACTCTTCCAGGAGTTTCCAGGTAAGGTTGTCCACCGCCTCGTGAATCAGGTCCGAGCGGTCGTATGTGATTACGATCTCTACGCCTTCGGGCAAGCCGCGCTGCAATTCGCCGAGCCGCTCTTTCACCAGACCGATGGTCTTGAGAACGTCTTCCCCCTGGCGCATTACGACAATGCCGCCGACAACTTCGCCTTCGCCGTTCAAATCGGCAAGCCCCCGCCGAATGTTAGGCCCTTCTTTTACATGGGCAATGTCGCCTAACCGTAAAACCCCGCCCTCGGGGTTGGTGCGAATCGGAATCCCCCGAATGTCTTCTAACGTTTCCAGATACCCTTTGACAAGAACCATGTATTCCGTTTCCGCCTGTTCGACAAGGCGGGCGCCTAACTCAATATTGCTTTTTTTTAACGCCGATTCGATATCGGTGATGCGAATTTGGTATTGGTACAAGCGTTCAGGGTTGACCTCGATTTGAAATTGGCGTTGAAAGCCGCCAAGCGAAGCCACTTCGGCAATCCCGTCAAGCGCGGTCAGCTCATAGCGTAAAACAAAATCCTGGATATCGCGAAGGTCGGCCAGGGTTTTCGTGCCGGAATGATCTTTCAACGCATATTGAAAAATCCACCCGATGGATGTCGCATCGGGTCCAAGTTCCAGAACCACATTCGACGGCAGTTTCCCCTGCATTGCGTTTAAATATTCCAGGGTCCGGCTGCGCGCCCAGTAAAGGTCGGTTCCGTCGTCAAAAATAACATAGATCAAGGAAAACCCGAAAAAAGAGTAACCGCGAACGGTCTTGGCGTACGGCACCGAAAGCATCCGGGTCGTCAACGGGTAGGTCACCTGGTCTTCCACAACCTGGGGGGGTTGCCCCGGGTACCTCGCCTGTATGATGACCTGTGTATCAGAAAGATCGGGGATCGCATCAAGACGGATCTCTTTTAACGACCATAAGCTGAGGGTAAAAAGCACGGCGGAAAAAATTAAAATAAGCAAACGGTTATCAATAACCCAATGGATGATCCGGTTCATAATGGCTCCTTTTTGGCAGGGCTTTGGGCGGGGGTTGCAAAAGCCCGCCGTTTTTTATTCATGCATCCGCCGGTTCTAGTGCACATGGCCGCCACCTTGTTGCCCGGCTAAGTTTCGCTTAGATACGGCTTCTTTTAACGACGCTTCCGAATCGAGCAGGTATTGGCCATTGACCACAACCTGATCTCCTTCTTTGAGGCCTCCGGAAACCGCAGCTTCTCCCCCCGAGGCGATGCGAACCTCTATCGGATGCAACTCAAAGTTGCCGTTCCCTAAAGAAATAAACACATAATTGCGCTCCCCGGAATAAATGATCGCCGATTCGGGTAACACCAGGGTCTCGCCGGGTAGATGCGTTTCAATCACTACGGTGGCAAACATCCCCGGTTTGATATGCCCTTGGTGGTTGGGGATAACAATGCGCACTTTAATGTCTTTTGAGGTTTTTTCCAGAAACGGATAAATTAAATCTATGCGCCCGGTAATTTCCTGATCGGGATACGCCGTTGTTCTCAACGTAACGCGGTTGCCTTTTTCAATGAGCGGCAAATCCTTTTCAAAGATATGAATAAAGGCCCAAAGCGTATCGAGATTGGCAATGCGAAAAACCTCTTGCCCCGGTTTTATATAGACGCCTTGCAAGACGTCTTTTTTTACCACGACCCCCCCAATGGGGGAGTGGTAATAGGTCAAGCGCGTCGCTTCGCCGCTGGTTTCCATCTCGTTGATTTGATTTTCCGATACGTCAAGGTAGCGCAATTTTTGGCGCGAAGCTTTTAACGTAGGGTCCTGGCGCAACTCATCGAGCGGCTTGCCCTGCGATTCATACAATTGCTTGAGCGAACTAAACGTAGTCAGATACTCTTCTTTGGCCGCCAGAATTTGCGGGCTATAGACCCCGAGCAGCACGTCGCCTTTGCGAATGACTTGCCCTTCTTTAGAGACATACAATTTCTCAACCCAGCCGTCATACTTCGTGCTGATCACCACGAGGCGATCCGGGTCTTCATTGAAGTCAATGTGCGCAGAGTAGTCCGATTTACGAACAAAATGTTTTTTTTCAACCCCGACCGTGAGCAGGTTTGAATTCACTAAAACATTTTGCGCTACCCGAAAGCGAAAAGCGCTATTGTGGTTTTCGTGTTGCGAGTGGTCCTCTTTGTTTCCGGTTTCCTCTGTCTCATTTGACATGCCCGGCGACATACCTGACTCTTCATGCTCTTGAAAAACCAAAGTCATGCCGCAGATGGGGCAGGTCCCCGGTTCGTGGCTGATCACCTGGGGGTGCATGGGGCAGGTATAATAACCTTCCGGCTCGTTGTGTTCTGCGTGGTCCTTTCCTTTATCGCAACCGGATATCGCAAACGGAGCGGTTGCCAGGATCATTACGGCCAGGAAAACCGGTATGAACCTGAACTGGTTTTTTGGGGATATACGAATGATGTTACTTGTTTTCATGATTTGTCCTTTGTGAATTATTTTGCCGGTCTGCCGGGGCCGGACGGTTGGTTGCGGGCGGTATTTGAGCGCTTTCTTCAAGCGGAAGCCGGCGCCCTGCATAATAATCCAGACGCGCCAGCGAGGTCAATAGATCGCGCCTGGTTTGCGCCGTTTCAATTTCAACATTGAGATAAAGCCGGTATGAATCAAGTACGTCAAGCAACCCGACTGTCCCGGCGGAAAAAGAAGACATTTGGGCGCGGTACGACGCAAGATAGCGAGGCAGGGCATCGCCCTCAAAATTGAGGTAAGCCAGAAGCAGGCGTTCGGCCAGTTCTTTTTCGCCTTGAAAGCCTTGCCGCAATGAAAGTTCGATTTCATCCAGCCGGTGCCGCGCGGCGTTGAGCGAAGCCTCTTTTGCGGCAATCAAGCGGTTTTCACGGATCGGGTAGTAGGCCGGCAAGGGGGCGCTGACCCGGAACCCGATAAAATCGTCGCCGGCGTCTTTCCCCGGGATTTCCGCCCGGATAGAGTAGGTCGCCGCTACGGTAATGGCCGGGAAAAGCGCCGCTTTTTCATGCGACAAGGCCGCCTCTTCGCGTTGCACGGCCGCTTTGCCCTGGCGGTACGCCGGGTGCTCTTTCCAGTCAAACCCGTCGGGTATGCTTAGCGATTCAACAGAAGCGCTTTTTTTGCCTGGCTTGGGTTCTACAGGCCTGGTCCCGGTCATTTGATAAATCGCTTCGATTGTTTTTTGCATTTGGGCTTCGGTCCGGTAAATCCGGTTGGTTAAAATAGAGAGGTCCGCTTCCAGTTTCAGAAGTTGCGAACTATGCATCTTGTTGACCGCTACGAGAGAACGAGCCACCGAAACGATATTGCCTAACGTGCTTCGGTTCTCTTCGAGAATCCGTTTTGTTTCGACTTGAAAGATATACTCATAATAGAGCTGAGACACCGTATAGATCAGGCGCAAACTCGAATCTTGCACGGCTTCGTCGCGAATCCGGTACTCCATTTCTGCCGTCTCTCTTCTGTAGAAAGTCTCATGAGGCAGATTCAGCATTTGCGACGCCGAAAAAGTCAGGCTGGACATGGCATGCGCATCCAGCGCCGGAAAATCCGGCAGCGGTATATTTTGATACGATACCGACAAAACCGGATTTTGCGTAAACATGGTTTCGGCCCGGTACTTTTGTTTTGCCGCCAGACTATGCTCTTCTGCCGCATGGAGCCCGGGGTTAAACGCCAGGGCCGCTTTAAGCAGACGTTCCAACTCTTGCGGTTGGCTTGGCGCATTTTGCGCCTTGACAGCCGTTGTGCAAAAAGATGCCATAAAAAAGACCAGCAGCGTCGGTATCATTGCAAGAACGGCGCGAAAAACAGCCAAATGGTTCCGGGCATGCCGGCGGGGGGGCCGGTGGCGCAAACGGCTGTAAAAAATGAGTACATTTGACGGGTTTGAACTATCTTGAAGACTCAAACCCTTTAAATCTAAAAAATACATAATTCCTCCTGTGAAAATAAAACTTTCCCCGCTTGCTTTTCGCTGGCTTTTTAAAAAGGCAAAACATTCTCAACTGAACAAAGGTTGAATGTCGCTTTGCCCGAAAAAGCGGGCTCAGTTGCTTTTAGTTCGTTCGTACGGGAGGTTTAAATTCTGAAATTTTCGTATCGGAGGTAGAGAGGAGCGGGCGGCAAGAGAGAATTATTTTTTTGCCGCGGGTAGGCGGTTGCAGGTTGCGTGGCCGGCAGAGAGACGCTAATATAAAGAGAAGCTTTACCTTGATCTTGCTTGACTTGAATGATGAATTCCGTATTGGCAAGAGGCGACTGGTCCAGCTCTCCGGTTAAATAGCATTTTCCCATGTTCCGGCATGGCTGACGGTCGTTTTGATGAGATTGATTCTGGTTAGCGCGATTTTGTTGTTCGTCTGGCGCATGATGGCAGGGTAAATTTACCGCGTTTGATTCATTTGCAGCGGTTTTTAATGATTGAGCGCCTTGCGTAACTGAGCCGTGTTCGGAAAAACAGCTATGATGGCAAGCGGCAGCCGGGATTGCCGTTGCATAGGCTAATCCCAAGGCTAAAACCATTGCTATCTTTTGTTTTGCTTGTTTTTTCCTTCTATTATTCATTTTTACTTTATTGCTTGCTTGATACTACCCAATAGTGGCGTAAGTTTACACCTATTAGTATTTATATACTACAAAGGGCTATCTATACCGTCTACTTTTTTCTTTCTTATTTATTATCGGAACGTAACGGTGGTTTTCAGAAGGCATTGCAACACTTTTCGAGAGTTTTTAAAGGCAAACAAATTGCGCCAATTTTGTAGCCAACCGGTTTCCCGGAAATTACAATATCAATAAAAACCTTTTAAGGCGTTGACAATACGGTCAAGCCCGGCTTTCGTCAGGTTTGGGTAGAGCGGGATCATGATCCCCCGGTCGTACAAACGTTCGGTATTCGGATAATCCGAAGCCGGTAAGCCAAGCATTCCATGGAGCGGGCCAAACTGCATTGTGCGGCGCGTTCCGATATGGAGAGATTGAAAATAACGTTGCATATAGTCTAACGGTTTTTCGACCAGCAGGGGGAAAGCCCCATACGCATCAAAGTCGGGGTGGCGAAAGCCTGAGTTCAAATGTTTCAGCGGCGCCATAACTTCAAGGTACTTTTGGCCCATTTTCCGGCGTCTATCGAGAACCGCCGAGAGTTGGCCAAGCTGTTCAATCCCCATCGCGGCCTGGTAATCGGTGATGGTGTAATCGTAGCGGACCTTGTAAGGCCGGTTGCCGCCGTGCATGCGAAGATCGCGCGCGGCGCTATAGATGCTTTTCGAGTCGGTTAAAATCATGGCCCCTTTTCCGGTGGTCATGAGCATGTCGTCATGCAACCCTACAATGGCGGCGTCGCCTGCTGTGCCGACATACGAACCGGAATATTCGATCCCGGCGATATAGGAAATATCTTCCAAAAGCCAGGTGTTGCGGCGGGCGCTGCGGTTTCTCTCGTCAATATGCTGGCGCAGTTCCTGGTACCCATGGAACGCCCCGTAGGGGTATGTTAAGATAATGACACGAGTTTCTTCTTTTAATAAGTTAATGATAGCCTCGTCAGACGGGTGAAAACCGGTACGATCGATATCGACCAGGCTAACCTGAGCCCCGATCTGGTTGATTGCGTCGAGAGCCGCCAGGGGAGCGGTTGACGGTAAAATGACTTCGTCTTCGGCTGTAACTCCCATTGCCATGAGAGCCAGGTGATATGCCGACGTCAAAGACGAAGTGGAAATGGCATGCCCGGCTTCAAAAACGCCGGCAAACTCTTTTTCGTAATTTCCGACAATGCGGCCAAACGAGATTTCATCCGAAACCATGCATTCCATGACCGATTTAATATCGTTTTTACTTAAGGTTGGTTTTGTATAGACAATTTCCGCTTCAGCTCTGCGGGGTTGCCCGTGGGATACATATTCTTGTGTCATTTCCATAATTATGTCTCTTTACAAATGGGACATAATTACACAACTCTTTTTCAAAACTCGGTTTCGTTTTTTTAAATGGAAAATAGTCGAGTAAAATCGGGTCAATCGTAAAAGATTACTTTACAAAATATGAAATTACTTAACCTTGTACCTACGTCTTCATCAACAAATATTGGCCACAACGGCTAACAAGTCACTAATACAGGAGAAAAGGAATGAAGTTACATACACAAAACAAAAGAGGCGCACATGCGATTATAATATCCTTATTGGGTTTCAGCTTATTTTGCGGCGACCCGATCCCGGTGGAGGAGATGGGTAACGCTAAATTTGAAATTACCCGCGCCGAAAGCGTAAACGCAGAGAAATACGCGCCGGAACCATATGAAGCGGCGAAAACCGCTCTCTTTGACGCGCATAACTTAATTACAGATAAAAAATTAGCTGAAGCGAAAGAAAAAGCCATTGAGGCGCAAAACCTGGCGAAAGAAGCTTTTAACATTTCCGCTCCTTTATTAGCGCAGGCTACCCGCGAAGAGGCCACAACGATTCTAGGCGAAGCGGAACGCGCTTTTGCCGAGCAGTTTGCCAAAACGGAATATGACAATGCCGTAAATTTAATCGCTTCGGGCGATGAAAAAATGGCGGCCGAAGATTTCTATGGCGCATTCCAGGATTTTGAAAGCGCACGGGAAGAGGCGATCAAAGCCCGCAACCTGGCGGAAGCCCAGGCGGAAGTGCTTGCCAGAGAAGCTGACGCAGTGGAAGAGATGATTGTCGAAGCCGAACAATACGGCGCACGCGAGTCGGCTCCCGACATGATGAGCCGGGCCGAAGAGAACCTGGCTACGGCTAGAGAAAGCCTGAAAACCTTATATTTAAAAGACGCATACCAATCGCTTGAAATTGCACGAAACGACGTACAACAAGCGTCTGATGCGGCTAAAAAAGACTGGGCGGCTCGAAAAAGAATGGAAGCTACCGGAGCAGTCGAAGAAGCCGAATCGGAACTGGTTAACCTGAAATCTCAATTGGAAGACGCCAAACTCAAAGCCGTTCTGGCAAACAACACGGAAGCGCAAGATACGCTTCGCACAGCCGAAGAGACTCTAAGCGCGGCGCAAGGCGCTTTGGCAAATTCGGGCGATTTGTTGGAAGCCGGCGAGTTCAATGACTCTTACAGCCAATCCGAAGAAGCGATTCGTTTGTCTGCCATTGTAAAAGATCAGGTGCCGCAACTGTTGGTATTGTTAAGCGATCCCAATGCCGGATCAAGCCGTGGCGTTACGCCACCGGTTGATACTCCGAGAGACACACCGCTCGCCGAAGGGTGGAAAACGTATACAGTTCGTTTGATCCCCCAACGCAGAGACTGCCTCTGGAGAATTGCGGAATACGATTATATCTATAACGATCCGTTAAAGTGGACTAGAATTTATAAAGCCAATAAAGGTCAGATTAAAAACCCGGACCTTATTTTCCCGGGACAAGTATTTGACGTTCCTCCGGCAACCGGAAGCATGGAAAAACCGCCGGCACAGCCTAAACAAACTCCTGTGCACGTACCGGAAAACCCCACTCCTCCGGCTCCTAAAGGAGAAGATAACAGCGCCGGCCAAGGCGAAATGGGAAACACTCCGAACCAGGAGACTCCCGCCGATTCCGAAGCGCCTCAAGAAGAAGAGGGCAGCGAATCGGAGAAAATCGCCCCGGCAGATAACATTTAATCTAATACTTATATCAATAACAAACAGGGCCGCAAGCGCAAAGCCGCTTGCGGCCGTAAATCAGCAGGTGATTCACGGCCCTCTTCTGTGGTGAACTTATATACTAATACCCGCCTGTTTTGACATAGACATTATTGTATTTCATAAAACAACATCTATATCGGAAATCGGAAAAATGGAAAAAAACAACGCAAAAAAAAGTGTGAGAATTAAAAAAACAAAAAACAGTGAAAGCGCCTCGGATTCAAATGGCGGCGGTAAAAATGACGCCAAAAACGCCGCGAAAAACGAACCAATAGAAGGTTTGCCTGCGGATCAAGTAGAGCCAAATGCAGACGATATGGGCGACGCTTCGGTAAAGCTTGATATTAGCTTATTGAAGCAGAAGTCAATGAATGAACTCCTGGAGCTGGCCGAAAGCCTGAACATTGAAAACCCGGGCGATCTAAAAAAACCGGCTTTGATTTTTTCCATATTGCGGGCGCAGTCGAAAAATAACGGTCAGGTCTTTGGCGAAGGTACTCTTGAAATCTTGCCGGATGGCTACGGATTCTTGCGCTCGGCCAATTACAATTACCTGGCTGGGCCGGACGATATTTATGTCAGTCCTTCGCAAATCCGGATGTTTAATTTGCGCAAAGGCGATATGGTATACGGGCAAATTCGGTCGCCAAAAGACAATGAACGTTTTTTTGCTATTCTTCGCATAGAAACATTGAACAACCAACCGGTCTCCGAGGCTCACCGCCGGGTTCATTTTGATAACTTGACCCCATTGTACCCGGAGGAGCGTTTAGAGCTAGAAACTTCGCCCGATAAAATGACTACCCGGGTCATTGATCTTGTCGCTCCCGTGGGCAAGGGGCAACGGGGGTTGATTGTCGCTCCGCCGCGAACCGGTAAAACGACCGTTTTACAAGATATCGCCAATGCAATTACGACAAATCACCCCGAGGTTTTTTTAATTGTACTTTTAATTGACGAACGCCCGGAAGAGGTGACTGACATGGCGCGTAACGTCAAGGGAGAGGTTATTTCTTCCACTTTCGATGAGCCCGCTTCGCGCCACGTTCAGGTCGCCGAAATGGTCATTGAAAAGGCCAAGCGTTTGGTGGAACATAAGAAAGATGTAGTTATTTTATTGGACTCCATTACCAGGCTTGCCAGGGCGTATAACCAGGTGATCCCTTCTTCAGGGAAGGTTCTTTCCGGCGGGGTAGACTCGAATGCCCTGCATAAACCCAAGCGCTTTTTCGGAGCGGCGAGAAACATTGAAGAGGGCGGAAGCCTGACCATCATTGCCACCGCTCTGGTTGAGACGGGGTCAAAAATGGACGAAGTGATCTTTGAAGAGTTTAAAGGAACAGGTAACCTTGAAATTCAGCTTGATCGAAAAATCGCCGAGCGTCGAATTTTCCCGGCCATTGATTTAAACAAGTCGGCCACGCGAAAAGAAGAGTTGTTGCTCGAAAGCGAAGATTTAAACCGCATCTGGGTGTTGCGCAAGGTTCTGGCTCCGCTGTCATCGGTAGAGAACATGGAACTATTGCTGGATAAAATGAAGGGTACCAAGAATAACAAGGCGTTTCTTGACTCCATGCATGTAAATTCGTAAATCGTTTGAGGAAAGGTGAAGATAAAGCGTCTTGCGGTTTTCATTTTATCGGTTATTGCCGCAAAGACCATGGGGTGCGCTCCTTTAGAGAACAGCGCGCTCCGGGATACGCGCTATAATTTTAGCGCGGAAGGTTTTATTACGCGCGATATTTATCAAACGCATTGCCTATACCCGTTAGAGAATAAAAATCCCGGCAGTTTTGTTTTCCGGAAGGATTTTATCACCGACTGCCGCGAGCAGACTGTCCGGGCGCTCACCGAATACAAAATCCGGTATGAGGTGGAAAAAAGACGCAAGTTAGACCGCATGATCTACTCTAAAAGGGTCCCGGTTGCCGAAATTGAAGTAATTTGGACTCCGGAGCTGGTCCGGCAAGCGTTGGACTACTATGCGGATTTATTCCCTGGCGAGATTGTGTATGAGGCTTCCAATACGGAACAAATATACGCCATTTATCGCATTGAAAAAGAAGATTTGCTGAAAAAAGTTCAAAAAAGACCGCCTCCATTTGAACTGCATATTGTCGATCAAATGCGCCATTAATCGCCGCTATTCGAGCCAATTCAGCAACATTTAAAACCGCTTTTTACGTCGCCCATTTGGCTTAAAACGGCCGCTCAAAAAATACGTAACGGCTGAATTATGCCTTCTTTACGCCCTCTTTGCCTCTTGCGCGAATTCTTGTTAAGGCTTTCGTCAAGATTGTTCGATATATATTCCGATAATAGACCAGAGATATGGCGCTTCGAAAAAAAACAAAAAAAGAACATAGCATTGTTCCGGTATTATTTACCCTGGGAGTCATTGGCTGGGGATTTTTTGCCATTGATCGCCTGACTTCGGCCCGCCAGGGCGTTCAGCCATGGGAAGGCGGAGCCCGGTTGCAGAAAACCCACAATGCGCCTGTGAACCGCGATTCTTCGTCCTGGAAAAAGACCATTGGCAATTTGCTAACCAGCATGGGCGAACAAATCGATAAACCGGACGCTAAAACCAACGATTCTCAATATCTTCCGGTGATTTCCGAAAACAAGTTGAGAGTGGAGCGCTTGCCGGGTAATTTTGCCCAAATAGAGTCGCCGCCTTCGGTGGATCCCGCTCCCGTTGCCGATGATTTTATCGGACATAATGAAAGCGAAAATCCGGTTTCTCCGGTTCAAAAAGACAATCATAATGGCAATGAAAATGCTGCGGCAGAAAACGATAATGGCGATGGCAGCCTTCAACTCTTTTTCTACCGTGAAAATTCGGACGGTTCTCTGGTTTTAACGGGCATTCCCTGGGCCGGTCAAAACGGCATTAGCCAGACAAATGCAAAAGAGGTGTTTTCGCGCCTGGTGCTTGGCCCTTCGGCATCCGAACGCGAGCGCAATTTTATTGACTCCTTCCCGGTGAAACCGACCGTTTTAGATGTCCGTATCCGGGGCAATGTCGCCGTGATCAATCTCGACGATAATTTCGGGCATGGCGTCAGCTTTAGAACGCTGGATTTGCAGTTGAAGCAATTCTTGAGTACGGCCAAACAGTTCAACGGCGTCGATTCAATTCAAATTCAAATTTACGGAAAACCTGTCAGCTCGGCCGGGGGTGACGGTTTGGCGATTCCGAACATCATCAATGATTCTTCGTGGCCAATGGCATACGGCCAATAGTTTTGCCGGCCTTTACCCGTAAATCCTGTTGTGGAATTCCACACCGGGCTCATTTTGACAAATAAATTCGCTTCATTAAATCGGATGAAAATAGATAAATACTTGACGGCTTCCGGTTCAATTTAGCTATTTTAGAAAATGAGTCAGGATAAAATCAAACTGCTTACCGATTCCCTTTACCGGGAGGGCGTAGAAAAGGGGCAGGCCGAAGCGAAACAAGTTATTGAAAAGGCGACCCAAAAGGCGGAAGCCATCGTCGAGGAGGCTCGCCAAAAGGCCGAATCCATGCTGGAAGAAGCGCGGGAAAAATCGCGCCAGGTCAAAAGCCAGATTGAAACCGAAATTCGCATTGTCTCCCGTGAAATTATCCATGACTTTCACCATCGAATTGCCGACTTGATTGAAAAAGAGGTGATCGACAAACAAATCAACCGCGACCTCAATGATCCCGAGATGGTTTCTCGTTTGGTTCTGGCTTTGTTGCAAAACTGGGATTCCCAGGGGAACCAGGTTCCGGTTGAGGTTCTCTTGCCCGAATCGCAACGGAAAGATTTTGAAAAATGGTTTGAGGACAAGGTCTTTGAAACTTTGAACCGGAAGCCCCGTTTCGGTTTTAGCGAGCGAATGCGCGGCGGGTTTCAAATTAAACCGGAAGGCGCTTCTTACAAGGTTGATTTTTCGGAAGAGGGTTTTATCGAGTTGTTCCGCCAGTATCTGAAACCCCGCACGAGAAAAATTCTTTTTCCGGGGGGAAGCTCCGACATGCCCGACAGCCCAACTGCGCCAAATCAAAGTGAAACCGTATAAAAGTAAAAGAGATTTGCACAATTAAATAATAGCGGCAAAAAACGGATGATAGCCCGGATGATAGAAAAGAGCAAAGCCAAAACCAATTTCTATTATGTAATACCTTTCCTTCCCGAACTTCCGGAGTTGCCGGCGGTAGAAACTGAGATTGCGAACATCCGCGAGCCTGCGCCTGAGGCGTATGACGGCGTTATTCAATCGATCTTTGAAGAACTGGACGAAAAAGACGCGGAGATGGCCCGTTATCTGCTGTTCCCCACGGATAATTTAAACCTGGCGGATATGATCTGGCAAAACGAACGGAAAAACCAGCCGGGGTGGGGCGGGCCTTTTACCGAGCCGGAATTCAGGGAAGGCGGCCTGTTTGACCGGGAAACCCTCTATTCCGAGATACAAATTCGCGATGAAATCCCGCGTTATATGAAACTGTTTTTAGAAGAACGTTCGCAGTCCGAAATCATTTTTGAACGCGCTTCGTATCTGCCGGTTGACCATCTTTCCAATTTGTTTTACGCTGAAGTGACCGCACAAAATAACGATTTTTTGCGCCAGTGGTTCGCTTTTGAACGCGACCTCCGGAACATGGTGGCCGCAACGCGGGCGCGAAAGCATGAAATGCCGGTGCAAAGGCGACGCTACCCCCGGATAGGGGAAGCTCATGCCCAGGCCATGATCGGCAATAGCGACGTGGTACAAGCGATCTTTTCTTCAGGCGCAACCGATTACGGCCTTGCCGGAGTGTACGACTGGGTTGCCGCTTTGCTTGAGTTTGACGACGCTCCCTTGTCCAGGGCCGAACTGGGTATCGACCGGATTCGGTGGGAGATGGCCGAACAAATTTGCAGGCAAACGGCGGACGATCCGTGGTTTTCGTTGGAACGCGTTTTGACTTTTATGATTCAATATCGTATTTTAAACCGCTGGCAAAAATTACATCAAAAAGAAGAAAAGCTCGAGGGAATTGTCGATCAATTGAAAAACCAGTTTATAGAGAACCTAGGGGTACTATGAAAAAGCCGGGGGGCATATGAAAGAAAATCCGGATCGAAAAACAAAAGGCAGCGTACGCGGCATCATTGCCAACTTAATTGTCATTCGCGCCGACGGGCCGGTCGCTCAAAATGAAATTTGTTTCGTTTTACACGAAGGAGTCCGGCTTTTATCCGAAGTCATTCGCGTGGAAGGCGACACCGCGTATGCCCAGGTGTTCGAGACGACCAGAGGGTTAAAGGTGGGCGCGAGCGTTGAATTTACCGGCGAAATGTTACAGGTAACTTTGGGGCCGGGCATGCTCTCGCGCATTTACGATGGTCTGCAAAACGATTTATACGAAATGGAAGATATTTTTCTCGGGCGGGGCAGCTATACGGCCTCGTTTGATAAAACAAAGAAATGGGATTTTAAGCCTCTGAAAAAAGAAGGCGATCTCATCTTTGCTGGCGATTGGCTTGGCGAGGTTCCCGAAGGCTGGATACGGCATAAAATCCTGGCGCCGTTTAGCATGGAGGGGGGCGCCACAATCGAATACATCGCCAAAGAAGGCGTTTATCCCGCCAATGAAACATTGGTGCGAGCCGTGACCGAAAGAGGCGAGAAGCTGGAGCTCAATATGTTTTTTAAGTGGCCCACCAAACGGGCTGTGAAAAACTACAAAAAGAAAGTCCGCCCGTATAAATTAATGGAAACCGGCATTCGGCTCATTGATATTTTTAACCCCATGGTTGAGGGCGGCACCGGATTTATACCCGGCCCCTTTGGTTGCGGGAAAACGGTGCTCCAGCATGCGCTGGCAAAACAAGCCGACGCCGATTTAATTGTCGTGGTGGCTTGCGGGGAGCGTGCCAACGAGGTGGTTGAACTTTTTACGGATTTTCCCGAACTTGACGACCCGCGCACGGGACGCAAGCTAATGGAACGCACTATCATTATTTGCAATACGTCGAACATGCCTGTCGCCGCGCGCGAGGCTTCCGTTTATACCGGCATGACCATTGCCGAATACTACCGAGCCATGGGCTTGAAGGTATTGATACTGGCCGATTCCACTTCGCGTTGGGCGCAAGCTTTGCGTGAAATGTCAAACCGGATGGAGGAGTTGCCCGGCCCCGATGCCTACCCGATGGACTTGTCGGCCATTGTCGCCAACTTTTATTCCCGCGCGGGGCATGTGCGGCTGAACCATGGCGAAACCGGCTCAATTACTTTTATTGGCACTGTCTCGCCCGCCGGCGGAAACCTCATGGAGCCGGTAACCACAGCCACGAAAAAAGTCGCCCGCGCTTTTTACGCCCTGTCGCAAGAACGGGCTGATTCAAAGCGATACCCGGCGATTGACGCAAAACAGAGCTATTCCAAATATCTTGAATACGAAGAGGTGGCCGCTCAACTCAACTCGGTTTTTGACCCCGATTGGACCAATAAAGTGGAGCAGTTGCTGTCTATTTTATACCGGGGCGGCGACGTGAAAGACCAAATCAATATTCTAGGCGATGACGGCGTGCCGGTTAGCTCTCACGTTGAATTTTGGAAATCGGAACTGATCGATTTTATTTTGCTGCAACAGGATAGTTTTGATAAAGTTGACGCTTCAACGCCCATTGAGCGCCAAAAATATATGGTAAATTTAATTTTAAAAATTTGCGGGCGCAGCTTTGAGTTTGACCATTTTGAGACGGTCAGCGCTTACTTTAAACGGATGATTCATATCTTGAAACAGCTTAACTATGAACCTTTTCAACAAGGCGAATTTCAAAGCTATCTGGAAGAGCTCGAAGAACTCTTAAAGGAGAAGGCGTAAACCATGCAGTCCAAGGCGTTTCAAAAAATTTATACGAAAATCGAACGAATTACCAAGGCAACTTGCGAAGTGATCGCAGACAATGTCGGTATAGACGAACTTTGCTTTGTCGATGGCCGGCCGGCGCAAGTTGTGAAAATCTTTGAAGACCGCGTCACCCTTCAGATCTTTAGCGGCACCGACGGGATCGCCACCAATTCTGAGGTAATTTTTGCCGGTCAGGCGCCCAAACTAAAAGTAGGTCATGAACTTCTCGGGCGCTATCTCAATGCTTTCGGGCGCCCCATTGACGGCGGCCCCGAAATCGACGGCGAAGATATTGAAATTGGCGGGCCTTCCGTTAACCCGGTCAGACGGCGCCAGCCTTCCGAAGTGATTTATACCGGCATTGCCGGCATTGACCTGAACAATACAATTGTAAGCGGTCAGAAAATTCCTTTTTTTGCCGATCCCGACCAACCCTACAATGCCATCATGGGCGAGGTTGCCTTGCGCGGTAAAAGCGATTTAATTATTTTAGGCGGCATGGGGCTTTCGCATGACGATTATTTGTATTATAAACATTTGTTTGATAACTCCGGCGAGCAGGAACGGATTATTTCTTTTGTAAATACAACGGAAGATCCCCCCATTGAGAGGTTATTGATCCCCGACATGTGTTTGACTGCGGCGGAACACTTTGCCATGAAAGAAAATAAAAAGGCGCTGGTTCTTTTAACCGACATGACCCTTTATGCAGACGCCCTGAGCATTGTCTCAAACCGGATGGACCAAATACCCTCGAAAGATTCCATGCCCGGTTCGCTCTATACCGACCTGGCGCGCATTTATGAAAAAGCGGCGCAGTTCCCCGACGGCGGTTCCATTACGATCATTGCGGTCACGACATTAAACGCCGGAGACATCACCCATGCGATACCCGATAATACCGGCTACATTACCGAAGGCCAGCTTTTTCTCAAGCGAGACGACGAAGTTTCCAAAGTCATTGTCGATCCTTTTCGCTCTCTTTCCCGTTTAAAACAATTGGTGATTAGTAAAAAAACAAGAGAAGATCATGCGCAAGTGATGAACTCGTGCGTTCGTCTTTATGCCGACGCGGCGTCAGCTCTGACAAAACGCGAAAACGGTTTTGAACTCACCGATTATGACAAACGTTGCCTGAGCTTTGCCCGCGATTATTCCGGGGAGTTGATGGCTGTTGACGTGAAAAGGGGAATGGACGAAATTCTTGATACCGCCTGGTTATTGCTTGGCCGTTATTTTAACGTAGAAGAGACAGCGATTCGGCAAGAGCTGGTTGATAAGTATTGGGTTTCTTCGGAGCGGCAAGCGGAACATACAGAGGGGGGAGAAGCCTAGCCGGGCCGTTTTTTTTGTGCACATTAAATTTCAATACAACCGGATTTTTTTACAAAAACTTGGCAAAGAGATGAATATTCGTCTTAAAGCATTGCCTATTTTACGGGCCAAAGAGTCGGCCTTGCGCCTTGAGGTCAAGCGGCGCAAAAAAGATATCTCGGAACTTGAAAAGAGGATCACTCAAGCCTGGAACCCCGCCCTTGAAAACCGGATCTTATGGTCCGAGATGAACGATATACTGGCCATCGAAAATGTAAAAACAAAATGGATGAATGTCGCGGGCGTTCGCATTCGCAAATATGAAGCTATTGAATTTAAAGCCAAAGACATCAGTTTGTTTCACGAACCGGCCTGGGTTGCCGATGGCCGTTTGCTTTTGATGCGTATTTTAGAGGCAGAGGCGGAACTTGCCATTGCAAAAGAGAGCCTTTCGCTTTTGGTGTATGCGGGCAAGAAAACAACGCAAAAGGTAAATCTGTATGAGAAGGTGCAGATTCCTTTTTACCAGAATTCCATTCTCAAGATCAAACGCTTTCTGGAAGACGAAGAAAATCTTTCTAAGGCGTCTCAAAAGATCATGAAAAAGAAGAGGGCCTCATGATTGTTGAAATGAGAAAAGGTACGATTCTTTTTTTGCATAGCGACCGTGATACCATTCTTACCGACCTGCAAAAGTTGGGTCTGGTTGAAGTCGACCAAACGCATGAAGTTACTTCGGAGCGTTTAACGTCGCTGCAGGAATTTCATGAAAGAGACGCCCGCCATCTTGAGGAGCTTGCTAAAATCAGCCGTTTTTGGCCCCAGGAAGCGCAAGCTGCGAAGCTTCAACGCGAGACAAAAACAAACGGGAGAGTTTTGGCAGAGTTGGAAGAGTTGATGCGCGATTTGGGCCAACTCTTGCGAAAGCGCAGAAGATATGTGTTGCGTCTGGAACGCTTGAAAAGCGATGAAAAGCGCCTGCTTCCCTGGGGGGACTTTGATTTAGCGCGGGTCCGGAATTTGGCCCAGGCCGGGCTGCATATTCGGTTTTGGGAAGCTTCGGAAGAAAAATTTGACCAATACGGGCAAA
This sequence comes from Turneriellaceae bacterium, assembly GCA_050304475.1. Classification (GTDB taxonomy): domain Bacteria; phylum Spirochaetota; class Leptospiria; order Turneriellales; family JAOUFE01; genus JBNLDQ01. The sequence continues at coordinate 33,980 of JBNLDQ010000010.1, read as the reverse complement.
GCGAAAATTTTTCCGCCTCCGATTCAAAGGCGGCAAACGGGGCGTTGGTCGAAGAAATTAACCGCATGGACGGTCAGGTTTATTATTTGGTTTTTGAGTATGAAGACTCCGGAGCCGCAAAGGGCGGATCTAAAGAGCAAAGGTTGCCCGGAGCAAAAGAGGTCCATTTGCCCGAAATTTCGCTTGAAGAAACCGGGGAAAGAATGCAACGGGTAAAAAGCGAGATTGAAGAAACGGATTGTCAGCTGCGCAAGTACGTACCGCATTTGCCGCTTCTGGAAAATTATTTGGCGGCGCGCGAAGATGAAATTGAATTTGTAAAAGCGGGGCTCTATGCGCAAAATCTTGATCAAAAAGCCGAAAGCATTTGCCGGTGCGACCTTTGGTTTGCCCAAAAAAATGAAAAAGAAGTAAGCGATTTTTTTCTTCATCGGCCGGTCTGGTATCAGGCCGAAAAACCGGCCCCGGGCGACAGGGTGCCCGTCATTTTAAAAAATATTTCCTGGGTCCGGCCTTTTGAGACCATCACGCGGATTTTTTCTTTGCCCGATTATTTTGAAATTGACCCGACCCCTTTTTTCGCGCCTTTTTTTGCGCTTTTTTTCGGGCTTTGCGTCGCCGACCTGGGTTATGGGTTGCTGATTACGCTGCTTTCGACCGTTTACTATTTTCGTGCGCCCCGTAAATGGAAATCGGTAGCGGCGCTTGGTTCGCTTCTGGGGGCTTCCACGATCCTTGGCGGAGTCTGGCTGAATACGGTTTACGGCGCCAATATGTTTCGCTTGCCGGGGCTTGAAGAGTCGCTTTTATCCGCTGCGGGGTCCGGGGCCGCCCTGCTGGGGCCGTACCGGGAGTCGGGTAAAATGGTGTTCCCTTCCATGAGTTTCGCTCTTTTTACCGGTTTCCTTCAACTGTCTTTGGGGCTTGTGTTGCAGGCTTATAAAAAATGGAAAAACGGAGCAATTTACTCTTTGCAAACCTTCGGGTTTTTAGGCTTAATGTACGGGGGGCTCGTGCTTTCCGTTCATGCCAATGTACTGGACTTGGCCGGGTTGAATATTGCCGGGTGGGCTGCCGGCAGCTCTCTGTTAAAAATACCCAAAGCGGCCGGGACAGTTCTTTTTTGGGGCGGTCTGGCTCTTGTCGCGCTTTTTAACAACCCGGAGAAACGGTTTGTTTTTCGGCCTGCTTTTGCCTTGTGGGAACTCTACGGGTTTACAACCGCCTTATTGGGGGATTTGTTGTCTTATTTGCGCCTTTTTGCCCTGGGTCTGGCCGGGGGGCTTCTTGGCAATGCATTTAATAACATAGCCTTTATGTTTGTTACCGGCCCGTCAGGCCAGCTCGATATTACGCCGGGCGGCGTGGCTTTGATGGCGCCTGTACTGGTTTTAGGGCATGTGTTGAACATGGGGTTGGCCCTGTTGGGCGGGTTTGTTCACTCTTTGCGCTTGACATTTGTCGAATTTTACCGGCATTTTGAATTTGAGGGGGGCGGTAAGCCGTTTTTGCCATTTCGTTTGCAAAATGACATGACGGGGCGCAACTAGGGCGATGGCTTTGGCCATTTGTTGCCCGATTGTGCCCGGTTGCGGTGGCGCTCAATGGTGGCGGTAAACGGTAAAAGGGATTGTATTGAAACTTTGATGAGAGAGGAAATAACATGGGATATATATTAGCAATGCTCGGACTTGGTTTGATGGTTGGGTTATCGGGAGCCGGTTCGGCGATCGGTTTGGCTACCGGCGGTTCGGCGGTCATTGGTATGATGAAGAAAAAACCGGAGGCGTTTGCGAACGGTTTGATTCTTTCGGGGTTGCCTGCCACGCAGGGTCTTTACGGTTTTGTGGCTTTTATTTTATATAATGAAAATATCAACCCTGAAATCGGTTTGTTTGAAGGAGCGGTCATTCTCGGCGCCGGCGTCGCTTTGGGGTTAAGCGCCCTTATCTCAGCCATCTACCAGGGGCGCGTTTGCGCCGGCGGTATTTCAGCGATCGGAAGCGGGCACAATGTTTTTGGCAACACCTTTATTTTAGCCGCTTTCCCCGAGTTTTACGCCATTCTGGCGCTGGTTGCAGTGATTCTCATGCGCAACCTGATTCTATAAGAGATATGTGAAGAAAATTCTCCGGCCGGTATCCGGCCGGAGAATGAAAGACGATCGGATTCTCTAACCGTAACGTTGCGAAACGTTTTCGGTTTTTTGATCCGAAGCGGAATGTCGTTTATTTACCGAACTTATAAAGAACGGCAAACATAGAAGCAAGACCGGGAGCTCCCCCGCCAATAAAGTTGGGACCGCTCGTAAATAGAGGAACCCGGAGATTCCAATCAAAGGAAATGTTGTTTCTTTCATGTGAAACGCCCAAGGTCAAGTTTGAACCGGGATCGTTCCAGCTTTTTGACGTTGATGTGGTTGATGAGCTCGCAGCGCCGCCGGTTTTTGATTCCAATGTATAGTTCGGGTTGATATCCAGCATATTGGAAGATACGCCAAAACGGCCTTGCCATGTATCGGCAATTTGCGCTTCCATACCCAGGAAAATCGGAACGACTAGCGTTTTAGTCGTATCTGTTCTAGATGTGTTGTTGGCAACATTCGGAATCGTCCAATCATCTTCCGTGGTCCATTTTTGCCAGTCGGCTGAAATACCGAAAAAGACAAGAACGTTTTTCGTCGCTTGCAACTCATCCGACGCTCCAAGCATAATTTGAAAACCTTTACCGGAGTGAGTTTCGTTGATTTTAGTGCTACCTACCGATTCATTTAAATCCGTTTCAGTAGAAGAGTTTAGTCTTCCGATTTGGGCCATCATGTGGACGTTATTGCTTTTGCCCATTTTTTGCGAAACGCGGCCAACCAGAATAATATCGCCAAGCCCCGTATTTTTGTTCGTTACGGTGTAGTTTTGCGTTCCGGTGATTTTGGAAGTATACTCATGGTTAATTCCGTGCGTTTGGTAGATTACGGCAAAGTCGCCGGCCATGCCGCCCAGCGCCATTTTAGTACCGAGAATGATACGCATGCTGCTTTCAATCAGGGTAAGAGCTTCGGTTGTAGTGCTACCGGCAGATTTGAGTTCATATGTTTCGCCATAGTAACCGCGGGCGTAAGCAATTGCCAAACCCAGCGGAAAACCAAGCGCATCAAGCGTCATGATGAACGCAGCATTGTTATGGTTTAAAGCAATAGCAGGATTCAAGATTTCGGTAGCCAAATGCCCCGTGTTCGTTACTGCGCCTGACAAAGCAAGGGCAATGGCGCTATTGTTCGTTTCATAAATACCGCCTACCCCTGCATTGTGGCGCGATGCTACAGGCAAACCGGCGAGAACGGCCAGGTTGATGCCCCCGACGGGTTGAAAGATTACGCCACCCCAGCTGGCGGTTGCGCTGCCTTGCGTCTCGGCAAAGATTGTGTTGCTAAAGTCGGCTAAGAAAGCGGGGTTTTGGTATACGTAAGGTAGTTGACCGTCGGCAGCCCAAGGCTGAGCATCCAGCCCCATACCAGCGCTACGTGTTGATGTTGCAAATAATCCGGTTCCGGCAAAGAAAAAAGCCAATGCCATAACCGAGATATGTTTAAATAAATTTTTCATATCATCTCCTGAATGGTTGTTCGTTTTCGGGACAATAACGGCAAGCGAAATGGAGAGTCAAATTAATTATATGTCATTATATACAACAAGATTGCGTTCTTGGCTAACTTTGGCAAACCGGCGTCTCTTTTCAATTTGGGCTAAATCATCCACATCAGGACAGCTGTGCCAATGATCATGGGCAATAATGCGCCCCAGACGCCAATTTTTAACCAGTAGGTTAGTTTCATTTTGTACCCGGCTCTCTCTTCGAGAACGCCCAAGGCGATGATGTTGGCGGTTGAGCCTACCATTGTCATGTTCCCGCCATAGCAGCCGCCAAAAAGCAAGGCCCACCATAAGATTTGGCTATGGGTGCTTTCGGCAAGAGACTGTAAAATCGGAACAAAAGTCGCGACGACCACAACGTTATCTGCCGCAGCAGAAGCAAAAGCGGAGACCCAAAGCACAATAAAAACCAACAGGTAGAGGTTACCGTCGCCTGAAAAATGGTACATGTAATCGGCAATTACATCGGTTAAACCGACAAATTCCAGCGCCCCGGCTTTAGCGAATAAAAACATAAAGAAGATGAGCGTCCACCAGTCGACATCTTTCATTAGAACCTCTCTTGCTTTCGCTCTTTGCCAGAACATGGCAATGCCGGCGCCCAAAAGAGAGGTGCCCACCAGCATCGTGTTCGGTTCAAGTCCGAGCCAGTGTTCGAGATTATGGTGGTTGGCCAGTAGCGGGATAACCGTAAAAAAGATCAATGCGCTCCCGTAAAAAAGGTTTCTGTCATCTATTTTTTCAAGATCATCTAGAAAATGGCGTCTTTCTGCGCCACGGTGGGCATGCAGTTTATGCCGTATCTCTTTTAAATCTTTATGCATCCAGATAGCGACAATGAGCATGATAGAGATTAATGCCAGCACTCCGACGGGAAAAGCGGTATGCATAAAATCATCAAATGTCAACCCCGAGCGCAAGGCGATTAAAATACCAATCGGGTTCCCAAGCACTGTCCAGGAGCTGCCAATGTTCGTGGCAAAAACAATGGAAATGATTAATTTAGTCGGTTTGATTTCAAAGAATTCGCAAAAATCGAGAATTAGAGCCGAAGTGAATAAAATTGACGTAACTTCATCGACCAAAGCGGCCATGACCGCCGAAATGACCAAAATCATTAAAAACAGGTAATGCGGTTTAAACCCTGTGATCTCCAGCGACAACGAGAGCAGCCAGCGGAAAAAGCCCGATCTGCGGAGCAACGCCACAATAATCATCATGCCAATTAAAAATAAAATAACATCGAGGTTCATAAACTTTACGGTATGCGGCAGGTCGATTGTTCCGCTCATCAAAAGAACAACAATACCGAGAAAGGCGATGGCTACCCGAAACGTCCAGAAAAGGAGCGTGCCGATAACCAGGGCGATAAAGATTGTCCCGGCAATCATTTGTTTGGTCTCCGGGAGAATCATATATAGAGTAAAGGCGATGGCAGTATTGATGAGAAAATAAAATAAAAACTCTTTTTTGGTACCTGTATGATCGCTGATTTCAAAATTTTCCATTTTAGCTTCTCCCATGAATATAAGCGCTTAGCTTATTTCCCACGACATAAAAAGGATTGCCCTTTTCGGGTCAATTAATTACCGCCGTTCCTTTTCTTCCATATTACAGCAGTTTTCCGGGGTTCATGATATTTTTAGGGTCAAGCTTGGCTTTTATGCCTCTAAGCAGCGCTACACCATTTTCGCCGATTTCCCGGGCCACCCAGGGTTTATGGTCGAGCCCGACTCCATGGTGGTGGCTTAACGTGCCCCCCGAATCGACAATGGCATTGGTAACGCACTCTTTTATCGTGAGCCATTGCGTTTGCATTTGATTAAAATCAACCCGGTAAAGTACCGTAAAATAAAGGCAGGCGCCATTGGCGTTTGAGTGAGATATATGAACCATGGCAATTACCTTGGTTGAACTCTTTTTCTCATAGCTTTGGAGCGCTGCATACACATTGTTTCGCAGCGACTCCATGGCAGACCAGGGTACGGCCGTTTCGTAGGTGTCGGCGCCGACGCCCATGTTTAATAAATCGTGGCGCAAATACGGGAGTTCAAACCTTGATTTGCGCCACTCTTCGGCAGGTTTCTCCCCGATAAAAATCGCGCGCGAACCGGAACATAAAATTTCTTTCATCATGCGATAGGAACGGGCGGCTTGGTCGCGTTCTCCGGCGGCGGAAAACAAGAGCAGGCAATACGGTTTTTTGACTCTTTTAGCGGACAAAAGATAGCCTGAAAAACGGTCTTTCCACGATTTGCCCGGCGCCGGTTGCCGCGGTTTGTTTGGCTCGTTTGGTTCGCCGGATGAGTTAGCGCTGCGCATCATTAAAAATTGATCCGTTTCGTTTTCGTCAGAAAGGCGGACCATATTGACTGGCGTTTGACTTTGGCGCAGCCGCCTGATTCGATGCAACCCTTCTTCAAAGGAGTCGACCAGGGCCGCCCCGGCAATCACTTCCGGTTTTTTTCGTATTTTCACGCGGGCGGCGGTGATGACCCCCATGACCCCTTCGGAGCCGGCAAAGATCCGGTTTAAATCGGGACCGGCCGCCGATTCCGGAAAATAACCTGTTTCAATGATTCCGGCGAGTCCCGGCGAAGCCCCGGACGGCGTCACGGCTTGCAACGATATCAACATCTCTTCTATTTTTCCGTAGCCGTCAGACTCTTGCCCGGCGCCTCTGGTGGCGATCCAGCCGCCCAATGTAGAAAATTCAAAAGACTGGGGGAAATGGCCCAGAGTAAACCCGCGTTCATTTAATTTTTTTTCGACCAGCGGGCCGTAGATCCCGGCTTCGAAAAGAGCCGATTGCGAGGTTTCGTCAAATTCTAGCATTTTGTTCATCCGGGACATATCAAGAGAAATGGCGCCTTTTGTGTTGCGGGAAGGTTGTGGAGACAATCCGCCGGTGACGCTTGAGGCGCCCCCCGCCGGAATCACGGAAAATTTATTTGCCGAGGCCAGTTGAAGAATTTCTATTATTTCGGCGGTGGTGCGGGGGTAAACAACGGCGTCAACGCAAGGGCCGGGAGAGCCGAAGCGCAAGGCAAGAACGTCGGGCAGGCTTTTGCCGTACGAATGGGTCAGTCTATCAACGTGGTCGATTTTGACATGTTTTTCCCCCGCAATTGATTGCAATTGGCGCAAGACGCCTTTGCTGATTGAAGGGTCGGCTATTTTAATTTCAAATAACTTGTTTTCTCCGGGAACTTGAAAACCCGGTTCGTCCAGGTTAAGCTTTTTTTTTAAGTAGGCAAAGAAGTCGGGGTGGATTTGTTTCAGCGGGTAACGTTTTTCTTTCCAGCCCCACCCGTTCCACCGGCTTTCGTGTTTAACTTGATCTCCCTTTGCATAAATGCTGCCGACGTCTTCGCTCTCCACTTTTTTAACCCCGGCAGTTTTACATTTTCAATGTGATGGCTTTGGGAACAACTTCAATGGAAATAGGCAGTTGCCCGATATTTTCCCCGTCAATATCAATTAAAACTTCTTCTTCGCTATGAGCCTGGATTTTTTTTACCCGGCGGCTTTCAATCCACGACTCTTCCAGGTGTTTCCCCGAGTAAAACAGGCTTGATTTCACGATTAATTTTAGCCGGCCTACGCCATCCATGATAATGAGATCCAGCAATCCGTCATCCGTTTTTGCTTCTGGCGCCATCATCATACCGCCGCCCTGGAAACGTCCGTTTGCGACGGCCACGTTTCGGACCAGCCGGGTTATGGGCTTTTGCCCGTCCAGCGCCAAGCGTACCGTTTTGTTGCGAAAGGCCAGCGATGAGGCGAGAGACATGATCAGGTACCCGGCTTTCCCGCCCAGAACTTTCACTAATTTTGATTCATTGATGTTCTTTACGGCAAAGCCTGCGAGCGCAAAACCGGCCATGTTGATAAAGTAGCGGTCGGGCAATTTCGCGTTTAAAAACGAAATTTTGCCAAGGTCTATTTTTCTCTTTTTCCCGTTTTGAATGCTTTCCAGCGATTGTTCCAGGGTCCGCGGGAGGCCAAGGGTCTTGATAAAATCGCCCCCGGTTCCGGCCATGACTAACGAGACAACGGCCTTGGGGTTAATGAGCTTGCCGCGGTCAAAGAATCCGTTGATAACCTCGTTGAGAGTCCCGTCACCCCCCACGGAAATAATTTGATCGTATCCCGATTTTAAGGCTTTCCGGGTAATCTGTATCGCGTCGCCGGTACCTTTCGTATGTTCTACATCAAAATCTTTTAAATTTTCCCGTAATTTTTGTTCAATGGCCGGCCATTGGCGGCCTGTTTTTCCCAGTGATGAAGCCGGGTTTACAATAAATAATCTTTTCATATTATGCTGTCGATTTACCGGTTTTTCGGTTTGTTCCTTATTAGTAAGATAAAATGAAAGTTAAAGTGAAATGTCAAACAAAAAATCGATAACGGTTTTAACCAATCGCGCTGCATGCGGCGTAATAAAAAAGGGACGAGAACCGGAACGGTTAAATCGATTTGCGCTTATCGTTTTTGCAAGGCAGTATTAATCAGGTGAGCATCCGAATTGTCAGAGATAACCTGGCCCCGAAAAATTACGTTTCTGAGCTCTGTGTTAAACCCGGCGGGCAATGTGGCGTACCCGTTTTGGTTTTGCCTGTTCTGGCGGCTATCATTGAGTGTTGCGCCGGCTTGGCCTTTTTTACCGTTTTGCACGAAGATTTGGTCGTCATAATTGGGGTATGTCGCCGCATAGTCTACCGTGTGGCGATGAGCGCCGCCTTTTTGACCAACCGGAAGATCGCCCATGGGGGCAAGCGGGGTTAAAAAGACAATCACAACGGCGGCGGCTGCAGCCGTCATTGAGGCGGCATTGAAGAGGTGATCCATGACTCGCTTGCGGGTGTTGCGCTTTTCAAGAACAAGGGTCGCTATTTTGAGATTCCACAATTCATTGTTCATTCTACTTTGGATGGCATCCTGCAGGTGATTGTTCCGGTTTGCATTCATCGCTTCATTCATTTGAATCTCCTTGGTTCTCCTTTTCTACTCTTCACACGCTTTCAAGCAAGTCAACCTGGTGCACCATTCTTCTCAGCTGCTCACGGGCGCGAGAGTTCCTTGATTTTACGGTACCGAGACTGATATTTAATTTTTCGGCAATCTGGTTGTCGCGATAGCCCTGCATGTCCAGTTCCATCACGCTGCGGTATTTATCCGGGAGTTTGTCAATCAGCAAATGTACCATACTCTGGTAATCGGGGTTTGCCGTATTCTGGGCGTTTTCCGGTTCAGCTTGCTGCAAAGAGGCCATATCAATCTCTTCCCGGTTTTTATTTTCACGGATCAACTTTTTATTCATGCGCAATGATTCGTTGCGCGCAATTTGATAAAGCCAGGTACTCAGCTTGGCTTCGTTTTTAAATTTATTTTTAGATAAAGCGGAAAAGGCGCGAAGGTAGGTTTCTTGCACTACATCGTCCAGGTAATCTGCAAATTCAGGGTCAAGGGTTTTGCCAATCGCCGTAAGAACCACTTTCTTGGTTTCGGCGACAATGGATGAAAATTCTTTTTCGTTCATGTCCTTATTGGCATCCCATTTGATTTATTTTCATGGGCGGTTGATCGCTTTACCGGTAGCTTTGGCTGAACTCACGATAAATGATTTGTTGCTCCTCTGTCAATATTTTATCGATTTCCAGGCGATGTTCAATTCGGTAGATGAGCAGGTCGTTTCTAAGCGGGCTGATTCGATCAAGCAATGCGCGAATCTCGCTCAGGTTGACATGCTCTTCGGATAATTTTTGGTGTAAAGTAATATATTCCTGTTCCAGTTTCTCTTCGACAACGCTGATTTTATTGCGGTATGTTTGATTGAGTTCCCGTATACGTTTTACTTGATCTTCGGATAATTGCAGCTCTTCCGAAAAGTGTAATATTTCACCCAAAAGGGGACCGCCATGATGGGGAGGAGGTCCATCATGACGATCATTTGAAGTTTTGGAAGGAGCATGATGCGTTAACGGTTTTTCGTTGCCGTTAACCTGTGAGAAGGAAAGAATGATTGCGGCCAATAGTATGAGTCTTGTCTTCAACATTTTCCGTATCTTCTCTCCGTGTTGCCTTATTAGACCCAAAAATGGTCAAAAGGTTCCCAATTTTTCAAAAAAAAGCAAAAAAACGCTGAATTTGATCTCTAAAAGTAAAAATTATTGCATTTTCAGATCAAAATTGGTAACGTTTACTTGTGACGTCGCAAGCCCCTGCTTTTTTAGAGATTATTGACCCGAAAACTGCGTCAGTTCGCGGAGTAAATCTTTCAAAAGATATTGTTCATGATGTATACCATTACATCGTCTCTCTTTCCAAACCCGTCTATGCCAGAAAAAACAAGCTCTTTCATCCGGCAAAACAACATAGCGAACTTGAAAAATACGAAGAAGAGGCGATTCACCAGACACTGATTGAATTGCGTCTGGATAAGCTTTTGGTGCAATTGATATCCTTGGAATACGAATGCAAACGAAAAGAGATTGTACCGCGTTTGTATTTTGCCGCGTACCCTGCAAACAAGGAACATGATATATATCAAATTTATTATGAAACCGTGCAAGCTTCGTTAGAGGCGGTGGTTCAGTTCCTTTATGAAAAAGAGGCGTTGACGCGCGAAGAATTTTGGCATGACTTAAATCTGGATTTGGAAGAACGGATCGGAACGGACCGCTCTGTCGTGTACGGGAAAATTGAGCGTCTGTGCAAGTCGGCCGCATCCGAGTGGTTTCTCCCGGATCATCAGGTTGACAAGTTTCGTAGAGATCTGGAAGATGAATTAATGGAGCGCGAACTGGGTATCCAAATTGACGAATATGGTTTCGCCATTCTGCCATTACGCTTTATTGTCGATTACTTCGGTTATCTGGAAGGGTTTATGAACAGCCGTTTGGCTGGGCTTCGTAAAAAAAACCATGAACTAAACCGCACTTTTGAACTGATCCATATGGAAAAACAGTACCATGAGTTGACGAACCCGGGGGAGCATACCACCCAATTTGTTGTCAGCAGGGCTGAGGCGATTAAAAAAACGCGGCGCGATCAAGACGCCTCGGTGCCGCTAGCCATTGAATATTTGCTGGCTCTGGCTCCCAGGGCCCAGGAGCGTTTGGATGCATTGAACTTGCGAACCACGGAGCAGCAATATTTTGACGTGAAAAACCGGATAAAAGATAAAACGCGGGCCGGAGAAGATTTAATTTATTTTATTCCGATGGAAAAGAGGGTACTGCAAGAAAAAAATATCGAGCGTTTGCAGTCGGACCGGGAACTGGTGCATATTGAGTGGTATACGAAAGAGCGGGGGTTGCTGGCTTTTATTTACGCCGATGCGGATATTTACAGGATTTTAGCGCAGGACATGGCGGACATTCCTCCGGAACATGCATGGCAGGTGCCGGTCATGCGCCGGCTTTTGCTGCGCGCGGAAGAAAATGAACAAGATGCGGATATTTTTCGCGACAAAGAATTTAAAGATACGTATGGCAGCGCGTTGCGTAAGGCGTATGTAACGTACATGCCCTGGTATGTTCGCCCGTTCATGAAAATTCGGATCAAGTTTTTAGAAAACATCGCCTTTCAAGTGGCGAAGCGCGAGATTGACCAGGAGCAAAACTCGTTGAAAGCGGATTTTTATAAGCGTTCGGGCGATATTAAAAAAACGGAAACGCTCGAAAAGAAAAAAATGAAAGAGCGGGTCGAGTCAATGAAAATGAGAAACCAGCTCATTGACATTCTTGACTTTTTTTACTTTCAGCAAAAAATGATCCCGACCGCCTCCAATGTATTTATCCAGGCGGGGAAACCGCCGCAAGACGAGTTCTTGAAAGTATTGCGGGAACATAATTTTCAAATGGTGTCATTTGACTCTCACCGCCTCTGGGAAGACAAGATTCTCTTGTACCCGGTGAACCAGTCCTGGAGAACCGTTGGCCGAAAACTAATTGGCCAGCTCGAGGAACTGATTGGAAAATCGATTAACCCGGATACTCCGGACGATGTGCAAGAGCAGGTGAGGTTGGCCCAAAAGCTGAAAAATTATATTGATAAAAAGATATAATCTTTGGTAAAAGATATAATCTTTTTCAAAGATATAATCTTTTTACCCAAGGTTTAATTTTTACCCTTCTTTTTTTTGTCCGGGCCGGAATACTCCGGGTTTGGTTCGGCGGCTAAATCGGTCCGGGTTGCGCGGTTTTTGCCGCTTTTCGTTTCTTTAAAATGCCGATCAACCAACGATTCCGAAAGAATATATAAAATTTCACGATAATGCGGAGAAAGTTTTTCGTAGTTTTGAAGAATTTTCCCCGAATATTCGTCGAGCCTTTTTGTGTCTTCCCCCGGGAGAAACATTTCTCCCTGCCCCGACTCAAGCCAGCGCGGGTTGACCCCTAATCGAGCTTCGAGCAAAAGCGAGTGCTGGCGCGTGATTCCCGATTCGCCCCGCAACAGCCGGCTGAGCTGCGCCTGAGTGATCCCCAACAGCGCGCCAAAACTGCTTTGCGTGTACCCGAGCCCCTTGAAGTGAAAGAACAAGGCTGCAAGGCGTTCATATTTCTTTTTTATCATATCGGGCACTTGTACGATGGCGTTTTTTATTTGAGCGCGCTCGGACCAGTGCGGGAGAACTTTTCGCCCGATCAAGCGCATTCTATAATTTTTATACAATATAAATAATATAAATTATTTGTCAACGCATTCATTATAGAAAGGCCAGCGCGAAAGCCAAGAGTAAAAAGGAGCTTATTTTACTATTAAGTTATTTGCATAAGGGTAAACAGGCAAGCGTAGAATATGCTCAAGAAGGCGTTTATGTATACAATGTCGAGAGCTACCGTCGCTTTTATCGAGGTATTGTTGGTAGGTTCCATCATGTATCTGAAAAGCGGTTACAACGATATGTAGATGAGTTTTGTTGGCGATACACTAATCGAAAAACCCCTGAAATATTTAGTAATTTGAGTGATCGGGTTGTTTGGTAGTTGTAGTATCTTTGAATGTATTGCTATATAAGTCTTTACCCATTTCTGAAAAGAATCCTGTAATAATCCCGCCTAAAACCATGGTTAATAGGATAGTTGTGATAACACCAAAAATTAATTTAAGAAAGTTATTTTTATTGATTTCCTGTCTATTCGCTTCTAGTTTATCGCTAATTACATTCAATTCGTTAAAATTATCATGTACTTTTTTGTAATAAGTTACCTTTTCCTCGTTAGATATAGGCGCCTTAACGAAATTTAAGCTTTTTAATTTTCTTTTTTTCTTTAATAATATCACTTTCAGTGATATACAACCCATTTTGTAAGCTGATATTACCTTCCGAATAGAGTGCTACTATTCTTTTGACTTCTTTTTCCGGAACTTTAGTCGTCTTATGGAATAAAGCCTTAACAAGATCTATAAATGCTAATACCATTTTATTTACCTAAATCAATAGTTTAATTCCCATGGACACTACGCTTCGAATATACTTAAATAGTGTCAGTGAATGGCATTATACTCAAATGTATTACATATTCTACACAAAATAGCTCATAATATCAACATTCTTTTGAAACATTGTGTCAAATTAAAATAACCGGGACGTTAGATGAACCGTAATCTTACGTTTCTAAATGTGAGTTCAGAAAAATCAGGTTTCGTAAGTAACGGGCGGTTCGGCCGCTCTGTCGATAATAATCTTCTTGGGCTTTTTGCCGCCCTTTTGACGTTTGACGAGCGAGTCGGAAATGAGATACAGTGTCTCCCGGTTTTCTTTGTTCAGGTTTTCGCAATTGCTGACGATTTTTCTGCTCATTTCATCCAGGCGTTTTTCTTCGGTTTCTTCCAGAAAGACGGGGCCCCGGCCTGAATTTAGCCATTTGATATTGATGCCTAGAAGGCTTTCCAAAAGCAGCTCATGCTGGCGTGTAATTCCCGATTCGCCCCGCAATAGCCGGCTGAGTTGCGCCTGGGTGATCCCCAGCATCTCCCCGAAGGAATGTTGCGTGTATCCTTTTTCTTTGAATTGTCGATAAATTGACGCTAGTCGCTCAAAAGGTTGTTGTTTCGCCATGTTTTATCTTCTCCGGTAAACCAATTATAGAAATATAAAAAATATCGTTAATTTCAATATTATTAGAAAAAATAACAATATATAAAATCTATAAAAATAGGAAAGTATGATAATTATGGACAAGATGGTTTTGGGTTATCTATTGTCGCCTCTTTTTTTCTTTCTTGACCCTGACGTTTCAAAAAATTTTAAAAAGGTCTAAGAGGCGGTTACTTCGCTTTCCGTATAAGTGAGTCGCCGCGCGAAACGTTCAAATTGCCGTTGAGAGGTTTCCCATAACCGCCCCCGCCGGGGGTTTCAATGCGCAAAGTGTCGCCGGCTTCCAGCGATACGGATTCGCAAGGGCGAAGTTCAAACGTTTTTCCGTCTTTGCGGATTAACAGGTTTTTCCCCGGCAAGCCGGGCATGCCTTTTTCCAGACCAAACGGGGCAATGACACGGTTTGAAGTGATCAGGGAAAGATCCACAGGGCAGGTAAACCTGATTTCGCGAATGGCTCCGTCACCGCCGCGGTATCGTCCGTCCCCTCCGGAGCGCCGGCGGATTTCAAACCTTTCAATAATGGCGGGGTAACGGCTCTCAAAAATTTCGGGGTCGGTAAGACGCGAGTTGGTCATGTGAGTGTGAACGGCATGCCGGCCATTCCATGAATAACCGGCGCCCGAGCCGCCGCACAAAGTTTCGTAATATTGAAAGTCCTTGTTGCCAAAAGTCAGGTTGTTCATGGTACCTTGGGAACCGGCTTGTATATTGAGGGCGCCGAGCATGGCGTCAACCACGGCTTGTGATGTTTCGACATTGCCGGCGGCCACAGCAGGCGCTTTATACTCGTTTTGCCGGTGCCCCGGATTGAGCAGCGAATTTTCGGGGATAATGATACGGACTGGTTGCAAGACGCCCTCATTTAAAGGAATGTCACTATCGATGAGGCAGCGAATGACGTAGATCACTGCCGCGCGGACAACCGACTTGGGAGCGTTTAAGTTGCCGGGGTGGCGCGGGGAAGTGCCCGTAAAATCGACCACAAGGCGGTTCGACGGCTTTTGGCGTTTTATCCGCACCTGGATGGCGCAACCATGATCCGTGGAGAGGCGGAACGAACCGGGCTGAATCGAACGGATCGCCTTTTGTGCGCTTTGAGCGGCATTGTTTTGAACATGTTTCATATAACTGCGAACGATGTCGGCCGTATATTCCTCGATCATTTTTCCGATTTCAACAGCTCCCCGGTGGTTGGCCGCCACCTGGGCAAGAATGTCGGCAATGTTTTGGTCCGGATTGCGCGCGGGCCAGGGGCCGTCAGTAAATAAAGCCCGAAGCTCTTTTTCGCGGATTTTTTCGCTTTGTTGCAGCAACATGACAGGAATCAGGATTCCTTCTTCTGAAAGAGAGGCGGAATTAGGCGGCATGGAGCCCGGCGATTTCCCCCCGATATCGGCATGGTGACCGCGGGACGCCACAAAAAACAAGGGGTGCGCAGAGCTCGGGTCAAAAACGGGTGTAATTACGGTAACGTCCGGCAGGTGGGTTCCGCCGTCATGGGGATCATTTGTAACATAAGCATCGCCCGGTTTGATCCGGTTGCCATATTTGTGAATCAGGCTTTTTACCGTTTCGCTCATAGAGCCCAGATGGACCGGGATATGCGGGGCATTGGCAACCAGGCACCCCTCTTCATCGAATAAGGCGCAAGAGAAGTCCCGGCGTTCTTTAATATTGACCGAATGGGCGCAGTTTTCCAGGACGGCGCCCATTTGCTCGGCGATGTTCATAAACAAATTATTGAAAATTTCCAGCCGGATCGGGTCGGGTTTTTCTGTGATTTGTTTTTGCGCGCGCGCCGGAGGTCTGGTCAATATAATGGCAGTTTCTGAGCTCCGGCGCGCGCTCCAGTCCGGTTCCAGAACAATTGTGGAGTGTTGATCGATAAGAAGGGCCGGTCCCGCAACTGTCTCATTGACTCCGAGCTTGTCCGAATGGTAAACCGGGGCTGACGAACCCGAATCCGCGATTGGTTTGTCTTCTTTTATAATTTCCTTCTTCTCCTGAAGCATTTCGATTGGTTTCGGGTTGGGTGACTCGGTTGCTTCAACGGATAAAGCGAAGACATCGATTTGTGTGCCGGGGCGGTGAAATCCAAACCTGGCTTTATGCTTACTCTCAAACTCATCTTTTATATTGTGCAGGCTGTTTTCATTTGAAATGATTTGCGCCGAATTTCTTTTCGTATCGCGTTTGTTTGCTTTGCCAATTTCGACCGGCATTGGGAGGTCTGATCCGTGGTATCGCAAATATACGCGGTAATACAAAACCAACCGGTCTGTTTTCGCTCCTTGCTTGACCACTTCATCCAGCGCCTGTTGCCTGAGGTCCTGGAAGACTTGATTTATTTGTTTAAGGTGGCGGGCATGAAAGGGGAGTTCCAATGTTTTCTCCCGAATGACATTGATTTTTGACATGCCAATGCCGTAAGCCGATAACACGCCTGCGTACCGGTGGATCATGATTTCCCGAATCCCCAGAGAATCGGCAATTCGCGTGGCATGTTGCCCACCGGCTCCGCCAAAACAGTTCAATAGATATTTGGAAACGTCATAACCTCGTTTGACGGAAATTGTTTTAATGGCAAGGGCCATGTTTTCAACCGCAACGTTTAGAAACCCTTCTGCAATTTCTTCTAACGTCAGAACGGTTGAGCTTTCCTGTTGTACAAGTTTTTGGATCTCAAGCAAACATTGCCGAACGGGTTGGGGGTCCAGGGGCTGGTTGCGCTGCGGTCCAAAGACCTGAGGAAAATATTCGCTTCGAATCCGGCCCAAAAAAAGGTTGCAATCGGTTAATGTCAATGGGCCGCCCTTTCGATAAGAGGCGGGTCCGGGGTTAGCGCCGGCGCTGTGAGGTCCAACTTGAAATCTACCGTTGCGGTATTCGCATATGGAACCTCCCCCGGCGGCAACGGTATGGATATTCATCATCGGGACTCGCATATGGATGCCGGCCACTTCGCGTTCCAACGATCGCTCCCAGGCGCCGTTATAGTGAGCTACATCGGTAGAGGTTCCTCCCATATCGAATCCGATGATCTTTTGGTAGCCGGCGCCCCTGGCTGTTTCTACCATTCCGACGACTCCGCCGGCGGGTCCCGAAAGAACTGCATCTTTCCCCCTGAAATGGGTGGCTTCGGCAAGCCCCCCGGACGATTGCATGAAATAAAGTTTTATCGACGCTGGCTGACCCGTTCGATCGGGGTTGGCGGAGGTCAGTTCCCGTTGAAAACCCCGGATATATTCGCGCAATATCGGGGAAAGATATGCGTCGGCAATGGCGGTTTCCGTACGGGGCACATATTTAATCAACGGGCTAACTTCATGGCCGCAAGATATTTGTGTAAATCCGATGTCCCGGCATAAAGAAGCGATACTCATTTCATGTTGCGGGTTTCGGTAGGCGTTCATTAGCGATATGGCGACCGAGCGTATTCCGCTTTTGAATGTTTGTTGTAACTGTTTTTCAAGTTCCGGTAAATGAAGAGGTTTCAAGATTTCGCCTTGAGAACCGATTCTTTCATCAGCTGCTATTACTTTTTGATAAAGAATTGGCCGTGTCTCGATATCCAGTTTAAAAAGGTGAGGTCTGGTTTGATCCCCGATTTCCGGCAAGTCGCTGAAGCCGTTGGTTACCACCAGCGCGACTGGCGCTCCCGTTCGTTCCAGCAATGCGTTGGTAGCGATTGTTGTGCCCATTTTAATATGAGCAATTTGTTTCGGGTTGATTGGTTCCCCCGGTTGGAGATTAAGAATTCTACGAATTCCCTCAACGGCTGGGTCGTGGTAACTCTCGGGATCTTCCGATAAAAGTTTTAAAGTGACTGTTTTTGCAGTTGCAGTTGAAATATTCGTTTGCCGGCGATGGCAGGCGACGATATCGGTAAAGGTTCCGCCGCGGTCTATCCAAAATTCCCAGGCAAGAGAGTCTTTATTCACCGGGAGAACATATGTAGCGATGCGCGAGGGGCAATAAAAAATTGCGCTTTGGGTTCTTAGTTGTCCATATTTTTCAGGGCCGCGCGCGCGGCGGCAAGGCGTGCAATTGGCAGGCGATATGGCGAACAACTGACATAGTCAAGTCCGTTTGCATGGCAAAATTCAATTGAGTCGGGGTCGCCGCCATGTTCTCCGCAAATTCCGATTTCAAGGTTTGGTCGAACTTTTCTCCCTTTTATTGTGGCTATTTTAATTAATTCGCCAACGCCATTTTGGTCAAGCGTGGCAAACGGATCTTTTTCCAAAATTTGCTTTTCGATATAGAGGGGAAGGAACTCCGCGGAATCGTCTCTGGAAATCCCAAAGGTCGTTTGGGTCAAATCATTCGTTCCAAAACTGAAAAAATCCGCTTTGTGAGCAATTTCGTTTGCCGTCAAAGCTGCGCGAGGGAGCTCAATCATTGTGCCAATGATAATATCAAGAGTGACTTTTTTTTCTTTAAAAATATTTTCTGCCGTTTCTCGTACAATATTTGCCTGTAAGGTAAGCTCGGTATGATTGCTTACCAGAGGGATCATGATTTCCGGTTTCGGGTGAAAGCCTTCCGCTTTTAAGTCGGCAGCGGCTTCAAAAATCGCCCGCGCTTGCATTTGCGTTATTTCGGGGTGTAATATTCCAAGACGGCATCCTCGCAAGCCCAGCATTGGGTTGGTCTCTTCCATTTGTGCAATGCGTTCGCTAATATGATCAACGGTCCGGCCCAGGGATTGCGCCAGCTCTTTTATCTCAGGCGCCGTTTTGGGGAGAAATTCATGCAATGGTGGGTCCAGGGTGCGGATGATCACCGGCTTGCCATCCATTGTCCGGAGAAGTTCTTTGAAGTCTTGCCGTTGGTCTTGCAATAGCTCATGCAACGCTTTTTGTCGTTCTTCGTCATTTTCAGCTAAGATCATCTGACGAACATTATGAATGCGTTTTCCTCCGAAAAACATGTGTTCTGTCCGGCAAAGGCCAATTCCTTCTGCGCCAAAAGCGATAGCCGTAGATGCCTGATCGGGTTGGTCGGCATTGGCTCTAATGGAAAGCTTGCGAATGGAATCGGCCCATCGCATTAAATCGCTATATGCTTTGAACATGGGGGAGTCATCGCTTTTCGATGGTTCGTTTTGAAATAAGGCTCTGAGTACATCGGAGGGGCGGGTTTCCAGTTTTCCTTCTAGAATTTCGCCTGTCGTCCCATCGAGAGAAAGGTAGTCGCCTTCTTTGACTAAGAACTCCTTGTCTTCTTTTCGTACGACCATCTCTTTTTTGGAATAATCGATCAATAGTTCCGAAGCTCCCGCAACGCAAACTTTTCCCATTTGCCGGGCTACTAATGCAGCATGCGAAGTCATTCCGCCCCTTGCTGTCAGGATACCGTCCGCAGCATTTAAGCCGCGTATGTCTTCCGGGGAGGTTTCAATGCGAATGAGTATAACAGGGTCGCCTTGGCGTGCCATTTCAACTGCATCCGGAGCCGAAAAAACAGCCTTCCCGCAAGCCGCTCCCGGTCCGGCATTTAGACCCTTTGTCATCAATCGCCCTTCTTTAATTGCCGTTCGTTTTTCATCAATGGAAAATACCGGTCGAAGCAGTTGGTTTAATTGAAGCGGGTCAATTCGTATGATTGCTTCTTCTTTTGAGATTAGTCCTTCCCGGACCATATCAACGGCTATCTTAATTGCGGCAAACCCGGTCCTTTTGCCTACTCGCGCTTGCAATATCCACAATTTGCCTTCTTGGATTGTAAATTCAATGTCCATCATTTCTTTAAAATGATGTTCCAGAGTGGTTCGGATGGTTAGCAATTCTTGATAAGAGTGCGGGTCATCTTTTTCGAGCATGGATACCGGGGAAGGAGTGCGTATTCCGGCGACGACGTCTTCTCCTTGCGCGTTAAACAAATACTCTCCGTAAAAACTGTTCTCTCCGGTGGCGGGATCTCGTGTGAAAGCGACGCCGGTTCCTGATGATGAGCCTTTATTCCCGAAAACCATAGTTTGGACATTAACTGCCGTTCCCCAGTGAGAAGGAATATGATTTATTTCGCGGTATACTTGCGCTCTTTCATTCATCCATGATGCAAATACTGCATTGATCGAACTCCAAAGTTGTTCCATTGGCTCTTGCGGGAATTCACTGCCTGTTTTTTCCAGAATTTCTTTTTTGTATAATACAATTAGTTTTTGAATCGCTTCCAGGTTCATTTCATTGTCGGTCTTTACGCTATATTCTTCCTTAACCGAATCCAGAATTTTTTCAAAGGGATCAATCTCCAGTTTTGTGGCTGGTTTTAATCCAAGGACCACATCTCCATACATCTGAATAAAGCGGCGGTATGAATCAAAAGCGAATCGCGGGTTCTGTGTGATCTTTGATAATCCTTCTACCGATTCATCGTTTAAACCGAGGTTTAATACAGTGTCCATCATTCCAGGCATTGATATTCGGGCTCCGCTTCTAACGGACAATAGTAGGGGGTTGGCAGGGTCGCCAAATTTTTTGCCAATGCTGTTTTCAAGGCGCTTGATCATGGTAGCTACCTCTTCTTTTAACCCCGGTGGATATTGCGAATTATGTTTAGTATGATAGGTGCAAACTTCGGTTGTGATGGTAAAGCCGGGAGGTACGTTGATTCCGACGCGAGCCATTTCTGCAAGATTTGCGCCTTTTCCGCCTAACAGGTTTCGCATGGAAGACGCTCCTTCGGTTCCGGCCCCTCCAAAGTAGTAGGTGTATTTATTGCTATTTTTTTGCATGCTTTTCCCTGTTAACATAGTAAGCAATTTGCGGAATTTAGCCAAATTTGCCATAATATTTTTTTGTTTTTGAGCTTTTGATAAAAAAATGTCTTTGATGTGATTCCTTAGATATGGAAGTATTATCTAATTATGGAAAACAGGCAGTTTTGGTGGATGCGGTTTTAGAAATTCGAATATGTTCAGACGTTTGGAATCAGGTCAGGCAAGTCGCTTTGCTTCGGGGCAAGACCTATTCTTGGGTTGTTCGATATACAGTTTTTCGTTTGTTTAAGCGACAGTGTCCTCAGAGGTATATTGGGTACTTGGGTAATCCACGATTTCAAATTTTTCACAGGACGGTTCCTCATTTTGCCAAAATAAATAGCGAAGCTTGGGAACGACGGAGTATGAATTCAGATAAACATCGCCACCGGCTCTGCCTTTATGGTGAAGATGAATTATTTATTAGGGTTGTCGCTGCAAACTTACGATGCAGCATTACACATTTGGTTCGTGTGGCCTTATTGAAATATTTATCATCAATGTTGTACCTAAAGGGAGGAGTTCGAAATTTGCGGGCACGTCTTATGCAGGAGGCTTTTCTATTTTGGCTAGGTATTAAGATGCATGCTGGTGTGGAATTCCCTACCAGGGCCACCGAAAAAAGGCATTTTAATTTCAAACGCTTCCATCGGGCCGACTATTATTTTTGATAAGACAGTAAAGCGGTGGAAAACGATCGGCAAAAACCGATAAGTTTAAATAATACGACGTTAAATCCAGCGCCGTACTTTAAGGCAATAGTTTTCATATACAATGCCAAATCTTTGATGTAAGTCAGACTCCTCCGGTAAAATAATAAAATAATAAGTCAGGATAAAACCAGGTAAAGAAAGAACAAACCACCAAAACAATTGAAAAAAGAAGGCAAGTCCCCACAACATTATTAATAATCCTAAAATCAAGGGATTGCGTGATATTGCATAGACACCGCCCGAAACCAAACGTCCAGCTGCTCCTTTTAGCAGCATCCTGGAGCGAACTATTAAAAAAAGGGCAAAAAAAGAGAGAGGAAGCCCGATGGAAAATCGAATAAATAGTGGTAATTGTATTGAAGTCCAAGGTAACTTCTGCGGATCAATGGCAAAATGCAGCCATATACCAAACGGAAAAAATAAAAAAATCAAGTAATGCAAGAATGATATGGGTTTTTTCATGCTATGACCTTATCTGTTTTATGGTATTTTTTGTAATAAAATTTATAGCCACTTTTCCATCTGGAAGTTGATAAGCTGTATGTCATTCCGGCATACCGTATTTTGGCCTAAAACTGTAAACCCCGACTTTATAAAAAACTGCTTTCCCGTGATGCTGACTTCAGTATAAAGCTTTGTCACCTGATAGAGATTGGCCGAACGTATAATCTCCTGTAATAATAACGTGCCTATCCCGCACCTTTGATAATCTGCATGCACGTAAAAGCATTGGATATGGCCATTGGTTTCCAGTTCCGCAAATCCTGCAATAACGCTCCGGGTATGACGTTTCGGAAATGTCAACCAGGCGACAAAAGGCTTTGTCCGAAGCAAGCGCGATTTCCATTGACTAATATCGGGAGGACTTGGAGCCCAAGCATCGATTTGCTCTGCAGAGTAATCTAATGCGTTTACCTTGTGTACTGTCTCCGTGAAAAGTAGAGCAATCTCTGCCGCTTCATCATGAGGGTTATCCGTACTATTTCCGTGATCGCCGTATTTACGAATAGTTATTTGAAACATCATAGACAAAATGCCATATTTGGAGCAAAATCGCAATAATTTTCAATCATATTAAAAACCTCTTTTTATAATTTTCACAAAAAATTGGATAAAACTTCTTGACGTTGTCGGCTTAAAGAAATATCGATGCTTTGAATTTAACAACAAGGCTGGATTTGACCCCGCTGTTGTTAGAAAGGAGGATATATATGTCATCAATGGGTCAAAATGTTATGGCTTACGGAATGATTGGCGTTGCCATTGTATTCGGGTTATGGGTAGCCTTTTTCATTCTGTAAAAAGAGTATGAACATTTCATAGCTTTTACCGGGACTGCCATTGTAAGTTTATTTGTCTCGTTTTGCAATGAGCGAATGATCGTCGGCGGTCCTGGTTCTTTACTTTTCTTTTGTCTTTTACTGTACTCAACGCAATTTTTTTCCAGGCTTTAAAATAACACAAATAGCGGCTATCATCAGGGTTATCGTTCTTGGTCGATCCAACTTCCCGGAGACACGTTTTAACGTTACGTACAATTTAGATATCGGTTTCGAATTGAGCGCATAGCCAGAAGTGGAACGCTTATATTTTAAATTTTGTATTCAACGAAAAGGTAATAAAAAATAAAAAAAAATCCTTGCCAAGGCATCTTTGCCGGGAAAGTTAAAATTTTGGTAATAGAAACAGGGTAGCGCATTGCATATGCTGAAAAAATAAACAAGCATGTTGCATAAAATTACCAATCGTAATTTCGCGAATCCTGTTTGATAAAAAAGAAAGGCTGGTCTCATGATTCGGGAGTCGTTGGAAACATTTACACATTACATTATATCTCCGCTAAAATTGCATGATAAAAACTTTTTTAGGTTATTGTCACAGTCAGTCGCCGTTCGTTTGGCGCTGTATCTATTTTTGCTCATTTCATTTGGCTTGTTTGGCAAATCCTTGCACGCGCAAGCAAAACCCGATTTAAAATTTCAGGCAGAGCCGGTTCTTGCCAATGAGTTTGCCGTAACAGACGGCGGGTGGGCTCATTTTCGGGCGGTGGTTGTCAACGCAGGCGAAGCAGTGGCAACTAACGTTCATGTCGACTTATACAAAAATTTTCCCGGCGGGCCGCCGACCGGCCTGGACGGAGAAATGACTCATATTATCCGGCTGATAGAACCCGGCCAGGAAATTAAAATTGACTACTTGTATCGCAGCGTCTCCGGAACATACGATGTCTTTTTTGTAATCGACCCGCGAAACAATATCGAAGAGACAAACGAAACCAACAATATTTCGGCGGGGGTCGGCATGTCGGTAGACGGGCCGTTAGCCGAAGACAACTGGGAAGTCAGGAGCGACGGCGCAGAAAACGACGACATCGATCATTCGCGTTATATCAACGTGCCTTTTTTCTCGAACACGATGGTTTCCAAAGACAATGACTTTTACCGCATAACGGCAAGCCAGGGCCAATACCTGCGCTTTAAAGTCAGGCATGACGCTTATGTCGCGCCACTGGATATTTACCTCTACGACCCGGACAAGGCGGAAATTGCATCATCGACAAACCACAACGACGACGAAGAGATCGCTCTTCGGATTACCAGAAGCGGCACCTACTACCTGGAAGTCAGAAAAGTTTCGGGGGATACCCAAGCCAACGAAAGCCAATATGAAATGGACGTGAAATTGCGGCGGATGTCCGATCTTCGGGTGACTATAGAAGAGATCACATCGACGCTTCTTACCGATGAAGATAAAGATTTAATCGCCCATTTAAATCTGGAAGGCAGCAATGTCACGGAAGACACGCCGCGCTACCGGGTGAAGGTACGGGTGAAAGCCCAGGACGTGACAGCCTCAACCGGTTTAAGCTGGCGCGACAATTGCGACAGCGATAGTTACGGGTTTATTAACTGTATTGTACCTTCAGACGTGGTCTACCCGCCCAGCTTTGAGATTGATTTTTTCGTGAATCGCAAGTCAAAGCCTTCTGTCGGGGAAATTGGCGATCAAGCGCCTTATACGGCAAATAATGTGATGATTGGCTCTGAAGATGATTTTGAAACTCATGAATACGTCGACGCTAATGGCGACAACGACCCGGAGAAGCCTTACCGTAACCATGATGATGACTATTGGCAATTCACTCGCAACAACTATATGTACCATACGTTTGAAGTGGTGGTTGGTCCCGGCGATTATACTTTTTCAGCGATTGTCGATACTGGCAACTGGCACCCGGAGATCAGCGAGACCAACAACGTAAGCGGCCTTGGCTATTACCGCATTGCGGGCGATACAACGACGGATTCTTTTGAGGATACCGACGATGAGTTCCCCGGCGCGCTTTTGACAAGCGGGGATTATTTATCGCAAAGTTCCTGGGACGGTATGGAATACTACCATGTGTACCTGCCGCCGGGCAAACGTTTGCAATTTACGGTAGATTATATTTTAGCGGGCAGCGACCTTGATCTTTATATGTTTGACGGGGACCAGAACCTTACCGCTTTTTCCGATTCGGGCACAAACAGAGAGACCATCAGCGTTTACAACCCCGGTCCGGATACGGTGGTTCACTATTTTCGGGTGGGAGAAGCGCCTTCTTGTCCTGCCTCGGGCAACTCTTGTACTTATTTTACGACAACGTCTTACGATGTGAAGGTTGCGATTACCAATGAGTTTGATCATGACGCGGCGATTAACTCTGTATCGCTTGACCCTCTTTTGCCGAGCTATGGCGATACTCTTTTTGTCAAGACCCAGGTGGAAAACCGGGGGGCTTTTCCTTTAGAGAATGTGGAACTTGAGCTTTTTCTTTTGGGGGAAAACGCGACTGCGCCGGATGAGTACGATACGGCTGTCGGTCAAAGCGTGATTGACCTTTTGATGCCGGGCGAAAAACGTCAAATTGATTTAACGCTCCCGGTATCTGACGGCAAGTACCGGCTTTACGCTCTTATTGATCGTCACAATACCCTTGCCGAATCTGATAAAGATAACAACCTTTACGGCCCATTGTCATTATCGATTGATCTTCCCCGAGACCAGAGCGCCGACGATGAGCTGGAGCCCTCTTCAGAGACCTACATAGATGAAGAAGGAAAAGAGATTACGACGAACGACGTTTGGCAAACGGCGGTTCCCATTGAAGCGAAAAGCTACAGCAATCTTGCCGCGGTTGACGAGGACTGGTACACCTATGAGCTTTTGCCCAAGAAGTGGTTCAGCGCGCTGGCAAATTTTACCTCAACGGTAGGCGACATTGATCTTCTGGTCGCCCGGACGATTATGGTGGACAAATACGATAGTAACGGGGATAAACTGCCGGAGCAGGTAGAGCGTTTGGTTGTTTTGCGCTATGCCGGTAACCTTGGCGATAGCGAGGTGATTCAGTATTTTAACGACTCTTCGGAACCGTTAAAGGTTTACCTGGCTGTGATTCCGTTGTCCGAGGCTTTTGACAATTATTCTTTAAAAGTAGAGACGTTAGATGGCAATGCAAACGGCCTTGCCGATCTTGTGATTGACTCTTATGTCACAGTGCCGTCGCCCTCATCGCCAAGTACTACAATTTACGGCGGCGATATTATCACGACGACGGTTGCGGTAAAAAATATCGGCAGTTGGATTACGACCAACTCTACAAGCGTGGAGCTTTACTATTCGTCGGCGCCTCGCACGGGCGATTTTGGCGACATGTTTGAGGTCATTGAAGCCGGCATGGCGCCCGGCGAAGTGCGTTATTTTACCTTTGAATATTCTCTGGAAGGGGGCTCGTACCCGCTTCACCTTGCGGTTGATCCGGGCAACCGGGTAAACGAGTCAAACGAACAAAACAACGAGGCGCACGCAGATTATAACATTGTGGTGCAAGGCGGCAGTTCGGGCAACATCAAGGCGACAAATCTTACGAGCGAGATTGATTCCGTTGACAAAAAAGTTTCTGCGGATTTTAGCATTGCCAATACGACGTACAATACGGATTTCTATTTAAAATTTGAGTTGAGGGGTGGGCCGGACAACCGTATTGTTTACGAGTGGGACCCGATTTGGTACCAGTCTCTTTTTAACGCTGGAATCTCGAGCGTGACTCTTCCTTTTGACCGGCATGTACCGGGCGGCGATCTTCGTCTTCGGATGATTGTCGATTGGGGCAACCGGGTTGGCGAAGACAATGAGTCTGATAATGCTTTTGACAGTGGGTATATTTTTCATTCAAACCCCGGCGCAATTTATTCTATTCATACTTACGGCAACTCTTCTATCGATACGGTTTTAGAGATATACCGCTATGACGGGGCTTCCGGCGATCTTGGGGCCAACCTTGATGAGACCAAACTTACCTTGGTTCGCCGCATTGACGACAGGAACGGTTTATTTGCCGCCGATACGCTTAACTTGTCTACGGGTCTTTACTTTGCGCGGGTTTATAGTTTCGGTTCATCGACGGCTTCTTTAGGCGATTATTTTATCGCTTATGGCGGCGGTTATGCGAATTGGAGCGTAGACGATACAATCGCCATTGACGAAACCGAAGGGGACGATACGCCACAGACGGCCCAGCCCTTGAGCCTGTCGCCTCTCCGAAAGACAATTTCTGTCTGGCATGACGAGGACTGGTTTTACTTTCAGATGGAATCGGTTTGGGTAGAGTTTTCGCCCGGTCTGCCTGCGAACATCTTATCACAGCTTGAAGTGAAGTTATACCGCGATACGGGTGATGCAAGCGATAGTCCGGATCAAGTGACCATGGATCGCCTGGTCGAAAGCGGTACGTTTGTCGGGTATAAGAATTCATTTTACATTTCCGGTCAGTTTTTGCCCGGCCGTTATTTTGTCAGCGTAAGCGGTCCTGCCGAGGCGGGTGACTATTCCGTGATTCGCAACCGTCCCGGGGGTATGGTCTTAACGGGGCCTGGGCTTCATGATCCGAATGTTGTTTATCAAAACGACCAGTATGAGCCAAACGATGTTCCCGCTGAGGCGACGCCTGCGGAGCTCGGGGTAGAGAAGACATCGAATTTGCTTGGTTCGGGTTTGGACTGGTATACTTTTGGGGCGGGGTATTAAGATGAGGATCATGCAGATGAAATTATACAAAAGAATTATTCCGGTTTTCGTTGGGGTTTTCTTCGGGTTTGGTACTTTGGTGGCGCCTGCCGTTTTATACGCCAAAGGCGGCTCTAACTCGAAAGGCCAAGGCAAACCTGGCAAACAAATAGAAAGAAAGCCCGAAGAAAAAGGGGTGAAGCCGATTAAAGAATTGAAGGCTTCGCACGCCAATGAGGATAGCGCCGGGGCGAAAGAGAAGAAGGCCAAGGCTGACTATGAGGCGCATTCAAATGCCGGCGGCAACCAAGGTTCAAACCAGGGCGCAAATGGCGCTGACAACGCAGACAATAATAAAGAAAAAAAACAAAAGGCGCAAGAAAAACGCAACTCTTACGAGAAAAAGCGCCGTGAAAAATCAAAGGTTTCAGGCGATGCGTATCGCCGTTATAGCACAGAGGAAACGGGGACGGCTAGGTAAATATGTGGAATTTAAAAAATACAATCTGGTTTAAATCGATCAGCGCGCTGGTCATCTATTTTTTTGTTTGGCCGATTTTAGTGACGCCGTTATTTGCCCAACCGGCCCAAATGGGGCGCGGGCCGGGCGCATCATCCGAGGTGCGTTTAGCCGGCGTTGAAAAAGATATTCCCCCCGGTCATCTTGGCGAAGAGGGCGAAGACGAAGTTGTTTTTCGGAAGGTCAAGGTCAAGATACCCAAAGGCGCTTTGAAAAAAGCGACCAGAATCGGGGTTCGCCCTTTAAAGACAGACGAGGTTCCCGCTTTTGAGGAGGGGATGTATAACGCCACGGCAGAGTACGCAGGCTACGAGTTTACCCCGCACGGCACGAAATTCCAGAAACCGGTGAAGATAGAGCTTCCTTATAACCCGGAGTATATCCCCGAGGATATGGGGATAGAGAATTTGCATACTTATTATTTTGACGAAGAAGAGGGCAAGTGGGTTCGTTTAAAGCGCATTCGCGTTGACCAGAAAAACCAGGTCATTATATCAATGACCACGCACTTTACGAAGATGGTCAACTCTACCTTGACCTTGCCCGAAAGCCCCAAGCCGATGAGTTATAATCCGAATACCTTAAAGGACATCAAGGCTGCCGACCCATCGGCGGGCGTCGGTTTAATTGAGCCCCCAAAAGCGAGCCAAAGCGGCGGCAACTCTTTGAATTACCCGATTGAAGTGCCCCCCGGTAGAGCGGGCATGCAGCCGCAGCTTGCCATTGGCTATAACTCTTCGGGCTCTAACGGCTGGCTTGGCGTCGGCTGGGATTTGTCTGTTCCTTCGATTACCATCGATACCAAGTTTGGCGTACCCAAGTACGGTGGCGCCGATTTGGACGGCGTGGGGCAAGATGATGTCTATTTGTTGAACGGCCAGGAACTGATTGAGGCAGACGGCGGTTACCTGGGCGAAAGCAGCGGTCCTGGCATTCAGTATTACCGGCCGAAAGCCGAAAGCGCTTTTCAAGAGATCATTCGACACGGGACTTCGGCGGAAAACTACTGGTGGGAAGTCAAAGACAAGAACGGGCGCATTTCGTATTACGGCAAAAAGCAAAGCGCGCCGGGAGGAACTTCGGTTTTAAAAAGCAACCGCGCCATTGACCATGACCTGAATAGCTCTACGCCTTCAATTCACCCCATTTACCAGTGGTACCTGGATACGCAAATTGACGCGCATGAAAACTGCGTGGAGTATCTCTATTCAAACGACTCTATTGCAAAAGATGAAATTGAAAACCAGCTCGCGGGGGTTCAAACCTACCTGGAAGAAGTTCGCTATACGGGCGTCTATGTGGGCGGCGAATGTACGCAGACGAGTTTTTCAGTGCAGTTTACCAAAGACGGCCTGAGCGCAAACGACAGGCGGCCGGACATCATTAGTTCTGCCCGAAGCCGCTTTAAGGTAATGACCAGACGGCGGTTAAAAGAGATCATTGTTAATTTTGGCGATGAACCTGTTCGCCGTTACGCCTTAAACTATACGACAAATAATTCATCGAACAAAAGCCTTTTAGAGCGGATTGACGTTTTTGGCGCAGACGACGGCGATTTTTACAGCTATGATTTCGATTACTACGATTTGCCCGAATCGGGGGGGCATACCTACCTTTATGACAACCAGAGTTCGTTTGGGGGCGGTCCCGGCGATTTGGAAGATGTGGGCGGCTTTTCGGATATTCTGGATATTTTAAGCGGCAATGAGCCGAACTTAAGTTATTCGGAATCAAGCGGCTCTACCCAGGGCGTGAGTCTTGGTTTTGAGATCGAACCCGGTTCTGCGGGGGTTGATTTGTCGTTTAACGCTTCGGTGGGCAATTCGCGCAGCGATTCAAAGTTTGTTTTAATGGACTTAAACGGCGATAATTTGCCGGACCAGGTCGTAAAGAAAAGCGACAATGACGATTTTGACATTTACCAAAATACGGGCAGCTCTTTTTCGTCGGTAGATACGATTGAATCGCCCAATATGCTTGTGAT
The DNA here is from genome assembly GCA_050304475.1 of Turneriellaceae bacterium. GTDB lineage: Bacteria > Spirochaetota > Leptospiria > Turneriellales > JAOUFE01 > JBNLDQ01. Next base: position 4,191 of record JBNLDQ010000010.1, on the reverse strand, counting down.
TCCAAACCCTTTTGCGTTCTTGCAGGAAGTCTATGATATTTTAAGCCCGATCATGCGGGCGGCAAGACCTGTGCTTCGTGTTTTATCTGCCGTCGTTCGGATTTTAGATAAGATACCTACGGAAATTTTACCCGGCGTAGGGAGCATGGTCAGCACGATTATAGGTACGGTTGCTACGACAATTGACGCTTTGGCCGGTTTTGACGCTCTTTTATCGGTTCTTGGCGGTATTTTAGGCAAGAAATCAAGCGATTATTTTTCAGTCGATAAGAACACCTCAATGAACTTTGGCGGGGGCGCGACCTTAAAGATTGATGATGATATTCGCGTTGCTCTTTCGTTATCGGGGAACTTCAGCAATACTAACTCTTTATCAATGTTCCAGGATATCAATGGCGACGGTTTTGTCGACCAGCTTGTCAAGCCTGAAAGCGGTTCCGTGGTGGTGAAGTTCAACAACGGCGATACGATTGACCCGGGCAACCATACGATGGCAGCCGGCGGGCCAGGGGGCAGTTTTTCGGTGATGGCCCCGGAGAAAGTCGAAACATACAAGAAGCAATTTTTCATAACGGACGCTGTCAGGCGCTGGACTGCGCCGAAAGCAGGCCGCATCATCATTGACGGCGAGGTTAAAAAACTGCAAGGCGAGGCCAAAGACGGCGTCAAAGTAACCATTGCCAAGCAGGAGGTCATACAAGTAGAAAGAAATGTTTTAAAGGCCGAAGCTGCCGGCGGCGCGGACATTACCGGCGGAGACAGGGTCGACGAATATGAACTGGTTCAAGTGTATGACTCGCAAGAACCGCCCCAAGCGGTAACCCGCCTTGTCAAAGAGATTGCAATGAACCCGGATCACAGCCCCAAATCGGTAGATCTGTGGTGGAAAGAAATTGAAAAAGACGATACCGAAGTCTATGGGCATTCGATTGAAGTGGACATAAAAAAAGGCGAGTCTATTGCTTTTATTGCAAGCTCAATTGAATTTACCAACCGCGACGATGTTTTATGGTCGCCCGTCATTCGTTATGTGCGTACGGACAACATTGTGGGCGAGGGCGATTACCCTTGCGAACCGAAAATTGACGACAGGTGCATTGACAGGGGCGGCAAACTGGAGCTACCGGTCAACGACCGCTATAGCGCCTATGAGGACTTTTACCTGCCCACCGGCTTAAACTATATCTGGGATGCGCCTGATCAAGGCGGCGATTTCCCGGCTTACCGCGGGTGGACCTACGAAGAGTGGGACCGCACGATGTTCCGCGACATGGACAAAGACGGCGACAACGATTTTACCGATGATATTGACGGCGACCCCGCTACCGTGAAAGACCAGGAGGCCGACCTTGTGTGGGGGCGTTATATCGCCCGGATGAGCCCCGATAGCGAAAGAGATCGTTTTATCGGTAACGCGGGGCAGGATGTCTATATCACCCGCACAAAAATGAAATCATCGAGAGTCGGCGGCGAGGCCGCGGTGACGCCCTTGATTGCCGAACAAGAGACGCCAAACACCATTGTCGACGCCGGCCCAAGCGCGCCATCAAGCCCTTCATCAAGCAATACCGATTCGGGGATCAATTACTTGCGGCAAAGCTCATCGGATGGCACCAGTTTCAGCGTCAGCGCTTTTTCACTGACAGGTTCCGTCAACGAGAGCGAGTCTGTGACAAACTACGACTTTGTCGATATCAACGGCGACAGATACCCCGACATGGTACAAAGAGGTTCCAGCTCCGGCGTTCTGGTATCATTAAATAAAGACGGCCAGGGGTATGGCGGTTTTCGTGCTGTCGACAACATGCGAAGCGAGATCCGCACAAACACCAACAGCTCTGTGGGTCTTGGCGTTGGCGATGCGCTGATTCCTTTGATTAGTTCAATCGGCAAAGCAAAGAGCCACGAACCCGCCTCAAAAGGAGCCGCCAAATCGGAACTCGACGGCCCCACCGTGATGCCCCCGGGCGGACCCAGCACTAACGGCGGCGGCTCGCTTGGTTTTTCACGCGGTCAAATTGACTTTATCGACATCAACGGCGACGGCCTCACAGACCACGTCAAAAAAGAAGGCAATATCTTAAAAGTACGCATCAACTACGGCGACGGCTTTAGCTCACAGGAAGAACTCTACAGCCTGGCGGGCAATGACCTCGTTGACATTAACGTGGGCGCAAGCGGGCAAATCATCGATCTTTTCGGTAGCCTTTTTGACGACGTGACCAACTCTATCAGGTACAGCACTTCCGGCACCTATTACTTCGGCTCCAGCGCCCCACTATCAGGCGTCAAAGCCAGAACCGGGAACAACAACAGCTTTACGTCAAACCGAAGCTACCTGGATGTGATGGACATAAACGGCGACGGCCTGCCCGATGTGATCTGGAAAGATTCGCCCACGCAAGACTATATCAAAGTCAGGCTAAACTACGGCCATAAATACGGCCCTACCATCAACCTCTATGCGCCCGATTGGACCATTAATTATGCCAAAGATAACGACAGCCTCACCTTTTCAGGTTCGGCATCAAGCAACGCTGACGTGGGCATGGAAATCGCGATACCCATACCGGTGCCTTTTGCGCCCAACATGCGCGTAGTCGTCAGCCCCTCATTCGGAGGTTCGGACTCTGAAAGCTCCGGAGAGATCAGCATGCAGGACATCAACGGCGACGGGCTTGCCGACAGGATTTACCGGGGCGACAATACGGCAAGCAAGGTCTACGCCAAACTGAACCGAAACGATAAAACCAATCTTTTGAAAAAAGTAAGCAACCCCATTGGCGGCCAAATGGTATTTCACTACGATAGAAAAGGAAACACCGTCGCCCACGCAGGAAGCATCAACGTCTTGTCAAAAGTCGAAGTTTTTCCGGGCGTGACAATGGACGAAAAAGAACCAACCCCCGGAAACCTTGACGAAAAACTCTCTTCAGAAACAACCGAAGACACGACCGAAAGAGAAGTCTACACAACACGTTACGTATACGAAAACGCAAAATACGACAGAGACGGCAGAAACTCTTACGGCTTTGCCAAAGTCAAAGAGATCAGAGCCGACGGCACCAAAACCATAACCGACTACTACAACACCTATGACGACACCCATACGCTGGTTGTCGACAACGAAGGAACCGACATTACAGTACACGGCTATCTCTCGAAAAGCCTGGTCAAAAGCACAAAGACAGTCGACGCCTCAGGCCACGTACTGCGCAAAACCGAAAACACCTACGGCATCAGAAACGGAGTAGTCGCAGACAATATCGCCTGGTACGCCTTCTTGCCCATGATCGAACAACGATCAACCTACAAAGAAGCGGGCTATTCGGCCCAAAAAGTCAACATCGTCACCTACAACTACAACGCCTTAGGCGACGTCACCTCTGAAATCGACGAAGGCGACGACAAAGACCACCTTGACGACACCTTCTTGACCATTGACTACGAACCAGCCTCAACCTTTAACGGAAGATACATCGTATCAAAACCGAACCTTGTCATTGTCGAAGACTACACCGGCGAAGAACTGCGCCGGAGAGAAGCCGAATATAATGAATACGGCGACCTCGAAGTCTTTTCATCGCGACTGCGGGCGACCGACAGAACCGCAGGCGGTTGGGCGACATCGACCTTGAGCTACAACAGCTACGGGAACATTGAAGTTCTCACAGACCCGTTGGGTTATTCCATGCACTACGCATACGACAACACAGTCCACACCCACATCATCAGAGTCTGGGACGAAGTCGAGGGCCAGGAAGGCTACGAATCAACATCAACGTATGATTACAGATTCGGGGTTGTTCTACAAAGCATCGACACCAACGGCAACGAAATACATTACGAATACGATGAATTCGGCAGAATGAAAAAAGTCTGGGGCCCTTATCTCTCTAGCACAGACCCAACCCCCAGCCTTGAAATGAGCTACGACATCAGCACAGTGCCCGCCAAAGCCGTCACCAAAAACAGAGAAGACCACGCAGATACATCGGACGCACCGCGAACCCTCGATACAGTCATCTTCATCGACGGCATGAAACGGGTGATTCAAACCCAGAAAGAAGCCGAACACTACGACAACGACACAGGCACCGTTAAGGGAATGACCGTGACAGGACCGGTTTTCTACGACAACATGGGAAGAGTCAAAGAACAAAGCCAACCTTTCTTTGTCGCAAACTCTTC